>SVOA01000004.1 GCA_015066635.1 Oscillospiraceae bacterium | reverse complement strand
TATGCCGCTCTTTTTTGCTAAATCCTTTTGAGTAATGTTTTTTCTTTTCATTACGTCAAGTACTTTCTCATACCAGTTCATATTTATCCTCCTTAATTGTACTCCCAAGTCCGAGTACAGTTCTATTATAATTCCATTTTTGCAATTGTCAACCCCTTTTTTGAAATTTTTATCAAAATGTTGTGGTCTTTTCATTCGTTTTAGATTCGAGTTATCCCATATCTTGTTATTATATATAATTGCTATATATAATAACAAGATAAAAATATCGAATTACTCAAAAAAACCGCATCTTGCTCAGAACATATAATTATAGTGGGCTCGGGCTTCTGCCCGTTCTTTCGGCTCGCCGAACAAGACGCCATCAGGCGATGCTTGGACGACAGTTATCTGAATCAGGTTGGTTTGGCGGTGTAGGAATACGATATATGAAAAGAAGAACCCCGAATCAAAAGATTCGGGGTTAAATTTTAATTCTTCGGAAAATCTTTGTCGCAGAGAGCTTCGACTTCCTCACAGACTGCTTTCAGAGAGCAGGTGTCGCAGTCCATTTTTATATTCTTCATAATATGGTCGAGCGCCTTCGTTATGTCCTCTGATTTTTGCATTATTGCTTCAAGTCTGTCATAAGGAAAATCGGGCTCGGTTACAAACAGAAGTTTGACCGCTTCAACCTGCTGATTTTTCTTGTATTCATTGATAAAAAGTGAGCCAACATCTGTAAAGCTTATTCCCTTTACAAGTGCAGACTTGCCTACTCTCGCCGCCTCACGGTGAGTAAAAGCGGAAATGCGCATCATATAGCCTTCGGGGTTTATATGATACCTTGCGTACTCAATTTTTCTAACCGTTGCGTACAGCTTTTCGCCCGTGCCCATTTCATCCTCACAAACACGGATAAGCGCAATTCTCGCAAACGGGGAATTCTCCTTTATCTCGAACAAGTCTCTGCCTATGAGCAGAATTTCATCACGGGGGACAAGCTCTTTTTTATCCGTCAGCGCTATACTGCTGACGGCGGGAAGCGTACCGCCTCCGAGTTCATAAGCGGTATCGTTCTGAAATATTATCTGATTCTTATCCGCTTCGGGATAATCACAGGCGTTATTGTATTCAAGTTTTCTTGCGCCGTACTGCTCAAGTACGGACTGAACTCCCGAAAAGCATTCATCATAAAGATTCATTTATTCAACCCCTATTCCTTCAAGGGCCTTTCTTGTCCCGTTGAGAATTGCAGAGTTTCCGTCAATGTCAAAAACGCTTTCGCCGTTAATATCGTTAAGAGCCATTTCCCTGTCGTCGGGTATTACGGCAAGTAAATCCATACCGCCCGTATCAAGCGAGCCGACGAGGGACATATCGGGAATACGGTTGATAATCAGCCCTGCCTTTTCAAACATTACAAGCTCTTTTGCAACACGGCAGACGGTCTTTACAACCTGCAAACCTTTTTTGCTTGCGTCGGAAACGAGAATAAGATGCGTAACCTTTTCCATAACACGGCGGTTAACCTGCTCTATGCCTGCTTCGCCGTCGATAACAACATAATCGAAATTATCGGAAATCATTGAAATAATTTCTTTAAGATAGGCGTTGACCTTACAGTAACAGCCTGCGCTTTCGGGACGCCCTATCGCAAGAAATGAAATGTTGCCGAGTTCAACGAGAGCGTCAATCATCTGATATTTTGCCTCGCCGAGAAGCTCAACGGCGGCGTTTGTATTGCCGCCCTCGGCGGTCTGCACAAAGGACTTGCGTATATCGTCAACCGTTGAAACAGCTTCAATTCCGAGCGCGGTGGCAAGACCGACTGCGGGGTCGGCGTCAATAGCCAGTATCTTTTTGTCGGGGTGCCTTTCGCTCAGCAAACGGACCGTCAAAGCCGAAAGCGAAGTCTTACCGACTCCGCCTTTGCCGACAAATGCAATAACAGTTGTTTTTTTATTTGCCATAGTCCGTTACTCCGTTTTCAGTATAACATACCCGTCCGTCAGGCTCGCCTTGAGCAGCTTTCCGTCAACGGTCATACGCCTTCCTATCAGGTCTATAAGCGTAACCTGATCATCCGAACATTCGACGGTCATTACGTTATTCATTATCGCGGTCTGTTCCGATATTTCGTTTTTATATGCGGTTGATAAGCACATTACAGTTTCCTGTCCTTTTCAAGATTGTCATAATGGGGCTGAAGCTTGTCGTAAATCTTTCTGACGAGCTTCATATCAAGGTTAAACCAATAGATAACAAACGTAACAATAAAAAGTACGGCTATAACAGCGAGAATAATTAAAAGTATATGAAGAAAGCCCATTATTTTGCCATTCCTTTCTGTCTTGCATATTCCGCAGCCCCGAGAGCGCCCATTAACTGCGGGTCGGTTTTAAGCTCGACGACCTTGATTTTAAGCACCTTTTCGATAGCCTGTTTAAGTCCGTCGTTTTTAGCGCATCCGCCCGTCAACGTGATGGAATCCGTTGCGCCTGCCTTTTTTGCCATAACGAAGCAGCGCTTTGCAACTGCAAGCTGTATGCCTGCGGCAATTTCATCCATGGGCTTACCCTCGCCGACAAGCGAGATAACCTCGCTCTCTGCGAAAACCGTACACTGAGCGGTAATCGGAATTGTATTCTTTGCGTTAAGAGAAAGCTTTGAAAACTCCGGCAAAGACATTTCAAAGGCATTTGCCATTGCCTCGTAAAATCTGCCCGTACCTGCTGCGCATTTGTCGTTCATAGCGAAGTTTTTAACTGTGCCGTCGCTGTCGATTGCTATGCCCTTGACGTCCTGACCGCCTATATCTATAATCGCCTTGACATCGGGATTTGTTACATGAACTCCCATAGCGTGGCAGGAAATCTCCGAAATGTTCTCGTCAGCAAAAGGTACCTTGTTTCTGCCGTATCCCGTGCCGACAAGATAGGCAAGCTCCTGTGCGCTGTTAAGCGAATCAACCTGAGCTATGGCATCGTTGAGCGCGATTTCAGCCGACTGTACGGGGTTGATTTTACTTCTGTTTGTAACATCGGCAACCATATTGCCGTTTTCATCAAGTATTACGCATTTTGTGTAGGTCGAGCCTACGTCGCATCCGCCGAAATATTTCATAATTATTATCTCCTTTTTACCATGAAAGCGTATCGTCAAAATCCACAAGAGTCGGGTCAACGGGTTCTTCCTGAAGCACCGTGGTCATATATTTGTTAATCTGCTCGCGCATATCCCGTCTTGAAATCGTACGCGGGTCCATAAGGTCCTGCGCAACCCAGATAAAGTTGATATTGCGTTCTCTCGCCTGGTCGTCAAAAACGCCGTTAAGTCCGTCCATACCCTTGCAGGAAATCTGGTCGTACATAATTACCGTATCCGCATTGAATTCCTCGCAGATTCTCCACAGCTCGTCAACGACATTTGCATAACCGCCCTTGGTGTGCTTACGCATTGTTGTACGCTGAAGCGTTTTTGCAAGCGTGCCGAGTGCTTTTTCCTTATCCTCGGTGTCGTACATGTAGTAGGAAATCATTGTTTCCATATCCATTATAACGTTGATGCCCCAGCAGTTTTCAAGCCAGTTTGCAAGACTTGTGTAGTAGTTCGCGGGACAGCTCCATACGATAGCGCGGTGGCGCATTTCCTTTGAGCAGGGAGTTTTCTTCTCATACGCCTTGAGCATAAGTCTGTTGACTTTTTTGTCAACCTTCAGGAAGCGTTTGTCCATACCTCCCGAAATGTGGAAATAGAACAATCTGTAGAGCCAGAATGTCGCGCCCGTCATCTGCGGATAATCGGTCTTGTTGACCTCCCACTTCTGAATCTCATACTCGGTCTGCCTGTTATACTGCTTCATAGCGGTAAAGAAAGCGTCCCAGTCCCATTTCTCGCCCGTCTGTTCCTCGACAAATTTAATTGCCGACTTAATCTCATCAACGGCGTATTCCTGAACGTCCTCTCCGTTGTAGCGAAGCGGAACATTTATTGTCTGCGTCGGAATATTAAATCTTCTGTCAAGATAAGAGGAATTCATAACCGAGCCGTCGCAGGGCATATTGCAGGTCAATGAACAAATTCCCACAAGCGGATAATCGTCGTTTATCGCAACGCCTGCCTCAGCTGACGGAAGCGGACATACATCCGCAGGAACGCCGTAGCTTTCAGTCAGGTCGATATAGGGAGCGCTGATATTCTGGTCAACCATTGAGGTCAGGAAAATCGGAATTGTAGTAACATGATTATCCCTGAGATTCGGAAAGCCCGCAATAAATTCCGAAGAAAAAATCTCATCGACATTGACAGTCCTGTCAGCCCATTTCGGGTGCTTGTGAAAATGTCTGTCGTTTGCAAGCAGGAAGTTGATAAGGTCCGTTGTCGGCTTGACAAGCATATTGAAGTGGAGATGCGTCATACGAAGCTGAGCGCCTCTCAGACCCTCGGTGTGTCTGTCAACCCAGGCAGGTGCGGAAAGATAACTCGCCATCCAGCGGTAGTGATAAAGCCCTTTTACCGTTGAAACAGGCGCTTTCAGAGCCATTTTAATTATATCCTTCCATGTAACAAGCCAACGGTAATAATCATACATCGTGTCGGATATACCGCGCCATTCTCTGTGTTTGAGAAGTCCCGTTTTATCCTGATGAAGCTTACCGAGATTGCTCGGCTGATTACGCCATACGCTCATTTTACATCCCCCTTCCCCTTCTGAATATTCTTTATTTCAAGGCTTTCGACAAAAGCCTGAACCCTTGTTCTTAACTGTCCCGATGCGCTTGCGGTGTACTGACGGTCAACACAGACCGAGGGAATACCGAAGTCATTGGTAACAACGTGTGAGGCAAGTGCCCTCTCATATCCCCAATATTCGCAGAATTTGAGCTGTTCATACAGCACGCCGTCTGCATGGTATTCCTCAACGAGCTTTTTGACGTATTCCCGTCTGCCCTCAACTTTTTCCTGAGACATATATCTCGGGCACTGGCAGGTTCTCATATAGTGGAGAATAATTTGCTCAAGCACGTCGCCGTCATCCGTAAGATGTATTTCCTCTCTGCCGGGCAGTGCGCCGAAGCAGAAACGGTCAGCAACAACAAGCGCACCTGAATCTTCAATAAGCTTTGTAAAATCCGGATCATCCATTTCCGAGCCCACGACAACAATTTTTGCTCTGTAATTTTTCTTTTTGTCGGGCTCTCTGGTCTTTAATTCCTCTGCCGTTTCTCTGAGTTTATCAATTATGAGATACTTGGGACAGCAGTATGTAATAAGATTCAGAACATGATATTCATAACCCGTGATTCTCGGGTTTTCTTCTTTTCTGTATTCGCCGATTTCGGTTATAAGCTTGCAAATTTCGTTGTGCTCCTCAACAGCTTTACGGAGAGCTTCGTCCGAAATATCGACACCGTAAACCTCATGAAGCTTATCGAGAACCTTTTCCTGCATCTGGCGTTTATAGTGCTTAACGGTATGCGGCTCAATCTTGAAAGGAATATCCGAAATAGTTACAAAGAATTTTTCGTTATCCACAAGATGCAAAATCTCAAAATGTTCGTAAGCTCTGTTCATCTGCGAACAGGTTTCCGAGCCGAAAAGAGCGTCAAGGTGCTGATAGCCGCCCTCAATTCCCCTCTCGACAAGGGCCTTTGAAAAGCCGCACAAAAACGAGCTCAGATAATATGTTGAAATATCAAGCGAGCCCGTTCTCGGAGCACGAAGCCTTGTAGAGAAGCATCCGGGCAGGTTAAGCAAAACCTCGGGAATATGGTAGCAGGTATAGGCAAGACAAAGCTTACCATCCTTTTTTGCCTGCTGAACAAGCTCATTGTTGGCTTCCTGCAACAGATTTTCAAATTCATACAAATACTTTAAATCTTTCATTTATACTCCCCTTTATTTAACGGCTTCGAGTGCTTCCCCGAGAAGCTCGTTGCCCTTATTGTATTCCTCAAGCGCCGACAGAATTTTCTCTGCGGCTTTCGTGTTGCCGAATTCTTTGATTTTTTCGGCTAATTCCGATAATTCGCCCGTATGCGAAATGTTATGCTTTACCGTAAACTCAAGCAGTGCAGTTACCTCCTCGCGTCCGGCTGTAGATGCAATATTACGGTGTTCGTGTTCATACCCGCACATATTATTTCTCCTCATTGTATTTATCTTTTTAATATTAACACTTTTCGGCGCTTAAATCAACACTCGGAATTACAAAGAATTGCAAAAAAGCACCTGCAAAGGACGACGCCGAAAAAAAAGTGCGAGCCCTGACTGCAAGTGCTTTTTACATATCCCGTTGATACCGTTCCCGCTCAGGTAATATCCATTTTAAGCATTATCGGGAAATGGTCGCTTGGGTAAACCCCGTCATAGGTTGTTCTTATGACTTTGTATTGCAATACGTCAATTCCTTGCTTTGAAACGAAAAAATAGTCTATGTTTTCGCAATCGGTTTTTGTTCCCCACTCATGATAGGTCGCGCCGTTATCCGTATCAGCCGTTCTGTATTTTGCGTCGTCAAAAAGCTCTGATGCCGATTTATAAGTACGGCTGTTTTCCGTGTCGTTGAAATCGCCCATTACCACGCACGGCATACCGCCGAATTCATTGAGTTTTTTGAGAATAAGCTTAATTCCGTTAATGCGCGCCTGCTCGCTGACATGGTCAAGATGTGTGTTGAAAACAGCGAGTTTCTTACCGTCGTCCTTTTTGATTAAAACTGCATAGGAGCAAATTCTAAAGCATGCTGAGTCCCAGCTTTTTGAAATTCTGTCGGGAGTTTCCGAAAGCCAGAAGGTTCCCTTTTTTTGAATATCAAACTTTGAAAGATTATAGAATATCGGACAGCCTTCGGGGTCCCCGGACCTGTCGCGGAAATCAATAAAATTGCCGTAACCGCACAGCGCCTTGCAGAGAAGCTTATATGCGTCCTTCTTAACCTCCTGAAGCCCGATTATATCAGCCCGCGAGTCAATAAGAGTCTGAGCCGTCAGAGGACCGCGGTAGTACCAATTTCTTTTGTCCCTGTCATGTTTTCCGCAGCAACGCACATTTGCGCTGACAACCGTAATGACAGTTTTGTCATAGTTTTTGCCTATATCCGAAACGGGTATTTTCAGTTTATATCTCTTAAACAAAGCCATCCTCCTTTGCAATAATTCTGCCGTAAAGTCAGATTTACTTTTTCGCCTGCTTTTCTCCTGTTTATAATATTATACTGCTCTTCCGACTTAATAACAACAGAAAAATGAATTGCAAAATGCCGTTATTCCGTTATATAATGAATACAAAGAAAATGACGGGTGGTTATATGAAGATTCTGATTATTGCCGATGTCCATCAGCGTTTCAAGGTTAATGCCTTCCGCCGCAAACGGACGCTCAGAGGGTTGAGAAACGCTTTTGGAAATCTTGATTTTGATTTGTCGGTATTTCTCGGCGATTTAATTCACGGACCCGACTACCGTGATAACAAAAGCCGTTATGTTTCCGACCTTAAAGAAGTCCTTGACACAACGGGAAATAAGCCGTTTGCGTTTGTTTTCGGCAATCATGACGACGAGTGCGCCATGACTAAGGACGAAATACTCGAGGTAATAAACGGGTATAAAAATTCTGTTACAAAAGGAAAAGATTATGTTCTCAATATGAATAACGAAACCCTGCTGTTTATCGACAGCGGTTCGTATTATGACGGAGAGGGAAGCTTTTACGATACGGTAAAGGAGGATACAATTCTCCGTGTCAGAGAACAGATTGAAGGAAAAAAAGCAATCGCATTTCAGCATATTATCGTTCCCGACATTTTTGATGTAATTGAAAAATGCGGTAAGAAAACGTTCCCGTTAAAAAAGAACCGCTGGCGATTTAAGCAGGGCTTTGAATTCACGGGAAATCTCAGGGAAAAGCCCTGCCCGCCCGATATTAACACAGGCGAGCTGAAAACTCTTGCGCCGTTTCTTAAAGGGATGGTATTCGGGCACGACCACATAAACGATTTTGAGTGTTTCATTGACGGTGTTAAAATAATCCAATGTCCCGCCTCGGGAATGAACTGCTATGAATATCCGAGGTTTCCGAAAGCAAAAATACTCGATACCGAAACAATGGAAACACAGCTTATCAAGCTATAAAAAGCAACCCCGAAACTTAAAGTTCGGGGTTGAAATTTTTTATGTTTCCTGTCCTGCGGGCGGAGATTCGCTGTCGGCGAGTTCGTTATAATCGCTGACCTTCTTTGCCCTTGATTCCGCAAGCTCGTAGTACATACGCTCGCGCATTTTCTTGTCAATGGGCCAAAGCATTTTCGGGATAATTCCCAGAGCGCTTGTAACAAGGGGAACGACCGTCGAAAGTGCAAACAGCCAGAACTTTGTTCTCTCGTCCTGCGTACCGATTTTAAGTCCCTGAACATAGCCGATTTTTTTCATAATCAGCAACCGTATCGTGCCCATAAAGACCTTTTGGAGTTTCAGCACAAGGTCCCGTGCAACACCCGTTGTCGCCTCCATACGGTAGCCGTGCTTCCACTCGCAATAGTCCATCGCCTCATTCCACAAATCGACATTGATAACCTTGTTGACGCCGAACATCATTTTGACAAGCAGCTCACGGAATCCGAAGGCTATGAGCATGGGCGTCAGTTTAAGATAATTCTTCTTATACAGACCTATCAGGAAAAAGCCGAGAACGCACATATCGTCGTATATATCCGAGCCAACCCAGATAGCCCTTGATGAAAATCTCTTTCTTATCGGCGAAACGAAGGCGTAGCTTACGCTGCCTACGGGACCCGAAATGAAACCGACAAGCGTTGTCAGCGTATTTATCATCGAGTTTCCGCCGTGAACGTCTATCCAGTAGTTTCTCTCGTCATTCTTGATTTTGAAGCCGGTCAGAAATTCCGACAGACACATCAGCAAAACGGGATAGTTGGTAAATATCGCCCGCAGGCCTTCCTTAACGCTCGGGCGTTCAATGCTCTGAGGCACGCGCTCTCTCGAAACAATAAAGAACCAGAGAGTAAACACGCACGAAACCACCGCGGTCGTCGAGCCCATTCCCGCAAAAAGACTTTTAAGCGGAACATTGATTTTCCCCGTATTTATGAGGTCATAGAACACGCCCATAAGTATCTGCGGCAAATCTTCGCCCATATAGCCCGTCAGAAGTTCGGCAAGAGTTATAAGCCGTATTCGCTCATTGGGGTTAGGCGTAATGGTGGACATATATCCGCTTTTTGCAACAGAAGTAAATGTGCCTGCAGTTTCGCTTATTACGCTGAAAGCAAAGTAAAAAATCAGCTTCGGTATAAAGGTTGCCGACGTATTCGGGAAAAAGTGCGGTAAGAACCAGTATATAATACCGAGAAGTACAAGCGGTACCTGGAAGGTAATCAGATACGGACGGAATTTACCGAGCCTCGTTCTCGTGTTATCTACAATGGTCGCAATGATAGTGTCGTTGATAACATCCCACGCGCCGGTAAAGATATTGGCAATAGCCGAAACGCCGAAATCAATTTTTACAACGTCCCAGATAAAACGGTCCTTATAGGCGTCAATATTAAAGGTATTGGAGAAGTCGTTAAAAAGATAGGCAACCGTTTCCTTAGTGCCGACATAGTTAAAACTTCTGTATACGTTTCTCCTCTCAAGTGCGCGTGAAGCTTTCGGCATACCTTTTTTCTCATCAAGCCGGTTCATCCGTTTTCACCTCCCTGAGAGTAACGTAAACGTTCAACTTATCCGTGTACGTTTTTCCGCCGTATTCAAGCGTTGCAGTTACCGTTACAAGCTCCTCGTCCCCGCTGGTTACGGTCATTACGCCGTCGCCGTCTATACTGAGAACGCCGTCATCCGAAACATCAAATGTCAGCGAATAATCTTCCTTGGCTGTTTCGGCGTTAACCCAAACCTCAAGAGGCAGGGCCTTCATATCCTTGGGCTTGACGGCAATCTGACGCTCGGTAAAGAGCAGACCGTAGTGCATGAAATCAACGTGCTGTACCGTTTCGTATGGAAGCTGAAGATTAAGCGGCATATCACGGACTGTTTGCGTTGAAGCCAAGCCTAACTTCACATTAAATCTGCGTGTAAATTGCGCCGAAACAATATTATCGGTAAATCTGTCAACTTTGAATTCGGCAAAAAACTTTTCGGCTTCGATTTCCGCCGTTTTTATTTCGGCAACGGTTGAAAGCTCTTCCGCAGAGTTCTTAAATACCTCTGTGCCGAGCATTTTTTCGGTGTCAACCGATTTCGGGTCTATTTCAAAAGTTATGAAATAGTAACGTCCGTCCTCGGTTTCGCCCCTGTCGTTGATATAACCCTGCTCTGCGTTAAAGTCAAGCAGCTCGGTTTTTTCAAAACCGAGCTGCGGAATGTCCGCCGCTTCGGATACTTTAACATTTTCCTCTTTCGGATAATAACTGCCGATTACGTCGGCAGACTGTTTGTAAACTCTGTTATAAACGGCTTTGTCGGCGTCCGAACCCGAAAAACCGTCCAGACCGATTTCCCCGTCTGCCCTGACATCCGTGTGTATGCTGACCTCGGCATTGTCGGCGGTAATTGCGGCGTTATAAAGTCTCGCTATGTAACCGTAAGCCGCTTCCTTATCATCGGGAAGAGCGGAAACGGACTGATTATCAATTTCCTGCGGGAATTCAAACACGGGCTTGCTCATCTCGTGCTTTGCGTAAATACCTACGCATAGAAAGCAAAGTCCGATAAATACAAGCGTACACAAAACCACAAGTAGTGCCTTGACCGATTTTTTCATGGGTTTTTTCATTTTGCGTCCGCCCCCTTCCCGTGCTCTGCGGCATAGGCGGCTTCGGCATCAAGCGCTTCTCCGAGTATCTTCATACGCTCCTCGCGTTCCTTCTCGCTCTCAAAAACGGGCAAAGGTAAGCCGTCGAGACTGACCTCGCCGCTGCGAACCTTTTTGAGAAGCTCCTTACGCTTCGGGTCGAATTCTCTGTACTGAGGTTCGATGCCCTTTTTAAGCATTTTTGCATTTATAAAATACAGAACGATATGCACGGCGAAACTCGCCATAGCGCCGAAACCGAGCGCATAGAGCATAAACGGAGATTTTTCAAAGGAACGGCTGAAAAGCAGCGCGGTAATCTGCGCAATCAGGGAAATTCCCGCCGCCGCAAGCGAAAGGTGTTTCATTACTTTTGCCGTTTTATTCGGGCTTATCGCCGCAAGCAGCCAGACTGCAAATACCGCAATATCAATAAGCAGTATAAGTGCGAACCATACCGATATTATTATCGCATAATTCGCTCCCTGAGAGAATAGGGTGCTGTCCTTATAATCGGGCAGCGCAAAAAACAGCCCATTCATCACGCCGTTGACAAGCCCGATAAGACCGACGGAAAACTCTTCCTTATAAAACGGCAGATTAAACTGAACCGTACATATCGGAATCATAAGAACGCAAATTGCTCCTATAACGCCTATCATCCTCAAAACAGCAAGCAAACTGCCGACATAGACCGCCTTGATTCTCGCAACGACCATACGCGCAACTGCGCTCTCAAGCTCGGTACGCTTCGCGTCGCGCTCAAGCAGATAGTCCTGAGTGTAATACAGAATATTTACTCCGCAATGTCTGCAATTCGGCTTCAGATCGTAAAAAGGAATCTCGCCGCCGCATTTGGGACATTTCATTTTCCCACCCCTTATCATTTCAGACAGAAGGTAATGCTGTCATCATCGCCTGTCCTGTTGTTATATAAAAATTCGTCTGCAATTTCTTTGAGCGAAGAACCGTCGGGAATATACTTAATGACCTTTTTTATGTTAAAAAGTCTGACAAGCTTTTCACCTTTACAGACTAACGAGCTCAATATCTTATATTCTGCGGTATCGGGTGTAAACGGCGCGTTTCCCGTAAAAATATGACGCATTATTTCAAACGCACAGTCAATAACCTTGCCGTTTTTTGCCTTTTTCTTTTCGTCGGCGTCAAGCTTTTTCCACGCTCCGCCGAGCTTTGCCGCAGTCGATAGTTTAAGCGTCCGCGCCTTTTTAAACGCAAACCTTACAAGTCTTTTATGCTTTTTCAGTTTTGTTTCATCAAGATATCCCTCGGCAAGTTTTAAAAATTCATCATAATCTTCGACCGCAAGAGGAATCAGCTTTTCCCAGATACCGGGAAAATTCAGATAATAAAGATATTCGTAAGCCGAAAGCTCGGTGTCAATTCCTTTGATTTTATCAATGCCTATGCTTGAAACCCTGCACAGTCTGCTGTCGCCGTCGATTTCAACCCTGCGCATTTTACCCGCTGCATTTACAAGCGCTACGGTGGCTATATCCAGAAAGTCCCTGCCGTTTTCGTCCTCATACCTTTTTATGCTCTGAACGTGAGTGTGTCCCGTGAAAACTACCTTAACGCTGTTTTCGCACATAATCTCATAAAGCCGTCTGTATCCGCCGTACATTTCAAAATCAGCCGCATGACGGTATATTTCCCACGGCGGCAAAACAGGATGATGAACGGCGAGCAATACGCTTTCGTCCGATTTGTTTGCCGATTTTATTTCGCTTTCAAGCCACTGCACTCCGCTGTCGGAAAGACCGCAGAAGCTTCTGCCGTTGCCGTTGTCAATTATGGCAATAAGCTTTACCTTATCGGAAAGCATAACCGAATACGAACCGCTTTCCCTGTGCACGCTTTTTGCCTGCGCAGGACCGTATTCGTAATAAAAATCGAACAGTCTGTCCTTCGGCATATGTTCAATGGGTTCCGTGTCGCTTTCGGTAAACCTCACAGCTTCAAAAAAATTCTCGTCGTCGCCCATACCGCAGTAATCGTGGGTAGCATAGGTTACATACACCTTTTTGCCCGCTTCGGTAAGTCTTGCAAGCCTTTTTTTGAAATCTGCATGAGAATTCATATCGCCGTTATTGACATTGTCTCCGAGAAACAGTACCGTATCAGTCTGGCTGTCGGCAATAATTATGTCGAGGAAGCTGTCAAGTATTTCGGGCGTAGCTTTAAGAGCTATCTGGTCGCCGCGTTCTTTAAAAGAAATCGGCTTTGCCTCAACCCAATTGTTTTTTGAAACCAGATGCGAGTCGGTAATAAGATAAAAAGCTGCGTTGTTACTCATATTTCAGTCAACCGTTTCTGTCTGAATTTTGTTTGTCATATATTCAAAGGTTATTCTTACTATTGTGTTATCCTTTTTGATACTCAGTCTGCCCTTGCCGCCCGAGCCCGAAAAAGCGTAGGGGCTTTTTGTGCTGACGCAGGCGGAAAGCGTACCCCAGGTTGAAACGGCAAAGTCGTATTCGCCCTTGTACGGCATTATAAAGCTCAGAGCGTATTTGCCGCCGCCTATGTAATACATCCTTGTAATCTCACTGTTTGAATCATTTTCCGTCGCTCCGACAAAGGGCTGAAAGCTGCCGTAAAGCACAACCTTTTCGGGATAGCGCACGCCTGTTTCGGCATCATCGGTATCCTTTGCGCCGTAATCAAGTATGTCCGAAGGGTTTGCATATTTACGGTATTTTTCATAGCCGCCTTTCAGAAGCTTTGCCGCAATATCCTCCTGCGAAAACCCGTCGGGGCAACTCTTTGACTTATTGTTAAGCTTATAGTCGGGATATTTGCAGAAAACGTCGCCGTTGCCCAGAGTGCGCCTTAACGGGAAAAGAAAATATGCGTCGGGGTTGTTGATTGCAGTCCACTTGAAGGTGTATTCAAGAAAACTGTTTCGTGATTCCCCGTCCTGAGATGCGAACCACGAAATCTGGTCGCCTCCCCACCACTGCTCCCAGGCAAGTTTTTCGTACGGCAGGCTCTGACGGGCTTTTAAATCTCTGCCGCCCCAGTTATCGTATTCGTACAGAAACGGCAGCGCCTTTTCGTAAACCCCTTCGGGAGAGATTCCGCCTCCCGATTTGCCTTCTCGCACAAGCACAAGCTTTTCGCCCTCTCTGTCGAGAAGCGGATAACGTGTAAGCGGCATAGCGTTATAATCAAGTACGCTTTTGCCGTTCACAACGAGCGAGTGCGAATGTGCGTCAAATATAACCTTGTGTCTGCGCGCGTGAATTCTGCCGTATTCACGCAGCATTTCTATTACCTTTGAAATTGCTCTGTATCCTCTGTCTCGGGCAGTATAAAGATGTATCTGCCCCATATGAAACGCCTCATATCCGCAATCGATATAGCGTATTCCCCTGTAATAAAACCACATCTGCGTTTCAACGCGCGAAATGTCGGGCATACCGCATCGGGCGCCTGCATTTTCGGGGAAAAGGCACTTGTCAAAGTCAAAGCATCTGTCCTCGGCAGGCAGGGAAAACGCCTCAAAAACACGGGCGGGAATTTTAACCAAGGCAACATCTTCTCTGTAAATGTATTCAAATATGCACGCCTGAAGTATAATTTCGCTGTCGGCTGCGTGAATTTTTTGTGCCGCAAGCCTTGACCTTTCAAAATGCTCGCTGTCGGGCATTTCTCCCTTCCATATACCCGAAGCTCTGCCGAGAAATTTAATTCCCGTTTTCAGTATCACGCGGATATCGTCGTCAAGGGTGTCGCTCAGATAAATACTCTGTGCGGTTGCGGCGTGTGCAAGATAATATTCAAGAGTTTTTCTCGGCATTGAGCCGTCAAAATATCCTTCGTTCATACGCTCTCCGATTGTTTCAAAAGATTCTCCAGCTGTTGCTTTGCTTCGCCGAAAGAGGTAAAGACAATTCCGTGAATTCCGAGTTTTTCGGCTGCCTTTATATTTTCCGGTCTGTCGTCGAGAAAGACGCATTCATCCGCGCTCAGTCCGTAACGTTCAAGCAACACGCTGTACAGCTTTTCCTCGGGCTTGCAGGCATTTTCAAAGGTTGAAAAAACGCCGCCGTCGGTTTTACCGAAAAAATCAAGTTTTTTAATATACTCATAACTCTCCGCGGAAAGATTTGAAAGTATATAAATCTTATATCCCCTCTGCTTTAATTCACCGAGATATTCCGCAGTGTCGGTTATAACCCTGTGAATATTAACCCATTCGGGCTGTAAAACCTCGGATAATTCGTCTGAGTATTCGGGGTACTCTTTACACAGAGCAGTTCTCAGGTCACCTATCGTCTTGTAATCTCCTCTGTCATAACTGTTCCAGCGCCCGCCGTAAATCATACCGAAAAGCGTATTTTCGGTTTCTTTGTCAAAGCCGAAGGAGGCAAGATATTCGTGAGGATTGAATTCAACAAGCACGTTTCCGAGGTCAAAAACTATATTTTTTATCAATTCTTATTCCTCCGTCAGACTGCGCTCTTCGGAGGCAATCTGCAACAGCTCGTCTTTAGTAACATACGCCGAAAGCGCACCCGTCGCGGTAACACATTTTCCGCCCGTAATGTTACCGTAAAGAAGGCAATCCTCAAACGGACAGTCATAAAACAGTCCGTATGAAAAGCCTGCAAGAAATGCATCGCCTGCACCCGTCGAGTCAACATTTGTAAAGCGTTCAACGCTGCCGACAAATACCTGTCTGCCGTTCTGTACGCCTATTACTCCGTCCCTGTCAAGCTTGACTACGGGCTTCTCAAAATATTTGCCGAGCACCTTGAGCGCGTCATACACTCTGTCGGTATCCGTGATTTTCAATGCCTCTTTTTTATTGGGCGTGTAGTAGTCGGCAATATCAAGATAATCTTTGTACTTCTTTACGGAAAGCTCGTCATCCCAGCCGGTATCAAGCACAAGAACCGTACCCTCGTCGTGCAGTTTGCGGTAAACCTCAAGAAAACCGCCCGGCTGCATAAGAGTTATTTTTGACCCGTGCGCAAGCTCGTAAAAGGTCTGTCTTGCCGCGTCGTCGGCGTTCATACTGCCCCCGCCGTAGGTTATAAAGCTGCGGTCATCCTTCAAAATAACGGCAGACGTAATATTTACAGGTATTCCGTCTCCCTTGTAAAGATTAACGGGACTTACCTTATTCTCTGCGAATTTGCCCTTTGCAAATTCCGAGAAAATATCGTTTCCGAGACCCGTTGCAATTTTGCACTCAACTCCGAGTCTGCCGAGGTTTATAAGAGTGGCAGGCAAGCCGCCGCCGAGCTGAAGCTCAAAGCCTTCGGAATAAATCTCCTCGCCCGCGTCGGGAATTCTCGGCATTCCCGTATAGAGCAAATCAATATTTGTTAAGCCTGCGCCTGCAATAAATGCCATATTATTCCCAGCCCTCCGTATAGTCTTCATTTAACTTTAGATAATTTTTAACTAATTCCTTTGCGACAGAATACGAGTTTACAAGCGGATGCAAAGTCAGAGCTTCAACCGCCGCCTGAACAGATTTTTCCCTGATAGCTTTTGAGGCAAGTCTTTCGTATATCTTGACGCGTCTTATGATTTCAAGATTCTGCGCGTCAAGTCCGTCAAATCTGTGAGGCGTAACGCCGTTTTCGTCAATATCGCAGGTTATTTCGACAACGTCGCCGTCCTCAAGCTCATTAATTGCGCCGTTGTTGGGTACGCACAGAATCATACTGTCGGTCTTTTTACTGTTTCTGATTTCTATAAATTTAAGAGCAACGCCTGCGTATCCTCCCGAATCTTTTGCATTGATGTCAAATTTCCAGGGTGTGTCTCTCTTTACGCCCGTTTCGCTTGCCATATAGTTGTTTTCTCTTATGCCGTACCATTTTTCAAAAATGCCCAAAGCAGTTTCGAAATCGTTGTCTATATCGGTTTTCATCAGCTCCGCGGTCATATTCTTATTGATTTCAAGTATCTGCTCGCCTCTTGTTCTTTCGGCGTTAAGTATGTTGCTCAGCGCCTTTTCCCTGTAATAGAAATAGTAGAGATATTCATTGAGAATACACTTTCTTTCCCTGAGCAAATCTTTTTCAAAATAGCGCATATCGGTCTTTTCGTATGCCTCGTCGTTTTCGATAAGCTCGGGCATAATCTCCCTGCCGTCAAGAGTTATCGACTTGAAATACGAAAGATGGTTAAGTCCGTAAACCTCGCCCTTTACGCTGCCCTCTTTACTGCCGTAAAGCTTGGCAAAGGAATTGAGCATTCCGCTCGGAGCGTCGCAGATACCGTAAGTAAAACCGTACCCCATATCGCGGAGCGTCTGACTTACCACGCCCGCGGGATTTGTAAAATTAAAAACCTTGCAGTCGGGCTTTGCATATTTTTTTATAAGCTCGCAGTACTCCGCAAGCACATTTACGCTTCTTATCGCAAACGAAAAGCCTGCGGCGCCCGTGGTTTCCTGCCCGAGCACGCCGAGGTCAAGAGCAATTCTCTCATCCTTAACGCGCATTTCGTCGCCGCCCTCACGGATGGTGGTTATAACATAATCTGCATTTGTTACGGCTTGCTTTGCGTCCGATGTAAGCAGAAAAGAAATATCGGGATTTATTATGCGCGCGGTATGCTGAGCCATCTTGCCGTATATATTGAGCTTTGTTTCGTCATTGTCCATAAAGCACAGCGTGTCAATGCCAAGCTCCCCTGCCCTCTGAGCAAGGCTTTTTGCAAGGAACATCGAGCGTACTCCTCCGCCGCCGATTACCGCTAATTTCATAATGCCCTCCGTTTTCGGTATTTACAGAATATATTTATTTTATATTATCATATAATGCGTTCTTTTACAATAATTCAGTCAATAAAAATCGAGTCCGAAAGACCCGTATAAACATATTGTTATCCCTCTTTTTTTGTGCTATTATAATTATGATAAAAAAAGGAGGGGTTAGTATGAATTATGTTTTTATTGCGGTCTTTCTTGCTACGACAGCCGTGCATTTGTACGCGTCCTGCAAAAAGAACACAAAACTGCGTAATATTACCAAGCCGTTTATACTGCTGTCGCTGCTCGGCTTCTATGTGCTTACGGCGCGCTTTGTGAATATCTTTATAATTCTTGCGCTGTTTTTCAGCTGGCTCGGGGACGTTCTGCTTATCCCGAAGGGCGTCAAGTGGTTCACGGCAGGCGGAATTGCCTTTATGATAAGCCACGCCTTCTTTATAGCAGGCTATTGCAGGGACATAGTCTTTGCCTCAATTCCCGCCGTGCTGATAGCTTTGCTGTCTGTGTTTTTTGCAGTTACGGTGGCTTTTATCTTTTCAAAGCTCAAGCCGCACCTTCCCAAGACGCTGTTCTATCCTATGTTTCTGTATCTGCTCATCAACGGCGCGATGAATTGCTTTGCCATTTTCCGCCTTGTCAGCAACCCAACCCCCGCGACAATTATCACGGCGGTCGGCGCGGCGCTTTTCTTTGTTTCGGATACAACTCTTTTCTTTGTCCGTTTCAAAAAGGACGGACGGCTTAAAACGCATTTTATTGTAATGCTCACATATTCGGTCGGAGAGCTTCTGATCGTTTTGGGACTGTTATAAAAAAGGGAGGTATAATATGAAATTCTATCTTTACAATTCAAAGGCAAACAACGGAATCAGACCCAACGTTCCTACGGGGACGGAACTCGTGGACGCGGTCGGTATTGACTATCCCGCATATCTTAAAAATCTGAACCCCGACGACGAGGTTGTGCTTGTCGGCGGAGACGGCACGGTAAACTACTTTATCAATGCGGTAAAGGGAGTTGAAGTAAAGAACAACATCTACCTTCTCGGCAGCGGAACGGGCAACGACTTTCTGGCGGACATAGACAAACAGCCCGGCGAGGAAGTACTTCTGAATCCCTATCTTGAGAAGCTGCCCACCGTTTATGTCAACGGACTTGAGAAACTCTTTATCAACAATATGGGCTTCGGTATAGACGGCTACTGCTGTGAGGTTGCGGACCGAATCAAAGAAAAGAGCCCTCAGGAAAAAATCAATTATTCGGGTATCGCCATAAAGGGACTGCTTTTCCACTTCAAGCCCTGCTCCGCCGAAGTTACGGTTGACGGCGTAAAGCACAACTTTGACAACGTGTGGATAGCCCCGACAATGAAAGGCAAATTCTACGGCGGCGGTATGAAGATGGCTCCCGACCAGGACCGTTTCTCCGATAAACTGACAGTTGTAGTATATCACTGCCGTTCCAAAATCAAGGCGCTTACGGCTTTCCCCTCTATCTTCAAGGGCGAGCATACGGCAAAGACCGATATGGTAAAGGTGCTTACGGGTAACGAAATCAGAGTGCGTTTCTCCCGTCCCTGCGCGGCGCAGATAGACGGCGAAACCGTGCTCAACGTGTCTGAATACACCGCAATTCAGCCCAAATAAAAAGCAAAAAATAAAGGAACTGTCTTTTACAGGGACAGTTCCTTTTTCTTTTTAATCTGTTGCCGAAGCCATTATCACGGCGAAGCGTTCAAGACTTTTATCGTAAACGGTAATGCAAAGCGTCCCCCACCACTCGTGTCCGTCGTCAAAATAGTCGGACCATTCGGTTGACCACTCAAATATCTCCAGCCCTTCCGTACCGTTCGGGAACAGCGCCGTATTGACCGTATCGAAATCTTTATCGGTATAACTGTTGCCGTGCGGCGGCTGTAAAAATGCCTTTCGGTAATTCAACCCGCCTTTTTTATCGGCAGGGGCAAAAAGCGTATCGGGAGTTATTTTCCTTGAGCTTATTTTCCCTATATCAAAGCTCAGTTTCCATTGGTTGCCGAAAATACGGGAGGCGCCTTTGAGCAGCGCATTCCAATGCGATTCCGCTTCGCTGTAAGGTCCTTCGGCACCGACTATGGCGTAATCAACAACGGCGTCGGGATACCTTGCAATAACTTCATAAAAGGAATCTTCCGTTCCGCCGTCCCTTTGCCGCAGATAGCTTTTGACAGTGTTTTCGGCAATTTTATCGACAAGAGCCTGACGTCCGTTATAGCCGTAAGGTATCGCAATTACCGTGTACTGCTTGCCGGGATAGTCCCAATGCTCCTGAAAATAGTCCTCAACAGGATGCGGGTCTGTAACGGTATCAATTTCGGGATAAAGCGCCCTCGCCTTCGCAAGCGCCTCTTTGTGAATCTCATCTCTGAATTCAGCCGCATATTTTAAATCCTGTTCGCTGTATTCCGGCATTTTCTTCCTCCGCATTAAACTTAATCATACCGCAAAAAGCACCTTAAAATAAGGTGCTTTTTAAAACCGGTTTATATCTTAAAGCATTTCTGAATATCCCGCTCCTCGCCTATTACAAAAGCAATGTCATCAGCCTTCATCTCGGTATCGGGAGCAGGGATAAAGACCTCCTGTCCGCGTCTTACCGTAAGGATATTGATATTGAATTTCTTTCTGATGTCAAGCTGAGAAAGCGTTTTTCCGTACCACTCCGCGGGCACTTTCATCTCATAAATCGAATAATTATTGTCAAGCTCAATGAAATCGAGTATGCTTTCCGAGGCATATTTTGTCGCGATGCGCATAGCCGTCTGCTTCTCGGGATAAACGACCTCGTCGGCACCGTTTCTGAGCAGGAATTTCATCTGAACGTCATTTGTAGCACGGGAAATAACCTTCTTTGCCCCCAGCTCGCTGAGCAGCGAAGTCGTTTCGAGAGAACTCTGGAAAAGACCTCCGAGAGCAACAATGCAGATGTCATAATTGCCTACTCCGAGAGAACGCAGAAGCTCCGCATTTGTGCCGTCGCCTATTATCGCGTTTGTAACGTAGGGCAGAATCTCATTTATTCTTTCCTCGCTGGTATCGACAGCCATAACCTCGCAGTGAAGTTCCTCCATACGCTTTGCAACGTTGCTGCCGAATTCTCCTACGCCTATCACAAGAACAGTTGTCATATTATTTCTCCTATCCTACATTTATTTTTTCAAGCGGCAGACGGAAAAGCTTACTGCCTGCCGACGGAAGCGCCGCATATATAAGCGTCAGCGCGCCCACTCTGCCAAAGAACATCAGTATCATAAGTATTACTCTTGAGAGAATTGTTATCTTTCCCGTAATGCCGAGCGTCAGTCCGACCGTTCCTATTGCCGAGCTTGTTTCAAACAGACAGGTAAGCAGCGGCAGATTCTCAAGCTTGCTGATTATTATACCGCTGCCGAAGAACAGGAACAGATAAGCAAAAAGTATCGCTCCCGCAGTACGCACGGTCTCATCGGGTATTCTTCTCTTAAAGCACTGAACGTCATTTCTCCTGCTGAATACCGTAACGGCTGACATAAGCAAAACAAAAAAGGTCGCTGTTTTGATACCACCCGCGGTAGAGCCCGGAGAACCGCCTATGAGCATAAGCGTTATCATAATCGCTCTGCCCGACTCGTCCATAGCGTTAAGGTCCTGAGTATTAAAGCCCGCCGTTCTTGCAGTAACGGACTGGAAAAGCGAACTGACAGTTCTTTCGCATATTTCCGAATTTCCGTATTCAAAAAAGAAGAAATACAGCGCGGGAATAACTATTAGCACAAAGGAAGCGAAAAGCACCACCTTACTGTGCAGACTGTATCGCTTAAAATCAAGTCTGTGAGTGCCTATATCGTTCCACACGAGGAAACCGATACCGCCCGTAATGATAAGGAGCATTACAACAGAATCAAGATAAACATTTCTGCTGTAAGAGGTCAGTGATGAGAAGGGCTCACGCACGCCCATAAGGTCAAAGCCGGCGTTACAGAATGATGAAACCGAGTGAAACACAGAGTACCATATTCCCTTAACGATGCCGAAGTCCTTACAGAATACGGGCATCATCAGAACAGCTCCCGCAAGCTCGATAATCATAGAGGTCTTTATAATAAAGCCCGTCAGACGGACTATTCCGCCGACCTGCGGCGCCGAAATTGAATCCTGCATGGCGCTTCTCTGCCAAAGTCCGATTTTTTTACCCGACGCTTTGATTACGGCAAGTCCTATCGTTATAACTCCCATACCGCCTATCTGAATAAGCGCAAGAATTACTGCCTGACCGAAAAGCGACCAGTATGTGGCTGTATCCTTGACGACAAGTCCGGTAACGCAGGTCGCTGAAACCGCCGTAAACATTGAGTCGGCAAATGAAGTAACGCATCTTTCGCGTGAAGAAATCGGCAGCATAAGCAGAAAAGTTCCAAGCATTATCAGTCCGAAAAAGCTGATAATAATTACCTGAAACGAAGTTAATCTGCTGCGCCTTGCGATGTTGCGTCTTTTCACTGTTTCACCCCTCTTATACCGTGAATTCTTACCGTATCGGAACAATTTCAAAATATCATTTGTATTCTATCATAAACGCATATTCATTTCAACCGCAAAATCGCCCCGACGAAATTTTATTTTTAAACGGCACTCCGCGTCTGCAGTGTGCCGTTTAATCTGTTCTATTTTCCGAGCAGTTTTAAAAATCTCTTGTCGTTCATCTGCTCGTTTGTGAGATATTCGCCGTCAAAGAAAAGGGCGTATGTAGTAACCGGTGTGGGGGCGTTCTGTGCGTCCGCCTTGTTATCAATATGAATTGCCGTGAATTTTACCCCCTGCTCCTTTGCAGTTTTCTCTACAACGGGGACGTATTTCGCATTAAACGGACACTGACTTGTGTAGTAAAGAACATAGCCGTTTTCGTCAATATGCGGGTGCTTGGCGCACTCTTTGAATCTCGGCTTTTCTGCGTTTTTGTCAAACGGAAGATACCAAAGCTCAATTCCGTTGTCCGCCCTGTCGCAAACCTCAAAGCCCTTGTATTTAAGATATTTCGGTTCGGCAAGAAACGGCTTTTTCTTTTCGGATGAAAGAATGCAAAGCCCTTTTTTGCCCTTTTTCGTACTGTCGGATATACATTCGCTCAATAAGTCATTCGAATAGCCATGCCCCTTGAACGAACCCGAAACCCACAGGCAGTCTATATACATATACCCGTCTGCAATAATCGGATTCCACGCATTTTCGGCGGGAATGTATTCAATAAAGCATTTTCCTCTTTCGGCGCTTTTAAGAAAAACAAGTCCTTCCCCAAAGCGTTCCGAAAGCCACGCCTTTTTTGAGGCAACCTGAACGTCGTTGTTGTTTGAAATCGCACAGCAGATGTGCTCGCTTTCTATGTTTTCCTTTGTAACTCTGATATATTCCATACTCTTGCTCCTGTTAAATCCGTCAAAATTTTTCCTGTGATTCTCCCGTATCCGTCGGACTTCTGACGACATATCGGGAATTTTACCGCAGATTATCAGAATTTCATCAGCACTCCCGCGGCTCCCGCAAGCACTATCAGTGCTATCGGCGAAATACCGTTTTTGCGTATTTTCCTTGACGCAAAGTATATCGCGGCGAGCACGGCAGTAACAATAAGTGCCTTTAAATCAAAGGCAAATTCCTTCGGAATTCCGATTACGTTTTTTACCGTCATAAAAACGCCCGTTGCAAGAATTATTCCTGCAATACACGGCTTGAGCGCGTCAACCACCGAGCTGACTGCGTCATTTTTCAAAGCGCTTTTAAGCACCTTCATCATAAGAAGAACTATTATAAACGCGGGTGCAACCGAGGTAAGAGTTGCAATTACCGCGCCCGGCAGTCCGCCCTGAGTGGCGCCGACATAGGTCGCCATATTGACCATAATGGGTCCGGGCGTACTCTCGCTGACCGCAATCAAATCGGACAGTCTTTCGTCATCCATCCAGCCGTATGCGAGTACCGTATCTCTTATAAGCGGAACAGCCGCATAACCGCCGCCGAAAGAAAACAGACCGACCTTTAAAAAGCCGAGGAAAAGTTCAAGATAAATCATACCTGATTACCTCCCCGTGTTCTTCTCTTTACAAGGTAAAGTACAAGTCCGAGCCCGACCGCCGCAAGCAGAAGCACAAGCGAACTTAACTTCAGCGAGAAAATGTCAATCAGAAGCATCGAGCAGGCCGCAACCGCAATTACCGTATAGGTCAGCGCATTTTTGGGAATTTTTTTTATCATCCTTACCGCCGCGTCAATTATCAGAATTCCTACTGCGAGCTTGATACCTGCAAAGGCACTTGAAACCCACTGAACAGAAACAAATTTTTCAAAGAACAGCGATATTATAAAAATTACCGTAAACGGAGGTATTATCATCCCCAGTGTTGCAATAAGCGCACCTGCAAAGCCCTTTTGCTTATTGCCGACAAAGGTGGCGCAGTTTATTGCAACAGGTCCGGGAGTTGACTCTGCAAGTACGGTTATATTGAGCATATCCTCGGCGCTTATCCACTTCTTTTGCTCAACGCAGCTGCGTTCTATAAGCGGAAGCATAGCATATCCGCCGCCGAAGGTAAAAAGCCCGATTTTTGCAAATGTAAAAAACAGTTCCGCAAGTTTTTTCATAACGCTTTTTATATTGCCTTTCCGTTAATTTCAGTCTCTGTATTCAAACAAATAGATTATATCAATTTATTATATTTTTTGCAATGTCCTTTTAAATACTAATAAATATTGATTTTATTGTATTATTCTGTTATAATTCTCTATTATTCTGTATATTTATGCGAGGAATAAACCATGAAGAAAAAATATAAAATTGCCGCGCTGTCTGCAGCAGGTTTGCTTCTGGCAGGGAACGCCGTTCACGCGGCGCTGTACCGACCCAAAAAGGAACAGCTGCCGGATTTCCCCGAAGAGAAGGTTAACCTTGACAGATACACAGAAACTCTGTGCGAAGCGATAAGGTGCAAAACCGTATCAAACCTTGACGAGTCGCTCGTTGATTGGGATGAGTTTTACAAACTGCACAGGTTATTTGAGAATAAATATCCTCTGCTTCACAAAAACCTCAAAAAGCGCACCGTAGGCAAGGCGGGAATAATATATACCTGGCAGGGCTCCGACCCGTCATTAAAACCAATCGCACTCATAGGGCATCAGGATGTTGTTCCCGTAGAAGAAAAAAAGCTTGACGACTGGACTCATCCTCCGTTTGCCGGAGAAATTGCTCACGGGCATATCTGGGGACGCGGTTCAACCGATATGAAAAATCATGTTGTCGGCATACTCGAAAGCGTTGAAACCCTGCTTGAAGAGGGCTTTACGCCTCGCAGGACCGTAATAATCTGCCTCGGCTACAACGAGGAGCTTGTCGATACGGAAAACGCCGCAGCGCCGATGCTGTCCAAAGCTCTTGAGGACGACGGCATAAAACTTGAAAGCGTACTCGATGAGGGCGGCGCAATTCTCGATATGGACGTTCCCCATATTATAAGCAATAAAATTGCAGGTATCGGAATTGCCGAAAAGGGCTATGCCGATTTTGAAATCAGCGTTGACGCCAAAGGCGGACATTCCTCTACCCCTCCGAGGCACTCGGCGGTAGGCGAACTCTCAAAGGTTATACTTGACCTTGAGAATCATCAGTTCCCCGCGAGAATAACTCAGGAAATGAAGATGGTCGCTGACACGGCGGCAAGAAATACAAAATTCCCCGTTCGCCTTATCGGCTGTAATCTCGGCACGCTTCTACCCATATTAAAGCCCGTACTTGCGCAAATTCCCCCGATTGCTTCGGTTATGCGCACTACTACCGCGGTTACAATGACTCAGGGCAGTCCGCAGGCAAACGTTATGCCTCAGAAGGCAACGGCAACGGTCAATTTCCGTATCCTGCCGGGTAACAGTATCGCGGATGTCGAGAAGCATATTCACAAAGTTGTGCGCAACAAAAATATCAGCGTACGGCTGCTCGGCGGTAACGAACCTTCGTTAGTTTCGCCCACCGATACGCGCACCGTCAGGGCAATTACGCAGATTTGCTGCGGAATTCACGATATGAGCGCTCCCGCGCCTTTTATGGTAATGGGCGCTACCGATGCGCGCCACTATCAAAATCTGACAGACCAGATTTACCGTTTTTCGCCGTTTATAATGCCGCCTGAAATTCTTATGCTGGCGCACGGAACAGACGAAAGAATCTCTCTCGACTGTCTTGAAAACGGCATTGTATTCTTTAAGAGATACATCAGATTATTAGCTGGAGAATAAAGATGAACAACAATCATAAATCAGAAGACCTCAAGGATATATATCCCAATGTCAGCGAAAGGATAAGTCTGAACGAAAACAAGGAAAAATCAGAGGGACTTAATATCGACAAAAAGACTCTGTTCGGTATTGCGGCTCTGCTGTTTGTAATTCTTGTTTTTGTCGGTGCGCTGACGCAGTTCCTTCCCCGCGGAGAGTTTCAGGTTGACGCAAACGGATCCGTCATCGCGGGTACTTACACGGAAAACAATGACTACAAACTGCCGATTTGGAAAATCGCGGCGTCGCCCGTACTCGCCTTTACAAGCGACAAGGCGAGCGTAGGTCTTGCGATTATTGCGATTATCGTGCTTGTCGGCGGAACATTTCTTATTCTTGACAGAATAGGCGTGCTGAAATATCTTATGGCGTCAATAGTAAACCGATTTGAGAACCGAAGGTATATGCTCATAGCGGTAATGGTTCTTTTCGGTATGTTTCTCAGTTCAACCGCAGGCGTTCTTGAGGAAAGTCTGACGCTTGTCCCCATAGCGGTTGCCATTTCGCTTGCCATGGGCTGGGACTCGCTGACGGGTATCGGTATGAGCTTTGTCGCGGTCGCCTTCGGATTTACAGCGGCAACCTTTAACCCGTTCAATGTAATTACAGTTCAGAAGCTTGCCGACATCCCCGTACTGTCGGGACTCTGGCTGAGACTGATTATCTTTGTTGTCGTCTATATTTCCCTTGCGGGCTTTCTCATACTTTATGCAAAGAAGATAGAGAAACATCCCGAAAAATCTCCCGCATACGAAACCGATCAAAAAATCAGAGACCGCTATCCTATCGAGGTCTGCCGCGAAGCGCTCTCCGACGAAAAAACAGGCAGGGCAACAAGAGTATTTGTTGTCTCGCTTATCTGCGTTCTCGGCGGCACGGTTGCCTCGTTTGTAATGAGTATGGCGGGCACAAAGACAAATAACGAAACGCTAATGACAATAGGCAGCTACGCCTCTATGGGATGTATGGCTGTATTCTTCCCCGTCGGCGGACTTCTTGCAGGCAGAGTCGCGGGACTTCGCGGTAAAAAGCTTTTTGCGGCTTTCGGCGAAGGCGTCAAGACCATACTCCCCGTTATTCCGCTTATCGTCTTTATCCTCGCAATTACATACGTTCTTGACGAAGGTATGATAATGCACACGGTGCTTAACGCACTCAGCGGCGCGCTTGACGGAATATCCCCGTACGGAGTTATTCTTCTGATGTTTGTATTCACGGCGCTGCTTGAATTCTTTGTCAGCAGCGGTACGGCAAAGGCGTTTCTTATCGTTCCTTTAATGGCTATACTCTGCGACCTGACGGGTCTTAACAGACAGTCCGTTGTTATTACCTTCTGCTTTGCGGACGGCTTTACGAATATGCTGTATCCGACAAGCGGACTTATGATAATCGCTATCGGTATGGTCGGCGTATCGTACCGTAAATGGATGAAATGGACAGCAAAACTATTTCTTATCGAGGCTGTAATATCCGTATTCTTTATGCTTCTCAGCGTTGCCGTAGGCTATCATTAAGCCTTGCGCAGGAAAACGGTTTATGATATAGTTTTTAATGAAAATCAGCATTTTTTACTGCGATGAATAAGAGGTGTTTATATGCAGTTTCCCGCTTTTGTTGCTCCCGACTTTACAAAGGAGCAGTTTACCTCGGCGCCCGATGTCAAAACCGAGCCCGCAGGCGACGGCTTTTTGCCCGAGAATTTTTACGCGACTACTATTTATCCCGAATATTTCAAAATAGACGGCAAATGGGTAATGCTTCATAAGAGCCGTATGGACTGCTGCGTCGTTATCAAGGACGGCGTTCCAGTTGTTACAGAACCCCGCCGCGTAAAAGCAGGCGATCAGGTAGTCGTCGGAAGAAAAGACGACGGCTCAACGGGCGTTTATGTGCACGCAAACTGCTTTGTCGATAATGAGGAGAGTTCAAACAGCGCGTTTGCTTTCAGAACGGGACAGTCGCGCGAAACCTCTTTTTCATGGGAATACGACCGACTTTACGAAATACTCCGTCATGACAGAGACCACGGCTATATCGTATGGGTACTCGGTCCCGCCTGCGTTTTTGACTTCGACAGCCGCAACGCCATGGCAAGTCTTATAAAAAAAGGTTACTGCGACTGTTTGTTTGCAGGCAACGCGCTTGCCACGCACGATCTGGAAGCGGCGCTTCTGCACACGGGACTCGGTCAGGATATTTATACAAAGAAGCACGTTGAGAACGGGCACTATAACCACCTGCACACGATAAATCTTGTTCGCAGAGCAGGTTCCATAAAAAAATTCCTTGACGAGAATGAGCTTGACACGGGTGTAATGCACGCTCTGACTTCCACAAACACTCCGTTTGTGCTTGCGGGCTCCATAAGGGATGACGGTCCTCTGCCCGAGGTAATACCGAATGTTTACGAGGCGCAGAACGCCATGCGCGAGCACACAAGGAAGGCGACTGCGGTTATATGCCTTGCGACACAGCTTCACACCATCGCCACGGGAAATATGACGCCCTCATACTGCGAAACGGAAGAAGGCATACGCCCCGTATATATCTACTCCGTTGACATCTCGGAGTTTGCCGTCAACAAACTTCACGACCGCGGTTCTCTTTCCGTAAAAGGTCTTGTAACAAATATTCAGGACTTTCTGGTAAACCTCGAAAGAAATCTTTAATAAATTCATAACAAAAAAAGCACTTGCAAATGCAAGTGCTTTTTTATTGGTGTTCTTAATTATACATAGGACCGTAGGCGGCGCAGGCGCGGTAATTATTCTGCCGTCGGAGAGTTTTACGCTGACATTACCGTCATTTGCGGCAACCCGGCCGAGCTGCCACATCTTGTGGCACACGTCGCAAATCTGTGCCTTGATTTCAATTAAGCTGTTCAAGTTTTTCCTCACTCCCGCAAAAGAATTATATCGTTTTAATCTTATCATATTTATACGTTAAATACATGAAAGTTGACGATATGCCTTAAGGTTTTTCTTCTGCGTATTGATAACACGCCGTAATCGTGATATGATTATATACAGTTCAAAGGGGATGTGATAAATGGGAAAGAATAAAGTTAAGGGCATAACCGCCTTACTGCTTGTTTCGGTTTTACTTTTCGGTCTTTGCTCGTGCAAGTCAAAGGACGAAGAGGAACCAACAACCCTTGCCGAAACAACAGCCGCATATTACGAGGTTACCGAAGCAAACGAAGTAACCGTACCCGCAACAGAGCAGACCGTACAGCCCTCAAAGCAAACCGTTACCGAAGCGCCTGTTACCGAGGCGGCAGAGGAACCCGTCAGCGAAGAAGCGGAAATCACGGGTACAAAGACCGTTACCGAAGGCAACAAGACTATAGTTTACCCTGCGGCGCTCGAAGGCTCGCAGAGGACCTATCCCGTAATTGCGTGGGCAAACGGAACCGCCTGCCCGACTAACCTGTATATCAAACTCATAGAAGCCATCGCAAACGGCGGATACATAGTAATCGCAGACTCGACCACAATGTCGGGAGACGGCACGGCGCAGATAGATTCGCTGAACTTTATGCTAAACAAGAACGCCGACTCCTCGGGAATATTCTATAACAAGGTTGATACCTCAGCTCTCGGAGTGTGCGGACAGTCTCAGGGAGGCAGAAGCTGTATCAATGCCGCACAGAAGGATTCAAGAATACGCTGCGTCGTTTCGATAGCAGGCGCGTCAAGTGCCGATGAATCCCGCGGACTGAATACTCCCTGCCTTTTCCTTACGGGCACAAGCGACAATATCGTCGTATCTTCCCAATGGTGTCAGCCGTCCTACGACGCGGTTACGGGCAGAGCGGCATACGCCTCGCTTATCGGCGGAAACCATCTTGCTTTTATGAATAACACCGCCCAGATTGCGGAATACACTCTCGACTGGTTTGACGCATACCTTAAAAATAACGCTGACGCAAGAGCCGTATTTTACAACGGCGGCAAGCTTGCAAACGACAGCGCATGGCAGGACTTCCAAAATAAGAACTGATTTTTATTATAAACTTTAATTATTTCAAACTTATCATAAGGGCGCCCTATGGGCGCCTTTTTTATGGTAACAGTGATAAATACAAAAACCCCTTGCGATAAGCAAAGGGGCTTTTTAACTGTTATTCAAGCGTTTGCGCAGATTTTTTCAAATTCTCAATTATGGGAATATGCTGCGGACAGGCGCTCTCACACTGACCGCACTCAATACAGTCAGAGGCTCTGTGTCCGTCTTTTGCGGCGGCAAGATAAGTCTTTCTTGCCTCGTCAAGTTGTCCGTTGCCGAGCTGTAAATTCAGCGCCGAGAAAATGTCGGGAATCGGAATCTGCATGGGACAGCCCTCGGTGCAGTAATGACAAGCCGTGCAGGGAACCGTAGAGGATTGACCGAGAATTCTCTGTGCCTCCTGAATTATCTTCTGCTCATCGTCATTTAAGGGCTTGAAGTCCTTCATATATGAAAGGTTATCCTGCATCTGCTCAATATTGGACATACCCGACAGAACGGTCATAATGCCGTCAAGCGAAGCGGCAAAGCGTATAGCCCATGACGCTGCCGACATATCGGGAGCATAGCTTTTAAAAAGCTCGTCTATCTTTTTGTCGGGCTTTGCAAGGGCCCCGCCCTTGACGGGTTCCATTACAACAACGGACTTGCCGTGCTTACGCGCCACCTCGTAGTTTGCCCTTGCCGTAACCTTTTCATTTTCCCAGTCGGCATAGTTGAGCTGAAGCTGAACAAATTCCGTATCGGGATGCTCGGTCAGCAGTCTGTCGAGCAGCTGAGGTCCCGCATGGAAGGAAAAGCCGTAATGCTTTATAAGTCCCTTTTCCTTCTGCTCCTTTACAAAGTCCCAGAGATGAAATTTGTCGTACTTGGCGTAGTTGTTTTCCATAAAGGCGTGCAGAAGGTAGTAGTCAAAATAGCCCGCGCCCGTTCTCTCAAGGCTGGTAAAAAATTCTTTTTTTGCAAATTTCTCCGTCGGCGCTACGCCCGCATTGATTTTACTTGCGAGTGTATATGCTTCACGGGGATAGCGCTCTACAAGAGCCTTCTTTGTCGCCGCCTCGCTGCCGAGGTAAACATAAGCCGTGTCAAAGTAGGTAAAACCCGCGTCAATAAACATATCGACCATTTTTTTGACCTGCTCAATGTCAGTGCCTATGCCCTTCTTGGGCAGTCTCATAAGTCCGAAGCCGAGTTTGGGAATATCCTTGCCGAAGTAGTCTGACATATTATCACCTCATTTTATTCTCAAGTATTTCTCTCGCCTCAAACAGGGAAATATCCTTATCCTCGGCAAGTTTCTTTATGTCTTCAAATTCAATTTTGTTACGCATTGTATCATAACCTTCGGAGCGTTTTATGTGAACTCCGTTTTCTTCGCTGAGAGTTCTGTCAAGGGTGTAGCGCGAAGGTGTGTATTTTCTTATGCCGATAGTCGTTGTATGTTTAAAAATCAGTTTTGCGAATTTCTCCGTCTGTGTGCTTTTACATAAGACGGTAAACAGATAAGCAGGTCTGCCCTTTTTCATAAACACAGGAACAAAGAAGCAGTCGAGCGCACCCTCAGCCATCATTTTTTCGGCGGCGAAGGCGGCCTCCTCGCCCGTCATATCGTCTATATTGCAGGCAAGCTCCGAGACCGTGCTTTCCTCAAACTCAAGCACACGCAGAATATTTGCCGTCTCAAGCTTCTTTGTACCGCAGCCGATACCCGTTTTTACAGTCTTTCCGAAATCCGCGGTATTGCTGAATTCGTCTGCATAATACTTCAGAATTGCCGCGCCCGTGGGGGTGCAGAGTTCGGTATTTATTTCGCTTTTATAATACGGTACTCCTTTGAGTATATTCACAACTGCAGGCACGGGAACGGGAAGTATTCCGTGCGCGCATTTGACCGTACCGCTGCCCGTGTTAATCGGAGAGCAGATTATTCTGTCGGGATTAAGCTTGGAAATCAGATATGCGCATATGGTTATATCGGCAACCGCATCAAGCATACCGAGTTCGTGGAAATGCACCTCGCCGACCTCGGTGCCGTGCGCCTTTGCCTCGGCGTCGGCAATAACGGAATAGATATTCCTGACGTCGGTTTTGGTTTTTTCGTCTAATTTCAGCGTATCAATTATCTCCAGAATATCGGAGAACTTTCTGTGGCTGTGATGCCCGTGAAGTGTGTCGGGCGTTTCGGTTTCGCCGTTGATAACAATACTGAGATGCACGCCGCATATACCGTTCTGCTGCGATGTTTTATATTCAATTACAGTATCGGGCAGACCGAGTCCGTTCAACTCCTCTGCAACCGATTCCTTATTGTCAAACAAGTCCAGAAGCGCAGACGCAAGCATATCGCCCGCGGCTCCCGAATTACACTCAAAATACAGATTCATACTATATCCCCTGCTTGTTTATCATATTTGCAATATAGCCTGCGCCGAAACCGTTGTCGATATTGACAACGCTGACTCCGCTCGCACAGGAATTGAGCATTGACAGAAGTGCCGACAGACCTCTGAAATTCGCACCGTATCCGACACTTGTCGGCACGGCAATAACAGGGCAGTCCGTCATACCGCCTATAACGCTTGCAAGCGCGCCTTCCATACCTGCGATGGCTATCACTACTCTTGCGTCTGCCAAAACCTCCGCATTACCTATAAGTCTGTGCACTCCCGACACGCCGACATCATAAAGGCGCGTTACTTTGTTGCCGTAAAACTCGGCGGTCAGCGCCGCCTCCTCCGCCACGGGAATATCGCTTGTCCCGCCTGTCGCAACAACTATATTGCCGACGTTTTTATTTGCGGGCTTATCTCCCGCGATACCTATGCGCGAGGCTTTATCGTAAAAGAGCTTTATCTCTTTGCCCAAAGTTTCCGCCTTATCCTCCGACAGTCTTGTAATAAGAACGCTTTCGGAGGAATTTTCAAGTATATGCTTTACAATTTTGCAGATTTGCTCAGCAGTTTTTCCCTCGCTGTAAATTACCTCGTCAGCGCCCTGACGGATGCCTCTGTGAGTATCAATTTTTGCAAAGTCCAGGTCATCATAGGGCTGAAGCTTTATTCTGGTAACCGCCTCATCAACGGACAGTTCCCCCTTTGAAACCTGCTCAAGCATTGTTTTCAATTCGTCTTTATTCATCGTTTCTCTCCCTCAGGTCAAGATACACGTTGTCGTAATACGGCGACAAAAGAGTAATAATCTTATTTCTGTTCTGCGAAAAAAGGTCAAATTCCTTTTTCCCGAATTCAAGCTTTGCACTGCCCGAAAGATAACGCACGCGGAAATTTTCAAAGCCCATTTCACGAAGTCCGTTTTCGGCTGCTTCGGTTTTTGAAAGCAGCTCGGCGGTAATCCGTGTGCCTGTGGGTATCCTTGTAGCAAGGCAGGCGTATGAGGGCTTGTCCGATACATGAAGACCGATTTTACGAGCAATTTCCCTTATATCGCGCTTTTTGTATGCGCACTCGCGAAGCGGCGAGCGTACACCGAATTCGGCAAGCGCCCTAACCCCCGGTCTGTCCGAGGTATCGTCGGAAGCGTTTGTGCCGTCAAGCACACAGTCAAATCCGTCCTTCCCTGCGGCGTCGCAGATAATTTTAAATATTCTTTTTTTGCAGTAATAACAGCGCTGCGCAGTATTTGCGGTTACCTCGCTGTCGGATAAAACATCCGCAGAAAGCACCTCTATTTCGGCACCGAGAGTTTCGGCAATTTTCAAAGCGTCCTCGTATTCAAACCGAGGAGTAAATGCCGAGTCAACATAATACGCCTTAACTCTGTCGGCATACTGCTTTGCAAAATACAGCAATACGGCAGAGTCAACTCCGCCCGATAAAGCAACGGCGGCGTTACCGTTAAGTTTAAAAAACTCTCTTATATCCATAATCTTAACTCTTTTTAATTATTTGTATCATTATATCACACGGCAGGATAAAAGTATAGGTACAAAAAGGAAGTAAATGTGTATTATTAAAACTAAACTCCCTGAACCGTCGGCGCAAAAACAAAACGTGTTTAAGGCGTCCGCCTTAAACACGTTTTAAGACAAATACAGCAAAAAATTGTCTGTTTCAGAGTCTGCACCGCCCTGACGGATGCGTTGACGCATTTATTCTTCACTCTGCTTTTTCACAAGCGTTTTCATAAACGATATTATCATCGGTGCGGAGATTATTGCCGAAATCGTGTAACCGAGGGGATGGGCAAGTTCTATTCCGAGCACGCCGATAAATTTAGGTAATGTCAGTACTATCGGGATAAAGAACAGTCCGTTCTGCGAGCAGGCGAGGAAAAAAGCCCTGCCGCTTTTGCCCGTGCTCTGGAACGTCATATTGCCGACCATTACAGTAGGCAGGAAAAGCATCGCAACACAGAGAATTCTCAGCGCGTCGGAACCGATTTCAAGCACCTGAGGGTCGGTTCTGAAAAGCGCTATCAGCTTCGGAGCAAAGATAAAGCAGGCGCCTGCAATAAAGGCAATAACAAGCGTTGCAAACTTCCACAGGAATTTTATTGCCTGCTTAACTCTCTCATAGAGCTTTGCGCCGTAGTTAAACGAGCACACGGGCTGGAAGCCCTGCCCGATTCCCAAAGATGTACTGAAAATCATCATACCGATTTTTGCGACTATGCTCATTGCCGCAATACACGCGTCCCCGTATGGCTGGGCCTCAACATTAAGCACCATGGTCGATACGGAATTAAGTCCCTGACGCGCAAAGCTCGGAAGTCCTACCGTTATAATGTCGGCTGTAACCTTCGGATTCGGAGAAAAATATCTCGGCGCAATTCTGCTTTGAGGTTTTTTCATAAGAAAAATTGTCAGCAAAATTGTCATACCTATATACTGCGATGCCGCCGTGGCAATTCCCGCGCCGTCAATACCGAGCTTAAAAACAAAAATAAGCAGCGGGTCGAGAGCGACATTAAGTATGCCTCCCGTCGCAATACCTATCATAGCAAGCTTTGCCATGCCTTCAAAGCGGAGTATGTTATTCATTACGAAGGATGTTATCATTGCAGGTGCGGCTATAAGTATCCACCTGCCGTAATGTACTGCATACGGCAGAATTGTCTCGGTACTGCCGAGCAGCTTCATTACGGGCTCCGTCAGGACAATTCCGACAGCCGTTATCATCCCGCCGACCGCAAGCGAAGTAAAATACGCGGTTGAACAGTAGGTGCGCGCTTTTTCTATTTCTCTGGCTCCGAGCAGACGGCTGATGTTTGAGCCTGCACCCTGTCCGAACATAAAACCTATTGCCTGAATCATGCTCATAAGGCTGAGCAATATGCCCGTGGCGGCGCTTGCCGACAGGCTGATTTTTGATACAAAATATGTATCCGCCATATTGTAAAGTACAGTTATAAGCATGGAAATAACCGTCGGTATCGCGAGCTTCGGTATAAGCCTCGATATCGGCGTCTTTGTCATTTTATCAAATTGTTTCTGTGCTGAATCCATAATTATTATCCTTTTTTTAATTTCAAATAATACTACACTATTTTTTATAATTTTTCAAGCATTATGTATTATTATACTGTTGCGATAGTCTTAATGTTATGATACAATTTTAATAATATGTTATTTAACTTACGGCAAAAGAGGTAAACTGTTATGAAAACAAACGCAACCTATTTTGTAAACGACGAAAAAGAGCCGTTAAGATACGGCGAAATAAACCTCATCAACCCTCCCCGTCAAAGACTCAGAGGCGAGGAAAAGAAGCAGGGTACGGAAGCGTTTCCCGTTTTCTGCGGATTCTGCGGAACCGACTTTGAGCTTATGAAAATGGGCAGCCGAAACGAGCTCGGCGCTAAGTTCCCCGAGGGCGAAACAAGACTTATCAACGGCCACGAAGGCGTTGTCTGGGTCCCCTCGGAAAAGCGTTTTGCCATAGTGCTCATCAGAGGCGGAGACAGCTTTGACCCGACAAGGTACACCGAGGATGAGAGTTATTTCGAGTACGGCTGTGACGGAGCTGACGGACTTTTCAGCGATAAAAACTACTTTAACCCCGATATGCTGCTTCATATCCCCGAAAGGTACGAAAAGCTCGAAAAGCTTCCCCTTTCGGTTGCCGAAAGACTTGTTTTCAGCGACCCCTATGCCTGCGCCATTTTCCAGCACGAGAGGATGTGCGACATAGGCTCGGCGCAAAATTTCAGAGTTGTTGCCGCCCGTGAGAAATGCTCCGAAGCCGAGGCGAGAAAAATTGCCGAAAACGAGACTTTCAAAAGAACCGTTATCTACGGTCTCGGCACAACGGGACTTTTTATAGGCGACCAGATACGGCGCAACCATCCCGATTCCGAAATTCTTTTTGTTGCAAGGAGCGCGGAAAACTCAGAAAAGGTTGACTTTGTAAAAAGAAACGTCAACGCCGGTTACCTCTGCGTTTCCGAACTCGGGGAAAATGAGATTGCAAAAAGAATTATAACCCGACTCGGCGGTACCGCAACGGTATTTGTCGGCACAAGCGGAAACGAGGTCGAGCACCGAATTGCCTTTGAGCAGGGCGTTCTCGGCTGTAACGGAATTTACGACAGCTTCTCCTTAGGTCCCAAAGTCAGCTTTGACACAATGCCCTTCGGCTTTAAAAACCATGTAATTCTGTCATCAATTAACTTTACGCAGAAGCATATGGAAACGGCTATAAAAATTCTGTGTGAGAGTAAATTTGACGAGCTTGTAAGACTTATTGACAAAGACGAATTCATTTCGGACCCGATGGACGCTTACATAAACAAAATCTATTCAAAGGGCGCGCCGCTCAAAACCGCGGTAATATGGAACGAAAAATATATAGACAAGGACAGATAATTATGAAAGCTATCGAAATTACAAAACCCTATGAAATAAAGATTATAGAAAAGGACAAACCCGTTCCGAAAGACGGCGAGGCTCTGCTCAGGGTGCTTTACTGCGGCATCTGCGGTGCTGATGTCGCCTCCTTTACGGGCAATCAGCCGTTTACGACTTATCCGAGAATTCCCGGACACGAGTTTTCGGCGCAGATAATTGAAATACCCGAAAATGACAAAGGACTTAAAGCAGGCGACGTCATTACCTGCAACCCCTATTTCAACTGCGGCGAATGCTACGCCTGCAAAAGAGGAATTGTAAACGCCTGCCACGATAACCAGACTATGGGCGTTCAGCGTGACGGAAGCTTTCAGGAATATATCACAATGCCCGTCGGCAGAATTATCTGCGGCAAGGGTTTAAGTGGAAAACAGTTAGCGCTTATTGAGCCCTTCTCAATCAGCACGCACGCTCTCTCCCGCGCACAGGTAAAGAAGGGCGACAACCTTCTGATTATGGGCGCAGGACCCATAGGTCTGTTTGCACTCCTGCGTGCAAAATCAATGGGCGCAAAAGTTGCGGTCGCCGATTTGCTTGAAAGCCGTCTTTCGCTCGCCGAAAGTTACGGCGCCGATATGATAATCAACAGCAAAACCGACGACTTCTCTGTAAAGTGCGACAACTTTACAGACGGTCAGGGCTTTGACGTTTGCGTTGAGGCATGCGGAGCGCCCGAAACCTTCCTTGCCTGCATAGATAAAGCGGCACACGGCGCAAATATAATACTTATCGGCAACGGAAAAAGAGAGACAACCTTTGTTCACTCGATAATACTGAAAAAGGAATTAAACATTTTCGGCAGCCGCAACGCCTTTACCAAGGACTTTGAGACCCTCATTGACCTTGTTTCTTCCGGTGCGGTTGACGTTACAAAAATGATAAGCGGCGTTTATGAAGCAGACAGAGCCAAGGATGCGTTTGACGCGCTCGCTCACAATGACGGCTCTATAAACAAACTGCTCATCAGATTTGCGGATGCGGAGTAAAAAAGATGAAAGAAAGAGTTATTCAGTTCGGTACGGGCAATTTTCTGCGCGGCTTTGCTGACGCCTTCATTGACAGACTCAACAAGGGCGGTTTTTTCGACGGAAGTGTAGTAATCGTCTCCCCTACCGACTCAAAGAATATTGACAAAATCAATTCTCAGCACGGCAGATATAATCTTGTGCTCAGAGGCATAGAAAACGGCAAGACAGTAAACGAACGCTTTGAAATTAACTGTATTTCAAGAGGGGTTAACCCATACAGAGATTTTGACGGCTTTTTAAGTCTTGCCGACTGTCCCGATTTTCGCTTTATCATTACCAACACCACCGAGGCGGGCATAGTCTTTGACGCGGAGTGCCGCTTTGACGACAGACCTGCCGCATCTTTTCCCGCTAAGCTCACGCAGCTTCTTTACAGAAGGTTCAAAAACGGTCTTGACGGCTTTGTAATACTCGCCTGCGAGCTTATTGATGATAATGCAGATAAGCTGAAAGACTGTGTTTTAAAGTATGCGAAGCTATGGAATTCAGACAAAGAGTTCATAGATTTTGTTAACAACAAAAATTACTTCTGCAACACTCTTGTTGACAGAATTGTAACGGGTTATCCCAAAGAAGAAGCAGAGAAGTTCTCTGAAATTATCGGCTGGGATGACGGACTTCTCGACACGGCAGAGCCGTATCACTTCTGGGCAATAGAAGGAAACTTTGAAAACGAACTGCCTTTACAAAAAGCAGGGCTTAACGTATTCTGGACGGATGATATTTCCTCCTATAAAAAGCGCAAGGTCAGAGTACTCAACGGAGCGCACACCTCGACTGTATTTCCTGCGCTTCTATGCGGAGTTCAGACCGTTTCCGAGGCTCTTGCAGACACGCAGTTAAATGAGTTCTTAAAGAAAAATCTGTTTTCGTATATCCTTCCCGTACTCGGCGAAACAAAGGAAAACCTCGACTTTGCCGATGCTGTGCTGGAACGTTTTGCAAACCCGTTTATTAAACACCGCTGGGAGTCGATAGCGCTTAATTCTGTCAGTAAATTCTCTGTCAGAGTGCTTCCGACAATGCTCGATTACAAAGAGCAGTTCGGCACATATCCCAAAACAATGGCGCTCTCACTTGCGGCTTTAATCAGATACTATAAGTATTTCAGCGTAAGCGACGACGTCGAAAAAGCAGAGTTTATAAAACAAAACGACCTGCGCTCCATACTGTCCGACACCGAACTCTGGGGCGCAGATTTAAGCGGTATGTTCTCCCTTGTAAGCGAGGCATACGACTTTGACGATATGAGAAAGGCGATACAATGGAGTTTATCGTAATCAATGAAAAGGACAATGTCAGGGTTTCGCTTGACAACGCTCACAAGTACGCTCTGCGCAATATCAAAAAGGGCGAAAAGATTATTAAATACGGCTTCCCGATAGGTGCCGCAACACAAGACATATCCGAGGGAGAGCACGTTCACACTCACAATCTGAAAACCTTGCTTTCGGGGGTATGTACATACGCCTATGAGCCCGAAACCGTAAAGGTCTGCAAAACCGAAAGCCCCGAAATTCTTGCTTATGTAAGGAAAGACGGCAGGATAGGTATAAGAAACGATATATGGATAATACCCACCGTCGGCTGTATCAATAAAGCCGCAGAAAAAATCGGCGCGCTCACGGGCGCTTTCTGCTTTACCCATCCCTACGGCTGCAGTCAGCTCAGCGGCGACCATTTGAGAACTCAGCAGATTCTGTCGGGGCTTATCAGACACCCCAACGCAGGCGGAGTGCTTGTCCTTGGTCTCGGATGCGAAAACAATAATATTGAGCAGTTAAAATCGGTCCTCGGAGAGTATGATTCAGACAGAGTAAAATTCCTGAACGCCCAGTCCTGCGGCGATGAAATTGCCGAAGGCGTTAAGATAGCAGAACAGTTAAAAGCAAATGCAGACAGAGACATCCGCGTTACGGTTCCCGCTTCAAAACTTGTTATCGGTCTTAAATGCGGAGGCAGCGACGGTCTGTCGGGCATTACGGCAAATGCCGTAACGGGTAAGGTTACGGATAAAATCTGTGCTATGGGCGGAACCGCAGTTCTGACTGAGGTTCCTGAAATGTTCGGTGCAGAACAGCTTCTTTTAAACCGCTGCGCCGACAGAGAAGTTTTTGACAAGGCGGTCGGGCTGATTAACGGATATAAGGAATATTTCATTTCACATAATCAGCCAATCAGCGAAAACCCCTCTCCCGGCAATAAGGAGGGCGGCATTACCACGCTTGAGGAGAAATCCCTCGGCTGTGTTCAGAAGGGCGGTCATGCCGCCGTTACCGACGTGCTTGATTACGGCGATACGGCAAAGAAGGCAGGGCTCAATCTGCTCGCAGGTCCCGGCAACGATATGGTCGCGGTTACAAATCTTACTGCGGCGGGATGTAATATAATTCTGTTTACAACGGGCAGAGGCACTCCCCTCGGCGCTCCCGTTCCCACTGTAAAAATTGCATCCAATTCCGTAACCGCAGAGAAGAAAAAGAATTGGACAGATTTTGACGCGCAGACGGGAAATGAAGATGAACTGTTTGATCTTCTGCTCGAAACCGCAAACGGCAGGCAGACGCAAAACGAAAAAAACGGCTTCCGTGAGATAGCCGTTTTCAAGGACGGTGTTACATTATGATTATAATTGACGCGCATACTCATCTGTGGAAAAAACAGGACGGTATGAATCCCAACGGCAAAGTTTTCGCGCTCAGAAACGGGCAGAGCAGCTTTGCGGGAGAAATCCGTCAGATGATGCCCCCGTATATGCTTGACGGAGAAAACAACGCTGAGATGTTGATTTCAAATATGGACTATGCCTGCGTCAGCGGCGCCGTTATTACTCAAGAGGTTATGGACGGAAATCAGGACGGCTACCTTCTGAGCGCAAAGCAAAAATTTCCTGACAGACTTAAAATCTGTTCGCTCTACTGTGAGGGGCAGCCCTACGCTCTCGACGGCTTTGACGGTATCAAGCTGTGCGCCTGCAAGTTAAACGAAAAGGACCTTACAAAGCATTTTGAGGTTTTTAAAGACGCATACAAAAACGGCAAATTCGTTTCAATAGACCTTGATGACGGCGACAGACAGACCGCTTCCCTGCGTGAAATTATTTCCGAGCTTCCCGACCTCAGAATTGCGATAGGACACTTCGGCATGGTAACCACGGACGGCTGGACCGAGCAGATTAAACTCGCCCAAAACAAAAACGTCTATATAGAAAGCGGCGGTATTACCTGGCTTTACAACAGCGAATTCTATCCCTACCCCACCGCTGTAAAATCAATACTCGAAGCCTCCGAAATCTGCGGTTTTGACAAGCTTATGTGGGGCAGCGACTACCCGAGAACGATGGTCGAAATCACATATAAAATGAGCTATGACTTCATTGTAAAGACAAACGAAATCGCAGACTCCGACAAAGCAAAAATGCTCGGGATCAATGCAGTAAACTTCTACGGCTTTGACTCCGTGCATGAAATCAAACCAATCAAAAATATGCTGTAAAAAATACAACTTCCTTAATTGATATGTTTTTTTTGAATTTTTCCAAAGGTTAATAAAAATCCGATGAAAACAGTTTCAATATTCCCCAAATTAAAAAGTCCGGAGATGTTTTATCATATTGACTGTAACAGGTCAAAATGCTATACTGATTTTATTAAATAATTTTTGAGGTGTAGGATATGGATAATGAAAACAAAAACGCTAACGAAAATACAATGCGCTTTTGTCCCAACTGCGGCAAGGAGCTTCAGTCCGGCGCACAGTTCTGCTCAAACTGCGGAGCAAAGTTAAACGTTCAGACAGAGGCACCTGTTCCCCCCGTCTCTGCTCCCGTTTCCGAACAGAGCACCGAACCTGCGAGGGAAAACAGTGCTAAAAAAGACAAGCCCTCAAAAAACAACCCCGCGCTTATCGCTCTTATTGCGGTTCTCGGTGTGATTATTATAGCTTTGGCGGTCCTTTTCGGCACCGGTGTTATTAAACTTAATAAAGCAGAATCTACCGAGGCAGAAACAACCGGCACTGCAGAGGTCAGCACCGTAAAGGAAAATGACCCGAATGCGGTTGTAATTCCCGACCTTGTCGGAACCGATACCGAAACGGCAAAACAGCTTCTGATTTCACTCGGACTTGTTCCCAAGGTTACCGAGCAGTACGGCACTCAGCTCAAAGGCCTCGTTGATTTTTCCGAACCTGCCGCAGGCAGTTCGGTAGAAAAAGGCTCAACGGTTAATATTTATTCAAGTCTCGGCTACTTCCTTATGTACGCAAGAGGTGCTACCGGAACAATAGGCGCAACCGATGTGGATTCAACCTTTGAAAGAGGCTCATGGCATATAGACAGCGTAACCTGCAATTACGGAATGCTGACCGTCGAACTTACCGTAAACCAATTTGAAACGAAAGCATCTTATGATCCGTTACTTTTCTATCCGACAATCCCCTCTAATCGAGGCGGCGGATATGTTTCAATAAATGAAAACGGAGAGAAGGCAGCTGTTGACTGCAGAGCTATATTTACTTATCCCGAAAATGTGGACATAAACTGTCTTTCAAATAAAGTTACATATAATCAAAAGGTAACAATATCATCAGATATCAGCAATTTGGACGGGTCTGACCTTCCGAGAGTTATCGATATAAAAGTTCCAATTGGAACACTTTCCATATACAATAACGAACCTATATGGGATAAAGGATTTGCCAAAATTCACCTCAACACGGATGACTGGGAATGTGAGCAGGAAATAATAACCGACTTTATAGATGATGAGGCATACGAGGAAACATTAAATTAAAAAATGTATAAAAACAAACCCCCGAAAGAATTTCGGGGGTTTTTGCTGTTTATAAGCTGATTACATGCAGGTATATCCGCCGTCAACGGGAAGGTTTACGCCCGTTACATAAGATGAAGCCTTTGATGCAAGGAACAGAGCAGCCGAATCAAGCTCACCCTCTTCGCCGTATCTCTCAAGCGGAATCATTGTCTTTGCATTCTGCTGGAAGAAATCGGAATTAAGAGTATCTCTTGTAAGGTCGGTATAGAAATAACCGGGGCAGATGGAGTTAACCGTGATATTGTATTTGCCCCATTCTGCTGCAAGAGCTCTTGTAAGATTTACAACGCCGCCCTTTGCTGCATGGTAAGGAGATGAACCGGCAATCTTATTGCCTACAAGACCGTACATTGAAGCGATATTGATGATTCTGCCGTATTTAGCAGGAATCATGGCCTGCTTTGCAACTGCGCGCGCAACCTTGAAAGAACCGAAAAGGTCAATTCTGAACTCGTCGTTGAACTGTTCGTCCGTAATATCCTCTGCGGGAGCAACTGCACCTGTGCCTGCATTGTTGATAAGAATATCGATTCTGCCGAAGTGCTCAAGTGCCTTTTTAACAGTTTCATTTACCATATCAGTATCGGTGATGTCGCAGCGAAGTGCGAGAGCGTCAACGCCGTACTCAGCTTTGAGGTCCGCAACAACCTTATCAAGCATCTCCTGACGTCTTGCTACGGCTACTATATTGCAGCCCTGACTCGCAAGCGCTTTTGCCATCTGAACGCCGAGACCGGTTGAACAGCCCGTAACAAGAGCAACCTGACCTTTTAAATCAAAGTAATTCATATTTTCTCCTCCGTTTATTAAAATGATTTTTTGTGCATTTATATTATAGTTTCTTTATCCTCTCCCGTCAAGGCAAAAAAGAAATTCTGTTAAAAAAATAACAAACATATTGCTTTTTATATAAAAATAGGTTATTATAAAAGTTACCTGATTTTTTAACACTTTGAGGAGCGTGTTTTTGTGGAAAAAATTATTTGGGCTGTCCCTGTATTTGCAATTCTCGCATTATTGTTTGCATTTGCAAAAACAATCAGGGTTTCAAAGGCAGACGCGGGTAATGACAGGATGAAGGAAATCGCCGGTAATATTGCAGACGGCGCAAAAGCATTCCTTTTTGCAGAATACAAAATTCTTGTATTCTTTGTCGCTGTGCTTCTTGTTCTGATTGGTTTCTTTATCAGTTGGAAAACGGCTCTGTGCTTCCTTGCGGGTGCGCTGTTCTCGGTCTGTGCGGGATATATCGGTATGAACGTTGCCACCAAGGCAAACGTCAGAACTGCAAATGCGGCTAAGACCGACGGTATGAATAAGGCTCTTTCCGTTGCATTTGCGGGCGGTTCCGTAATGGGTATGTGCGTGGTCGGTCTCGGACTTTTAGGCTGCGCGGTTATTTACATAATCACTAAGGACGTTGAGATTCTCACGGGCTTTTCGCTCGGCGCTTCGTCAATAGCTCTGTTTGCAAGGGTAGGCGGAGGAATATATACCAAGGCTGCCGATGTCGGCGCTGACCTTGTCGGCAAGGTTGAAGCAGGTATTCCCGAGGATGACCCGAGAAACCCCGCGGTTATAGCGGACAATGTCGGCGACAATGTAGGCGATGTTGCGGGTATGGGCGCAGACCTTTTTGAAAGTTATGTCGGCGCACTTGTTTCGGCTCTGACTCTCGGAGTTGCAGTCAAAGGTAATTTTGAAGGCGCAGGCCCCATATATCCTCTCGTGCTTGCGGCTTGCGGTATTTTTGCTTCAATTACAGCCACCTTCTTTGTCAGAGGCAGCGACAAGTCTAACCCCCACACCGCTCTTAAAACAGGTTCTTATGTTTCGGCTGTTCTCGTAACTGCGGCGGCGTTTGCGCTCGGTAAGGTTTTCTTCGGCGGCTTTAATCAGGCAATCGCTATCGTTACGGGACTTATAGTCGGACTTGTTATAGGAATTTCCACCGAGATATATACCTCGGGAGATTATAAATATGTTAAAAGAATTGCCCATCAGTCCGAAACCGGTGCGGCTACAACCGTTATCAGCGGTATGGCTGTCGGTATGCGTTCCTCTGTTGTCCCGATAGTTCTTATCGGCGTAGGAATTTTTATTGCTTACAGATTCTGCGGACTTTTCGGCATCGCACTTGCGGCTGTCGGTATGCTCTCGACTACGGGAATTACCGTTGCGGTTGACGCCTACGGACCTATTGCGGACAATGCGGGCGGTATAGCCGAAATGAGCGGTCTTGACGCTTCTGTACGCAAGATTACAGACAAGCTTGACGCGGTAGGCAACACCACCGCTGCTATGGGCAAGGGCTTTGCAATCGGTTCTGCGGCTCTTACTGCTCTTGCGCTTTTCTTCAGTTATGCGCAGGCTGTCGGTATAAACTTCAATCAGGACTCCGGTGAGGGCGGACTGAGCATACTCAACTACCGTGTAACGATAGGACTTTTAATCGGCGGTATGCTTCCCTTCATTTTCTCTGCGCTCACAATGGATTCCGTTTCAAAGGCGGCAAACAAAATGATAGAGGAAGTCCGCCGTCAGTTCAAAACAATACCCGGAATTATGGAAGGTAAAGGCAAGCCCGACTACAAATCCTGTGTTTCGATTTCAACTGTTGCAGCTCTTAAAGAAATGCTTGTTCCCGGAATTATGGCTGTCGCAGTTCCCCTGCTTATAGGAATACTACTCGGCTGTGAGGCCCTCGGCGGAATGCTTGCGGGTGCGCTTGTTACGGGCGTACTGCTCGCGATATTTATGTCTAACGCAGGCGGCGCATGGGACAATGCAAAGAAGTATATAGAGGACGGCAACAACGGCGGCAAGGGTTCTGAAGCGCACAAGGCGGCTGTTGTAGGCGACACGGTCGGAGACCCCTGCAAAGATACCTCGGGTCCGTCGATAAATATTCTCATTAAGCTGATGACCGTCGTTTCGCTTGTATTTGCACCTATATTCCTTAAAATAGGCGGCATTTTATAACAGTAAAAAAAAAGAAGGTAACTTGAAAAAGTTACCTTCTTTTTTATTATCGTGAATTATTCAACCGTAACGCTCTTTGCAAGGTTTCTCGGTTTATCGACATCGCAGCCTCTGCCGAGCGCCATATAGTAAGCAAAAATCTGAAGCGGTATAACCGTAAGCGACGGCATCAGAATATCATTTATTTCGGGTACTCTGATAATGTCATCAGCAAATTCGTCTGCCGCATTGTGATTCTCTCCGACAAGAGCGATAACCTGTGCTCCCCTTGCCTTGACCTCCTTGATATTGCCGAGAGTTTTCTCAAGCAAATCGGACTGTGTTGCAACGGCAAATACGGGAGTGCCCTCCTCGATAAGCGAAATCGTACCGTGCTTTAACTCTCCCGCCGCATAAGCCTCGGAGTGAATATATGAAATCTCCTTAAGTTTAAGCGAGCCTTCAAGCGAAATCGCGTAGTCAAGTCCTCTGCCTATAAAGAATACGTTTTCTGAGTCAACATATTTCTTTGCAAGTCCCTTGAGGAAGTCGTCCATACCGAGAAGTTTCTCTATAATCTCGGGGAGTTTGAGCATATCCTCACAGAGCTTTCTCTCGTCCTGCTCAGCGATAAGTCCCTTTGCCTTTGCAAATCTTATCGCGAGAAGGTAAGCGACATTAAGCTGTGCAGAAAACGCCTTTGTCGTGGCAACGGCAATTTCGGGACCTGCCATAGTATAGATAACATCATCGGATTCACGCGCTATCGTGCTCGCAACGACATTTACTATTGAAACTGCCTTTGCCCCTTTGCTCTTTGCCTCGCGAAGCGCCGCAAGCGTGTCGGCGGTTTCGCCCGACTGGGAAATGACGATACATACGTCATTGGGTCTGACAATGGGATTTCTGTATCTGAATTCGCTTGCAAGGTCAACCTCGCAGGGAATCTGAGCAAGCTTCTCTATGATATAGCGCGCCGCCATTCCGACGTGCCATGCGCTTCCGCAGGCAACAATGTGTATGGTGCCGATATTCTTTATTTCCTCATCCGTAAGACTCAGCTCGTCTATCGCTACCCTTCCGTCCTTAATTCTCGGAGAAAGCGTGTCGCGTACAGTCTTGGGCTGCTCGGCGATTTCCTTTTTCATAAAGTGGTCGTAACCGCCTTTTTCCGCCGCCTCAACATCCCATGTAACGTGATAGACGTCCTTGTGAACCTCGTTAAGATTTATGTCGTAAAGCTTAATCGTATCCTTTGTAAGCAGGGCTATCTGATTGTCGTCGAGCAGATAGCAGTCTCTGGTATATTTCAGCACTGCGGGAATATCCGAAGCGAGGAAATTCTCGTTCTCGCCTATACCGACTATAAGAGGGCTGTCCTTACGGGCGGCAATAATCTCATCGGGTCTGTCCTCGATAAGAACCGCTGTTGCATAAGAGCCTCTTACCATCTTCATTACCTTTGACATAGCTTCAAGCGAGTCGCCGTTATAGAAGAAGTCAAACAGGTGGGCAAGCACCTCTGTATCTGTCTGCGATACAAATTTATAGCCCTTCTGCTCAAGCATTATTTTAAGCTCGATATAGTTTTCTATAATACCGTTGTGAACGAGCGTAATTCTGCCGTTTCCGCCCTTATGGGGATGAGCATTTATATCGTCGGGAGCGCCGTGAGTAGCCCATCTTGTGTGTCCTATTCCGACACAGCCGGAAAACTCTCCCTCGCTCTCAAGTTTTTTCTCAAGGTCGGCTATTCTGCCCTTTGTTTTGCAGATTTCCACCGAGTTGTTTTCAAATACCGCTATACCGGCTGAGTCATAACCTCTGTACTCAAGCTTTTTAAGTCCGTCAAGAAGTATGGGAGACGCACTTTTACCTCCGATATAACCTACAATTCCGCACATAATAATTTTCCTTTACAAAAAAATTTGTGCATTGTATCGGCTTCTGTTCTGCCGTTGCCGACAGTTTTTACTCCGATACCGTATCCCCGCACTTATGGGATAAGAAGCATCCGCCGAATTTTTCGATAACTTCTTCCTCGTCATCTGCCTTTTAAGACAGACCCGGCGCTAATTTTTAAAGGGAATTTTCAAACCCTGCGCCGAACTTTGCCGTTTCGGGCGCAAATAGAATTATACCCTTTTTGTATTCAAAAGTCAACCTGACAAATGTTAACAGAACACAAAAGCCAATAATTACCGATTTTGTGCAGATACTATTTCGGGTGGTTTTTATGAGGCAGAATTACAAGCTGAAGGCGAGAAACATATTAAGTCTTAATTTTCCGTGCGCGGCGGCGGTTGCATTGTTTTGTACGGCTTCAAGGGTTATTCTTCTGCTGATGTCTGCCGTTTTTATTTATCTCGGCATAAACCTTGCGCGCTTTACGGAACTTCTGTATCCCGAATATTTAAAGCACATTTTATATATACTCTTTTTTGCGGCGGCAGTCTGCTGTCTGTATTATTTCTTTATAACGGGCTTTCTCGGCGACAGATGGTTTCTCGGAAATGACGGGAATTACAAATTCAGAGATTTTTTTGTTCTGACAGATATAAGACTTCAGCTGAAAATACTGTATCTGTCGGTTTATAAGTTTCTTTACCGCTCTGCGGTTTTTATGTTTTTTCAGTTGCCCTGCGCCGTTTTTTCGACGATTTTTCTTGCAGAACTTCGGCGCTCGGCTATGGATATTATTCTTTTTGTCATAAATACAATAATGCTTATTACGCTCTTTCTGTCGGGAATTTATTTTTCACTTGTAATGAGCGCAAAACTTTCATTTGTAAACGCACTGCTTACAGAAGATAAAAGCATTAAACTGCGTCAGCTTCTGCGGACCGCTTCCGAGCGCTCGGGATACTGCTCGTTTCGGCTTGCCGATTTCAGACTCAGCTTCTTTATGTGGTTTCTGCCGTGCATACTCATTTTTCCCGTATGGTTTGTATTCCCCTATTTCCGCCAATCCGACTCCCTTATAATAAAAACAGCGCTTAACGGAACAGACCGTTAAGCGCTGAATATATACTTCTTTAAACTGCAAGCAGCTTGTAAATAATTGACGCCGCAGGAAATACTATAAGCACCGCAGCAATAAAAATGAGAGGATTGGTTTTAAGCTCGTCCTTTGCGTCTGCGTTACCGTGTCCCTTAACCCTGACGGTAAACATTGACAGATAAACTCCGCTCAGAAGCACCGTTGCAAGAGTATATACAAGAGACGAAGCGGCGTTGCCTATATGGATTCCCCATACAAGACTGAGTATAAACGCCGCCGCAAAGGAAATAGGAAAGATTACCGAAAACGCCTTGAAGCTCTTTGCGGGAGCCTTGTCAATAACCTCGTAAACGGTATAGAAAATAAGCACCAGCATAACTACTGTCGCCGCAAGAGTAACAGATTTCGATATAATCGTTGCGGTTATGAATTTGCTGTTGACAACATCAACCGTGGTTTTCTCGCCCGAGGTAATATTCCACTCGAGTATAACATAACCGAGATTTTCAAAAAGCACGTTGAGTATTTCCGCCATAGCCTTAAAAATCGCAAAGAACATAAGGAAACACTTTAAAAAGTCGGTCTTGCCGAGTCTTTCAAAGGCGTTTGAATACCAGTATTTAGTTAAAAAATAACTAATGCCGAGTGCGCCGAAGGTTGTAATAAACTCGGAAATCAGCGCAAATGCTTTGCCCGAGAAAAACGGCGACGTTACAAATACGGGTATGTAGGCGAATATCGTGGACAGAGAAAAGGATAATATCGCCGGTATTATTACCGACAGAACCGACGCCTTGATAAACTGTCCTTTTTTGGTGTAGTTTTTCGTTTTGCTTTTCATAATCTGCGCTCCTAAAAATCTTTATTTTCGTAATCAGTATAATCGTCTATAAGCTCGCTTATATCGTAGTCGTCATTATCCGGGTCAAAATCAAAGGTGTCCCACATTGCCCTCTCCGCGTCTATCTGCTGAGGTATGGGCGGACACTCGGCAAACGCCTCTATTTTCTGTCCCATACGCCATACCGTCGGGTCAATTCTGAGCGTATATCCGCAGCCGTTCGGAGTCAGCCACTCATGCGCGGGTGCCTCGGGAAGCGCAAACGCCGCCATAAGACTCATAATGATACCGCCGTGTGTAAAAACTGCCGTGCTCTCCACTCCCGACTGAATTATTCCGTCAACTATTTTAATAAAAGCCGTACATATTCTTTTGTTGAACTGTGTCTGACTCTCGCCAAAGGGCACGGGCTCATCGGGGTCTGCGCCCGAAATCCAATTTTTAAAGGTATCAAGGTCTTTAAGCTCGTCCGCAGTACAGCCCTCAAAATCTCCGAAGTCATATTCCGTAAGCTCGTTAATAATAACGGGTTCCTTGTTTGGATATATGAGCTTTGCGGTCTGGATACAGCGTTTAAGCGGGCTTGAAATAACTACCTCCGCATAGGGATATCCCTCATTTTCATCCATAAGACTCCTTATTTGCGCAAGTCCCTGCTCGCTTGCGGGAACGTCGGTCTGACCGATATATTTCCCGTCCTCGCTGCCCTCAATCATAGCGTGCCGGATAAGATGAATTTTGTACGTTTTCATAATATATCTCCTGAAGATTTGTGATTATTTTCAATATACTTTTTGTAAAAACAGTTGTAAAATAAATATACAATTTGTATAGGATGTGATTTTATGGAAATGATATTTGCACAGAGAATGCTTGAACTGCGCCGTAAGAAGGGCGTCAGTCAGAAGGAAGCCGCCGAAAATCTCGGAGTTTCTCAGGCTCTGCTCTCTCACTATGAAAAGGGCATCAGAGAATGCGGACTTGACTTCCTTGCAAGAGCGTCTGCATATTATGACGTAAGCAGCGACTATCTTATAGGTATAAGCGATACGGGTCATACCGTACACGAGGAATTTGACCGTCAGGACATCAAGTCGGACTCCGAATTCCGCACAAGCACTCTTTTCCGTGCCGCGGCTATGCTTGACGCTTTCTTTGAAAATCTCGGCGTCGGCAAAAGAGATTTGATTAAAAATTACTTTGCCGTGTCAATTTACAGTCTTTCCGTTCTCGCCGTAAGGTCGGGCAATATTCCGAAGTCCTGGATAAGCTATCCTCTCGACAACGCCTCGGCAATGGCAAAAGCTATGACCGAAATCATATCGAGAAGCATTGTTTCGGACTCCGACCCCAAAAAGAGCAAAAAACCCATTGAGCCGCAGTGCGTCAAAACCGTAATTGATGAGGCCGAAAAAATCATACGCAAAAATGCGCTTGTAATTACTCAAACCCCGTCAGAATAGTCTGTCGGTGCATTGACATATATACTGCTTGACCGAGTTCAGAAATTCCGTTTCCGAAAATCTGATTCTGAATTCGTTATCGAGGTTTTCCGCCTCTTTATAATCCAGCGAAACGTCTTCGTTATCGGAATCGTACATTTCGGACTGCCTCTTAACGGTGTCCAGAATATCCGTATATCCTATAGCTTCAAGCGACGGCACTGCCCTTTTTGTAAGGACGGCGCCGTTATTTTTAAAGAAAAACGAAAGCGCTCGGGAGCTGTCCTCGAGAAAGTATTTAAGAGTATAGAGGTTCTTTGCCTCCTCGCCGAAAGTGTCGAACTCCGCCTCAGCGTTTTCTGCGCCCTCTATTTTTGCCTGCAGTACGGCGTTAACGCCCTCAAGCAGTTCTGCGGGTTCCGATGACAAAGCGAGGTCTCTGTCAAGATTTTTATACTTATCCTTTAACTTCTTTAATCTGTCGATTTCAGCATACATCCTGCGCGTTTCGGCGTTATGCGAGGAAACAGCCCTCGAGGCAAAAACTATCACAACCGCCGTAACAATGACAAGCACCGCAAATATCAGCCACAAATACCAATACTCCATTATTTGTCCTCCAGAAGCTGTTTATATATGTCGCTTTTTTTGAATTTTGTTTCCTTAGCCGCGGACTTTGCCGCCTCGTTTATAGGCATACCTCCGTCCGTCAGTTCTCTTGCAAGCTTAACCGCCTGTTCAAGAGTATAATCCGCGGTTTCCTCTTTTTTTCCGTCAACTATTATAACGAATTCTCCCTTTGGGGTTTCGCTTTGGTATTTTTCAAATGCCGCGCCGAGAGTAGTTCTCTCAACGGTTTCGTGAATTTTTGTAAGCTCCTTTACAAGCGCTGCTCTGCGATCGCCGAATACCGAATACAAATCTCCGAGCGTCGCCGTCAGCTTATGCGGAGCCTCGTAAAAAATCATCGTCCTCTTTTCGTCCTTCAATTCTTCAAGATGCGCTTTTCTGCTCGGCTTGTTGACGCTTAAAAAGCCCTCAAAGGTAAATCTGCCGCTCGGCATACCCGATACGGCGAGAGCCGTTGCAAATGCCGTAGGACCGGGTACGGACTCTACCTTTATTCCTCTCTCGTGGCATAGATATACCAAGTCCTCGCCGGGATCCGAAATGGCGGGCATACCCGCATCTGTAACTATCGCACAGTTTTCCCCCGCGGCAATTCTGTTTACAATTATCTCGCCCTTTTCTCTCTTATTGTGCTCAAAATAGCTTATCATCGGCTTTTTAATACCGAAGTGATTTAATAGCTTTAAAGTAACCCTTGTGTCCTCAGCCGCAATAAAATCGCAGTCCTCAAGAGTTTTAAGCGCTCTTGCAGAGAGGTCCGACAAATTTCCTATCGGCGTGCCGACAACATATAAAATTCCTGCCATATTATTCCTCCCTGTACTCGCGCAAAAGCGAATTCATCTCGTCCGTATATCGTCCGTCTGCACCGTAGAGAATAAAACTGTTTTCAACTGTCATACCCGTTTTTCCTCCGAGTCTTGCCTCAATAAGACACAGCCAGGGCTTCTCTCCCTCACGGCTGACAACAAGGCGGAGTCTTTTAGGCTCAAGTTTATACCGCGCCATAGTTTCCATCATTTCAAACATTCTCTCGGGACGTATACAGATACAAAACCTGCCCGAAAACTTCAGCAGCGACGAAGCCGTCGCACAAATTCCGTCAAAGTTGCACAGCGTTTCATGACGGGCAATTTTCTCATTTTGCTTTTCGCTGATAATTCCCGCGTTTTCCTTTTTATACGGCGGATTCATTGTAACGAGGTCAAACACGCCGAAGTCGGCTTTGCCCTTGAGTTCCCGAAGGTCGCAATTCAGCGCCGTAACCTTGTCTGAGAGAGAATTCAGCTCAATTCCCCTGACAAACTGATTATATCCCTGCTCCTGAATCTCTACGCCGAGTATCTTTTTACACAGTCCGTCCCTTGCCCACAGAAAAGGAATTATCCCGCAGCCCGTACCGAAATCGCAGGCGGTACAGTTCTTTTTAGGCTGCGCGAAATAAGCCAGCAGCATGGCGTCCGTGCCGAAGGTATGCTCGGGCGAGACAATGACGGAAGTGCCGTTGCCGAGAGTTTCAATATGTTCGTTTGTCAGAAGTTCTGTTTTTTTCATAAAATATATTTTACCATAATTATATTAAAAAGTAAACGAATACAAAAAAACTTGCCAAGCAGTCCCCGTAATGATAAAATAATAGCGTTCCATTATTTTTTCAGAAGGTGAAATAATGTCAAAGTCAAAAAAGAAATCGGGCAAGGCAAAGACGGCTCCGTCAAAAGCCGAGCAGAAAAAGACCGAGAAAAAGGCAAATATTATCGGTATCGTAATGGTTGCCGTCATAGTTGTACTGTTTGCCGTTTTTATAGCCATTGTCGCAATTCACGGGCAGAAAACAGCCGACTCCCCTGCGCCGACTACAGAGTACAACGGGCAGGCAGTTCTCAACGCGCTTGAAAACTTTGAGGCGTAAGTTAATATATGCTTGATAATTCCGTCAGGCTATGCTAAAATATTCAGCGGAAATTTTTATAGAGGGTGAAATTATGTCAGGACACTCAAAATGGAGTACAATTAAGAGAAAAAAAGAAAAGACCGATAATGCCAGAGCAAAGGTCTTTACAAAAATCGGCAGAGAGATAGCCGTTGCGGTTCGTGAGGGAGGTCCCGACCCTGCGGGTAACTCAAAGCTCAAGGACATTATTGCAAAGGCAAAAGCCGCTAACGTTCCCAATGACAATATTGAGAGAATTATTAAAAAGGCCGCAGGCGACGGCAACACCGATAATTACGAGAGCATTACCTACGAGGGCTACGGTCCTTCGGGTATCGCGGTTATAGTTGAGGCTCTTACCGACAACCGCAACCGTACCGCAGGCGACGTACGCCATTACTTTGACAAGTTCGGCGGCAATATGGGTCAAACGGGCTGTGTTTCGTTTATGTTCAGCCGTCAGGGCGTAATCATTATTGACAAAGAGGACATTGACGAGGACAAGCTTATGGAGGACGCTCTTGAGGCAGGCGCCGTGGACTTCATTACCGACGGTGAAGTATTTGACGTCCGCACAGAGCCCGCAGATTTAGGCGCTGTCAGAGATGACCTTGAGGCAAAGGGATATAAATTCCTCTCGGCTGAGGTTGAGTATGTTCCCTCTACCTACACAAGACTCGACAACCCCGATGACATCAACAATATGGGCAGAATGCTCGAGATGTTTGAGGACAACGACGACATCCAGGAGGTTTTCCACAACTGGGAGAACGAGGACGATTACGAGGGCTGATAAAAGAATAAATAAAGGCGAGTTTTACAACTCGCCTTTTTATTATGCTTAATTATTATTTGAACATACCGTTCTTGTCCATATTCATTACCATAGTGGCAATTTCCGCTCTTGCGGCTGTATTGCCGGGCGCCATTGTGGTTGTGTTTTTGCCTTTCATAACGCCGTTTTGAACTGCCCACGCAATGGGTGTTCTCGCAAAATCGCTTATCTTATCGCCGTCCGAAGTAAAGGACGCAAGAGTTTTTTCAACGTTATCGACCTCGGGAGAATTCTTATACTTATAAAGAATAGTCGCAACCTGCTCTCTTGTTATCGGGTCGCCTACGCCGAATTTTCCGTTCTGATAGCCGGAAATAATTCCGTTATCCACCGCCCAGGCAACTGCCTTGCCGTAGTACGCGCCCATATCCACATCCGTAAGCTTGCAGGTCTTATAGCCCGACAGGTCTGCGCCGACAATATTGGCAAGTATAACGACAAAGTCCTGCCTCTGAAGGTTGTCCGAAGGTCCGAAATTGCCGTTCTGATAGCCGTTTATATAAAGTCTTACCGCAACATACTCAACCGCATTGTAATACCAGGGCTTGCTCTTTTCAAACTCCTCTGCGGTTGTTTTAAGTTTAATATTTATGTCGGGGAAGCAGATAATTCTGTGGTTGCTGACAAAGCATACCCTTTCTTCGGAATCGGTGGCTTCCGTAACCTCTGCGGAAAAGACCGTTCTGTAATCGCTGAAGGGCTTTTTAACAGTGAACTCGGCAGTAAAGGCGTCTCTTGCCGAAATAGCTTTGCCCGCGTAAACGCACTTAACTCTGCCGTAGGTGTTATTCTTTGCAACGTTACCGTCCGAACCGCTGACTATCATATCGCCCGTCAGGTTCTTTACGGAAAGATTGCTTACATAATTTGTATCAAAATTCAGCTTGCACTCAATGCCCGAAATTCCTCCGGGTACGGAAAGCGTAAGCGTAACCTTATCTCCTCCGTTTGCCGACATCTTGTCGCAGGCAAGTATGAGCACGGATGTTGCCGCCGATGAATTAAGACCTAAAAACGCAAAGAGCGAAACACTCATCACAAGGCACATAAATAAGGATATTATTCTTTTTGTTTTCATATTAGTCCTCCCGTGTAATTTATGATTCAATTATACTACTTATAAAAATATCTATCAAGACGGTTTGATAAAAATTCATAAATTTACCGCCTGCAAAAATTTGAAAGTTGAACGGTGTAAAAATTCATAATTTTTTGAATATTTTTGTCGAAGCAGGGCTAAAAAATACATATTTCCCAAAAAATGGCAAAAATATTTTATTCATCATTTTTGTTCAAAACTCTGTTCAAAATGCTAAAAAGTCGTATTTTCAAGGGTTTTTTTGACAGTTTCACCTAAGTTTTGAACATTAAGCGTCCGAATATTCCGTTTTTAACTATGCAAGACTTTAAGTCATTTTTTAACTCTGTTTGCAAGTTTTTTTGCATATCTCCGATTCATATAAAAAGAACGGGCAGTTTAATCCGAAACTTAAACTGCCCGTTAATTCTTAATCTCTGCGAAGCGCCTCGATAGGCGGCATCTTTGCCGCTCTGCGCGCAGGGTAAACTCCGAAAATTATTCCTATAAATGAGGAGAATCCTATCGCCAGAACTACCGTCGAGAGCTTGACCTGAAGCGGTATTTTCATAATCGAGGACACAAGAGCCGCGCCCGATACGCCCAGCAGCAGTCCTATCGTACCGCCTATGATACACAGTATAACCGACTCCGTCAGGAACTGGAAAAGAATATTTGAGGTCTTGGCTCCGAGAGCCTTTCTGATTCCTATTTCCCGCGTCCTCTCGGTAATGGAAACAAGCATTATATTCATAACGCCTATACCTCCGACAATAAGAGATATGGCGCTTACCGCGGCTATAAATATCGTAAATATGTTTATAACCGTGTCAAGCAGGTCAATGTAGGTCGCCATATTCGTCAGCATATAACAGTCGCGGTCATAGTTGTTATGTCTCGCCCTGATTCTGTTGAGCGCGGCGTTTCCCGCCTCTTCAAGCTCCGACTCGTTCTTTGCTATGATATAAACCGTGTCGTAGCGGTCGCTCATGCCTATAGCCGCCGTAGCGTATTTAAGCGGAACAAGTATCATACCTCCCGATATGGCAGAGCCTCCCATGGCCTTCATCTGCTCTGCCATCTGCTCGGAATCTCCTCCGAAAGAGCTTGCCATATCCGTAACGCCGATAATCTTTATACTCGAGGTTATGCCGTCAAGGGTAAAGTTTATATACTCTCCGACGCAGTTCTTTTTGCCGAAAAACTGAAGCGCCGCCGAAGTGTCTATTACGCATACTGCTCTGCCCGCGTCGGCCTCTGCGGCGGTAAAGTATCTGCCGTAAACACAGTCGCCGCTTGTAACGTAACGCATATACTCGTTGCCGCCCATAAGAATTCCTATACCGACCTCGCTGTCGGTTGACATAGAGCCCATTCCCATTACGGCGGGCGAAACATACTGGACGCTGTCCAGCGCCTTAATTGCCTCTATATCCTTATCGGTAATATAGTCGGAGTTTGAGGCAACAGTTGCGTCAACTCCTATCTGAATTGCATTGCTGCCCATTTCCCGTATCATACCGACAATATAGTCCCTGCCGCCGTTGCCTACGGTTATAATTGAAATAACGCTCGCAACGCCGATAATAATACCGAGCATAGTCAGCAACGACCTCATCAGGTTCGTCTGAATACTGTATATTGCTATTCTGATGTTTTCTTTGACGTTCAATTACAAAACTCCCCGATTATTCTTTAACCGCGATTTCTTCATCCTCTTTGATTGTATTCTTGGGGTTATCGACGACGATACCGCCCTCATCGACCCCCGAAATAAGTTCATAGTCGTTGTCGGAATAAGAGCCGACGGTAACCTCGGTCTTATGAACTTTGTTTTCCTCATCAACGGTATAGACATAGTTAAGACCGTCATCCGTAACTACAGCGTCAATGGGAAGCACCAGAACATCCTCGATTCTGGTAGTATCAATTTTTATATCAACATCAAAACCGATAATGATTTTTTCATCGGGATTTAATATTTTTACCCTGACAAGCGCGCCGTTTGACGAGCTTGCGCTGTTTCCCGTAAAGGTCGAGGCAAGCGTACTGATGTCGAAGGAATCTGATTCCGAAGCCGTTGCGCTGACATATATAACCTCTCCGTCATATGTGCTGCCGAGCGAGCTTACCGTAACCTTCTGTCCTACCTTAATGCTGAGAATATCGTACTTACCGACAGAGAATTCCGCTATGAACTCGTCGGAGTTTTCAAGTACAATTCCCTTACCGCTGCCCGAATTGGAACCCGAAACCGAGCCCATTATGTCTGAGAGTATCTTTGTCATATCGGCATTACCCGAAACGTATCCCATTATCGAAGACAGGTCCGTGGTGGTCGAGCTTGACTGTTCGGGGTTAAAGACCTCGCCTGCGGTAAGGTTTATCTCTGTAATAATGCCGTCCGCCTCGGCTACCCAGCCGTCGGACATCCTGTTGTATAAATCAAGATAGTTGTCATAGTCGGCTTTTTTCTGCTCCATTACCGACTTGTAAATGCTCAGCGCCGTATCGTCGGTCTGTGCGCCGTAAAGGGTAATCTGAGTTTCAAGCAGCTGCTTCTGTGACTGCTTCTGCGTTAACTGAATCCGCTTTGTTGCGGCTGAATCGGAAATGGCTTTTTCTATATCTTCACGGGTTATATTCCCCGTCTGTGACTGAAGCGAGGAAATAATACCCGCAATTTCCTCTTCGCTCATTCCGCCGTTCTGAAGCGACTGAGCTATACCCGCTATCTGCTCCTGCGAGTACTGAGCGTCCGCAGGTGCGGCGGGCTGTGAAGCGTTTGCCTCTGCCGCTTCAATTTCCTTCTCAAGTGCGGCGATTTCGCCGTCAAGAGCAGCTATCTGCGACTTTGCCGAGCTTATTTCGCTCTGCGCCTTTTTAATTGAGGATGCAGATTCGTTGTAAGCCGACTGAGCCTTTGTATATGCTTTTCTGTAACCTGCGAGTGTCGAAGTGAGCGGAGAAACGTCAAAGGTTGCGAGCACATCGCCTTTTTTAACGCTGTCGCCCACGGCAACATCAACGCTTAATACCTTGACTCCGTTTAATGCGGTATAGGTAAGCGTACTGTTTGACATTACGGTACCCTTTGTTTCGTAGGTAGTCTGTATGTCGCCCTTCTTTACCTCGGTAACATTATACTGATTAAGAGGCGCTTTTTTAAAGTTGTTATAGACAACATAACCCAGCAACCCTATAACCGCAACAAGTGCAAGTATAATGCCTGCCTTTTTGCCCTTTGACATTTTTTTGAAATTCTTAAACAAAGAACCACCACTCTCTTTTTTGAATATTCGCAGAAATTCACTCATAATTTATAACAGTTTAATTTTACACAGAATTAAAACAAATTGTGTGAACAATAAATGAATTTTTTGGAGATTTTATGTTTTTAAAACAATCATGTACCGTTTTGAAAATACTGTCCGTCATTACCGTTATAATACAGTTTTCCTCTTGCAGCGTGCAGAAGGACGCGGACTGTTACGAATTCTGCAGACGTTTTAACAAGCTTGCAGGAAAAGAAGTTCTCATCTTTTCCGACTTTTACGAAAAGGACGGGGAATACGATTTTTACACCGAATTGTCGCAAAGCCGTCCCGTGCTCGTAAGTCTTACGGAAGACGAACAGTTCAACATCCGCAAGGCAAGATTAACCATTATTAAAAACGGGAACGAACTCACGCAGAGCGAAAATGAAGAAATACTGCGCCTTGCAGTTAACCTTTGCAGCGTACTCAGAACCCGAAGTCCCGAAGATGAGGAAATCCTCCTTCGCGATAAAATCGGAAACGGGAAAATATCGTTTTGCGCGTGCTCCGAATTCTTTTCGGAGGATAAATACGGTTACGCGCTTATCTGCAACAGCGAAATCATATCCTTTTCCTGCGCCTTTACGGGTTAAATCTCCTTAACCGTAAGCTTTCTCAAATCGGAGGAAACAAGTTTTATCTTCGGCAGCATTTTAATTTTGCCGAGATTCTTAAAGCATACCGTAACGCTGTTTTCATCGCACTCAACTTCAAAACGAAGCTTAACGCACTCATTGTCAAGATACTTATAGCTTACGCCGTCGTCGTCAAAAAAGTCCGATACAAAGCTGCCGTCTGCAACGGGATAAACGGTAAAGACCGTCTCTGCGTCGGCATCCGTCGGAATAACGCTTCCCGCACGCACGGCGTATTTCATTCTGCCGTAAGCGGACAGGCTGTATTTAACGCTCCGACCGCCGTCAAGAAGTGCGCCGTCAACATACCAGCTGTCGTCCTGAGGAAGATAAACACTAACCTCCTGCGCGCCCTCGTCAAGTACGGGAGTAACGAGTATATCTCTGCCGAACATAAACGAGTCACTTTCACAGTCAACGCTCTTATCATCGGGATAATACAGGAATACGGGAGCATTTATCGGCATGCCGTATTTCGCCGAAAGATACGCGCAGTTATACATATACGGCATAAACTCTCTGCGCTGGTCAAATATTTCACGGACATACGGAAGTATATCCTCATAGCTCCACGGCATAGTTGCGGAGCCGTCCTTATTCCATGAATGTATGGTAAACCTCGGTTGAAATACTCCGAGCTGAAGCCATCTCAAAAGAAGCTCTCTTGAGGGCATATCCCCCGTAAAGCCTCCAAGGTCGTGCCCATAGAATTCAAAGCCCGACAGCGAGAGATTAAGTCCTATATAGTTGCAGTAACGGAGGTCGCGGAATTCCGTTCTGTTATCTCCCGACCAGGTCTGTGCCAGACGGCGCACAGCCATATTACTGCACCTTGACGAGAGGAAAGGACGTTTTTCGGGCTCGTTTTCGGTCTGCGCAGTATATGATGAAGCGTTCATAAGATAGGTAAGAGTGTTTCTTATCCTCGACGCCTGCACTCTGCCCTTTCCGAATCCCGAGCATACAGCCGAATTGTCTTTAATATCAAATTCATTATTGTCGTTCCATGTAGCCGACATTCCGTAAGCGAGCAGCTTGTCCTTAACCTGCTCTGCCCAGAAGTCAAATGCCTCTCTGTTTGTAAAGTCGAGATAGCTTCCGTACCCGTCCCAGAACTGAGTAATAAACGGAGTGCCGTCGGCGTTCTTTACAAAAAGTCCTCTTTTTTCAAGCTCGCCGTACATAGGATGCGAGGTCAGAAAAGCAGGTTTGATATTGGGAATTATCTCTATCCCCTTCTCTTTGAAATTCTTTACAAACCGCGCAGGGTCGGGGAATTTTTCCCTGTTCCAGTTAAAAACATAACGCTGTGCGCCTATTGAGGTATAGCCTGAGGAAAGGTAAAAACCTTTACAGCTGAGGCCCGTGCTTTTAACCTTGCCGAGAAATCCGTTCATAAGCTCCTCGGAGCGCTCTGCGTCGGTATATGCCATAGTGCTTGCACAGTAGTCAAAGCTCCACTTCGGGGGAAACGCCTGTCTGCCGCAAAGCACGGAGATATTCTTTACTATATCCAGAACAGAGCCGAAAATCACATAGTAAACGAGAGTGTCATCCTCAGTTTTAAAATACTTGTACGGCTCATAGTAGTTGTTTATCTCTCTGCCGAAATCAAAATACGAGCTGTCGCTCGTGTCATAGAGAATTCCGTAAGTGCCGACAGAATTACTGCAAATATAGAACGGGACGTGTTTATAAAGCGGGTCAGAGGATGAGGCGTCAAAGCCCATACAGTCGGTTGCCTCGATTTTAAACGACCTGCCGTATTTGTTGAGCGCACCGCCCTTGTCGCCGAGTCCGAAGATTTTTTCCCCGTTCTCTCTCGAAACATAGTGATACTGTCCGTCCCCGAATTCTCCGCCGAGGTTATACGCAAGAGGCGCACGGTCCGAAAAAAGAAGCTTTCCGTCCTTATAGTATTTCATAAGGAAGTTTTCGGTGTTAAGCTCTGCCGAAATTCCGTCTGCGAGCGTAAATACCTCTTTGCCGTCTTTTTTCTCGGCGGTAAAGGTCCCTTTTTCAAAACCCTCGGCTGACAGCCTGTCCCTGCCGCAGAGCATAAATTTATTCTCGGGGTCAATTAGAAACGTCGGCAGAATCGAGTCCTTTTTATCGGAATTATACAGAGCAAAGCGCATAACATTACCGCCGATAAAATCAAGTCTTATCTCCTTATCGGCGCAGTTATATATTCTGTAACTCTCTGCTTGTTCTGAGAGTGTAAAAGCGTGGTTGTATTTCTGCATTATATCGAAGTCCCTTTTCCTGCAACTGTATTGTAAAACAGCTTCTTTGTGTCCCAGTTCATCATACCCGTATCGTAGGCGAAATGCATTACTCTCTTATAACCGCTCTCCCAATACGGCATTGACGCGCAGTTCGGGTCGCCCGTTTTTGCAAAGGCCGTCAGCATATCCGACATCATGTCCGAAATCTTATAGTCGATTTCCTTAAACGGACGCCAGCTTATGTCGAGGGTTGAAAAAACATAAAGCATATCCGAACAGTGCCATGTTCCCTTGTCATCTCCGGGAAGCGGTCTGTCAAAGTCATAAAGATAACAGCTGTTTTTGTTGTGCAAAGTAACATTTTTAGCCCAGCTCTTGTTTGTGATTCTCAGAGCCGCGGGTATCATATCGTTTGTGGTCATGCCTATAATATACGGTATGTCGGGCAGCTTATCCATCACGAAGTTTTCCTTCTTAAGAAGCTTGCCGTCATATACGGGGAAGGTGTACGGCATACTGAATTTTGTTTCCTTGCAAGCATCAAACCATGCGTAGTAAAGGGTCTTGGGGTCTGTCTGCTTTAATTCCTCCATCGAGGTACAGCCCGCCTTGGAAACAATAAGATCCCAGAATTTTCTCGTTTTTTCGGGAGTATAGGGCTTGAGCAGTTTCCTCTGCATCGCGGCTCCGCTCATAAGGAATGCGCCTGCAAACCAGTCTTTGCACATTTCGTTTGAGAGCTGAATGTCCACGCTCATAGCCCCTGCGCTCTGTCCCATAACGGTAATTCTGTCGGGGTCTCCGCCGAAAGCGGCAATATTGTCCTTAACCCATTTTATCGCGGTAAACTGGTCATAAAGTCCGTAGTTTCCGCAAACGCCGTTTTCATCGGTAAGGTCGGGATGAGAGCAAAAGCCGTACGGCCCAAGTCTGTAATTCATGGCGACAAAGATTACTCCGTTTTTGGCAAGCACCTTGCCGTCAATATGTGATTCGTTATAACTGCCGCCCGTAAAACTGCCGCCGTGTATGTAAACGATAACGGGAGCGTTTCGGACGTTTTTGGGAGTCTGAATTCCGAGATAGAAGCAGTCCTCGCTGTAAGTAAAGCTCAGTCCGCGCCTGAATTCGTTATGATAAAATGCGTTGCATACTTCGTCGGGTTCAAAGCTTCTGCGCTGATACGAGCAGTCCTTGTGGTATGTTGCATCAAATTCGCCGTCCCAGTTTGTAATCTGCACGGGATATTCCCAGCGCCCTGCCGAAGCGTATTTTACGCCGCGAAATTCGCAGTATTCTCCCATATCAAGTCCTTTTATATCCCCGCAGGGACATTTAATCAATACAGTTTCCATAGTACACCCCTGAAACAACAGTATTTATATAATTATAATCTAAATACAGTTAAAATTCAATAATAGATTATTGAAACGGCTTATTTATTGTGATAAAATCAGTATAGAATATTTTGTTTAAGGAGTGATTATATGAGACCGTACGGGCTTATTCTTGCAGGCGGAGGTTCAAAGGGCGCGTATCAGATAGGCGCCTGGAAGGCTATGCTTGAAATCGGCGTTGAATTTGAAGCTATTGCAGGCACGTCAATAGGCGCTATTAACGGCGCCCTCATCGCTCAGGGAGATTTTGACACGGCGCACCGTTTCTGGAGCAACGCAAAGCTCGAAAACGGCGTTAACCTGCCCGAGGAACTCAAATCAAGCGAGAGTCTTTTCAGTCTGAGCAATTTCCCGCAGATATTTCATGAGGTTATCAAAAACGGCGGCGTTGACATAACCCCTGCAAAGGAGCTTGTTATAAAAAGCATTAACGAGGGACTTGTCAGGGCAAGTAAGATTTCACTCGGAATTGTTACGTTTCAGCTCAGCGGTTTAAAGCCCGTCGAGCTCTTTATAGAGGAAATGCCCGACGGTACTCTTATCGACTACCTTATGGCGTCTGCAAGATTTCCCGGACTAAACAATCAGGGACCCGATGACAGCCAGTATCTTGACGGCGGCGTTTATGATAACGCTCCCCTGGGTATGCTTCGCAAAAAGGGTATCAACCGCCTTATAGTTATTGATATTTCGTCGAGAAAAGGTATCGGTCATAAGGAGGACTGGTCCTGCTCCGACATAGTATATATCAGACCTTATGACCCCAAAGACCTCGGAGAGGCGTTTGACTTTGACCCCGTAATGAACGAAAAACGGATGAATATGGGCTACTTCGACGCAAAGAAGGCGTTTGGATATTTAAACGGTATGAACTACTACTTCTCAAAGAAGGAGTACAAATCAATGCTTGACGAATTCGGCTATCAGGCGTGTGCTCAGCTTGAAGCTCTTGCCGCGGCGCTTGAGGTCGAAAGAGTCAGAATTTACACCAAAAAGCAATTTCTCAGAGCGATAAGATACGCAAATGACCTGCGCATAGCCCGTATGGCTGACGAAACGTCAAAGGAAACCGACGAGGAACAGAATCAGGGTAAGGTTTCACATATAATTCAGGAATCCAAAGAGAAAGTTAAAAGCAAATTCAAAAAGCGCGACAAATTCCCTTCGCTTTATCCCCTTGCGCTTGAAATAATTTCAAAAATCTGACAGAGGTTTTTATGAGTTACTGCGACTGGAGAAACGCCTCCGAAATTGACCGACACTATCACGATACCGAATGGGGCGTTCCCGTTCACGATGACCTCGGGCAGTTTGAGCATCTCTTTCTTGAGTGTATGCAATGCGGTCTGAGCTGGGAACTTATGCTCAAAAAGCGCGAAATATTTCGCGCCTGCTTTGACGGCTTTGACTTCCGCAAAATTGCAGAATACACGCAAGCGGATGTTGAGAGAATTATTGGCACGGAAAATATGATAAAAGCCCCCCGCAAGGTAAACGCGATAATCAACAATGCAAAACGATTCCTTGAAATCATTGACGAATTCGGCAGCTTTGACAGTTATATCTGGTCGTTTACCGACGGTAAAACCGTGATTTATCCCTCGCACGCAAACGGCAGGGTTCCCGTCAGCAACGGACTGTCGGACAAGGTCAGCCGCGATATGAAAAAGCGCGGTTTCAAGTATGTCGGCAGTATAAATATTTACTCGCACCTGCAGGCGGCGGGAATTATAAACGACCACTCCCCCGACTGCCCGTGCTACGGCAGAATTAATGCCTCACACCCCACGGTATTCAAACGTGCAGACAAAGAAGTTTTCTGAAAAAACAGTATTTCCGCAAAACCCACAAAACAGTTGACATTTTCAAAAATTAGTGTTACTATACTTTGGCACAAACGAATAAGCGCTGGTAGCTCAGCTGGATAGAGTGTTTGGCTACGAACCAAAAGGTCGGGGGTTCGAATCCCTTCCAGCGCGCCAAAAATAGGAGTATGGACTTTAGTCCGTGCTCCTGTTTTTAGTTTGTAAAAATTTAGACAAGGGATTCGAACCTTGTCCATCTTTTGCGTAAGCAAAAGGGACATAAAAACGAACCTTCTCGCAGGCGAGAGCCTGCGAGTCCCTTGCAGCGCGCCAAAAAAGAGATGTGGTACGAAGTGCCATATCTCTTTTTTAGTTTGTGTTAACAAACAGAGGGATTCGAACAAGGAGGGAGCGAGCAAAGCGAAGCGGAAGAAAACAGTCCGGTGGACTGTTTTCGCCGACGTGGGCAACGAGTGCGAAGCACGAGGCGAAGGCGGCGTTGCCGCCGAAAAAATCCCTTGCAGCGCGCCAAAAAAGAGGTATGCACCGAAGGTGTGTCCCTCTTTTTCTATTTGTTATTGACAAACAGGGGATTTGAACCTTGTCCGTCTTTTGCGTAAGCAAAAGGGACATATAATCGGGCTTTTGTCAGAGGGGCCGATTGCTTTGTACTGTTAATTGAATTTTTAACAATATTATGTTATTATAATAAAAACTGTTTTTGGGTGTTTTTATGAAAAGAAAAATCATTTCAATTCTAATAGTTTTGATTCTCGTTGCGACTGCGATGCAGCCGCTTTACATCTCTGCGTCTTCTCAGTATGAGACCGCAGTAACGCTTGAAAACGTTGCTTCCTACGAATGGATGAAGGCAATAAGAGGAGAAACAAAGCTTACCGAAATAACAATTCCGGGCACGCATGACAGCTGCGCAAGGAAGTTTCATGACGACTGGCTTGTTTCTTCTGTCGCAAAATGTCAGAGTATGAATATTACCGAACAGCTCAATGCCGGAGTGCGTTTTCTTGATGTCAGATGCGAGGTTGACTCTTCAACCTACTCGATAAAGACCGTGCACGGTTCGGCTGACTGCTGGGACGGCGATGATTACTATTATCTCGATTTTGTTTTTCAGCACATTTATAATTGGCTTGATGCTCATCCGAGCGAAACGGTGCTTGTTTCAATAAAAGAGGATGATGGAGACGCAGGCGCGGCTGTGTTTACCTCGGCTGTATATGAGTATATTCACGGTTACGGTCAGAACAAGTATTTTTACGGGCAGGACTATAACTATCACGATTACTGGTATCTTGGCAAAAGCGTTCCGACGCTTGACGAGGTCAGGGGAAAATGCGTGCTGATGAACCGCTTTGACCAGATTATTGCAACCTCGGGCTCGACTGCGAGTGAGGAGGAATCGGGGCAGAAGGTCAAATGGGGCGACTATTCCGACACATCTTACTCAACCCCCGTTTTTGCAAACGTTACGAACACAAATACGGGCGTAGGAACCTTCCACGTTCAGGATCATTACAAGTGGAATACCGATTCAAAAAAACTTGCGACTCAGGAAATGCTTTCACTCGGACATTACAGAGGCGAGTACTATTTCAATTTCTCATCAACCGTATCCGATTCGACTATACCGAATCCGTCAAATCTTGCCGAAAAGGTAAACGCAGGCTATGCGACTTTTACATACAATAAAAACAAGCCCTCGGGTATCTTTGCAATGGATTTCGTAACAGAGAATCTTGCAAGATATATAATTCTTAACAACGAAGCCGTTTCGACAATAGTTCAGGGTACGGATGGCAATATTTCTTACACGCTCAACCGACTGACGGGAGAACTTACGCTGACGGGCAACGGAGCTATGAACAACTATGCCTATACCTCTGCCAACGGCGTAAACGGTATGGGCTCAACGGCACCGTGGGGCGATCAGATTAAGAATTCGCTTTTTGACGGTCAGTACAACACCGATATTATCACAAAAATTACCGTAGGCGACGGCATTACAACTATCGGCGACTATGCTTTCTACGGTTACGATCACGTTACCGAGGTCGTGCTTCCGTCAGGTATAACTTCGATAGGAGAGGGCGCTTTTGCAAAGTGCGGCAGCTTAACAAAAATTGATATTCACAATACTGCGGTAAGCTCTGTCGGAATTTATGCCTTTAAAGACTGCACCTCATTAAACGAATTTGACACAACGTCAAATGTGAGTTATTTTGCCGACAACGCCTTTACAAACACGCCGAATCTTGTAATGTACGGCCCCGACAATATCTATTCAAAGACTTTTGCAAACGCAAATTCAATTCCCTATGTCGTTACCGACTTTACCCGCTGTTATGTCAATGCAAAGGCGGGAAACACGGTAAAAGAAAGCGAAAACCCCTTTGCAAATGCGGATTTGTCGAAGGGCGTTACGATAAGCTTCACAAAGCTATGCAACATTGACAACGGCTGGAACACTTCGCTTATCAGCTTCTCGACGGGTGTGAACACCGATAACCGTTATTTTATTATAATGGCTAACGGCACAGTGCTTTTCAATGACGGTAACGGCGGCATCGGCGGATGGAACGGCTGCTATTTCGACATAAACAGTTCATCCGAAGTCAACACGACCTCAAATACATGGGTTGATATTGACATAACGGTTGACAGAAACATTTCGGGAGAACATATTCTGTGTTACTATATAAACGGAACGCTTGCAAAGCAATATAATCTTAATGAAATCTGCGCCTCCGGATATCCTGACGGGTTCAGCGGGAACGACGGAATTTTCTCCTTCCTCTCAAGGAGTGATATTAAGCTTTATTACGGCTCTTCCTTCAGTGTATATCCCACCATGGCAGGAACAGCCGACTGTCGGCTTGACAGAGCGGAATTTTTCACTTATGCAAAATCCGCAGATGAAATTGGCAATACAACGAGTCATTCATATCTCAATACCTTTACCGATTCGCTCGGCGGAACGGCGGTTACGGGCTGGCAGGACAACGGCAAGTCTGTTTCGCACGATACCTCGGATAACGATGGCAGAACAGGTACGGCTTCCTTCCCGTATACACAGAACGGCGGTCAGTATGCAAACTATGTTGCAACGGGTGTAAATCCGTTTGCAAATGCAGATACCTCGGGCGGTCTGACGGTAAGCTTTTGGCAGAGAATAAACGGCAACTACTACGGCAACCTTGAGTCGATAACCTTTGCAAAAGGCGAAATGGACGCAAAAAAATACTTATGTATCGGAACCGACGGATACCTCCGTTTCAATAACGGCGACGGCGGCAACGATCCGAGCCTTTCATCACTCGGTCAGTATTTTGACTACACAACGGCGAATTCCGATATAACCAATAAGGTTTGGCAGTTAGTTACCGTTGATATTCTTGACGATTATCACTTTGACGTATATATCAACGGTCGTCTGTCTGTTTCGGTTACTGTAACGGGGACCTCTTACTATCAGCAGAACGGCGGTTTGCTCGACTTCCTTTCGAGCAGTGAAACAAGTCTGTATCTTGGTGCATACACACCGTATTGGGGAACCTGTTCGCTTTCGCTTGACAATGTTTACTGCTTTAACAGAGCGCTGAAGGCGTCAGAGGTTTATTCTCTCTATTTACAGGAAACGGGGATGCTTGCAGACAGCTTTGCAAATGAATTCGATACCATGCCTTTGCTTTATTCGGGCGCCTGCGAACTGTGTTCAAGCTCTCAGGGAAAGAACGGAGTACTGTATATTCCGTCGGGCAGCTGCAATTCCGATATTGTAATGACCTCGGGCGGCAGTCAAATAGGCGACAACACCGCAGTCATGAGCGGCGAAACCGTAACAGTTGAATATACCGGAAGTAAGCCGGTCAAAGGATGGGTACTTGTCAACAGTCTCGGCGAGATTATTGCAACAGGCGGCGCTTCAAACACATTTACCTATACGGCGAGTGAAAGCGCTTACGCTCTTGTTCAACTTGTCGGCTGGCAAAAGGGCGACATAAGTCAAAACGCAGAAATTGAGCTTACAGATTACGCAATGCTTAAGGCCTATATGGGAGACGAAACACTCAGTCCCCTCAACAGCGAACAGCTCTGGCTTGCCGATATGGATTGGGACGACGCTGCCGACGCGTTTGATTTGTTTATGATTGATAAAAAAATAAATAATCTTGCATAAAAAGCTTCTAATTGCCATTTTCTGAAAAATATGATATTATTACATCAAACCGTGCTTTAAAAAGCACAAAAAGGAGAGGGAAAAATGTCAAATTCTACACCCATAACAGATAATCAGAAGTACGTTAAACGAAGCGAACTGATTCTCTATCTTGTCTCGGTATTCTTCTATACCATGATGACAGGTATGATCGGCTCCTACAGAAACGCTTATCTTGTTAACGTTCTGAAGGTTCCGTCAACAATGACGTCGCTTTATAACTTTTTAATCAGCGTTATCCCGTTTGTGCTGAACTTCTTTATCACAATGTTTATCGACTCGAGGAAGGTCGGCAAAAGCGGTAAATTCAGACCGCTCGGACTTGCAGTTGCAATTCCTGCGGGCATATTCCTTATGATGTCCTTCTTAACTCCTAAGGGACTTGCCGGCACATGGCTTATGGTTTACATTGTTTCGGTAGCCGTTCTGTGGTCTGTTTGCACTATCTTCGGCGACAGCGTAAACAAAATAGCCGTTGTTATGACGCCTAATCTCTCGGAACGCGACAGCGTTATGTCGCTGCGCTCCATTGTTTCGGCGGTCGGCAACTCTGCTCCGCTCGTAGTTGTACTTGTTATCGGTCTTATCTGGAAGGACGAGGGAACACAGTACATCATCGGTGCTGCTCTTTGCTCCGTAATAGGTGCAATTTCGGTACTCCTCGGTATGAAGATTGTCAAAGAGAGAGTTACATATTCTCAGGCAAAGGTCAACCCGCTTATGGGCTATGTTGACATCCTCAAGAATAAATATGCCTGGTCGATTATAATTTCAGATTTCTTAAAGACCTTCCGTAATATCGCAACATATATGGGCGTGTTTATGGCAGCCGCGCTTCTCGGTTCAACATCGAAGTTCTTACTTTTCGGACTTCCCACAGGTATCGGAACGGCAGTAGGTATGCTGATAATCAAATTCCTTTTAAAGAAGTTCAACTCAAAGGTTCTTTATATCGCAAGCGGCGTATATTCGGTGCTCATCAACACCGCCGCATTTGTCGTAGGATATATCTACTTCAAGAACCCGATAAGCGTTCTTCAGATAGTCTTTATCGCATTCCTCTTCCTCATCGGTCTTCAGTTCGGCGCGTCCAATCTTCTGCCGACCATGTTCCAGGCTGATGTACTTGAGGATATCGAGCTTAAAACGGGCAAGCGCCTCGATGCTTCGCTGCCGTTTGTTATCGGAATTTTCACAATGATAAGCGGCACTATTGCAAATGTTCTTGCTCCCCTTGTTCTTTACGATGACCCCGAAAAGGGCTGGAGCTCGATTATTCACTATATCCCCGCCGCAGAAACACAGACCATTGATGTTAAAATCAAGCTTCTGTTCTTCTACACGATATTCCACGGAATTATGATGTTCCTTGCAGGCGTTCCCTTCTTCTTCTATAAGCTGACGGGCAAAACCAAGGAGGAAATTCACAACGCGGTTATCGCACAGAGAGAAGCGCTTGCAGAAGCAAAAGCAGATGCGGAATAACAGAATTACTCAGCGTTAAAAGATAATTCTATTTCCGAAAAGCTGCAATAAACAGCGCTGAACCCCGAAGCAGATGCTTCGGGGTTGATTTTTATTTAAAAATTTTACATTGTAATACGGCGGCGCACCGACCTGTAAAAGTACGGCAATTCCGTAAGCAAATTCTTTATAGTCAATATCGGCGTTTTAGTTTATTGATTTGCACCTGCGCTTATGATAAAATCAAATAAAAGGGGGACCGATTATGAAAAGAATAAACATAGGCGGTAAAATCAGCGCATCGGCAGTTGCTATGGGCTGTATGAGAATTACCGACGCAGGCAAAGATGCAGGCAGAGTTATCGAAACGGCTCTTGAGTGCGGCATAGATTGGTTTGACCACGCCGATATTTACGGCGGCGGAGAGTGCGAAAAGGTTTTCGGAGACTATCTCGCAAAGCATAAAGACATACGGGATAAGATAACTATTCAAACCAAGTGCGGCATAAGGAAGGGTTTTTACGATTTTTCAAAGGAGCATATCATAGAGTCCTGCGAGGCTTCGCTCAAAAGACTCAGGACAGACTATGTCGATGTTCTTCTTTTACACCGTCCTGATACCCTTATGGAGCCCGAGGAGGTTGCAGAGGCGTTTTCCCGTCTTGAGAGCGCAGGTAAGGTAAAATATTTCGGCGTTTCCAATCACAATATTTATCAGATAGAGCTGCTCAAAACCGCGGTTAAACAGCCGCTTATCATAGACCAGCTGCAGCTGTCCATTCCCGAATCGGGACTTATTACCTCGGGTCTTAACGTCAATATGAAAAATGAAGAGTCCGTTATGCATGACGGCGGTCTGCTCGAATACACGCGCATAAAAAATATGACAATTCAGGCGTGGTCGCCTTTTCAGCAGGGCTTCATAAAAAAGCCGTTTATCGGCGACACGGAGAATTTCGGAGCGCTTAACGAAAGGCTTGACGAACTCGCGGAAAAATACAGCGCTGACCCAACGGCAATAGCTTCGGCATGGCTGATACGCCATCCTGCAAATATTCAGGTAATTTCGGGCTCCGTAAATCCCAACAGAATCAAATCGGTTTGCAGAGGTGCGGATATAGTTCTCACAAGAGAAGACTGGTATTCCGTATATCTTGCCGCGGGCTTTAAATTACCGTAAAAGCACAATAAAAAACAGCCTTCAGCAGAAGGCTGTTTTAATTTTTTTACAGAAGGCTTCAATTTTCGCGATGTCGCTGTCCTTCGGTTTATCCTTTGGGTCAATGAGTATCATCTCAGCCTCAAAACCGTCAATGCCGAGAAGCGTGCGGAGCTTTGAAATTGCCTTTTCTCCCCCGCTCCCGCTCATACAGGCAAAAGCTGAAATTCTCTTGCCGCGGAGTCTGTCCGAATTGTCCTCGGCAAAGCTTCTTATCGGCGGTGCAAAGGTGCTTGCCCACACGGGAAAACCAATAATAACCGCGTCATATCTGTCGCTGTCAAAGTCATAAGGCATCAGCTTCGGGCACTCGCCCATAACCGCGCTTTTACCTCCCCACAGAAACTTTTTAAATCCCTTGTCGGGGTAAGACTTCCCGGGCTTAATTTCTATTAAATCTGCGCCGAGCTTTGCGGCAATTATCTCTGCCGTCTGCCTTACGTTCCCGCTCATAGAATAAAACACAACCGCTGTTTTCATATTCCCACCTGCTTAATTATTTGTTGCCAATATTTTATATTATTTATATTATCGTGTCAACAAAGCAAATGCAGGGACCTGTATCGGTCCCCGCATTTGTATAAATATATATTAAATTTTAGAGGAAACGTCCTCTGTTGTAACGAGTACAAATCTGTTCTTTTTTGCCTCATTTTCGATAAGACGGCCGCTGTCATCTGTATCCTTAACTCTGAAGGAAGAAGACTCGCCTCTACCTATACCGTATATCCGAATTCGGTCGGGCGATATTCCCTGCTCAATCAATATGTTACGGATAACTTCGCATCTTGCCACGCTTAATGCTAAACAGTTACTTGTATCTCCGTATGAAGCGGTTGAGCCTACCAGATTAACTGTATCAGGTCTCGTTGCAAGCTCTTCGCTGAGACTTTTGATTGCAGATTTCGCTGACGCCTCATCAATTAACTCAGCAGTATTGGGACGGAAACCTACAGTCTCCTCACTGAGCTTTGTTGACACCACGCTGCCGCTGATTGTGTTTCTGGGAACATATACAGGTGTGCAGCTCGGATACCCTGAAGTATCAACGGGCTTGTTGGACTTATCGCTGAGAAACTGGACTGTACCTCCGCGATTTTCGATTAAACGGGTATACAGCTGCATAAGCATTTTCTGCTGGGTTACATCAAATTTATCCTGTACTGCTGTGTTGACATCGCCGATATTGAGCCAGTAAAAGGTAATGTTACTGCAATCTTTAAGGTATTTTGAGCCTTCATCGGCAAGCCTGTCAACGTCGCTCTCAAATACCGAGTAGTCATTGAAGTCAAAAATTCCGGATGTAGATAAACCGTTTGATAAAACATAGATGTAGCGGTTGCCTGAGGCATTTGATGAGGACATAGCATCGATTGATAAGTTGAGACCTTCGATTATGTCAATCTCGCCTGCCGAAGGTGTAACAGCTGAAATTGCCTTACCAAACGCGTTTACTGTATTTGCCGCTATCTGCCTGCGTCTTGAAGCAGAATTATTGTTTGCATCTGCCTCTACAACATGGTCGGCAAATATTGCAGGCTCACCGTCAATGATTACTCCTGAAACCTTGCTACCGACATTCATTGCCGCGTCGCGTATTGCATTATTCAGAGCTGAACTGTTCAGCGAAAGGGACCCGGTAAGAAGATTCTTACTTACGGCAACTGCAACCGAGCTCGGTACGACATCAGTACTGTCAGGGCCTTTGCACCCTCCTAAAAGCAACGCTATGAGTATAAATGCAAGAATAACCGAAGTGATTTTTAATGATTTTTTCATATTTTTCTCCTTTCGAAATTACGAGTCAGAAGTGTCGGCAAATGAGTTGTTATCATGCTGAAGTGCAACGAGTGCCTCCTCTGCCGTAACCTTCATTCTCTGCTGTTTGAACTCATCAACTACTTTGTCGCACTCGTTGTAAAGGTCGTTCTGATCATCGGGAGTAAAATTTCCTTCCTCTGCGAGCTTTTTACGGAACTTAATCTTGTTGAGGACTTCCCTTGTTGCAATCTTTTTAGAATGCGCAATTTTCTTTGCGCGGTCATACCCCTTAAGTTCCTGTTCGTTGACATAGCCGTTTTCTATTTCCGCTGCTTTCATGGGAATACGGACGCCGGTATAATTAGCATTAGTCGCCAATATCTTTGCTATCTTCTTTTTCCTTATCGGGTCTTCCTCAGATTTGTATCCTATTGAGAAGCAAACAAGTGTAGAAACAACAGGTTCTACTGACATAAGAAGCGCAACTCCTGTCATAAGCATTTTGTCGTTATCAGAATACTCAACATCTCCCGCGAGTGACATGCCGAGTCCTAAAATGTCCGGGGCCACTGCAAATTTGATAATCACCATTGGAATCTGAAGGACAACGAACCCTGCGATTATGCTGATAAATAACACCATATCAATCTTTTTATGTCTTGCCTCATAGTCTCTTAAATGCAATCCCGCGAACTCCATGGGAACGTTGCTCAAAAAAGCAACCGAGGCAGTCAGGACAAATATCAAGACGGGCGACATTGACAACTTCATTACGAATGTAACGTATGTGGTTACCGCATCCATGAGCACAGCCGCCAAAATAATGGCAAGCTTCGGTCTGTTGCGCAAAAACCAGGGCGTGAGATTCTTAATAAAGTCCTCTGTATTTTTACCAATCGTTGCCGCAACTTTATTATTATCGTATTTAGCGATAACCTCATTATTCTTACGGCTAAACAACTTACTTAACATCATACGAAATCCTCCATAAACGCCTCATTGACCTCAAGCATCTCATTGACTACGCGAGAAACAAAGATGTCTCTGTGAGCGAGCTGTTCTATTATGTGGGCTGTATAATCGTGACTTGCGGTCTGACAGTTTGCCTCATCCTGTTCAAGCAATGATAAGATACCGTAGTAACCGTCAAGTGCGTTGCCGCAATAGGGATCGGGCTTTGCTTTGTTGATAAATTCAGAATCATATTCATCCTGATTCTGCTGTGCATCGGCATACTCATTTGAGAAGCCGTAGTCTGCGGCTGTCAAACCGTAAAGCTGAGTGGTGCAATAATTATTAAGATTAAAGTCAGCCGTTACTTCTTTGTAATCCTCGCGATTGCGGTTTTTCTTAATCTTTTTAGGCTGATGCCTGCGCATCTTCTTCATAGTTGATTGTTACCTCCTTGAAATTATTGATAAAATTGTCATAAAGCTCGTCGTAGGTTACCTCCTCAATTCCCGGATGAGAAGCATCCGCATAACGTAGATACTTAAGGACGCACCTGTCTGTGTACTCATAAGCGTCGAGACAAAGACGTATAACAACATTTGTCGCTGTATCAACAAACGAGGTCTCAGCTTTGAGCTTAAGGTTAAGTCTTGATTGCTTTCTTACGTCTTGACCGATATCTGCCTTCTGCATCTGCTCAATAGATGCGATTGAGGGCTGAATCTCTTTGCTAAGATTTCTGAACTCCTGCTCAAAGAATTTCTTAAGACGTGCTTTGTAGCGTCTGATTTCGAGGTCAACAGCTCCTTGTCGTTTCGAGTCAAGCCGTCCCTTTATTAAGAGATAGATAAAGAACGTAAAAAAGCGGAAATTTCTTTTCCTTTTTTCGAGTCTGTGAATAACAGCCTTTTTTTCCTCTGCATTCATAACGATTTTTCCTCCCTTTTTAAATTTAATATATATAAACAGCAGTTGCCTGCCTGTTAACATAATCTTATTGTCGGTTCGACGGTTAATTATAAGTTTGGTTTTTTACGGCATAACGGTACACCCTCCAGTGATTTACCTCCGCCTCGGCATAAAATCGCGCGTCTACTTCGACTTCCTGATTATAGTAGATATCGTAATCCTCAGTAAGCGAAACATAATTGTCAAATTCCTCTGCATAACGCTTGCCTGTTTCATATTTTTCGGGGTCGGAAATCACATACAAGAACCTTTCTTCAACAAGCCGATGCTGCCATGCGTGACGGCATTCATGACAAACGGCATTCAATATGATATCGCCCGAATAAACCATTATCTTGTCTCTGTCAATAGCAATTTTGCTTTTGGTGTCACTGTAATATCCGAGCATACCTTCCGCCGCCAGTCCGGATTCCGCCTTGAAAATGATAATTTTCTTAATTCCCAGTCTTTTTTTCTCAATTTTAATCATCTTTTTGCAGTACTCAACACGAGTGTCATAGTCGGCGTTATTCCAGATATTCTCATCAAGAAAGAATTCAACAGTTTCTGCCCAGTCATCATCCGTTTCATACTCAGGCGCTTCAGACTCATACTCGTCCCTGTCAGCCGTACTGAGAACCGACACGATTGACGTCAGCTTAATCTCAGGAAGGTTTTTATCCTCCATTTCGGGCGAACGGGCTATTGCGTTGTAAATAAGTACAAACGCCGTCACAATAACGATAAACGCCGTAACTTTATCAAAAAACTCCGTAACTGTTTTTTTCATTTTTAACACCTCTTTCATTTTTCTGCCATTATTAAATGTCAAATTCCGGGGCAAATTTCAAATATGGTCTTGCCGTCCTTTGAATTTCTTTCAGTTCCATAATAGACTAATTTAAAAGCGTTGAAAATGATATGTGTCTGAACGGGTTTCAGGTTGTGAACAGAAAGATTCATTTTTTATTTATGATTTAAAAAATTTGATTTTTTTTGCTGTGTTTTGCACTTGAAACGAAATGCATAAATGATATATAATTAAGGCGGAGATGATAAAAAATGGCAAATCATGCAGATAAAGCAAAGACGCTGTTTACCGAAGGGTACAACTGTTCTCAGGCAGTTTTGTGTGCATTTGAAGATGTCACGGAATTTGACAAAGAAACCGCGGCAAAAATCTCGAGTTCCTTCGGCGGAGGCATGGGCAGAATGAGAGAAGTCTGCGGTGCCATAAGCGGTGCACTGATGGTTTTAGGACTCGCAAAGGGATATGCCGATCCCGCCAATCCGCAGGCAAAGAAAGAACACTATGCGCTTATTCAGGAATTTGCAAGGCGTTTCCGTGAGGAAAACGGCTCAATTATTTGCCGTGAACTTTTAGCGGGAACCGATGCTTCTTCGGGCAGCGTTCCAGAAGCGAGGACTCCCGAATTCTATAAAAAGCGTCCCTGTGCGGAGCTGGTATATTTTGCTGCAAAAATCACGGATGAATTGATAAATACGCCGTAGTTTTTAAAACCGTAAAAAAGACCGAAGGATACACTCCCTCGGTTTTTTTACCGCAAATTTAAGTAATTGACATTGATATTATTTAATTGTCTTATAATAATGAAGAAGTTTTTACTGTTTTAATAATAAATTGCATTTGAAACGCATTGATAAAAGGACAAATAAAACACCCTCAGGTTAAACCTGAGGGTGTTTTTAATGTATAAATACTTACCGTTTGAGCATTATGCCCTTCTTTTCAAGTGCGTCGATAATGCCGTCAACTATTACCTGAACTTCCTCCCTCTTGAGGGTACGCTCCGAGTGAGCAAAGGTAATTCTTGTCGTAATGGACTTCTCGCCGTTGCCCTCGCCCTCATAAATATCCGTTACCTCGATATTTCTGATAAGAGCGCTCTTTGCCTCCTCGATGGCCTTTGCTATAGGCGCAAATCTGTCGGAGATAAACGAGAGGTCAACCTCGATTGACGGGAACTTTGACGGCTCGGCATATTCTACCGAAGCGTTATCAATTTCGGCAAAGTTCTTAACATCAATCTCTGCAAAGACAACCGCCGCCTTTTTATCGATTTCCTTTAAAACCGCAGGGTGCAGAATTCCGATTTCGCCGATTTCCCTGCCGTCGCAGATAACGGCGTTGAAGTTTCTCGGATGCTGATAATTGTGCTTTGCTTCCTTCTTTTCAAAGCTTATTTCCTTATGCTTTAAGTCGTCAGCCATTACCTCAAGAATGTCGCGAAGCTTAAAATAAAGCTCCTGAACGTTCTTTGTCTTTGAGAAAAGAGTAATTGCAAGCTTCTTTCTCTCGTTGCAAAGTCCGTCCTCTTTCATCCCCTCTACTACTCTGCCTATCTCAAAAATACCGAAGGACGGAGCGTATGAAGCGTTGGTCTTTATCTGACAAAGCTGAGTGGGAATCATAGACTTTCTGATTTTCTCGATATTAGGGTTGGACGCGTCAACAAGGGAAATGTCGCTGTCCGCCTCAATGCCGAGGTCTTTTAATTCGTCATGATACAGCCAGATGTAGCTGTGAAGCTCGTGAAGTGAAAAGCGCTTTACAAGCAGGTCCTTGATTTTTTCCTCAACTACCTTCTCGGTATAAAGTCTTACGGGATAAAGCGGCGCCGAGGTAGTGTGAACGTCAAAGTTATCGTAGCCGTAAATACGGGTAATTTCCTCAATGATGTCCGCCTTCATTGTAACGTCCTTGGTCGCTCTCCACGAAGGAACGGTAACCCTGAAGCTGTCATTTTCGACCTCAGCCTTGAAGCCAAGTGAACGAAGCGTCTTTATAATAGTATCGTTGGGAATGTCAATTCCCGTATATCTGTCAACATAAGCCTTGTCGAATTCAAGATTGACAGCGCCGTAACGGAAGGCGTATTCGTCGGTAAGCGAGGAAACGACCTTTGCCCCTGCGTCGTACTGCATAAGAAGCTTGACAAATCTCGCTATTGCCGTGTCGGTCATTTCGGGGTCAAGGCACTTCTCATAGCGCATTGATGCGTCTGTTCTGTGCCCGAGTCTTACCGTTGACTTGCGTATTGAAACCGCGTCAAATGTTGCCGACTCGAGAGTAAGAGTTGTTGTGTCGTCAACGATTTCGCTGTCAAGTCCGCCCATAATACCCGCTATTGCAACAGGCGTTTCGCCGTTGCATATCATAAGGGTATTCTCGTCAATATTTCTCTCAACGCCGTCAAGCGTTGTAAACGTAAAAGGCTTGTCGTAACGCTTGATTCTGATTTTTTCAACCTTGCGCGAGTCAAATGCGTGCATAGGCTGTCCCATTTCAAGCATTAAATAGTTTGTAAGGTCGGCAAGGAAGTTTATTGCTCTCATACCGCAGTAATAAAGCCTGATTCTCATATCAACGGGAGAAATGCTCCTTGTGATATTGTCAACCTGCATACAGGAATATCTCTGACAAAGCGGGTCGAGAATTTTCATATCAACCTTTGGCAGATTATCGTATTCCTTTACGTTGATGGTATCAAGAGGCTTTAATTCTCTGCCTGCAAGCGCCGCGAATTCGCGTGCAATACCGTAATGTCCCCAGAGGTCGGGGCGGTTTGTAAGCGACTTGTTGTCAACCTCAAAGATTATGTCGTCAACCGCATAAACGCTCTTTATGTCTGTTCCGTTGGGAATATTATCGGTAATTTCCATAATGCCGCTGTGGTCGTCGCTTATACCGAGCTCCTTCTCACTGCAGCACATACCGTAGCTCATCTGTCCCGCTATCGGGCAGGGCTTGATTTCGTTTTCGCCGACCTTTGCACCGACCTTTGCAAGAGCGGTTTTCATACCTGCTCTGACATTGGGTGCGCCGCATACTATATCAATAAGCTCGCCCTCACCTGCATCAACCTTGAGCAGATGAAGTTTCTGCGAGTCGGGATGCTGCTCAACCGACTTGATTTCGGCGACGACTACGCCGCTTATGTCCGAGCCCTTAAAGAAAATTTCATTTTCGACCTCGGCCGTCGAAAGAGAAAACTGATTTATTAACTCAACCAAATCCAGACCCGATAAGTCAACGAAGTCCTGAATCCAATTCATTGATAAAAACATTTTACTTCCTCCCCTCTCTTATTCGTCGTCGGTAAACTGGCTCATAGCTTTAAGAGAGCCCGAATTCAGATCGCGTATATCCTTAATACCGTATTTCATCATAACAAGTCTCGTAAGACCGAGTCCAAAAGCAAAGCCCGTGTATTTCTCGGGATCTATGCCGCCCATTCTGAGCACCTCGGGATGTATCATACCGCAGGGGCAAAGCTCAAGCCAGCCGCTGTGCTTACAGCTCGGACATCCTTCGCCGCCGCATATAAGACAGCTTATGTCAAGCTCAAAGCCGGGTTCAACGAAGGGGAAGAAGCCCGGACGCAGACGAACCTTTATGTCCTTCTGAAATACCTCGGAGAGCATTGCCTTCATAAAATAGATAAGGTTTGAAATCGAGATGTCCTTATCGACCATAATGCCTTCCATCTGGAAGAAGGTATTTTCGTGGCAGGCGTCGGTTGCTTCGTTACGGAAGCATCTGCCGGGGAAAATGGCCTTTATCGGCACACCGTTTTCAAGGGACTTGCCGTATTTTCTGAGAATTGCGTTCTGCGCCGCAGAGGTGTGCGACTTGAGAAGCTGACCGTTGTTAAGATAGAAGGTATCCTGCATATCGCGCGCAGGATGGTCCTTGGGTATATTTACCGCTTCAAAGCACTCATAGTCGGTAACTATTTCCGAATAATCTTCAATCGTAAAACCCATACTTCTGAAAACGTTTTCGCACTGTCTCTGAATAAGGGTTACGGGATGATACGAGCCTCTGCCGAGGTCTGCAGGCACGGATAAATCAAATTCCTTCATCCTCTCTATTTCCTGCTTTATCGCCATATCCCTGAGTTCTGCGGTCCTGCTTACAATTCTGTCGCCTACGATACCTTTAAGCTCGTTAACCTTCTGTCCGAAGGTCTTTCTCTCCTCTGCCGAGAGGGTTGACATCCTTTTAAGCAGGTCCGTTACCAGACCTTTTTTGCCGAGATAATTAACTCTGATGTTTTCAAGCTCCTGCAAATCGTCAATCTTTGCGAGCTCATCCTCAAATCTTTGTTTAAGCTCAAGAATCTCGTTATTCATAATTTCCTCCATAAAATAAAAATCGCCTCATTAAACAATGAGGCGAAAAAAATCCGCGGTACCACTCAAATTACGGTTTTTAAAACCGTCGCTCTGTATGGCTTTAACGCAGCCGTACGCTCTGCTTAGTTTCTCGCAGAGTGCTCCCGGGCTGAAATTCGGCTGACCTGCACCTGTGCGCTTGCACCGACCGCGCACTCTCTGAAAGGCAACGCAGGGAACTTACTTACACCCGCTCAACGCAATTATTATAAAGTATTATAAGTTCATTTTCACTCGAAGTCAAGATATAATCGTAAAGAGATTTGAATTTCTTTCAAGGGCTTTCCCGTTATGTACTGATTTTGGGACACGCCGTATGATATTATATATTTGACGTCAAAAGGATATGCCTGCGTTCCGAAAAAGCGGTACAGCGCAGAGGTAATGTCCCGAAATCAGTACATATAAAATAATATAATGACAGTGAAATTTAAAAAAGGAGAAAGAAAAATGAACGCATTCAACAAAATTATCGGTTATGAGTCAATCAAAAAAGAGCTTATTCAGATAAGCGACATACTTGCAAACATTGAGCCCTACAAGGCACTCGGTGTTGCAGTTCCGAGAGGACTTCTTCTCCACGGCGAGCCCGGAGTCGGCAAAACGCTCATGGCGTCGGTTATTATAAAGGAAAGCGGACGCAGAGCCTATACCTGCCGTAAAGATAAGCCCAACGGCGACTTTATCAAATCAATAAGGAAAACCTTTACCGACGCTGTTGCGGCGGCACCCTCCATAGTTTTCCTTGACGATATGGACAAATTTGCAAACGGCGACGAGAGACACCCCGATGCCGAGGAATATGTTACCGTACAGAGCTGTATTGACAATATCAAGGGTAAAGACGTCTTTGTGCTTGCCACTGCCAACAATATTGACAATCTGCCCGGCTCCCTGCTTCGTGCAGGCAGATTTGACCGTGTAATTGAGATCGAGGCTCCCACGGGTGAGGATGCATTGAATATAGTATCTCATTACATGAAAAGCAAAAAGTTTGTCAGCAAGGTTGATCCCGAAACCGTTGCAAAAATGATGGACGGACGTTCATGCGCCGAGCTTGAAACCATCATCAACGAGGCGGGACTTTATGCAGGCTTTGAACGTTCCGACGAAATAACCATGGACCACTTTATGAAAGCCTGCCTTCACAACATACATAATATCCCTATCGACGTGCTCAATCAGGTATATTCTCCCGAAAAGAGCAGCGTCAGAAATGTTATCTCAAGAGAGATTGCCTACCATGAAGCAGGCCACACGGTAATAGCCGAGCTTTTAAACCCCGGCAGCGTAACCTTCATATCCGCTTACAGCAGTCAGGATAAGCACGGCGGCTTTACCTCTGTAAGCTGCGACAACAGAGTAGGTACCGAAAAGATATATAATGATATCTATGTCAGCCTCGGCGGTATGGCGGCTGTTGATATGAAATTCGGCAAACCCGACAGCGGCAATCCCGCTGACCTCAAGCGTGCTTTCAGATGTGCAAACAATCTTATAGAGTATAACTGCGTACTCGGCTTTGACCTTCACCGCAACAGCTACGATGACTCCGACAAGCTCAAGGAGCGTCAGGAGAACGCCGCAGCAATCGAGGTTGAGCACTGCTATCGCAAGGTTAAACAGATGCTTGTCGCAAACAGTGAATTCCTCGACAAAGTTGCAGACCGTATCTGCAGAAGAGGAATTGTCAGCAGCGCAGAGTTATCCGAAATCAAACAGGACTGCAAAATTCTTCCTAATGCGGTCTGAAAAAATTAAAAATGCGGACTAATCAGGTCCCCGTTCTGCGATTATTATTATAGTTTTGAAAAGGAGCAGAACAACAACCTGACGGGGTGCCGAAGGGCAAAAACCTGTTTGCACGGTCCGCTGATGTACCCCTTCAGCTGCATACGGTGCTTTTTTTGACACCGTATGCAGTAAACCTTATACTTTTTCAGATAGGGAGTTGCATTATGGAAAAAACTAAATCTGTTATTTCATCGGGAACGGTAATAATTCATATAAAAGACAAATCAATATGTCCTACCACTTAAAAATATGATATAATTATAAAGATTTCAAGGATGTATTTTTTAAGGATGAAATTAAAAACAAACATAAATGGATAAGAGAAGAATACACTCTTTTAGGATTTGTATGGGAGCTTGATTAAATGACTTATGTAATTTCCGACCTTCACGGTTATCCTATTGAAAAACTGAAAAAACTGCTTAAAAAAGCTAATTTCGGCGAGAATGATTTTCTCTACATACTCGGCGACGTTATTGACCGCAACGGCGACGGCGGAGTCGGTATTTTAGAGTGGCTGCTGGCTCAGACCAATGTTCAGCTTATACTCGGCAACCACGAAGCTATGCTTCGTTCCTGCAGCTTCATTACGGATGAGATTACCGACACAAATATCGAGAAGCTTGGTTCCGACCAGATAAGCTGTCTGCAGAATTATATTCTCAACGGCGGCGGATGTACGCTTCGGGCGCTTCATAAACTTCCGCACGAAACAGTCCTCGACATTTTTGATTACCTTCGTGACTGTCCCCTTTACGAGGCGGTTACCGTCGGAGACAAGGACTATATTTTAGTCCACGCAGGGTATGAGAATTTCAGTCCCGACAGAAAACCCAGTGATTATTTGTCGGATGAACTCATATGGGCAGAACCCGAGAGGATGGACGAATACTACAACGATATCCACACGGTTTTCGGGCATACCCCGACCTACCTTTTCGACTCAGCCTATGACGGTAAAATTTTCCGCACCCGAACCTGGACCTGCATTGACTGCGGCGCGGGCAAGGGCAACGAACCCGTTCTCCTGCGCCTTGATGACAACAGAGAATTCAAACTTTAAAACACATTAAACACTCCCGCACCCCGCGTTTCTGACGCGGGTTTTTTTATGTGAACGCCGATTTGAGACGGCTGAACATGAATGTTCAAGACCGGATTTCAAATTCATCAAAAAAATTTGAATAAAATAATAAACGGATATAATCTGTAAATGGAGAAAGGTAATTCCCGTAAAATCGACAAGTTTGATGTTTTGCACAAATCAATGTGCAAATATTCGACAAAAAGTGCATTGACACCGACAGATAAATATGTTATTTTTTTCTTCCTTGGCTTTAGCCGAATTTAATTTATCGGAGGTGTTCTTATGAATCGACTTACAGGAAAACTGATTATTATTTTTGCAGCAGTCTGCCTTCTGTTAACAGGATGCAGCAGCTCTTCGCGTACCGAAAAGCCCAAACCTGACAACACCGCGGTTCAAAAAGATGCATCCGTTCAGGAATATGAGGACAAAATAGACGGAATACTCTCGGAAAGTCAGAAAAAGGTTGACGGTCTGCTTTCCTTTGACGGCAGTCTGTCAAACGCAGAGGTCAATGCAGGTGTTATGAATGTCGGAGACAGTCTGTACGCCTACGGTGACAGACTTGTGGAGGCAGCTGAAAAATATGTAAATGAAATGCCTGCCGATACGCTTGAAAACAGCATTGTTTCTCCCGGGGAGGTTATTGCGTCTCTTAAAGAGTATGCGGAATTCTGCAAGGGAGAATATGGCAGAAACGACAGCACGTTTTTTGAAAACTTCATAGGATTCAATATGGGATACGGTACGGGAGGCGGCTCTCTCCACGCCGAATACTACTATCTGTGTGCGCGGGATTATCTGATAAAGATAAATGACGCCGTGCGTATGATGGGTGTTGACTGCAGCTGTCTCAGCGAAGCAGTCAGTTAAAATTCAGCGTATAAGTCTTTGAACGCCAAACATTTACCGTGTTTCATTACGGAAATGTGCGGCGTTTCTTTTTGTCCCTTTTTTGGTGCTGCCTATCGGCTATAATTCTAAGTGAAACGCACAAACGGGAGTGAAGTTTTATTCCCGTAAAAAATTAAAAATCATTAAGCGCGACAGCTTATTAAGGAGGAGAAACAAATGTCAAAAATCTGCTTTATTGATGCTTTCAGTTCGGCTATGGACCAACTCGCAGACAAAAGTATAAAAAACCGGAGGGAAACAGATCTTGCACTTGCGGACTGTCTTAATAAATTCGCAGTCGTGGATATCAGTTATATTGCAAAAGCGACATCTCTTCCTCCCGAGCAGGTCATCACGGAATTAAAAGGCATTATTTATCAGAATCCCGCTGTTTTCGAGGGAACTATTTTTTACGACAGACTCAAGGGGTGGGAGCTTGCTCCCAAGTTTCTCAGCGGAAACATCATCAAAAAATACAACCTCGCCAAAAGGCTCAACAAGCGTTATTACGGCGTGTTTGACGAGTCAGTTCAGGCGCTTGAATCGGTTCTCCCCGACGCCGTTGATTTTAACGATATCTACATAAATATCGGCGCGCCGTGGATTCACGAGAACGAATACAAGAAATTTATCTGTGAATTTCTCAATATTCCCAAGTGTCCGGATATAATCTTTGACGAAAACGCAAACCCTAAATACAGAATAGGCACAAACACCTACGCCAAAAATTCGGTACTGAACAATCGGACCTACGCAGTACGCAGAGACAACGGAGAAATAGCGTTAACCGCACTTCAGATATTTGAAGCTACCCTTAACAGCAAAACCGTTGAAATCAACGACTATGAATTACACAGCAACGGCAAAAAGAGTAAAAAAACAAATGAAAGCAAGACCATTGAGGTTAGAGAAACGCAGGAGCTGTTCAATGAGAGTTTCCGCAACTGGGTTCGCAAAGACAACGGACGCATGGACCGTTTTCAGACAAGATACTGTGAATGTTTCGGCGGATACCGCAACGCCCATTACAACGGCAGGTATATCAAACACTCCGACCTTAATCCCAATGTTCATTTCCGTCCGTATCAGAATGACTTTATTTCACGCTTCTGCCTTACGGAAGGCAATCTGATTATGTGCTATGACACGGGAACGGGCAAAAGCTTTGTCTTCCCCGGCGCAGCTCACGAATACAAGCGCCTGCACCCCGAGGCAAAGATTATGATAGTTGTCCCCAATCACCTTCTCTCCTCAGCAGTAAAATGCCATCAGATGCTCTACAAGAATGATAAGCTCCTGACAATAGATAACAAGAGCTTTACAAAAGCCAAGCGCAACAAAGTACTCGAGGAAATCCGCGACGGAAACTATGACGCGGTTTATATCCGTTACAGCTGCTTTGACGAAATAAAGATGAGCAAATCGTTCCTTGTCAACAAGCTTGCGTCCGAAATCAAGCGTCTTCACACTCTCGAAGCGGATACGACCAACGACCTTCGCAAGGTTATGATAAAGAACCGTATTCACTCTCTTGTCAGACGCCTTGATAAACTCAAAAAAGAATACAAACAGACAGAATGGATGTCCTATGACGAGCTCGGAATCGACGTGCTTTTTGTTGACGAGGTGCAAAACTATAAGAACATACCTATTGAAACCAATTCAAAATACATTATCGGTCTCAACAAGGAAGGAAGCGAAAAATGCGGGCAGATGGTTGAAAAGGTTCACTGCACCAAGCGTGTTTGCTTTGCCACCGCTACTCCCATCACAAACAGTATCAGCGACCTCTACGCAATTCAGTACTACCTTCAGCCCGAAACGCTGAAATATCACAACATTGACAACTTTGACGCGTGGATTAACACCTTCGGCAAACGCATTACCGAGGAAGAATGCGATAAGGATCCCAACAGTAAAAAGCTTCGTACAGTTACAAGATTTTCACAGTTCAATAATCTCAGCGAGCTTTTGGGAATATTCTCGCAGATTTGCGATTTTCATTTTACCGAAGACAAGGACGTTGATCTGCCGAAATACAGCGGTCACATAAATGTAGCCGTTCCCTCAAATCCCCTTCAGGAGTTTTTTATAAAGGCACTCAGCGAGCGCGCAGAGAAAATACGCAACCATGAGGTTGACCGTAAAGAAGACAATATGCTTAAGGTTACCATTGACGGATGGCTTGCCGCACTTGACATACGCCTTGTTGACACATACAAAAGTCTTAAGCTTTCCCTTCCGTCAAAGACTCTCGTCTGCGCACGCAAAGTCAAGGAAATCTATGACAAATATCCCGGCACTTCCCAGATAGTCTTCTGCGATCTTGGCATACCCAAATCGGGTTTCAACATCTATGACGAACTCAAGAGCTTACTTATTACCTCGGGAATTAAGGAGAAAGAAATTGCCTATGTCCACGATGCAGTTTCCGAGGCGGCAAAGCTCAGGCTCTACAAGCAGATAAACGAGGGCACTATCAGAGTAGTAATCGGTTCAACACAGAAACTCGGTACAGGCGTCAATATTCAGAAGAAGCTGATTGCACTTCATCATCTTTCAATTCCGTGGCGCCCTGCCGATATGATTCAGAGAGAGGGACGTATTCTGCGCAGCGGTAACACCTGCGAGGAAGTTTTCATCTTTTGCTATTACACGGAAGGAACCTTTGATTCCTTCTCATGGCAGTTGCTTGAAAACAAGCAGAGGTTCATCGTTTCCTTCCTCAGCGGAACTTGTCCGACAAGAGAAATCAAAGACCTTTCCAACTCTGTTTTAAGCTATGCCGAGGTTAAAATGCTTTCTATCGGCAATCCCCTTATCAAGAAACGCATAGACACCGGAAACAGACTTGAAAGAACAAAAATTGCATTTAAGGAAAGAGAAAAAGAACTTGTCTCTCTCAAGAACTTTATTGCCATATCAGACGAGAACCGTAAGAAGGTCAAGCGTCAGGCAGAATTAACCGCAGACGACTTCAGACTTTATACGGAAAACAAGTGCTTTATTTCCAAAGCGGACAGACAGGTTCTCGGCGAGAAACTGCTTAACGAACTTAAACAGCACACCAACAGCGCTTCTCCCGAGATGTTCGGTACATATAAGGGATTCAACATTGAGTTTCCTGCCTTTATGTCTGCGGACAAACCGTATTTCTATATAAAAAGTCCGTCAAACGAGTATATTTACGAGCTTGACAGCGAAATCACACCGATAGGCGTTACAATAGCTATCGACCTTTTGCTTGCCCGTCTTAACAAGGCATCGAAGAAATTATACGATAGATATAATCTTCTCGGCAGTCAGATTGAGGATGCAAAGGCAGATCTTGCCTCGGGCAATCGCTACGAATACGCGGTTATCGAACTTGAAAACGAACTGCGCGATATTGACAAAGAAATCGCCGCAGCTGTCGATAAGGCAGGATAAGGAGGTTCAGATGAAAACAGTAAGCGACAATTTGAATATACCTAACCTTACGGTTAAAAGGCTTGTGGAGATATTGACTGCCATATACGGGAATGCAATTTCCGGCGGCAAAGAATTAAAGAATATTCCCACCCCGTTTCTGTGGGGACCGCCCGGCGTCGGAAAGTCGGAAGGCATCAGACAGCTTGCCTCTGAACTTGAGAGTCTTACAGGCAAGCATATTGAAGTAACGGATGTCCGTCTGCTGCTCTATACTCCGGGCGACCTTCTCGGAATTCCCGTCGCTGACAGCGAACGCAAGTCGGCAAAATGGCTCAAGCCCAAAATATTCGATATGAATCCGGACGGGGATACGATAAACATTCTGTTCCTTGATGAGCTGTCCTCTGCCCCTCAGAGTATTCAGTCGGCAGCGTATCAGCTTTGCCTTGACCGCAAGGTCGGCGAACATTCGCTTCCGGATAACTGCATAATTATCGCGGCAGGCAACAGAACCACGGACCGATCGGTGAGTTATAAAATGCCCAAAGCTCTCTGCAACAGAATGATGCACTTTAACATTATCAGTGAGTTTACCGCATGGAAGCAGTGGGCAATAGACAATGATATTGCAAGCAATATCATAGCTTTTCTTGCTATGGATAACAGCCGGCTTTACATAACACCCGATGCCGAAGATCTTGCCTACGCGACTCCGCGTTCATGGGCATTTGTCAGCAGCGTTCTCGAGCTTAATGACGGGGATTTCATCCGTGCGCACGACAGTATAGCAGCCTGTATAGGAAATGATATGGCATTTGAATTTGAATCCTTCTGCAAAGGGGCAATCAATATGCCTGACCTTGACGAAATATTCAAAGGCGTATGCGCGGACTTCCCGAGAGGCTACGACACCGTATATGCGCTTATCAGTGCTCTTATAAAGAGAATTCATGCATACCGTGATACCGTAAGCACGGAGGAACTTGATAACATCTGCACTTATGTCAAGCGTTTTCCGAAGGATTTTATGATGCTTTTTGTCAGCGACCTTAAGACAATACACGGAATTGAATCAAAACTTAAAAACTGTGTAAGTCTTAACAGCTGGCTCGAATCCAACTGACAGAGGTATTATTATGACAGAAACGGCAAACATACATGAGCTTACCGAAAAGCTGTTTACGGTAAGACGAAAACTGCTTGACGATTACCCGTTTTACGGACGTCTTCTTATGAGACTTAAACTCGCATTTGACGAATGCGGGACGGCATATACCGATATGGAATATATCGTATTTGACCCCTCCTTTATCTCGTCTTTTAATGAAGAACAGCTTACTTTTCTGATGATGCACGAACTTATGCACTGCATACTTAAACACTGCACAAGGTCCTGCGGTAAAATTAACGAGATATACAATATCGCCTGCGATATTGTAGTTAACTCTCTTGTGCTTGACGCAATGGGTCTGGACGATATTCTGATAAACGGTATTGCCGCGATGCACACGCTTTCCGACGGTACAGAGGGCAAATTAAAAACCGCAGACGAGATATACAACAGTCTTATAGGAAACGACAGCAAGAGCAAAGACAAGAACAACGGAAAAGGCAAGGGCAACGGCAAAGGCAAAAATTCGGGTCAGGACCCGGGGAAAAGCGACAAAAAAAGCGACAACGATGACGGTAATGATGGAAATAGCGGAGAAGCGGGAAACATCGCAGGCGGATGCATTGACTCCCACGATGCCTGGGAGCACATCAAACAACAGGCATCACACCTTGAAGAGCTTTGGAACAAGGCGGTTTGCGATGCTGCCGATATGACCGCAGCTTCATGCGGAAGCATTCCTGCAAATATGAAGCGTGTAATCTGCGAAATCCGTCACTCCTCGCTCGTTGACTGGAGACACGTATTGAGAAGCCATATAACAAGCGACCGTTACGACTTTGACTTTTCGCGTCCCGACAGAAGGTATGACGGCGATATTATACTGCCCTCGTTCCGCGAAAATATTTACGGACAGAAAATCGAGAATATATGGATAGCCGTTGATACCTCCGGCTCTGTTTCAAAGGAACTGCTCAGTGAATTCATGTTTGAAATAAAGGACGTTATATATCAGATAGGCAATGTTTCGGGCTTTGTTTCATTTTTTGATTCGGCTATTACGGAACCCGTTCCAATAAGCAGCGACGATGAGCCGCAGCTTGAACCCGTAGGCGGAGGCGGTACCGACTTCTTTCAGATTTTTGGTCTGTTAAAGACCTTTTTCCCCGACGAACTGCCCAAGGTCGTTATAATCTTTACCGACGGGTACGCAGAATTCCCCGAGGAAAAGGACGCGCTCGGAACGGATGTTATATGGGTAATCGCAGAGAGCGGAATCGTTGCTCCGTGGGGAGAAACCATACCGATAGAAACTATTAAGGAAGGTGATTTTTAAATGAAAACAGGAAACACAACCGTAAAAATCTGGAATCTTATCTTTTTTTCGGCGCTTTCATTAACAGCAAAGATTCTTTGTCTTTACTTCACGGAATATACAAGCAGTTATCTGTGGACAGATAATCCCGTACTGAAGTATTGCTGTATTCTGAATGTTGCGGTAATGCTGGCAATTCTGTCGCTTGTGTTTGACCGTATAAAGCCCATGTCGCAGAAAATCAGCATCGGCTTTGCCGCGGTACTTGTTTATACGGTGCAGTATGTTGCGGAATACTGCTATTACCGTTACTATATTGATATCGATAATTATGACTATCCCGTAACATATCTGTTTTACGCCGTCAAAAAGCTTGAAGCTTACTTTACCTGGTGGAAATTCGGTTTCCACTGGGCGTTACTTACCGCCGTGCTCGTTGTCGGGGCATACACGGCATATCGCTGTTATCCGCTGTTTTTTAAAAAGCTTGCGCTCCGCTACGCCATCCGTAAAGCAAAAGTTTATGCCTCCGCGGACGAACTGTTATCCTTAATCACAAACTACCGTGATATTATGACTGCAAAGCAGTATAAGGAGCTCCGACAATATTATCTTGATGAACTTGATTACCATGAAAAAACAGGCAAGCAGGAAATCATAAGCGCGCTTGATGTACTCTACAGTCTGGAGAGCGAAGCATCAAAGTCGGAAAACAAAGAAGGAGAAACCCGTTTATGATTTATATTACGGGAGACACCCACGGCGATCAGGTCAGATTCATTGAGAATAATCTGGGAGACAGCAGTTGGACGGAAAACGATTTTCTGATAATCTGCGGAGATTTCGGATATATTTTCAGAAACAGTCCTCTTGAAAACGAATTTCTTGACTACCTTGAAACAAAGCCGTACACCATTTGCTTCTGTGACGGCAATCACGAGAACTTTCCGGCGATTTTCTCATATCCCGAGGAAATATGGCATTCGGGCAGGATACACCGTATCAGAAAAAACGTCATTCATCTGATGAGAGGTCAGGTCTTTGAAATAGAAGGCAAAAAAATATTTACAATGGGCGGAGCTTACAGCCTTGACCGCGGTTCAAGGATACCGGGCTGCTCATATTGGGACGAAGAACTTCCAAGCGATGAGGAGTTTCGTGAGGCTGCCGAAAATCTGAAAAAGCATGACTTTAATGTTGACTGTATTATAACCCATACTGCCCCGCGCAAGCTGATAAAAAAAATGGGTTTCTACCCCATTTGCTATGAAACACAGCTTACGGATTTCCATTTTCAGGACGCACAGCTTACGGGTTTCCTTGAATGGATAATGCAAACAGCAAATTACAGGCATTGGTATTTCGGACATTTTCATCTGGATGATGAAATTGACAGCAAGCACACTGCGGTACTCTTTAAGGTGCACCGTTTAGACGGGTAAAAAGAAAAGCATCTTCCTTGTGGACAGTGTCCTTTTAGGAAAGATGCTTTTTGTGCTGTAATGCAACATTTTTACAGCAAAATTGCCGCCTTGATTTTATTCCCCGATTATAATATACTATAAATGTATATAACTAATATGAGGTTTTGGGGGATGTTAATATGAAAAGGAGAAAAGGTTCGGTAAATTCTTCCGCTTATGTCGGCTTTATTCCCGCCGTGCGGCAGACAGCCGTTTTGCTTGCGGTTGTAATGCTTATTACCTCGACTGTATTCGGCTTGGGCTTCGGCAGCTCGGCAATAGAGGAAATTGATACCACGGGTAAGGGCATAGGCTTTTCCTCGGTGCTGTATGACAGTACCAACGGACTTCCCACATCCGAGGCGAATGCAGTTGTTCAGTCCTCGGACGGACTTATATGGATAGGAGGTTACAGCGGACTTATCCGCTATGACGGCAACGAATTTTACCGTTATCCCCCATCAACAGGTATTGCAAACGTTGCCTGTCTGTTTACCGACTCCTCAAACCGCCTCTGGGTGGGCACCAATGACAGCGGCGTTGCCGTAATGGAAAACAACAAATTTACTTTCTACGGCAAAGCGCAGGGGCTTGCTTCCTCATCGGTGCGCTCCGTAACCGAGGATACAAAAGGCAATATTATTGTTGCAACAACTCAGGGACTTGCATATATTGACCCCGACAGCCTTGAGCTTCATATTATTGACGAGCCTCAGGTAAACAAGGAATACATCTGCGAGCTTAAGCGCGCCGCTGACGGAAAAATCTACGGAGTTACTCTTGCAGGCGGTTTCTTTGTGCTTGAGAATAAAAAGATAACTGCTTTTTACAGCTCTGCAAATCTCGGGCACGATACCGTAAACACTGTTTATCCCGATCCGGAGAATCCCGATACCCTCTATATCGGAACACAGGGCGGAGAAGTAATTGTCTGCAATCTCGGCAACCAAATCAAAATCTTAAAGACATATATAATTGAAGAGCAGAATACAGTTAACGATATCAAAATAATTGACGGTCAGATATGGCTTTGCACGGATAACGGAATAGGTTTTATTTACAATGATGTTTTTATCCCGATTCTTGATGTCCCGATGACAAATTCGGTTGATAAAATGATGATAGATTATGAGGAAAACCTTTGGTTCTGTTCCTCCCGTCAAGGCGTTCTGAAGGTTTCGCTCAACAGCTTTTCCGACATATTCAAGCTTGCAAATCTTGACCCGAGAGTTGTCAATGCGACCTGCAAATACAATGATGAACTTTATATAGGAACCGACACGGGAATTATCGTTCTCGACAGCAATTATCAGGTAAAGAATAAAAGGATTACCGAGTTGCTGGACGGTAACAGAATACGCTGTATCAGAAAGGATTCTTCGGACAGACTGTGGATTTGCACATACAGCGAACACGGACTTCTCTGCTATAACCCTGCACGCGACAGCTGGACGGGTTTTGACGACACAAACGGTCTTGCCTCAAACCGCGTCAGAATGGTTACCGAGCTTTCCGACGGCAGTATTGCGGCTGCAACAAATGCGGGACTGAATCTGATAAAGGACGGCAAAGTAATTGCGACTTATGACGCAGACGAAGGAATCACAAACCTTGAAATTCTCTGCATCGAGGAGGGTCCCGACGGCAGTATTTATCTCGGAAGCGACGGCGACGGAATTTACATTGTCAAAGACGGAAGCGTTTCCCGAATAGGTCTTGACGACGGACTTGCTTCGGAGGTTATACTGCGTATTAAAAAGAGCCCCGACGCCTCTGCCTACTGGATAGTTACAAGCAATTCCATAGCCTTCCTCAAGGACGGCAAGGTAACGACCGTACACAATTTCCCCTATTCAAATAACTATGACATTTATTTTGACAATGACGGCTGTATGTGGATACTCAGCAGTAACGGCGTGTATGTCGTCAAGCAGGATGAAATGTTCAAAAACGAGAATATTGACTATACGCTGTATGATATTTCAAGCGGACTTTCAAATGTCCCCACCGTTAATTCCTACAGCTGTCTTGCCGATGACGGCACTCTCTATATGGCCTGCTCCTCGGGAGTGAACAGTATCAATATAATTCACGGCGCAGAGGAAAACACCAATTTGAAGCTTTCAATTCCCTTTATTATGGCTGACGATACATATATATCAACGGGGAATTTAAAGGAAATTCACATCCCCTCAAACTGCAAACGACTTAATATTTACGCAAACGCTTACACCTATGCTCTTAAAAATCCGCATCTGAGTTACTGCCTTGAAGGCTTTGACGACAAGCCGTTTAAGACCACAAGGCACGATATGTCCTATGCGAGTTATACAAATCTGCGCGGCGGCACATATACCTTCCGTCTGTCGCTTCTTGACAGCACCACGGGCGAGATTAAGCAGAGCACGGAGCTGAAAATAATAAAGGATAAAGCGATTTACGAAAAGACCTGGTTTATACTTCTTGTCTGTCTTTTCTTCCTGATGCTCGTTGCGGGCATAGTTGCTCTGTACTTCCGTAAAAAGACGGCGAAGCTTATTAAGAAGCAGGAGGAGAACAGAAAACTTATAAACGAGATGACAAGTGCCTTTGCAAAATGTATAGATATGAAGGACGCATATACAAACGGACACTCATTCCGTGTTGCAAAATACACTGCGCTCCTTGCCCGGAAGCTCGGCAAATCCAAGGAAGAGGTCGAAAGAATTTACAATATAGCCCTTCTCCACGACATAGGCAAAATCAGTATTCCCGACTCAATTCTCAATAAACCCGGCAAACTTGACGACGAGGAATACGGCATAATGAAGAGCCACTCCGAGAGAGGCAACAACATTTTAAAGGACATCACAATAGCTCCTGATCTGGCTCTGGGCGCGGGCTACCACCACGAGAGAATGGACGGCAGAGGCTATCCATCGGGACTCAGCGGCGAGGACATCCCCGAGGTTGCTCAGATTATTGCGGTTGCGGACACATTTGACGCTATGTACTCGACGCGTCCTTACCGCAAAAAGATGAAGCTGGATGATGTTGCACGAGAAATTAACCGCTGTTCCGGCACTCAGCTGAGTGAAAAGGTTGTAAAGGTCTTTATGGAACTTTACGAGGAAGGTGCATTTGATGACGAAGAATAAAATATACGGAGGAAATACAATGTCAACTGTTGAATTAAAAAAAAGAAATTGCAAATGAAGTTATAGGTGCCATGAGTTCCTGCGCGGAATTCAAAGCAGCGGCGGAAAACTATCTTAAAGCTGTCGGCACGGACGGCGAGACAGAAGCCGCCGAAGCTCTCATAGCCGAGGCAAAGGATGACATAAACGACATTGAAGGCACCATATCCTTTTTCGGCTCGGAAACGGCTCAGGGTATGTTCGGTGCCGTCAAAGCTGCGGAAATTCTCAACCATATGAAAGAGGTTAAGGCAAACGGCGGCAGATACTGCGACTGTCCCGGCTGCAAGGCGGCACTCAGAGTTATCGAAAACAGCGATTTACTTTTAAGCAGATAACCTAAAACGGATAAAAGGCCGAGGTTTTGTCCCGGTCTTTTCTTTTTTTAAAAATCTTGCAGACACACCTTTATTGTGATAAAATTATTCATATATCACTAATGCAGAGGGGTACCGTAAAATGAAAAAATTTATGGACAAGGACTTTTTGCTTACCACAAAAACGGCAAAGGAGATATACAAAAGAGGCGCGGAAAAAACGCCGATTTTTGACTGGCACTGCCATCTTTCTCCGCAGGAAATATACGAGAACAAAAAGCCGAAGGATATAGCTCAGTTATGGCTCGCAGGCGACCATTACAAATGGAGAGCCATGCGTTCCTGCGGCGTACCCGAGGACTATATTACGGGCAGAAAGTCAGGCCATGACAAATTCTTAAAATACGCCGAGATTATGCCTTACTGCATAGGCAACCCGCTTTATCACTGGACCCATCTCGAGCTTCAGAGATATTTCGGCATTACCGAAACTCTCTCCCCCGAAACTGCCGAGAGTATTTGGAAAAAGTGCAACGAAAAAATCAAGGCGGGCGGCTTTACTCCGAGAGAACTCATAGAGAAGTCAAATGTCGTCTGCGTCTGCACGACCGACGACCCCGCAGATACGCTTGAATACCACAAGAAACTGAAAGCCGACAAATCTTTCAAATGCAAGGTTCTGCCTGCCTTCCGTCCCGATAAAGCTCTCGGTATTGACTCCCCCGCTTTTCATCCGTGGGTAGCGGCTCTCGAAAAGGCTGTCAGCAGAGAAATCACAAGTTATTCCGAACTCAAAAAGGCGCTCGCCGAGAGAATTGAATTCTTTGACAAGACGGGCTGCTGTGCCTCCGACCAGGCGCTTGCCTATATCCCGTTTGCAGAGGCGACCGCGAGAGAACTTGAGAGCGTATTCAAAAAGGCGCTTGCAGGCAAGCCGCTTACGGTGGATGAAACAGACAAATACAGAACCGATTTACTGCGTTTCCTTGCCGCCGAATATCACAGCCGCGGCTGGGTAATGGAACTTCACATAGGCGCAATGAGAAACAACAATTCGCGTATGTTTCAGAAACTCGGCGCAGACACGGGCTTTGACTCTATCAACGACTGTCAGATAGCCGAGGGACTTTCCAGATTTATGGACAGCCTTGAAGCAGTCGGCAAACTTCCCAAAACCGTACTTTTCACGCTCAACCCCAAGGACAACTATGTTCTCGGCACTATGCTCGGCAACTTCCAGTCAAGCGAACAGGCAGGCAAAATTCAGTTCGGCTCCGCTTGGTGGTTCAATGACAACTACGACGGTATGCGCGCTCAGCTGACCGCACTCGCAAATCTCGGAGTGCTCGGCAAATTTGTCGGTATGATTACCGACTCGAGAAGCTTCCTGTCATACCCGAGGCACGAGTATTTCAGGCGCATACTCTGCGAACTTATAGGCGACTGGGTTGAGGAGGGCAAGTATCCCGAAAACATCAAATTCCTTTCGGGACTTGTAGAGGATGTTTCCTTCGGCAACGCAAAGAACTACTTTAATCTCAAGGTATAGCCATGTCAGTAAAACTTATTGCAACCGACCTTGACGGTACGCTTATGGCGCCCGACCATATCACTGTTACCCCGCGCACATATAACGCTCTTATGTCCGCACACGGCAAGGGCGTTAAGATAGCCATAGCAACGGGCAGGACGCTCAGCTTCACAAAAAACGTCATACAGCAGCTTCCGTTTATTGACTATGTTGTCTATTCAAACGGCGCCTCGGTTTACGACAGGAACGCAGGCAGAGATATTTACAGAAACCACATTTCTCCCGAAGCAACGCAAAGCGTTTTAAAACTGCTTGAGAATATGCCGATTTATTATAACTGCTATTATGACGGACATATTCTTGTGCAGAAGGACAAGGTCGAACATTACCAAAACCGCGACCTGCTGCCTGCAGAATTTCTTGACCTCTTTGTTTCCTGCTCTGAGGAATATGACTCGCTTTGCAGAGAAATGAAAGGCAAAAGCGCGGAAATAATCGCAATGTACTCTGTAAACGAAGCGCAGAAGCATGCGCTCGTTAAAGAATTCAAATCGCACAGCCTGCATATAACATCCTCTCTGCCAAACGAATTTGAGGTTACGGCGCCCGATGTCAACAAAGGCACAGCGCTCGAGGGACTGTGCAGAGTTACGGGTTATGATTTAAGCGAAATTATGAGCTTCGGCGACGCACTCAACGACCGTGAAATGCTTGAAATATCAGGTCTGTCCTTCGCTATGGGAAACGCCTGCGAGGAGTGTAAAAAAACCGCTAAATACACGGCTCTTACCAATGCCGAGGACGGAGTGGCGCAAGCGATTGAGAAATTCGTTTTATAATAGAACAGACCGTAAAGGGCTAAACGTCTCTTGTATGTATTGCCCTTATTGACGGTCTGTTTTTTGTTTATTTTTCCAAACGCTCAATTCTTTATTTTTATTTCTTATTATGTTATTATGAAGTTAGTATATTTATATACATTTTTTATACACAAAAAAGGAGATGATTAAATGAAAAGAAATTTCAAATCGGTTCTTGCCGTGATTCTTTCGGTCTGCATGATGCTGTCATGCTTGTCAATAGCGGTATTTGCAGACGAAAACATTACATTCTACTTTGACGGATGTAATTTCACGGACTTACACAACGCAACCATGATGTTCCCCGACTCTCAGGGAAGCGTTAATCTCATTTTTGAGAATGCAGACGCAGACCCTAATACGGGCACACTTACAATTCCCCGCGAGAATGTTTATTCTCTTAAAATCAGAGTTGACGGGGAATTTGACAGCGATAACCTTACCTTCGTTGTTTGCGGCATCAACAATTACAGGGATTACCCCTCTGTTGACGGAAACGGCTATCTTGATTTCTCACAGCTCATCTTCCCCGACGGCGATATCCATCTGAGCATTGAGTCGGCAGGCGGACCCGGACCGGTCCCCGGTCCCAATGACGGAAATTGTTATATCTTTTTTGAGGATGCGGAAATTGACGGCAACACCGTAACATTTAATAACGGCGGCAATCCCGTTGTTATCAACGTAACGGGCGCGACTATAGAGGACGGTTCCTTTGTCATCAGCTATGACGACTTTGATAACGTCAGCTTTGAAATCGTATCGGGCTTTGACAGTAACACCATGAATCTTTACGCGCTCGGTCTTGACGGATATCAGGGAATTCTCAGTGTTGAGGGTAACGTAGCTTCCTTTGCCGGACTTACCTTCCCTCCCGTTGTTTATATCTCGCTCGATGATTACATGGTATATATCTGCGCCGTTGACGGCAACGACTTTATGTATTTTGACGGCGAAACGCTGACAATGTTCCCCGGAGAGACCATCTTTGTTTCCTTCCTTACCGACTACAGAAACGAGCAGCACGGTATCTGCCCGATTTACGGCTTTAATTACGGTATTCCCGATGCTAACTTTGACGACAGTCTTACAAGTATGGGCTTTTTGGTTGAAGAAGGCGAATATGAACAACTCGGTTTTGAGAGCAATGATTGGTTCAACGGTATGTACGGTATGAAGATTACCGTTCCCGATGATTTGGAAATCGGCACCAGAGCAAGAGTTCCGTATTCGCTTTATGAGCTCCCCGAAGGCTTTGACATTGAAAATCCCTTTGCGACCTTCAGTTTCTCTGATACACCCACGGTTTTAACCAACGAGCTGTTTGTTGAGGTTGTGGAAAACCCCGTTTATTTAAGCAATGACGGGCTTTGGGAGTACAGTCTTTATGAGGACGGCACAGCATATCTGACCTCATCAATTCCGTGGGGCGCTTCCTACAAGGGACAGGACTCGGTTGTTACCGTTCCCTCAGCAATAGACGGACATAAGCTTGTGGCTCTCGAAGGTTGTTGCTTTGCAAACCTTGACTTTATAAAGGAAATCATTATTCCCGACGGCATTAAGATTATCGGCTTCTCTGCCTTCTCGGGCTGTACCTCGCTTGAGAAATTCAACGTACCCGAGAGCGTTAACGAAATCGGCGCTCAGACGATTGACAATACGGCTATTGCCGCTAACCCCGACAATTATGAGGACGGCGGAATTTATGTCGATAACTGCCTTATAAGAATCAACCCCGATTTTACGGGCACATTTACCGTTAAGGACGGCACCAGACTTATAGCGTATGCTGCAGGCAACAGCTGTCAGGGCATTGAGCACATTATCGTTCCCGAGTCGGTTACAGAACTCGGTATGGCAGTTTTCCATAACTGCACTTCGCTCAAAACAGCAACCATACCGCAGAGCGTTACCTTCATCGCGGATATGGCTTTCGGCTTCTTTGATGAGCAGGGCAACCTTGATATCGACCTCGAAACCATTTACGGCTATCCGAGGACGGCTGCCGAGGATTTTGCGCACGCGCACAATATTGACTTTGTCCCGCTCACTTCGGGCAAAACGGGCGATTGCGACTGGGTTTACGACCCTGACACAAAGACTCTTACCGTTTCAGGAAACGGCGCAATGGCTGATTACGGTATGGTACCCGGCGCAAACGAGGCTCTGATTTCTCCGTGGAGATATTTTGATATTGAAAAGGTTGTAATTCTTGACGGCGTAACCAATATCGGTCAGGACGCATTTATCCAATCAAATGTTTATGATGTTGATATTGCAGACAGCGTAACCTCAATAGGCGTAAATGCCTTTAACCTCTGCGGCGCACTTGATTTTGTAATACTTCCACACAATCTTACAAGCGTCGGCGCCTTTGCCTTTGCAAGCACATCATTAAGAGAAATTGAAATTCCCGCAAGCGTTACAACTATAGGTTACGGCGCTTTCGGTTACTTCTATGACGGCGAACTCGACAAAGACGTTGTACTCGACGGCTTCAGGATTTACGGTTATGCCGGTACAAAGGCAGAGGAATATGCAACAGAAAACGAAATCACATTTATTCCTCTCGGCGAGGAAAAGAATTTCCCCGACGTACCGAAAGGCGCATGGTTCTATGACGCGGCAATGTACTGCGCAAAGAGAGGCTTTATAAACGGCTACGGCAACGGAAACTTCGGCGCAACAGACCCGCTTCAGAGACAGGACTTTGTTGTAATACTTGCAAATATTGCAAAGGCAGATTTGTCAAGCTACACCACATGCAAACTCACAGACGTAGATATGAACGCATACTACGGCAAGGCAGTTGCGTGGGCAGTTGATAAGGGAATTATTGC
>SVOA01000038.1 GCA_015066635.1 Oscillospiraceae bacterium | reverse complement strand
CGCGGTAATGACTTTGTTTATGATAATTGTTATTCTTATTGATTATAAAAGGAGTGAATCATGGCTGTATTAAAAGCATTTAAGGCAATCAGACCTGTCCCCGAATTCGCCGATAAGGTTGCGGCTCTGCCGTATGACGTTATGACCTCGGCTGAGGCAAGGGAAATTGCGAAGGATAATCCGTTTTCGTTTTTGCATATTGATAAAGCCGAAATTGACCTGCCCGAGGACACATATATTTATGACAGCAAGGTTTATGCCAAGGCAAACGAAAACCTCAACAGTCTGATAAATCAGGGCGTTCTTTGCAAGGACAGTAAAGACTGTCTGTATATTTACGAGCAGACACGGAAGGGCAGGATACAGACGGGGATAGTCGGTTGTACTTCCATTGACGATTATATGAATAACGTCATAAAAAAGCATGAGCTTACCCGTGCCGATAAGGAAGCGGACAGAATTAACCATGTCGATACGCTTGACGCAAATACGGGACCTATTTTCCTCGCTTACAGAAAAAACGACAGACTTAAAAGCATAATTGATACTTTTAAAAGCAATCATAAACCCGTATATGACTTTGTTTCGGACGAAGTCAGACAAAGGGTATGGGTTATTGACGAGAATGATACTGTCGGGCAAATAATCGCCGTATTTAAAGATATACCTTCTCTTTACATAGCTGACGGACACCACAGGGCTGCCTCGGCAGTTAAGGTAGGGCTTAAACGCAGGGACGCGCATAAAAACTATACGGGAAACGAGGAATTTAATTTCTTTTTATCCGTGCTTTTCTGTGCAGAAGATCTTGCCATTATGGACTACAACAGAGTTATTGCTGATTTGAATTCTATGACCGAGAGTGAAACTCTTCAGAAAATTTCCGAGAATTTCGAGGTTGTAAAAATCGGTAAAACACAGTACAGACCTGAAAAAAGGCATACTTTCGGTATGCATCTCGGCGGCGAGTGGTACAAACTGTCTGCAAAAGACGGTACTTATGACGATAATGACCCCGTTTTAAGTCTTGATGTTTCTATTCTTCAGAATAATCTTATTTCTCCCGTTCTCGGTATTGATGACCCGAGGACAGACAGGAGAATTGATTTCGTCGGAGGTATCAGAGGTCTTGACGAGCTTGAAAAGAGATGCCGCAGTGATATGAAAATTGCATTTGCGATGTATCCGACCTCTCTTGACGAGCTTATTGCAATAGCGGATGCAGGCAAAATTATGCCACCGAAATCAACATGGTTTGAGCCGAAACTTTTAAGCGGACTTTTTATACATAAACTCAGTTGATTTTTATTGAAAACTATTGACTTTTGGTGTATAATATATATTTAAGAAAAAACAAAGGAATGAATTAAATGAAATTAGGTATTGTCGGACTTCCGAATGTCGGAAAGAGTACCTTATTTAACGCCATAACAAATGCAGGCGCACAGTCTGCCAATTACGCTTTCTGCACCATTGAACCCAATGTCGGTGTGGTTGACGTTCCCGATTACAGACTCGATAAACTTGCCGAGATGTATAACCCCGATAAAGTTACTCCCGCAAGCATTGAGTTTGTAGATATTGCAGGTCTTGTCAAGGGTGCTTCAAAAGGCGAGGGACTCGGCAACAAATTTCTGTCGCACATCCGTCAAGTTGATGCAATAATTCACGTTGTCCGCTGTTTTGACAATGACGATATTATTCACGTCGAGGGCTCTGTTGACCCTGCGAGAGATATTGAAACGATAAATCTTGAACTTCTTTTCTCGGATATGGAAATTCTTGACAGAAGGATAGAAAAAAGCACAAAGGCACTTAAAGGCGACAAGTCGCTTCAAAAAGAGGTTGATTTTCTTAACAGGGTTAAGACTGCCTTTGAAAGCGGAACAAACGCAAGGGCAATAGAGTGTGACGAGGAAGAAAAGGAAATACTTGATTCCGTTGAACTTCTCTCCTCAAAGCCTGTCATTTACGCCTGCAATATGAGTGAGGATGACTTTAAAAACAATATCGAAACCAATGCAAGATACAATGCCGTCAAGGCAATAGCCGAGGCAGAGGGAGCAGAGGTGCTTCCGATTTGCGCAGAGCTTGAAGCCGAAATTTCTTCTCTTTCCAAAGAGGAAAAGGAAATGTTTTTAAGTGACCTCGGCATAGAAAAGGGCGGACTTGACCTTCTTATACAGCGTTCTTACGATTTACTCGGACTTATGTCCTTCCTGACGGCAGGAAAACCCGAGGTTAGAGCGTGGACCATAAAAAAAGGCACAAAGGCTCCCAAGGCGGCAGGTAAAATACATTCTGATATAGAACGAGGATTTATCAGAGCAGAGGTCGTTTCGTTTGATGAGCTTATGAAGCTCGGCAGTATGCAGGCGGCTAAGGAAAACGGTAAAATACGGTCTGAAGGCAAAGATTACGTTATGCAGGACGGGGATATCGTTTTGTTCAGATTTAATGTCTAATGCGCTTGTAGCTCAGCTGGATAGAGCGTCAGACTCCGACTCTGAAGGTCGCCGGTTCGAATCCGACCAAGCGCGCCATTGTTACTTAACGGAGGTGTTAGTATGGAATATTTTGCAGAGCACGCGGTAGCAATATGGGTTGTTCTTCTCATAGGGTTTTCCGTAATTGAGGCCGTTACCGTACAGCTTGTTTCTGTATGGTTTGCTGTAGGCTCGCTTGCCGCGCTTATAGCGAGTTTGTTTAAAGTAGGCGTTGTAGGACAGCTTGTTATATTCCTTGTTGTGTCTATAATCTGCTTTATAATAACAAGACCTCTCGTAAAGCGGTTTTCACAGAATAAAATTCAGTCTACCAACGCAGACCGATGTATAGGTCAGACTGCTGTTGTTACTGAGGAAATTGACAATATTAAAGCTTCAGGACAGGTTAAGGTAAACGGAAATATCTGGACTGCAAGAAGCGAAAACGGAGAAATAATACCGGTTGACTCAATGGTTACCGTTATTAAAATAGAAGGCGTAAAACTTATAGTTAAAACAGAAAAGGAGTAATAATTATGCCGTATGTAATTATAGGAATTGTATTTATTGTTTTACTTGTTATTGCTGCGAATATCAAAATAGTTCCTCAGTCAAAGGCTTATGTCATTGAAAGACTCGGCGCTTATCTTGATACCTGGCAGACGGGATTCCATATTAAAATTCCGTTTTTTGAGAGAATTGCTAAAATAGTTTCTCTTAAAGAGCAGGTTGTTGATTTTGCACCCCAGCCTGTTATAACAAAGGATAACGTTACAATGCAGATAGACACGGTTGTTTTCTATCAGATAACCGACCCCAAGCTTTACACTTACGGAGTTGAAAATCCCATTTCGGCTATAGAAAATCTTACGGCTACAACGCTCCGTAATATTATCGGTGAGCTTGAGCTTGATGCAACTCTTACCTCAAGAGACACCATTAACGCCAAAATCAGAGTTATTCTTGATGAGGCGACAGACCCCTGGGGCATCAAGGTTAACCGTGTTGAGTTAAAGAATATTATTCCTCCGCGTGAGATTCAGGACGCTATGGAAAAGCAGATGAAGGCTGAGCGTCAGAGACGTGAATCTATCCTTACCGCAGAGGGCGAGAAGCAGAGTAAAATTCTTGTTGCCGAAGGTCATAAAGAATCTCAGATTCTTAACGCTGAGGCAGAGAAGCAGGCTGCTATTCTTCGCGCAGAAGCCGTCAAAGAGGCTAAAATCCGCGAGGCAGAGGGTGAAGCAGAGGCAATCAGAGTTGTTCAGGAAGCTAATGCAAAGGCCATTGAGCTTATCAATGCCGCAAAGCCCGGCGAAGCAGTTATTGCAATGAAGAGTCTTGAAGCTTTTGCCAAGGTTGCAAACGGCAAATCTACAAAGATTATTATTCCTTCCGAGATTCAGGGACTTGCAGGGCTTGCTACAAGCATGAAAGCGCTTCTTGCAGACGATAACAAGGAAGAGGAATAACAGATCTATTTAATCAGGGGGTTGTATTATGTCACATATTAAAAACTTCGTTGTTGAATACGGCAGCAGAACCTTTGACGAAATACCTTTCTGCGATATTGACAATATTTTGCTTTGCCACATTTTTTATATGCCCTTTGAAAAAGTTATTTATGACAGACCTACACGCGAGCCCGTCTCGTTTAAGGATGCCTGCAATAAGCTCTTTGCTTTTAACGGCTACAAGCACGTTCCCTGCGGTCTGATACTTTTTAAATCTATCAGCGTTGAAATGATGGCTATGGCTATGACCAAAAGGTATGCTGACGTTAAAATGGTCGCTTGCCGGTCTCAGTTCAGCGAGAATCCCGCCGTTCAGTTTGCGGCTGTAACTTTTATCCTTCCCGATGATACGAAGGTTGTTGTTTACAGAGGTACAGATGATACGCTTTACGGCTGGAAAGAGGATTTTGACATTTTCACGAGAAAGACTATTCCGTCGCATCAGCTCGGCGTTGATTATCTTAACTCTATTGCAAAGGAATATAAAAACGGCAAGATTATAGTTTGCGGACACTCAAAGGGCGGAAATGTCGCTCTTTACAGCGCTATGAACTGTCAGCAAAAGGTCCGTGACAGAATTCAGTATGTTTACAACAATGACGGTCCCGGCTTCTATGACTATAAATATCTTGACAGCAAGGCTTATAAAGAGCTTCTGCCGAGATACAAGCATTTTGTTCCGAGCTGTTCGCTTATAGGTATGCTTCTTGCTCATGACGACGATTATACCGTTGTCAGAAGCTCAAGAATTTTCGGCGCCATGCAGCATGACCCCTCGACATGGAAAACAAGGGGAGTCGGCTTCGACACGAGAGATGACCTTAAAGTTATCGCCAAGATAACCGACCTTGCTCTCAGAACTATGATTTTCGGCATTGACGACGTTCACAGCAAGGCATTTGATAAGGTTCTTGAAACAATAGTTGAGGGTACAGGTCAGATAAACCTTACAAATTTCTCAAAGAATATTGTTTCGTCCGTAAAGGGTGCAAAGTCGGCATGGCAAAAACTTGATTTGCAGACGAGAACCTTTATGTCCGAGAATTTAAGCGGCGCAGGCAAGATTTTCTCTGATGCGGTCAGTACGGTCAGAAAAGAAGAGAAGCAGGCTGCGGAGGAGAAGGCAGAGGCATTTGTCTCAGAATTAGCCGCAGAGGCAAATTAAGTTAAAAAATACTATTGACAAATTTAAAAAATTGTCGATAATATATTTAGATTTTATATCGGTAGGTAAGGCTCCCTTGGGGATACGGGCTGCTGCCGCGAAAAGTGGAGACACTGTAAGCAGGTCAACAGTTTACATCGAAATCAAGGTGTTAACTAATGCAGTTTCATTGCCCTTAGAAGCTAAAGCTTGTACGAAATAATGACAGTGAAATTGACTCATACCGTTATTTCGTGCGACGGTATGAGTTTTATTTTTAAGTGAGGTGAAAACAATGGACGCATCAGGCACTACGGGCAAAGACACGGTACCGCGAAGTAGTTATTACAACGGCGCTGAGTGCGTCATTGCTTTCGTATAACTGTTTTGTCCGGTTTCCTGGTATTATCAAAGTTAGGAGGGAAACCCAATGGAAGAAGTAATTTTACTTGAAGAGGAAATAAACGAATTATTAGAAAAAAAAGACTATCACAGATTAAAAGAAATTCTTTCCGACATGAACGAGGCGGATATTGCCGCCATAATTGCCGAAATACCTGAAGATAAGCTTCCGCTTGTTTACCGTATTCTGCCCAAAGAACTTGCATCCGACGTTTTTGTCAATATGGACTCGGACGCGCAGGAAATTCTTATAAAGGCTTTCAGCGATAAAGAGCTTCGCGAAGTTCTTGACGAGCTTTATGTTGACGATGCGGTTGACATAATCGAGGAAATGCCTGCAACGGTTGTCAAGAGAATACTTCAGCACACGGACCCCGAGGTAAGAAACAGCATCAACGAGATACTTAAATATCCCGAGGACTCTGCCGGAAGCATTATGACAATTGAGTACGTTGACCTTAAAAAATATATGACGGTTGACGATGCGTTTACAAGAATCAGAAGAACGGGCGTTGACAAGGAAACAATTTATGTCTGCTATGTTACTGACGAGAACCGCAAGCTTCTCGGGCTTGTAACCGTAAAAGACCTTCTTTTATCCGACAAGAGTAAAAAGATGTTTGAAATAATGGAAACAAACGTCATTTACGTTACAACTCTTGAGGATAAGGAAATCGTTGCTGATAAGTTTCAACGTTACGATTTGATGGCAATTCCCGTTGTTGACCAGGAACACCGTCTTGTCGGTATCGTAACCTTCGACGACGCTATGGACGTCTTGCAGGAGGAGAACACCGAGGATATCGAAAAGATGGCGGCTATCACGCCTACGGATAAGCCTTATCTTAAAATGGGCGTCTTTGAAACATGGAAAAAAAGATTTCCGTGGCTTCTGCTGCTTATGGTGTCCGCAACATTTACGGGTAAAATAATACAGAATTTTGAAAACGCCTTGCAGGCGCAAATAGTACTGACCTCGTTTATCCCTATGCTTATGGACACGGGCGGTAACTGCGGCGGTCAAGCCTCGGTAACAATAATCAGAGGACTTTCGCTCGGAGACATTGACTATAAAGATGTTTTTAAGGTAGTTTTTAAGGAATTCAGAGTTGCTTTCCTCTGCGGCGTAACTTTGGCGCTTGCAAGCTTCATAAAGCTTATGCTTATTGACAAGGTCGGACTTATGGTAGCGCTTACTGTTTGTGCGACAATGATTATTACCATTATCTGCGCCAAGTTTGTAGGCTCTACGCTGCCGATACTTGCAAAGAGGGTAGGCTTTGACCCCGCCGTAATGGCAAGTCCGTTTATTACAACAATAGTTGATGCAATTTCACTTATTGTTTATTTTGAAGTTGCCGGAATTATTTTGCACGTGTAATAATTATTGAATATTTTTCAGAAGGAGCGACCGTTGGTCGCTCCTTTAATACATTTTTGTCATAATTATCAAAAATCGGCATAATAATTTTACTTTACAATTTTTATATTTTTGATATAATTGTAATTGATATAATGTTTATTATATTATTCATTTCAAAAAGGAGAGGATTTTATGAAAAAAGTATTGGCAATAATGCTCAGCATTATTATGATTCTCGGTATTGTGCCGATGACGGCTTTCGCTGCAAAAGCCAACAACGGCCCTGCCGATGTTGAATGGGCGTTCATCAACGTATTCTACGCCGATGAGGATGAGCCGGATGACGAAGCGTACGGTCCCATTTACAGAGAGAAGAAAGCTTTTAACAACGCTGTTCCCGGTGTTACCTACGACAAGGCGACAAACACGCTTACTCTTGACAACTACAAGAACAAAAAAGCGGGTATCAGTGCCAACATGATGGGCGACGATTTCAAGCTCAAGGTAGTCGGCGAGTGCGAGCTTGCCAACATTGAAGTCTGGGGCGACGGCTGGGGCGGCTCACTTACAATCACCGGCACCGGCACGCTTACCGTTAATGAAGAGGGACTTGCCGACAGTGCGATTGTTTTCCATGCGGAACACACCGCTTCATCGCTCACCGTTGACAAGGGCGTAACCGTTAAGCTCTTCGGCGAGGATGGCGTATTTAACAGCAGTACGAATTTGATTGATGATGCCTCTAAGGTTGTCACCGCAGTAAGCGGTCAGGAATTATTTGACATCGACGTTGAGCCCTTCGTCTATCAAGACTCTAAGTTTTTGACAGTTAATGTGATAACCGACGCCGAAGCTGACGGTTACAAGGGTAATGCGGCTGTCAAGGCAGACGACCCCGACACATACTACGGCGTAAGCATCTGGACAAGCTCATACGGTGAAAAGGAATATCACGTTTCAAGATACGTTTACTCCGAAGAATACGGCGTATATTTCGAGGACGCCGCATTTGAGGAAGAGTACGTAAATAAATACGGCGAAGTAAGTTTCACCAAGGAAGAGTTTGAAGAGCTCGGTTTCTCAATGACCGTAACCGGCAAAGAGTTAAGCTCAATTTTCTTCTTTGACGACGACGCTCATTCAGGTCCTCAGCTGATTAACTCAGCCGATCCCGACGGTATCTATATGCTTGACCATAACGGATACAGCTATAGCGATAAGAACGACGCTTCCACTTACGAATTCAAGGGCACTATTTATAAGCTCATACAGGGCGAATACGGCTATGAAGCGGATACAAGCTTTACTCCTATCACAATAGGCACAACAGATTATGAAAAGCTTCCCGACGGCTACACCGCTGTTTTGGACGAAGAGTATGAAGAGCTCTACCTCAAGGGTGTATTTGAGGAAGTCAGCGGCAGCCTCTATACAAATGCCGAGGGAAATCAGTATATCATTTACAATTTGTGGAGCGACGATGTAGATCATCATTACGTTTACGCTATTGAGGAAGTTTCCGACGTTCCCGGTGCTTACGTTGCAACACTTGTTGAGGATATCGACGACGTTGACAATTCCGAATATACCTTAGTTACAGTTCCCGAAGAAACCGATATGTTCGTGTTCACAACGGAAACTACCGAATTCACCTTCACGGGCGACGGCAGCGGCACACCGACAAAGACCTTCCCCGACGTACCTAAGGGCGCATGGTTCTATGACGCGGCAATGTACTGCGCACAGAAGGGCTTTATCAACGGCTACGGCAACGGAAACT
>SVOA01000037.1 GCA_015066635.1 Oscillospiraceae bacterium | reverse complement strand
GGTTCGGAATAGTGTAGTGCTGGCGGTCTATCTCTTGTTTTCGGTTGCTTGCTTCCTTACCGTACATGAGCATTGGCTGGGCGTATATCGTTATCCAGCCGGTCGCCCACCATGACGGCGTTTTCCGGTCTGCAGTCCGCCATAGCCAACGCCAGCCGGAATATCTCCTTGTCCGGCTTTGATATGCCAAGCTCCGCGGAGGATGCAATCACCGAGAAATATCGACCAAGCCCCCAGGCGTCAAGACGGTCTTTTGCTCCAGGATTCTGATTTGCGATGATGCCAAGTTGATAGCCCTTGTCGCTCAGAGTCCGCAGGGTTTCCTCACAGTCATCAAACGGAACTTCATCCTCGCTGTGCCAATTATAAGATAGAATACCAGTATCAGTAAGCAGTAAATTGTTATGTTATAAAAAGAACTGCTATTTCACTACTCAAGCGATTATCAAAAGTTCGAGTAGCATTTTTCTGTGGGTTGATGAAAAATTTGCCCACACATTCATTTATAAAGAACTGGAACCAACCATCAAAAAACCATCTACCTGTTTCGTGATGAGCAAAGTGAATAGTTCAATCGGCTGAGCGCTTGGTTTTCAAGCATTTTCAACGACCATTTAATGACCATCTATTATTGATAAATTATCGCTAAAATCGAAAAAATGCCGGGACAGGATTGTACTCAATTTAGCTAAACGATGCTGTTTTTGACTACGTTTAATATCCTATGGCCGCTTTGTAATCAGCAGGTCGGGGGTTCAAGTCCGTCCACCAGCTCCAACTCGTCGCAAGCTACATATCGCTCGTTTCCGCAGGACTGCGAAAAGCTCGCTCATTCCGCTGCTCCTCGTTTCCGAAAAACATCACGTTTGCTTCGCATGCTCGTTTGCAAGCGCACTCACGACGGCTACGCTTCACTACCAATGTTTTTCGGGTAAGTAAAAAAGGTTGAATTGAGCGTTATATATCCGGCTTGGACGGTAACTTAATATATGTGGGAGTGTTCCCGAGTGGCCAAAGGGGGCAGACTGTAAATCTGTTGTCGACGACTTCGGTGGTTCGAATCCACCCGCTCCCACCAAGAAAAGAGTTAAGGCTTTTGTCTTAGCTCTTTTCTTTTTTTGTAAAAATAAGGGTGGATTCGAACATAGTCCGTCTTTTGCGAGGAACGAGTAAAAGGGACATAAAATCGAATTCGTTTGCGAAGCAAACTCAGGCGAACGAAGTGAGCCGAGTCCACCCGCTCCCACCATCTTTGTATCACGCGATTGATACAACGGAAAACCCTTGGTTTCAAGGGTTTTTGCTTTTTATGGGCAAAAAGGAATAGGGCAAATTGGCTAAAAACAGCCTTTTGCCCTATTTTCTTTATACTCCGTGAAAAAACGAGGTTTTATATTTTATGGTAAATTGTAATGGTGCATTAATCTCAGACACAGGGCAGGTATAGCTTCCGAATTTGAATACACCTTTCAAGTTTTTCGGGCATTCGATATCAAAACTCGTTGCGTTACCTTCTTTTTTCCAGTTAACAGATACTGCCCCGTACACACTGCGATAGGTTGCACAGGCACTGTTCATACCGCTTGGTATATGAGGTTCAATATTAATTGTGTCAGCACCAACCTTTATGCCGCAAATCTGTTGCATAAAAAATGCGCTTATGTTCCCCCAAAAATGGTGATTGTGTGAGGAAAGGCCATCGTATTCTCCAAAGCCCTCACAAAGCGCTGTGTCGCCATTTTGCACCCACTGCATATATGAAGGCGGGGTGGGGTTCTTGAGAATTCGTATTGCCGTATCAATTTCGCCGTTTTCGGCAAGCAGATGAAAAAGTACTCTGCCGCCAAGCACCCCTGTTGCAATATGATAATCGTCCTGTTTGATTATATCAAGCAACACCTTAAAGGCTTTTTCTTTTTCGCTTTCTTCTGTAATGCCGTAATATATTCCCATAGCCTGTGAAGTTTGCGAGCCGCCTTCAAAAACACCTGTTTCCTTGTTAAAAAGGTGTTTTCTTATACTCTTTCGCATATCGCTTGCAAAAGCGCTGCAATATGCTGCGTTTTCAGCGTCACCGATTGCCCCAAACATCTGCGAGGCTTTATCTGATATATCAAATGCCTCAATGCTGTCGGTCAGAATCAGCGGTGCCTTGCGCGGATTATCGGGCGCACACCAGTCGCCGAGTCCTATGGCAAGAAGACCTTTTTCATCTTTTCTTGTGTCCAGGTATTCAATGTATTTTATGGTTGCTTCCTTGCATATTTCAAAAGCGGAAAGGTCGTTTCTCTTTTGCCAGATTTGATACGGAAGCTCAGTAATAACGCTGTCCCACGCAGGACCGTTACCCCATTCAAAGCCCCAACCCCAAGTCGGAACAATACCCGGAAGTGCGCCGACTTCATTTTGCGCATGGCAAATGCTGATGAGCCATTGTTTGTAGTTTGCCGTGGGTTCAAAATACAATAGAGTATGCGCTGCCGAAAGCGCTGCGTCAGCAGTCCAGCCGTTCTTTTCTCTGTGCGGACAGTCCGTCGGGAAATGATGAAAGTTTGAGAGAGTGGAATTCAGCGCCATTTTGTGAAGATTATTTATCACTTCGTCATCGCAGGAAAATTTGCCGATTTCCTCTAAGTATGAATTGAATACTAAATAAATCAGCAAATCATCCGTTGCCTGTTCATCCGTTATTCCCTCAACCTTAACATAACGGAAGCCATGATAAGTAAAAGCAGGCGCCCATTCATTTTCTCCTTCTTTGCAGATGTATGTATCGCTCTGATAATACTTTTCTCGGCTATGGTCAAAGGTTGTGCTGTCTACAAAAAACTTTCCGTCCTTCAGTATTTCGGCAAAGGTCAGTTTAACTTTTTGATTTTGTTGTGCAAAGATGTGCAAACGGCAAACACCCGCTGTATTGATGCCAAAATCATAAATAAAAGCATTGCCCTCCTTAAAAATACGGATGGGCTTTAATTCCTGTCTTATTGTAATGGAGTTAATATTTGATAACCGCTTTTCTCCCTGCGGTGTTCTTGTTATAACCGCATTTTTCCATATCCTGTCATTTTTATTTGCATCATATATTTCGCCGAGGCGTAAATCGTCTGAAAGAATATTGGACTCTGCGACAAGAACGCTTTTATCTGCTTCAATTATTTCTGTTCTGCCGTCGGTGTAAGTCAACTCAACAGCAAAAGCAAGTTTCGGAGAAGAACGGTGCTCTGTTTTTTCAAAATCCCATATAAAGCCACCGAATGCATTTTGCATGCCGTTGCCCAAAAGGAACTCAAAGCTGTTATGTTCTTTTATTAATTCGGTAATATCGTAGTTATCGTAATATAAAACCTGCTCACTGTTGGTTATATATGGGCAGAGTCTGCCTTTTGTAATAGAAACACCGTTAAGATATAATTCGTAAAAGCCAAGTCCGCAAACAGTGATTTCGGCTTTCTTTATACCGCCTGAAATGTTAATGCTCTTGTGAAACAGCGGAGCAGGAACACGGCACTCAAAAGTACTGTATGTTTCGCCGGAGCAGATAAATTTTTCTGATAATATCATAGCGCTATTCTCCAATAAAGGTTGATTTGTCAGATTCATTATAATTCAATACAAAAGAAAATGCAATTGATTTAATCGGCTGTACAGGCAATCAAAATGTCTTTCGCTGCAGCGGTTGGGGAAGGTGCTTTTCGCGCCTGAGGGTATTCCGATACAAGCCAAGAACACAGTTGAGGTTTCTGCCTCGGCTGTGTTCTTTTTTTACGGTTGCAGAACATTAAATAACGGGTAACGCAGTACTGCGTTACCCGTTATATTCGCTTATTCAAGAGTTCCGATATAGTCCCTGAGTTCTCTGTTGTAGTTTATCATTGAAATATAGCAGAGCAACATCACAAGCAAAAACGAAATCAGATATGACATAGGTTCGCTGACTATGTACTTTACCTCCCAATCTTTTCCGCAGCAGTAACTAAGATACATACTGACATAATACATAGCTATCGTACCGAGACTTACAGCCGCCCAGACAAACGACATCAGCATTGACAGCAGAACGGGAAGTCTTGCCTTCCTGCCCGGAACGGTTTTTGCGAAGTCCTTTTCGATTTTTATAACTTCTTTCCTTGATAGAGCATAATAATTCATATACTTCTCTCCTTAAATAATTCCGAGCGGAATCAGAACTGCAAGCAGTACCGCAACCGTACTCCACAGGCAGATAAGAAATCTTTTCTGCGTTTTTCTCGGCTTGTCGTAAATGAGATTTGCCGCAAGGAAAAACGGGATATAAGTGGTAATGAATACGGGAAGCGCACCCCACCATTTATATACCCAGATAAACGCGGGAGTCGATGCGAGGAAAATCTCAAACACCGAGAAAAACAGCGCGTTGCCTACGGCAAACACAATTCTGTTATTGATACCGAATATCTTTTTGTCCTTGTCCTCGGGCAATAATTCAACGCTCATAAAGCCCGCAACAGAGAACATAAGCGAAAGCTCCCACGAAACGCCGACAAGCAGAATAAAGCTTGTGCTTTCGGGCGAAACGTGCCACAGAGCATAGCCCGTAAAATGGCAGATAACTGCATTTGCGATTTCATAGAGCCAATGCACGCCGTAAAGTGCAAGCGCCGCAGCCATACCGTTGTAATTTTTCTTTTTGTACTGAGGTATCCATATTCCCACAATTACAAGAGCAAGCAGCGTAATGAAGGTCCAGTTGAAATTAGCCGTGCTTCGCACCGCATTTTTTGCAGCCTCCGCAGCCGCGATTGCAGCGGCAGAACCGTCTCCAAACAACATTTAATCCACACTCCTTTTTTTACAAATATAATACCCTTTATTATTATGTTATCACAGACGGCGGCTGAAATCAAACAAATTATATCAAAATACTCTCTTTCTTTTTTAACACTCTGTTAATTGAACATAACTGCTTTTTATGGTATAATATTATATAGTAAAAATAACTGCACACCATATTACTGAGAACTAAAAAATCAGGAGAGATTATGAATTTGTCAAAGAAAAAGGTTGTTTCAACCGTAAAAACAACTCTGTTTGTGCTTATGGGCAACGCCCTGCTCGCTTTTGTCGTGGCGGCGTTCATTATACCGCACGATATTATTATGGGCGGCACTACGGGTATCGCCATTGTGCTCAATAAATCTTTCGGCATTGACACGGCGCTGATGATTCTTATTATGAATATCATACTGCTTATAGCGGGACTGCTGATAATAGGCAAAAAGTTATTCTTTACCAGCGTCGCAAGTACGGTAATGTATCCCGTTATGCTCTCGCTTATTCAGAGAATTCCCGGTATCGACAGCCTTACGGACAACAGACTGCTTGCCGCTCTGTTTGCAGGCGTTCTTATGGGACTTTCGCTCGGACTTGTTATGAGAGTCGGCTCCTCCACGGGCGGTATGGATATAATGAATTTGATACTTGCAAAGCTCACTCACAGGTCGGTTGCAGTTTATGTATATATTACCGATATTATAGTTGTCGGAGCGCAGGCCATAGTTTCCGATTCCGAGAGCATATTGCTCGGAATAGTCGTGCTCGTGCTCGAATCTCTTATACTCGAACAGGTAATGATATTCGGTAAATCTCAGCTTGAACTGTTTATTATTTCGGAGAAATACGAGGAAATCAAATTAAGACTTTTAAAAGAACTTCGCGCAGGCGTAACAATGTCATATATTCAGACGGGCTTCAAGGGCGAGGATGCGCAGGGTATTATCTGCGTCATACACCCGAGAAAGCTTTATATGGCAAATGAAATCGTCAGAAGCATTGACCCCGAGGCGTTTATCACGGTAACAAAGATTAAAGAGGTTACGGGCAGGGGCTTTACCGCCGAACGCCGTGAACTGGAATTCGGAAAAGACGAATAATTTATAACGGGCGACCGCCGGTCGCCCGTTTTTTTATTTATTATTCTTTTTTCTCAATATCAGATAAACAGCAATTCCCGCGACGGCGCACAGAGAAATAACCGCGCCCGTTTTCATCCCTGCGGGGAAGTATCGGAATTCGACAGTATGTTCTCCTTGATTCAGCGGAACCGAGATAAACGCACCGTCAACTTTGACAATACCGTCTGCGTCAACCGATTTGCCGTCAAGTTTGATTTTCCAGCCCTTATCGTACGGAACAGAGGTAAAAAGCAGACATTCTCTGTCGGCGTTAACCGTGCCATTAAAGTAAAGATTCTCAAATTCGATCAGATTAAGCGTATTCGCTTTGAGTATGTTGTAACCCCTGACAAACGCTTCTCTGTCAAACGACGCAACATAAACTGCAAGCGGTTTTGACTCGGTTGCTTTATTGACGTCAAACACCACGCTGAGAGTGCCGTCCTTACTGCCCTCTCCAAGCGGAATTATGCAGTTGGGTTCAAATGAGAAATCGCTGATGAATTTGGCATATTTTATTTCATTTCCGCAGAATGTTATTTCGGTTTTTTGCTGATTTGTACCGTGTGAAATATAGATATAATAATCTCCGTCATCGGGTAACGTGTATGTAAAGGTAATTTTACCGTTTTCCGAATCGTCCGATTTCACGGTAAAAATCTCAGTTCCGGTTTTACTGTCTGTCTTATCGGCAACGCACGAAGCGTTTTCGGCTGTAAGGCTGTCGTATTTACAAAGTCCGAACACGTCATTTACTCCGCAAAACGACGAGAACAATTCATTTTGCATATAAAACGGATTTGAATCGGGTTCACTGTTAAAATCCGATGCCGAAACGTTGACGCAGTATCCCAACGGCAGATAATACTTATTCTTAAACGACGCGAAAAAGCCGTTATCAACGCTTTTTTCAAAATATGCGCCGTCCGTAAAGCTCGCGGTCTCCCCTATCAGATATTTCACTGCAAAAACGCTGTTATAAACGGGAGTCTGGGGGAAGTAAACAACCCTGTTGTAGGTATTGGCATATGCGCCCAGAGCATTCTGATTTTTAAGCACCGATTTCGGAATCATGGAGGAAAAGCCCGTTATACCGCTGTAATTCATCAGGTAAGGATACATATAATTCTGAGGAATACAGGCCTCCATACGGCAGAATAACCCGCCGTCATTTTCTTTTGTTAAAGAGCAGATACTGCTGAAGGAATCGGAGTTCCTTTCAAAGTCGCGTTTATCTGAATTTATGTTGATATTATCAAGCTGTGCAAATACCAATTCCATACAAACCGCAAACAGAGCAACTAATTTCAAAAGCGCCTTATCCGTCTTTTTTATCCATGAAACAAAATAAACAGCAAGCCATATTGCAATAAAGCTCAAACTGATTATCACAGTGTATTTTTCAACTTCTTCAGGGTCAAAAAGCCGCATTAAAACGATAAACGCCGCAGCCGAAACCGCGCAAATCGGTATAACGGCTTTTCTTATTGTATCTATGTTGTTGAGCGCCTTTGACATAATTGTTACGGCAACAAAAATATAGAAATATGCAAAGCGGTCCGCAAAGCCGTTGGCAAAATGGAACCCGCACCAGATATATGAAAGCAGGCTGAAGCTCAGACTGAGATACATAAAAGCCAGTAGGGAAATATCGGCAATTTTTTCTTTTTTTGAAAAAGCCTTTGAGAAAAGATATGCGGGAATCAGAATAACCGTCAGCATACCTGCCCAGCAATTCGGTACCTGCGGTTCCCCTTCATTCTGAAAAACAACCGTGCTTCCCGAGAACTGCTGTGCAAGGAACCTAAACGGGTTAAAATAAACAGCGAGTATGTTTCCCGCGGATTCGCCCGATTCCGAAGCCGTTTTAAACAAAAGTCCTATCGGAATCAGCATAAATGCCGCCAGCAAAGCGGACAGCACCGAAGCGCCTGCAAAAATCAATCCGCTTTTAAATAGCTTACTTGCAAAAAAGCCGTTTGCGAAATCCTGCTTTATGTTGTTTTTTAGAATATAACTGTAAACAAAGTACGCGCACAGGAAAACACACATCATATAAGCCGTATAAACGCCCGTTATCATCATAAAGGTAAGCGTGCATATATAAAGCCACGGTTTCTTTTCGTCAATAAGCTTGTAAAACCCTACAATGAGTATGGGAAGGCAATACAGCGAATCAAGCCACATTATATGAATATGATAAGCCGCAAAGAAGCCGGAAAGCGCATAAAGCAGACTCGGAATAATATTGAACACTCCCCTATGATTACAGACCTTCCGCATATAATATGAAAAGCAGTACGCGATAACCATAAGCTTTGCAAGGATAATAATTGTTATCGCAAGCGGTATATTCTCTCTTTTAAAAAGGAATATGATAAGATTAAACGGGCTTGCAACTACGCCGAAATTCCCGATAAACGGGTATCCAAAGCCCGACGACCATGAATACAGAATATCCTTACCCGATTTGACTATATCGTAAAGATGTGTAAGCATGGGATAATACTGTTGCGCAAGGTCGCTGTTTAAAAGGCAATAGTTTGAGTCAAAAGGAAACGCCTTAAAATAATAACAGGCAAACAGGAAGAAAGCCCCCGCAAGTAATGCGGAAACAAAAGACGGCGCATTGTTTTTTAATAAGTTTTTTGTTTTCATGGCATTTCCCGTAAAAATAATGATATATACAAATATATCTCTTTTTATGGTGGAGACGGACGGGAACGGAGCTCGCTTTGCTTCGCTCCGTTCGGTTGCTTCGCAA
>SVOA01000036.1 GCA_015066635.1 Oscillospiraceae bacterium | reverse complement strand
AACCCCGATTTTAAGGCAGTTATAGCGGAAAAGAGGCGATTTTAGGGCTAATCATCCTTATGAACAGTGCCCTAAAAGGGAGCTTTTTTATAACTAATTATACCCTTGCCGCAACTTCACGGTCGTGAGCGATTGCTTTCTGCCGTGCTTCCTCAAGCATCATTGACTTGACCTTCATAAGTCTTGTCGTTGAGCTTCGTTCATTTTCGTCAAGCTTCATTGTGATATACCTGATGGTCTCCTCGTAACGGGGAATCATAACGTGCTCAAGAGCGTTGACGCGCCTGCGTGTTTTCTCTATCTCGGCGCTCATAAGCTGACATGACTTTTCAACCTCGGCAAGTCTGAGCATAAGCGGCATAATCTCAGACAGAGATTTAACCGCCGCATCAAGGTCAAACGAAGTAAACGCAAAGCCGTAGGAATAAATGTCGTTTTCGTCCGCAGTCTTGAATTTCGTATTAAAAACGGGAAGCATAACGCTCATAACGTTCTTTTCCTCGATTTCAAGACTCATTTCCTGAGTGGGCATCATCAGTGCAACGTCAAGCGACGAATCGCTCATAACCGAACGGGCAACAGCCATATGCTTATTTGCCTCGCTGATACCCTCCTCCACTCTGCGGCGAAGTTCCTTATTCTCACGCACAAGCTCAAGGAAGCGTCTCATAAGCTCGTCGCGCTTATCCTTGAGAAGCTTGTGTCCGCGCCTTGCGGTGGTCAGTTTTCTTTTTAAATTTGTAAGCTCCATCCTCGTGGGGTTTACATTCATAACTGCCATATAATCACCTGTAATTTATGCATCGTAATACTCGTCAAGCAATGCGTCGCTGACACGCTTGAGCTCGCTTCTGGGGAAAATTCTCAGAAGCTTCCAGCCGATGTCGAGAGTTTCCTCGATAGTTCTGTCTGCATTAAAGCTCTGGTTGATGTATTCCTTCTCGAATTCGTCGGCAAACTTTGCATACAGCTTATCCATATCGGTAAGCGCCGCCTCGCCGAGAACTACCATAAGCTCCTTGGCGTCCTTTCCTCTTGCATAAGCCGAGAAAAGCTGATTCATTGTATTTGAGTGGTCTTTTCTTGTTTTGCCCTCGCCTATACCCTTATCCTTCAGACGTGAAAGCGACGGAAGCACGTCGATGGGCGGGAGAATTCCGCGGCGGTAAAGGTCTCTCGAAAGGATAATCTGTCCCTCAGTGATATATCCCGTAAGGTCGGGGATGGGATGCGTTTTATCATCCTCGGGCATTGAAAGAATCGGAATCATTGTAATAGAGCCTTCCTTGCCCTTCTGACGACCTGCTCTCTCATAAATTGTAGCGAGGTCGGTGTACATATATCCGGGATAACCGCGTCTGCCGGGAACCTCTTTACGGGCAGCCGAAACCTCGCGCAGAGCGTCTGCGTAGTTCGTGATGTCCGTCATAATAACGAGGACATGCATACCCTTGTCAAATGCAAGATATTCAGCGGCGGTAAGCGCCATCCTGGGAGTCGCAATTCTCTCGATGGCAGGGTCGTTCGCGAGATTTGAGAACATTACCGTTCTGTCAAGCGCACCCGTTTCCTTAAAGGACTGAATAAAGAAGTTTGACTCCTCAAACGTAATACCCATAGCGGCAAAAACAACGGCGAATTTCTCGTCCTTGCCTCTTACCTTTGCCTGACGCGCTATTTGAGCCGCAAGCTGGGCATGAGGAAGTCCCGAAGCCGAAAAGATAGGAAGCTTCTGACCTCTTACCAGCGTGTTAAGTCCGTCAATGGCGGAAACACCCGTCTGAATAAACTCCTGCGGATAAGCTCTCGCGGCGGGGTTCATCGGAAGTCCGTTTATATTCATCCTCTTTTCAGGGATGATTTCCGGACCGCCGTCAATAGCTCTGCCGAGTCCGTCAAAAACTCTGCCGAGCATATCCTCGGAAACGCCGAGTTCCATCATTCTGCCGAGAAATCTTACCTTGCTGTTTGACAGGTTGATACCCGTTGAGGGTTCAAAAAGCTGAACAAGTGCGTCTGTACCGTTTATTTCAAGCACCTTGCAACGCCTTGTTTCGCCGTTTGTAAGTTCTATTTCGCCGAGCTCATCATACTTGACATTTTCAACATCTCTTACAAGCATAAGAGGACCTGCTACCTCTTCAACGGTTCTGTATTCCTTTGGCATCAGTATTCCTCCTTTGTATTGATAACGTCGGAGATTTCCTTGGAAAGCTCCTTGACTGTCTTTTCGTATTCTGCGTCAATATTCTCCTCATGCACATACTTGAATCTGCCTATCGCTTCGCGTACGGGAATGCTTACAAGCGCCTCAATGTCAGCGTTGCTCTCGAGAGCCTGATTTGCGCTGTCAAAGTACGAAAGGACAAGTTTCATCATATAATACTGCTTTTTAAGCGAAGAATAAGTATCTATTTCATGGAAAGCAAGCTGGTGCAGGAAGTCCTCGCGGATACTTCTCGCCGCTTCCATTTTAAGTCTGTCGGTTGCCGAAAGAGCGTCCATACCGACAAGCTTGACTATTTCGTCAAGAGATGCTTCGTCGGAAAGAAGTCCCATAATTCTTGTACGCAGCGCAGTCCATTCGGGATTGACATTCTCATTGAACCAATGTCCGAGGTTGTCTGCATACAGCGAATACGAGGTCAGCCAGTTTATTGCGGGGAAATGGCGCTTATATGCAAGTGCCGAATCAAGTCCCCAGAAGACCTTGACTATACGCAGAGTTGCCTGCGAAACGGGTTCCGAAATGTCGCCGCCGGGAGGAGATACGGCGCCGATAACCGAAAGCGCGCCCTCCTGCTCCTTTGAGCCGAGTACCTCTACGCGTCCTGCTCTCTCATAGAACTGAGCAAGTCTTGAACCGAGATATGCAGGATAGCCCTCCTCGCCGGGCATTTCCTCAAGTCTGCCCGACATTTCACGCAGAGCCTCTGCCCAGCGTGAGGTTGAGTCCGCCATAAGCGCTACCGAATATCCCATGTCTCTGAAATATTCCGCTATCGTAATACCCGTATAAATTGATGCCTCACGGGCTGCAACGGGCATATCCGAGGTGTTTGCGATAAGCACCGTTCTCTCCATAAGAGATTTACCCGTATGCGGATCTATAAGCTCGGGGAATTCGTTGAGAACATCGGTCATCTCATTTCCGCGCTCTCCGCAGCCTATATATACAACTATATCTGCCTCTGCCCATTTTGCGAGCTGATGCTGAGTAACGGTTTTGCCGCTTCCGAAGGGTCCGGGAATAGCCGCAACGCCGCCCTTTGCTATCGGGAAAAGAGCGTCAACAACTCTCTGACCCGTGATAAGAGGCATATCGGGAGGAAGTTTTTTCTTATACGGTCTGCCGCGTCTGACAGGCCATTTCTGCATAAGGGTAAGATTCGTCTTGCCGCCGTTGTCGTTCTCGATTACGGCAACCTTTTCCTCAACGTTGTAATCGCCCTCATTTATTGTTTTTACCGTACCGCTTACTCCGAAGGGAACCATAATCTTGTGTCTGACGATTTCCGTCTCCTGTACGAAGCCTATCTCATCGCCTGCCTCGACTCTGTCCCCTGCCGCAACGGTAGGATTAAAGTGCCATTTTATTTCTCTGTCAAGGGAAGGAACTTCAATACCTCTCGCGAGGTTGTTTCCCGTCTTTTCCATAATCTTCTCAAGCGGTCTCTGAATTCCGTCAAAGATTCCCCTGATAAGTCCGGGTCCCAATTCAACGCTCAGAGGCTCGTTTGTGGACTCAACGGGTTCTCCCGTTCCGAGACCCGCAGTATCCTCATAGACCTGAATTGACGCCTTGTCGCCGTGCATCTCAATAATCTCGCCTATAAGTCTGTGCTCGCTTACGCGGACAACGTCAAACATATTGGCGTCTCTCATATTCTCGGCAACAACAAGAGGTCCCGATACCTTTAAGATTGTACCTTTGCTCATATAGTTTTACCACCCTTCAAGGTTTGGTTAATTTACAATGTCGGAGCCTACTGCTCTCTCAACGAACTGACTTACCTGCTTCATACCTATTCCGTTGTTGCCCGAAATACCGGGTATCGGAATAATAGCAGGAAGCGGTTCGTTTTTGTATTTATCAATTTCTGTCTGAATATCGGCGGCAAGCGCTTCGGTAATAAAGATTACCGCATAGCCGTTGTCGGCAAGTCTGCGCAGGGTTTTAACCGCCTGAACGGTATCGTCCGCAGGGAAGATGCCTATGCCCAGCGACACAAAACCGTAAATACTGTTTCTGTCGCCCATAGCCGCAATTTTATACATACAGCTCACGCATCCTTTCCCTGATAATATCGTTTGAAACCGAGCTGAGCTTTGCCGAGAGAATAATTCTCAGGCATTTGATTTCGGTTTCCTTTGCAACGTAGTAAGAAGCGATGGGACTCACGCCGAAGGCAGTCATCTTCGCTTTTTTCATAATTTCAAGCATACTGTCATCACAGAATTTCTCAAAATTCTGCGTACCTTTTTCAAGCTCCTCACGGTACTGCGAAAGACCGTTCGACGAAAGATACTCGGCAAACGCTTCCTCTCCCGAAACCGCCGCCTCGGCAAGAGAGCGCGCATTGACCGCATCACACTCCGCAAGAGCGCTTATGACAAATGCCTGATTCTTTTTTGTTTTAATACAGCGATAAGCGGTTTTGATATCTGAGACCAGCACAAACATCTGTGCATACTCCGAAAGAATCATATCTCCGCCCGACTTAGCCGCCGACAGTATCGCCTCAAGGGCTCCTCTGTCAATTATGACGTCGCAAAGCTGTCCGTTGCCCGTCGTGGTAATGGTTGTATATGCCTTTTCCGCGGTTTCGGAAATAAATTCGGGCAACTCGGAAAACAGTCTTTTGCCGACCCTGTCAAGCAAGGTTTCGTGGTCAATGACGCAGGGCTTTACCATAAAGTCCTTTGCGTCATAGCCCATAACCTCGCTCTTTAAAACCGCCTTGAGATTCTGAAAATCGTTTTTTAGCACAAAGGCGTCAAGAGACTGCGCGTCCGGCGCACTCTCCTTTACCATATCCCACACACGAGAAAGCTCGCCGTCAAGCATTGACGAGTAATCGCTGCCCTCGGGCTCTTTATATCCCTTTTCGGTAAGCAGGGAAATCGCTGATTTGTAATCGGGAGCGTTAATAAGCTGCTCTAAGTCTGTTTTATTCAGAAGTGAATTTTCAACAGCCCTTATTTCGGCTACTGAATAAAGATAGTCTTTATTATGCACAACGCTTCCCTCCTTTATCAATTAAATAACAAGCTGTTTAGAGCGTCTCTGAGCTCGTCGCGCTTTGACGCGGCTATGGCGTCAAACGAACAGTTTATGTCAACATCGCCGTAGCTGAGTATGAAGCCGCTGTCAATATCGGCGCTTTTGCCGAGTTTGACGGAACAGCCTTTTTTAAGCGCGTTGTTAACGCTGTCAAGGAAGTTGGACGGAAGCTTTTCAGTATCCTGTGCGGAAAGTCTGAGCTCGCCCGTACCCTTGTCGGCGTTTTTAATAATAAGCTCTTTGAGAATTTCAAAATATTCCTTTTTGGGCAGCGCCTTGATTACCTCAAGAGCGCGTGCGAGAATATCGTCAATGGCGTCAAGCTTTGCTTTGAGCAGAATACGGCTCTCGGTAAGCTCTGCAGAAGAAACTGCGGACGCATTAAGGTTCTCTGTTTTTTTGAGAGTCTGAGCCTCGCTCTCGGCAATAATCGCATCCGCTTTCATTTCCGCATCGGCAATTATTCCCTCAGCCTTTTTCTGAGCATCTCTGATTATCTCCTGACAGCGGTCATTTGATTCTTGTTCAATTTGTGAAAGTATCTTTTCAAGACCTGTCATAGTTAACTCCTCAGAAATTTAATCTCAAAATTATAAGAAGTGAGATAAGAAGTGCAAGAACAGCATAGGTCTCAACCATAGCGGAAAGAACCATCGCCTTTGACTGCTGCTCGGGTTTCTTTGCAACAACCGAAATGCCCGATGCGGCAACTCTTGCCTGAGCAATAGCCGAGAAAAAGCCTACAAACGCCATGGGAAGGCAAGCCGCAAAAATCTGGAAGCCCTGACCGGCGGTAAGCTCAACGGGTGCGCCGCTGAGAAGCTTTATTTTAATCATAACCATAATAGCAGTAATGAAGCCGTAAAGTCCCTGAGTACCGGGAAGAATCTGAAGAATAAGAACCTTAGTGAACTTTGAGGGGTCCTCCGAAATAAGACCTGCCGCAGCCTCACCTACCATACCTACGCCCTTTGCAGAGCCCATTCCGCTCAGAAGCGCCGCAAGTGCTGCGCCTGCAATAGCTAAAGCTAAACCGATGTAATTAGCCATTATTTGTTTCCTCCTTAAATTTGAAAGTTTTTGAATTTACTTTAAGAGGGTTAAAGGCAATTCCGCCGCCCTCGTAAAATCTTGAGAAAAATTCGACATACTGCAAACGGTTTGTATGAACATACGCACCGATAATGTTAATGCCGAAGTTTACTGCATGTCCGAAAACGAACACAATAACGAATAGTACGGTCTTTACTATCATATTGCTCGGAAGCGTTCCCATAAGGTTGACTACCGAACCGATAATGCCCGTTACAAGTCCGAGCGCCAGCAACCGTGAGTACGACAGCACGTCGCTCAGATAGCCGGACACAACATTGTAAAGCGCGTAAAGACCTGCGCCGAATTTGCCGAAAATACCCTTTGAACTCCTGCCTGCGGTCAGTACTATAAGGGCAACTCCCGCAAGAGCTATGTACTTTGCAATATTTTTAACGCTGTCGGGAATTTCGATTATCATTCCCGCGCATATCGGAGCCGCGCCGCCGACCGCCATATAAACCGAAAGCGTATCGACTATCGCGCCGAACTTATCGCCCTCGCGCCACTCCATATAACCCTTTATGCCGAGTCCGACAAACAGATGGATTATACCGAAAAGGAAGCAGAACAGCATGGTCGTCATCAGGTCGTCTCCCTGAGGATTTAACCAAAGGTAAAGTCTCATTTCGGGAAGTCCAAAGTAATTTGTCCTTATGACATTTATAAGGTCGCCGAAGAACGAGCCGAACATCACTCCCCAGAACATTGTGGAAATACCGCAGTAAAGGTACATAAGCACGGTTTTGCGTTTCTGCCCCTCGGGCTTCTTTTTGAGAAGCACAATAAGCGTCGCAATTACCATCAGCAGTCCGTAGCCGGCGTCCGAGAACATCATTCCGAAGAAAACATAGTAGAAAAACGCCATTATCGCGTTGGGGTCTATGTCGTTCCTGCCCGGCAGAGAATACATTTCGGTAATGCCCTCGACGGGAGCCGCAAACGCATTGTTCTCGAGCAATACGGGAACTTCCTCGTCCTCCGAAGGCTCTGAAACGGTAATTGCCGCCTCAAACTTATCCTCCAGCTGCTTAACCGTTTTCTGACAGTACTTTTTAGGTATAAAGCCCGAGAGATAGAACACTCTGTCGGTTGCCGAAATATTTTTCAGCGCCTCATACTTGTCCTCGCGCAGAGTAAAGTAGTCAATCAAAAAGTCTATTTCACTATGTTCATCGGCATAGGAGGTTATAATCTCCTTTTGCCTGTCTATTTCCCCGTTGAGAGCAGAAATCTTTTCCTCGTTTTCCTCGATTATCTCGCTTACGGGACGGTCGGGAAGCTCCGTGGGCTTTACAAAGCCGAAGCTTCTCAGCGCATCGTTTATGATGTCTGCATCCTTTCTCATACAGAGAATAACGGCGCACGACTGCATTTCGCTTGAATAAACCGTCTCAACCTCAAAGGCGTCAATATCGGGCAGAAGCTCCGCAAGTCTCTCTCTGATACTGTCCTGTGTCTGCATTTCGGGGAAAGTTCCCGCAAGCACCGTCGTAAACCTTGTCGGTTTAAGTTTAAGCGGTATATCAAGGTCCTTCCATACGGAAAGCGAGGTATTGGTTGTGTTGATTCTTATAATATCGGCTCTTGCCTCTTTTATCTCTCTGTCCGCCTCGATAATGTCGTAGCATTTACGCATTGTAATATCGGTGTCGTCGGCCTTGTCGAGAAATTTGGAAAGTTCAATTTCTCCGGGCGGCAGGAACGAATCAAGCAGAGACACTTTTTCCGGCGCGTAGGTGTTAAGAATTTCCTTGGCTGCCGTTGCCGTCTGCCTGAATTTGTCAAGCTGAGAAATATTATAAGAAGTGTCAAACTTATACATTCCCTCGGGAAGCTCGTGCTCGGTAACCTCGACCACTCCCCTGCGCTGTAAAAAGTCAATTATCTGCTTGCTTTTATCAAGCGTGGAAACAAGTTCAATTTTCTGCATTTCAAGCTTTGCCGTAAGTCGTCACCTCGTTTCGTTCTGAATTTTTCACGGAATTATTCCGAAATAATCTGTCTGACAATTCCGACTGCCTCCGAAAGTCTGCTGTCTGCCTGAGCCCGAAGCTCCTCTGCAGTCTTCTCTGCGCGGTCGGTAGCCTTTTGCGAAAGCCTGTCGGCTTTTTTGCCTGCCGCGTTAAGCCCAGCCTTCATAGACTTCTGAGCCTTTTTTTCGGCATCCTCTATAATGCTCTGAGCCTTCTTCTCGGCATCCTCTATAATGCGTTTTGCCTCATCCTGTGCAGACTGCTCAGCCTGCGCCGAAAGTTTCTCCTTGCGCAAAACCTCATCAAGCATTTTCGCTGCCATTTCCGAGCCTCCTTGGTGTTTAAAAAGCTATAAAAACATATCTTGTTAATTATACCATAAAAGGCAACAAAAAACAACCTCAAAGCAAGTATTTTTTGTTGCAAAAACACCGCATTTTTTATTGCAACAAGTGTTGAATAATTGACACTTTTGTTTTATAATACATATTGTCATTTAATTATGAAAAGAGGAAACGGTATGAAAGAGAAAAAGATAGACAACAGAATCAGACGTACAAAAAGACTTCTCAGAGAGGGTATCACTCAGCTGTTATCCGTAAAAAGCATAAACAAAATATCGGTACGCGAACTTACCGACCTTGTCGAAATCAACAGAGGCACTTTTTACCTGCATTACAAGGACATTTACGACCTCGTCGATCAGCTTGAAAACGAACTCTGTTCGGAATTTGAGGATATGATAAATCAGAAAAAGATTTCGAGCATGGACGACTCCCTGCATTTATTTGAAAGCATCTGCAACTTTTTTGAAAACAACAAAGCCCTCTGCAACGTGCTTTTAAGCGATAACGGGGATATTAACTTCATTTTAAAAATCAAGGCGATTCTTTCGAGAAAGTGCTTTAACGATTTTCCCAAAAACTATATGGACGCCGCAAAGCACCTTTATACTCCCTATGTCGCCTCATACTTTGAGTCAGGACTTATAGGCGTGCTCAGATACTGGCTGGCCGACACCTCTGACGACAGGATGGTTCCGAACGAGATGGCAGCCGTAATGAAGGCTCTCTTTGCAGACGGACTCAACGGGCTCTCGGAAATCAAAAAGAAATAATTTTCAAAAAAGGCGGTGCCGTTAATTACGGCGCCGCCTTTAATCGACACTTTACTGTTTGTTTGAGCAAAATATACTAAATATTTTACTTTTACGAAGTCAGAATAACGATTTTTCACTAAATTAAAAAATTACCGAAAAAGCACTTTATAATTTCTTTTTTATATAGTAAAATGTAAATGGATAAAAAAATGTTTTTATTGGAGGAAGAAATCATGCCTGATTACACAGAGGAATTTACCACTATCCCTTACGGTCCGCTCGGCATTATCGCGCTCCCCGGCTGTGAAGATCTCGCCGAAAAAATTGACAAATATATTGTCAAATGGCGTGCGCAGAAGCAGTCCGAGCACAAGCACTCAATAGCTTTTGCGGGCTACGAAAGAGATTCTTATCTCATCAACGTTTCCTTCCCGCGCTTCGGTACGGGCGAAGGCAAGGGCACTATCTGTCAGTCCGTCAGAGGTTATGACTTGTTTATTGTCTGTGATGTTTTCAACTACGGAATCAATCACAACATCTACGGCATTGACGTTCCCATGACTCCGGACGAGCACTTTGCAAACCTTAAAAGAGCTATCGCCGCCGTTGCGGGCAAGGCGCACAGAATTACGGTCATTATGCCCATGCTTTACGAGGGCAGACAGCATAAGCGCACCTCGAGAGAGTCTCTTGACTGCGCTCTCGCGCTTCAGGAACTCTGCAATATGATGGGCGTT
>SVOA01000035.1 GCA_015066635.1 Oscillospiraceae bacterium | reverse complement strand
GGTAGTGTAATACGGAAAGGCAAATATGCTGTATAAATACGCTAAAGAAGATATTAAAAAATACTGTGACAAACACTATGAATGTACGACATTGAAACCTACCGTTAAGAAGGATAAATTCTTCAAGGTTGTTGACAGGTTTATGACTCCGTCAGAAAGAAGAGTTATGGCTGTACTGTGGAGTAAGAATCCTGCGACCGGCAAACAATATACCACAAGAGAAGCTGCAAATGTGCTTGGGTATTCGCAAGGTATGATTACAGGTGCAAGGCAAGATGTTATTCTAAAAACAGTAAGACCGCTTCATGGGCTGATGGATTATCACAATAAAGAGCCTTTGAAACTTGTGGACAAGAGTAATAGAATAGAACACACATCTATCTCGTTACAGTATTATAATTCAGCAGAAGATATAAAAAGCACTATAATATTTACGCATACAGGAAAATGTAAACTTAAAACCGAACACTGTGGTAAGACTATAAAAAGAGAGATTAAACACAGTTTGTCATTTGAGGATTTTGAAAAAGTCTGTAAGGATATTGATGACAATCCATTGGATCCACCCGTGCATCGCAGAGAAGGAGACGGTGATTATCTGAGGATGGTCACTCGCAATGGAGTCATAGGTTGCAATCTGGTTCAGTACTTAGTTGACAGGAACATTAACACAACACCGATAAAGTATATCAGGAAGCTTGAAAATGCTATTGATGAGGTGCATCCGTTTTTCTCGGAGATTAATAAAAAGACCGATGGAATCGAGATTCAATACACCAGCGAAATCATATTCGGAAAATACCAAATCGTTGATGCTGACTGATGCTTTAATGATGCTGTTGCGTACGGAATTGTCGGAATTGTGACCACAATTTACACGATTTTTAAGAATGATACTCGAAAGCCTACTGCAGAATTTAACAAAAAAAGGCAAAGAAAAATCCGCTTAAAGCCCGTGTTTTCAAGGCTTTAAGCGGTTGTTTTCTTTTGAGGGGAAGTGTTGGAAAAGCTGTATCCCGAACCGTTTGGAGACCGCTGCTCTACCAACTGAGCTATACCCCTATGTGCGGTTTGACAGTGGTGGGCCATCACGGACTCGAACCGCGGACCGTCCGGTTATGAGCCGGATGCTCTAACCAACTGAGCTAATGGCCCCTATCCAAACCGCTTAAATATTATATCTGTATAATGCCGAAATGTCAAGATATTTTTATTCGCTTAAAAGAAAAAGCAGAGGTGTCTCTCCTCTGCTTTATTTCTGAATTAAATATCCCGTTATTCCTTAATATCCGACGTACAGTGCGGGCACTTAACTGCCTCAATGTCAATTTCGGATTTGCAGTAAGGACAGGTCTTTGTCGTGGGTTCCTCTTCCTCCTCTGCTTCGTCAGACTTTCTGAGGCTTGAAGCCTTGTTGATAGCCTTTACAAGAAGGAAAATTACAAGAGCGATTATGATAAAGTTGATAATTGCGCTGATAAATGCGCCATAGTTGATTGAAACTGCCGCAACAGCCTCAGCGTCCATACCGGTTGTATCAACCCACGGAAGAACAAATGAACCGACAACTTCACTGCCGCCTATTGAATTGATAAGGGGCTGGATAATATTGTCAACAAGTCCGGTTACGATAGCGCCGAAAGCACCGCCGATGATAACCGCAACTGCAAGATCCATTACGTTTCCTCTCATAATGAACTCTTTGAACTCAGCAATAAGTCCTTTTTTATCGGGTTTTGACATTTATACCACCTTCTCTTTCTTTTTTATTTGAATTAAGTATAGCACATTTTCAAAATATGTCAAACTCCCGTTAGGTCAAATTCGGGAATAAACTGCTCGTCGGCAGAATTCCTCTGCTGCATAAAGCCATTTGTGAATCCGAGACGCAGAAATTCATCGACGACCTTCTGATATTCCGCGGTCATAACGCGTCTGTTAAGCTCCTTATATTTATATGTTCGTCCGCAGGGAGTGTACTGGCTCATAAGACTGATATATGTGCTTTTGGGCATATTCTCGCTTATCCAATTAAGAACGCCGAGCGAATTGGGAACGTTTGCGGGAAGCACAAGATGACGGATAATAAGTCCTCTTTTCATAAGTCCGTTTTCTATAACGCTCTCCCCCGTCTGTCTGAACATTTCGGGAATTGCCGTCGTTACCGCCCCGACATAATCCTTGCAGCCCGAATATTTTAAAGATAGTTCATTACTTATATACTTAAAATCGGGCAGGTAAATATCAATAAGACCGTCAAGCTCTCTGATGCTTTCTGCTCTGTCGTATCCGCCGCTGTTATACACCACGGGTATTTTCGGCTTGTACTGTGTAAGACAGTCCTTAATAAACGGAATAAAATGCGAAGGGTTTACAAGGTTGATATTATCAGCTCCCTTGCTTTCAAGCTCCTTCATTATTTCTATAAATCTGTCTTTGCTGACGGCTTTGCCGTAGTTTTTGCTGCTGATTTCAAAATTCTGACAAAACATACAGCGAAGCGAACAACCCGAGAAGAATATCGCGCCCGAGCCGTTCTCCGAGCAAATCGGCGGCTCCTCGTAAAAATGCAGAGCAGCCCTTGCAATAACAGCATTATAAGGCATTTTGCAAAAACCGTCGGAATTTATATTTTCTTGTCTTAACACCCCGCACTTTCTCGGGCAGGAATAACAAACAGGCATATAATCACCTTTATAATTTTATCACGCGCGAGGGCAGACGGCAACCTTAATTTTTTATTGAAATTATAAAAAAACAGTGATATAGTAATTATAGAGATTAAATCTCTAATTTTAAAAAAAGGGAGTATAAGATTATGGGAAAATTTGTAGTTAAAGAAACAAAATCAGGTTTCAGGTTTAACCTCAAGGCAGGTAACGGTGAAGTAATCGCTACGAGTGAAACCTACTCAAGCGAAAGTGCTTGCAAAAACGGCATCAAAAGCGTCCAGACAAACTGTGTCGCAGCTGTTGAGGATCAGACAGTTGCAGGCTTCGAGAAATTAAAGAACCCGAAGTTTGAGGTTTATCAGGACAAGGCAGGCGAATTTCGTTTCAGACTCAAGGCCAAAAACGGCGAGATTATCGCCACAGGCGAAGGCTACAAAGCAAAAAAGAGCTGTCTTAACGGAATTGAGAGCATCAGAAAGAACGCTCCCGACGCTGAAATCGTAAAAGAATAAACAAAAGAATTTTGAGCCTTGGCTTTTGCCAAGGCTCATTTTTTAATATTCAAACGTACCCTCATATACAAAAACGGCACTGCCCGAGAGAATAATTCTCTCGTCGGTATAATTGACCGTCATATCTCCGCCGAGAAGTTTTACGGTAATGTCCCTGCCTTTTTCGCACAGTCCGTTTTCGACAGCCGCCGCAACCGCCGCGCACGCTCCCGTACCGCAGGCAAGCGTTTCGCCGTTGCCTCTCTCCCAAACTCTCATACGAAGCGTAGTCGGGTTGATAACGCGCACGAATTCGGTATTGACTCTGTGTCTGAAAATATCGGAGTACTCAAACTTCGGTCCCGTACTCTGCAAATCAAGTCCGTCTATAGCGTCAAGGAAAAGAACGCAATGAGGATTGCCGACGTCAACGGTGTTGATTATATATTCCTTACCGTCAATCAAAGCCGTCCTGTTAAGCTCCCCTATTTCTGCTTTGCCCATATCTACGCTGACGGAGTTTACCTTGCCGTCTCTCAGATAGAGTTTTAAATCATATATGCCGCTTACGGTTTCAATTTTGATATTATCCGATGAAACATATCCTTTATCATAAAGATATTTACCGACACAGCGGATATTATTGCCCGCCATCCTGCCTTCGCTTCCGTCCTTATTAAAGGAGCGCATAAAAGCGTCCGCACTGTCGGACTTTTCTATAAGGACTATTCCGTCCGCGCCTATACCGAAGTGCTCGGTACAAAGACTTATGCAAAGTGATTCGGGGCAGGTAATTCCGCCGTCGAAATTCTCTATAAAGATATAGTCGTTACCGCAGGAATGCATCTTTGTAAAATGTATTTCGGTTTTACTCTTGCGCATATTGTTTATATCAACAAGCTCCGTATTATTCAGAGAATATCTTGACTCAATTATGTCGGCAAGCGCATTGGCGGTATCAAGCGAAGTAAGGCAAGGAATACCAAGCTGCATAGCACGGCGGTGAAGTACGGTATAATCGCCTACCGTAGCGTCCTTAACGGCGCCCGTATAGACAATATAATGAATACTGCCCTTTTCCATAAGCTCGGTTATTTCACTGCTCTCGGTTGCGTTCGCAACGGGAAAAACCTCTATGCCGAGAGTTGATATTTCCTTTGCCGTACCTGTTGTCGCATAGATTTTAAGTCCGAGGTCATAAAAGCGCTTTGCAAGAGAAATAACCTCCTGATAATCGTTCTCCTCAACACTTATAAGCACGCCCGTGCTGTTTCTCTCCTGCATTGAAGGAACACGCAGACCTGCCGCAGTAAGTCCTTTAAACAGCGCCTCCGCCATATTTTTGCCTATTCCGAGCACCTCGCCTGTTGATTTCATTTCGGGTCCGAGTATGGAATTGGCGTCATTGAGCTTTTCAAATGAAAATACGGGAACCTTAACCGTACAGTACGGCGGAGTTCTGTAAAGCCCCGTGCCGTATCCTATTTCTTTAAGGCGTCTGCCGAGCATAACCTCGGACGCAATATCAACCATCGGTACGTTTGTTACCTTGCTGATATAAGGAACCGTTCTTGATGCGCGCGGGTTAACCTCTATGACATACAGTTCGCCGTCATAAATAAGATACTGAATATTAACAAGTCCCTTTGTTCCGAGAGCAAGAGCAAGCTTCTCGGAGCAATCGCATATTTTATTTAAAAACTTATCGCTGAGATTGAAAGGCGGATAAACTGCTATTGAGTCGCCCGAGTGAATTCCGGCGCGTTCAATATGTTCCATAATACCCGGAATAAGCACATCTGTACCGTCTGAAATAACATCAACCTCAAGTTCGGTACCCGGCATATACTTATCAACGAGTACGGGGTTTTCTATACCGCCCGACAGAATTGTACGCATATACTTCTCTGTCTGTTCGGGATTTCTTGATATGGTCATATTCTGACCGCCTATAACATATGACGGGCGCAAAAGCACGGGATAGCCGAGTGTTTGTGCCGCGTCGAGAGCCTCCTGTAAGGTATTGACGCCCATACCCTTAGGACGCATTATTCCGAAGTTTTCAAGCAGAGTGTCAAAACGGCTTCTGTCCTCTGCCGTATCTATGCTCTCCGCAGATGTGCCGAGAATTTCAATACCCTGTTCACTGAGGAATTTCGTAAGCTTAATCGCAGTCTGACCGCCGAAAGCGACAACGACACCTATCGGTTTTTCCTTTTTTATGATATTCATAACGTCTTCTTCGGTAAGAGGTTCAAAATAAAGACGGTCTGCCGTATCGTAATCGGTTGAAACTGTTTCGGGGTTGTTGTTTACCATAACAACATCATAACCCATATTGCGCAGACTCCATGTGCAGTGAACACAGCTGTAGTCAAACTCAATGCCCTGCCCTATTCTGATAGGTCCCGAGCCGAGAACAAGCACAACGGGCTTACCGTTCTTTTTAAAGCTTACGGACTCGCATTTGCTCTCACAGCAGGAATAAAAATACGGAGTCTGAGCGTCAAATTCCGCCGCGCAGGTGTCAACCATTTTGTAGGTAAACTCTAATGAATACGGAATTTTACCTCCTGTAATTCTTTCAAGAGCCGTATCTGTGTATCCGAACTTTTTGGCGCTGATGTACTGTTCCTCGGAAATTGCTTTGCCCGATATTCCATTTTCAAAATCGGCAAGTTTTTTTATCTTTGCAAGAAACCATTTATCTATCTTTGTAATCTGATGTATTTCGTCGATTTCAACGCCGTTTTTAAGCGCCTCAAACACGGTAAAAAGCCTTCTGTCATTCTGCTCGTAAAGTCTTTCGGTAACGGGCTTATCACTCAAAGGCTCGCAGTTGAGAGTATCGAGGGATATTTCGGCTCCCCTTACCGCTTTCATAAGCGCCGCCTCAAAATTCGGAGCAATAGCCATAACCTCGCCCGTTGCCTTCATCTGAGTTCCGAGTTTGCGGGACGAACCTGCAAACTTGTCAAAAGGCCATTTCGGGAATTTGACAACGACATAGTCAAGCGCAGGTTCAAAGCAGGCACAGGTCTTTCCCGTTATATCGTTTTTAATCTCGGCAAGCGAATATCCAAGCGCTATTTTTGTCGTAATCTTTGCAATAGGATAACCCGTTGCCTTCGATGCAAGCGCAGACGAACGGGAAACACGGGGGTTAACCTCAATAACGGCGTATTCAAAGCTGTCGGGATTCAGCGCAAACTGACAGTTACAGCCGCCGACAATTCCTATTGAGGAAATTATATCAAGCGAAGCACTTCTCAGCATCTGATATTCCTTGTCGGAAAGCGTCAGCGCGGGAGCCGTAACTATTGAATCTCCCGTATGAATTCCAACGGGGTCAAGGTTTTCCATAGAGCAAACGGCTATAACGTTGCCGTCGGCATCACGCATTGTTTCAAACTCGATTTCCTTCCAGCCCGAAATACACTTTTCAACAAGTATCTGAGTAATCGGAGACATATCAAGTCCCGATTTTGCAATAACACGGAATTCATCCTCGTTTTCGGCAATTCCGCCACCCGAGCCGCCGAGCGTAAATGCGGGACGGACTATGACGGGATAGCCGATATTCTCGGCAATTTCAAGCGCAGTTTCAAGGTCGTTTGCAATTTCGGAAGGAACAACGGGCTGACCGATTTCCTTCATTTTATTTCTGAAAAGTTCACGGTCCTCGGCTGTGTTAATGGCATCAATGTCCGAGCCGAGCAGTTTTACGCCGTACTTCTCAAGCACTCCGTTTTTGCACAACTGCATAGCGACCGTAAGCCCCGTCTGTCCTCCGAGGGAGGCAAGCAAACTGTCGGGGCGTTCTTTTTCTATTATTCTTTTTACGGTTTCGGCGTTCAAAGGTTCGAGATAAATCTCATCCGCAAGATTTTTGTCGGTCATAATGGTTGCGGGATTTGAGTTGACGAGTACGGTGTTAATTCCCTCGCTTTTCAGAACTCTGCACGCCTGAGCACCTGCATAATCAAACTCGGCGGCCTGACCGATAACTATGGGTCCCGAGCCGATTACAAGAACCTTTTTTATGCTGTTATCTCTCGGCATTACGGTCAGCCTCCATCATTTTTATAAATTTATCAAATAAGAATTCGGTATCTCTTGGTCCCGAGCAGGCTTCGGGATGGAACTGTACCGTAAAGCATTTCATATCGGGATAGTCTATGCCTTCACAGCTTAAATCGTTTGCGTTGATAAAGCTGACGTCGCCTATGCCCTTTAAACTGTCGTTAATTACGGCGTAGCCGTGATTCTGACTCGTTATGAAGGTTCTTTTGCCGTGAACTTCGGAAACAGGCTGATTTGCTCCTCTGTGTCCGAATTTCAGCTTTTCGGTTTTGCCTCCCATGGCAAGCGCTGTCATCTGATGACCGAGACAGATTCCGAATACGGGCTTTTTGCCGACAAGTTTTTTAATCTGTTGGATACTGTAAACGTTATCGGTGGGGTCTCCGGGTCCGTTTGAGAGCATTATCCCGTCGGGGTTAATGGACAGAATATCCTCTGCCGAAGTATCATAAGATACGCAGATTACCTCGCATCCCCTTTTTGTCAGAGAACGCACTATATTTCTCTTTGCTCCGTAATCAATTAAGACGACCTTGAATTTTTTATCTCCCTGTGCGTTATAGGTTACCGTTTTATCGGTACTGACTTCGCTTACGGGGTTTTTAAGAACATAATTCTTTATTTCGTCAATGCAGTCGGGAACACTGCCGCAGATTTTTGCATTCATTACACCCTCGATACGGATAATTGAAGTTATCTCTCTCGTATCAACTCCGCAGATAGCGGGTATGCCGTTATCTTTTAAAAATCTGTCGAGTTCATATTCGCTTCTGAAGTTGGACGGATAATCGCAAAGCTCGCTGACAACGTAACCCTTTACAGCGGATTTACCCTCAAAATCCGAGGGAATAACACCGTAGTTACCGATAAGCGGAAAAGTCTGCATAACTATCTGTCCCGCATAGCTCGGGTCTGTCAGAGTTTCGAGATAGCCGACCATACCCGTTGTAAAAACGAGCTCGCCGACAGCGTCCGTGTCCGCACCTATGCGTTTACCCTTAAATATTCTGTTGTTGCCTAAAACAAGATAAGCGTCCTTCATTTTTGTTTCCTTTAAAGCGTTGCTGCAATAACAGCCTTGATTGTGTGCATACGGTTTTCCGCCTCATCAAAGACTATTGACTGAGGTCCCTCAAACACTTCGTCGGTAACTTCCATACAATCAATACCGAATTTCTGATACATTTCCTTACCGATTTCGGTTTCAAGGTCATGGAAGGAAGGCAGGCAGTGCATAAAGCGGCAGTTTTCACCTGCTGTTTCCATTATTTTTTTATCAACACGGTATGAGGTAAGGTCATTGATTCTTTCGCTCCATATACTGTCGGGTTCTCCCATTGAAACCCAAACATCCGTGTATATAACATCTGCATTTTTAACGGCCTCCTCGGGCACCTCAGAGAATTCAATTACACCCCCCGTTTCGGCGGCAATCTTCTGACACTCGTCAATAAGTTTTTTGTCAGGCAGATATTTTTTGGGCGAACAGATACAGAAGTGCATACCCATTTTGGCACAGCCCACCATAAGCGAATTACCCATATTGTAGTGTGCCTCGCCCATATAGACGAGCTTAATGCCTTTAAGTCTGCCAAAGTGCTCGCGAACAGTCAGAAAATCTGCAAGTATCTGAGTGGGATGAAATTCATTTGTAAGTCCGTTCCATACGGGCACGCCCGAATACTCGGCGAGCTTTTCAACAGTTTCCTGCCCGAAGCCTCTGTACTCTATTCCGTCAAACATTCTGCCGAGTACCCTTGCCGTGTCGGCAATACTCTCCTTTTTACCCATCTGAGAGCTTTTAGGGTCGAGATATACGGGATATATTCCGAGGTCTGCTGCCGCAACCTCAAATGCGCAACGGGTACGCGTGCTTGATTTTTCAAACAAAAGCGCAATGCTTTTACCCTCGCACAGTCTGTGGGGAATGCCTGCCTTTTTCTTTTCTTTAAAATCTGCCGCAAGGTCAATAAGATATGTTATTTCCTCAGGTGTAAAATCAAGCAGTTTTAAAAAGCTTTTTCCCTTTAAATTCATAATAAAACCTCATTTATATTATTTACATGCGTCCTTAATAATGTCTGTTGCCTTTTTGAGTATATCAAACGGGATATTCAAAGCGGGCAGAAGTCTTAATCTGTCTTTTGCGCTTAAACACAAAACTCCGTTCTCCATACATTTTGCGAGAACTTCCTTAACGGGCTTTACGGTTTTAATACCGACCATAAGGCCCATACCGCTGACGTCCTCAACGCCCTCGGCGTTTTCAAACTCTTTAAAAATAAACTGTCCTTTGGATTTTACTTCATCAAGAAGTTCTTTGTTAATACGCGAAATTACGCTTATGCCCGCCGCACAGCTTACGGGATTGCCTCCGAAGGTCGAACCGTGGTCGCCGTATGCAAAAACATTCTCTGTCTTTTCTCCGAAAAGCACGGCGCCTATGGGAAGTCCGCCTGCAAGTCCCTTTGCGGTAGTTACAATATCGGGCTTAATGCCATAATTCATATACGAATAAAGCTCTCCCGTTCTGCCGTTGCCCGTCTGCACCTCATCAACAATAAGGAGAATACCGTTATCCTCCGTTAATTGGCGCACATCTTGCACAAAACTCTTATCAAGAGGAATTACTCCTCCCTCTCCCTGAATACACTCAAGCATAACAGCGGCAATTTTGCCCGACTTAATCAGTTCTTTAAGTGAATTTATATCGCCCGCATCTATATGGCAAAAGCCCTCTGTCAAAGGTTTAAACAGTTCATGATAATGTTCCTGTCCCGTTGCGGCAAGCGTAGTCAGCGTTCTGCCGTGGAAGCTGTTACGCAGGGTAACAATGGTAAAGCATCCGTTTCCGTGCTTTTCTGCGGCGTATTTTCTTGCCGCTTTAATTGCACACTCGTTTGCCTCAGCGCCTGAGTTTGAAAAAAAGACCTTTTTCATACCTGTCTTATTGCAGAGCATTTCCGCAAGGTCTGCACATGGCTTTGTATAGAAAAGATTTGACATATGCTGTAATTTTCCTGCCTGCTCCTCAACCGCCTTCTTCCACTCGCTGTCGGCAATTCCGAAAGAGGTTACGCCTATGCCCGATGTCATATCTATATATTCTTTTCCCGAAGTATCAAAGACAACAGAGCCATTTCCCTTTTCTATCTCTATAGGAAAACGGTTATATGTCCCGATTATGTATTCTTTATCTTTATTCAGCGTGTTCATTTTTAACTCCCGTAACCATAGTGCCTGCGCCCTCATTTGTAAGCAATTCCATAAGTATTGAGTGCGGCACTCTGCCGTCCATTATTATTGCATTTCCGACACCTCTCTGAATTGCCTCGACACAGCACTCAACCTTTGGTATCATACCGCCTGAAACAATACCTTCTTCATAAAGCTTCTCGGCGTCGATTATAGATATTTCGGGAATAATCGTCGAGGGGTCGTCCTTATCGCTGAGAATACCTGCAATATCTGTCATCATAATAAGTCTTTCAGCTCCGAGAGCGCCGGCTATATATGACGCTGCCGTGTCCCCGTTTATGTTATAGATGTTTCCCTTTTTGTCACAACCGAGAGTTGAGACAACGGGAATATAACCTTTTTCAAGCAAATCGGTTACGGGTTTGATATGAATTTTTGTAATCTCTCCGACATAACCGAGTTTTTCGTCCTTAACCTGCGCTTCAATAAGTCTGCCGTCCATACCCGAAAGACCTATTGCCTTTCCTCCCTTCATTTCAAGCATATTAACAAGCGTTTTGTTGACCTTACCTGCAAGCACCATCTGAACTATATCAACGGTTTCTTCATCCGTAACGCGCAGTCCGTTTATAAATTCCGATTTCTTGCCGAGTTTGTCCATAAGCTCACTGATTTCGGGACCGCCTCCGTGGACAAGAACGATTTTAACGCCTATAAGCCACAAAAGAACAATGACCTCCAAAAC
>SVOA01000034.1 GCA_015066635.1 Oscillospiraceae bacterium | reverse complement strand
TACCGCGGCACCGCATCCGTCAACAAAAAGGTCATAAGCCCTGCACGCCCTTCCCTCAACAAAAAGCTGATGAATTTCATCTGTTGACGCATAAAACATTGTCGATAAAAAGGAAATCAGCGGACAGAAATATCCGAAAGTAAAGCGATACGCAAGATTAAACGCAAAGCAAAGTCCGAAAAATTCAAGCGCATGAGCAGTTTTCCTGATAAAATGCGTTGACAGATTTATGCCGAACGTTTTTAAAATTCTTGTAATCCAGCCCTCACTCGTTTCGCTTGAAACAGAAGCCACCTGAGACGAATAATAAAATATTATTATCATACACACGGCAACAAAGCACCAGCAAAGGGCAATTTTAATTTTTCTCTCTTTAGTCATAGTTTTATTTTTTCAGCGCCTGCATAAACACAACATTACTCGGCGACGAATAGAAATATATCCCCTCTGTCTTTTTATTTGTGATAAAATAGCTGTTTCCGAAAAGAACGGGAATTACAACAGCGTCGTTGTAAAGCACGTTTTCAGCCGCAATACAGCTGTTTATAAGCTCCGCGTTGTTTCCCTTTGACACCTTAATCTGCTCAATGGCGGCATTAAAATCCTCGGAATTATAGCCAAAAAGATTTCTGCGGCTCAAAGAAACAAGAAAGTCATCGGCGCTGTCACTTGATGCGGTAAACGGATAAAATACAACCGAATAGTTACCGTCGGAGACAGCCGCCGTCAGCTCGGACGCCGACATAACATTAACGCTTACGACAAACTTGACGCCGAGTATCTTCTGCAGAGTCTGTATAACCTGCTTTAACGAGTTCTCGTATTCCTCGGTGCATTTAATTTCGACCTCAACCGAGGACGCACCTATTTCAAGAAGTCCCTGCTCAAAAAGTTCTCTTGCAAGCGCTTCGTTGTATTCGGTAGAATAGCCCTGATTTATATCTCTGTAAAGCGTATCCCCTATCTTGCAGAATTCGGGTACTATACCCTTTGCGGGCTTTAATCCGCCTGCCGATTCTGAAATATTCTCAAGATTAAGACAATGCGTAATCGCAAGTCTGATATTTTTATTTTCAAGATATTTATTTGCCTGATTAAAGACAAATGTATAAACCGTATCCAGAATTTCCGTGCTGTCGTAGTCATCTGCATTGGACGTTTCAAGCTTTTTGTAATTGTCGTGGTTTATAAACGCCGCGTCATAGGTTTTGGCAAGCATTTTTTCAAAAACCATATCGTCCGATGAATTGATATAGAAGGTTACGGAAGCGGGATTTATCGTATTGACGCCATTATAGTCGTCGTTTTTTACTATCCTTATGGACGTACCCTCTGTCCATTTTGACGCATTGAAAGCGCCGTTACAGAGCATATACTTTGCGTCCAGACCGTACTTGCCGCCGGTAAGCTCATAGAATTCTTTATCGCAGGGCATTGCACCCGGAAGCGTCAGAAGCCGCAAAAAACCGTCGTAAGCGTATTTCAGGTTTATTATGAAAGTATGCCTGTCGGGAGCGGAAAAGCTGTCTATACACGAAAAAAATTCTGTATAGGGAGAGGAAATATGCTCGTCAAAGACTCTCTGAAACGCAAACTCAAAATCTTCTGCATAGACATTTATATCAAATGTGTCCTTATAGTTTTCGCCTATAACCGATTTATGCCCCGAAAAAAGCGCCCAATGAGCGTTATCCCTGAGTTTAAACGTATAAGTAAGACCGTCGTCGGAAACATAATATTCCTCGGCAACGCCGTTTTCGATTTCTCCGTGAGAGTTAATACGAACAAGTCCCTCAAAGCAGTTAAGAACAATCATTTTTTCGCTGTTTGAGTCAGCTATCTGAGGGTCAAGGCTCGTCGGTTCGTCGGTAATGGGCATAGAAAAGGAAGCGCCCGTCTTTTTGTTACCCAGACAACCGCTGAAAGCCGTAATTATTAAAATTAAGCAAAGTATTGCTGCCGAAATTCTCTTAATCATAAGCGCTCCGTATATATATTTAAAATATTTTATCATAAATAAAAACATAATGCAATTAAGTCTTGATTTTTTTAATAATTTCATTTATAATGGCAAAGACACACGGAGAGTTGTCCGAGCTGGTCGAAGGAGCACGATTGGAAATCGTGTAAACTGCTAAAACGGTTTCGAGGGTTCGAATCCCTTGCTCTCCGCCATTAAAGAAGTACAGTGCTTTCGTACTGTGCTTCTTTTTTGTTAAGAATTAAGCAAGGGATTCGAACTTAGTCCGTCTTTTGCGTCAGCAAAAGGGACATACAATCACGCAGGTCTGCGAAGCAGACGTATGCCCGCACGGAGTGCGGGTCCCTTGCTCTCCGCCATTAAAGAAGTACAGTGCTTTCGTACTGTGCTTCTTTTTTGTTAAAAAATAAGCAAGGGATTCGAACTTAGTCCATCTTTTGCGTCAAGCAAAAGGGACATACAATCACGCAGGTCTGCGAAGCAGACGTATGCCCGCACGGAGTGCGGGTCCCTTGCTCTCCGCCAAAAAATAACACGGTACATTTCGTACCGTGTTATTTTTTTATTATAATTCCCCTGCATCCCTGCATATATATTAGCAAAAATATTCAAGAGGTGTTTATATGAGCGCTATTGCAGGAGAAGTTTCATTTAACCAGGCATTGCAGGTTAAAAACGAGCAGTATGAAGAGATGAAAAAAGCCCTGATTCATAGGGGCAAAGAATTTCAGGCAAATTATCTTAACAATACCGTCAGCATTATTCAGAATTCCTCGGATAAAAGCGACGGCGGAATTCTGCTTCCCTATTCACTCAGAATAAACGAAAACAAATATATTATTACATACGACGGAAAACTCAGCAACAAAGATGAAATCAGATGCACTCTCTCAGAGCATGGAATTAAACCCGAAAGCGACAAAGATTATGAATATCTTATTCTGCTTTACTCGGTTTTCGGTAAGGATATGCTTGATTATATAAACGGAGTATTTGCCTTTGCAATTTGGGACGTAAACCGTGAAACAATGTTCTTTGCACGCGACAGACTCGGCGTAAGACCGTTTTTTTATACAACGGCAAACGGAAACTTTGTATTTGCATCCGAAATCAAAGGAATTTTTTCACTATGCGATTACAAAGCCGTAATTGATTTTAATTCAGTTATGGAAATTATGCTTATCGGTCCGGGCAGAACTCTCGGCTACGGAGTTTTCAAGGGCATAAACGAATTGCCGCCCGCATACTGCGGAACGTACACAAAAGAGGGCTTAAAAACAGAACGGTACTGGAGCATACCCGTTCTCAGGCACACCGATTCCGTCAGGGAAACCGTAAAAAAAGTACGCGCCCTTGTCGAAGGCTCGATTATGAACAGCATTGAGAACACTGAGGTCTGCACTATGCTCTCGGGAGGTCTTGATTCAAGCATTATTACTTCTGTCGTATCAAAGGTATATCATGAAAACGGTAAAAAGCTGAAAACCTTTTCCGTTTCATACAAAGACAACGACAAATATTTTACAAAAAACCGTTTTCAGCCTGCAAGCGACTCCGACTTCATTAAAAGCACGGCGGAATATTTAGGCGTTGATAACGAAGTAATTGAGCTTTCAAACAAAGAATTGCTTGACGCGGTTTATGACGCAGTAGACGCGAGAGATTTGCCCGGTATGGCAGATATCGACTCCTCTCTCCTGCTTTTCTGCAAAAAAATCAGAGAGCAATATGACACGGCTCTGTCGGGAGAATGCTCGGATGAAATTTTCGGCGGTTACCCGTGGTACAGAGACCCGAAGCTTTTTAACTATGACGGTTTTCCGTGGGCTCACTCGACAGAATTTCGCAAGCAGCTGATGTATGACGAACTCACAGAAGATTTTGACTGTCAGGAATATGTTTATTCCAAATATGCTAACACCGTAAGCAGAGCGTCTAAACTTGACAACGACCCCGACGCAAGAAAAAAGGAACTTATGCAGCTTAATCTTGACTGGTTTATGATGACTCTTGTTGACCGTACCGACAGAATGAGCGGTCAATGTTCGCTTGATGTACGCGTACCCTTCTGCGACTATAAAATTGTCGAGTATCTATATAATGTCAAATGGGAGTATAAGGACCTGCACGGATTTGAAAAGGGACTTTTAAGGGAAGCTTTCCAAGATATGCTGCCCGACAATGTACTCTGGCGCAAAAAGAGTCCGTATCCCAAGACACATAACCCCGAATATCTCTATCTTGTCAGAAATGCGCTTGCCGATTTAGCGGACGACAGCTCGGCTCCCATTTTCAAATTCATAAAAAGAAAAGAGCTTATAAAGCTCCTTTACAACGATATTCCGCAGAATTTTTACGGTCAGCTTATGACTACGCCGCAAACTATTGCATACATACTGCAAATTAACTATTGGCTTAATAAATATGCCATAGACATAGAACTATAAATAATAAAGCCGTCTGTTCAGAAGAACAGTCGGCTTTTAATTTAATTGATGTATTGTCTGGAAATTATATCCTTCCTGCAGAAGGTCTAAATCCTTTGTTATGTCAAGAACGCCGTTAACAGTGTTATATAACGGGTCCTTAGTGATTTCCGTTCTGATACCCGTAATCATTTCTATAAGCTTATTCATACCGAAAAGCAAGGAAGTACCGCCCGTAAGAATAATTCCGTTATCTGAAATGTCTCCGATAAGCTCGGGAGGTGTTTTCTCAATTACGCTCTTGATACCGTCTATCATATTCTCAACATACTCGCTGATGCAGTCAAAAATCTCGTTGGAAGTAATCTCAAAAGTTATAGGCATATTGTCAAGTCCGCTCTTTCCCGAGGCAAGCAGCGCTATCTCCTCTTTACGCCGAATTGCACTGCCAAGACAGATTTTCAGTCTTTCCGCGGTCAGAGGTCCTATGAGAATATCCCTCGTCCGTCTGAGATAATCGGAAATAGCGTTATCAAGTGTAAGACCGCCGATTTTAAGCGTATCGGCAACGGCAATGCTTCCCATTGTAATAACGGAAACGTCAATTGAACCGCCGCCCATATTTATAAGCATCCTGCCCGAAAGCGATTTCTCGCTGATGCCTGCGCCGATAGCTGAGGCAAGCGACTCCTCGATAAGGCACACCTTACCTGCGCCCGAGGAGGTTACAACATCAAGAAAGGTTCGTCTGTCAAGGTTTGTAGAGCCGCTTGGTACGGTAATAATAACATTTGGCTTAAAAACCATATTTCCGCAGATTTTCTGTATATAAAAGCGAAGCAGCTTTTCCGCCATGGAAAAATCGGAAATGACACCGTTGACTATGGGTCTTACAACTTCAATTCTGTCATCGGTTCTGCCGAGGACGGTATATGCGTCATTGCCGTATGCAACAGGGTATCCCGTTTCTTTATCAACAGCAATAACCGAGGGTTCGTCAAGCACAATTCCCTTGCCCTCAGCAGCAATAATTGTCGAGGATGAACCGAAATCTATACCCATATTAAGCCCTATCATTTAACAGACCTCCTTTCATAGTAATCAGCAAAACAACTCCCATAAAAATATGGGAGTAATTTCAGGACTGTGAATATCCGTCCAAAAAGTCTGCAATAGCATCTGTTGCCATTTTCAGCTTCTTTATGTCGGGCAGATAAACAATTCTGATATGGTCGGGTTCGGGATAATTAAAGCCCGTTCCCTGAGTTACAAGAATCTTCTTTTGGCGAAGCAGCTCAAGCGCTAAACGTTCATCATCCTTAAGATTAAATTTCTTTTTATCAAATTTCGGGAAGATATAAAATGCCGCTTTGGGTTTGACGCATGAAACTCCGTCAATTTCATTGAGCGCATTATAAATAAATTCTCTCTGCTCGTATATTCTTCCCCCCGGAACAAGCAGCTCATCAACACTCTGATAACCGCCCAAAGCAGTCTGAATTATCTGCTGAGACGGAACATTTGAGCAAAGTCGCATTGTAGAGAGCAGATTAAGACCCTCAATGTAGCCTTTAATTCTCGACTTGTCTCCGCTTATAACCATCCAGCCGCTTCTGAAGCCTGCTACTCTGTGGCTCTTTGAAAGGCCGTTAAAGGTTACGCAGGGAATGTCGGGCGCAAGAGAAGCAATAGAAACATGCTTAAGACCGTCCATCACAAGTCTGTCGTAAATTTCATCAGCAAAAATTATAATTCCGTTTTGACGGGCGATTTCGGCAATTTCCTTTAATATTTCCTCTGAATACAGTGCGCCTGTCGGATTATTCGGGTTTATTATAACTATTCCCTTTGTTCTCTCGGTAATCTTCTTTTTAATATCTTCTATATCGGGGTTCCATTCGTTGCTTTCATCACAGATATAATGAACTGCATTTCCGCCCGCAAGGGTTACTGCTGCCGTCCAGAGCGGATAATCGGGAGACGGTATAAGAATCTCATCCCCGTTATCGAGAAGACCCTGCATAGACATCGTGATAAGCTCGCTGACGCCGTTACCCGTATAAATATCGTTAATTCCGACATTCGGTATCTTTTTAATCTGGCAGTACTGCATTATGGCTTTTCTTGCCGAGAATATACCCTTGGAATCGGAATAGCCCTCGGAATTGCGAAGATTATAAATCATATCAACTATAATTTCATCGGGCGCCGTAAAATTAAACGGCGCGGGATTTCCGATATTCAGTTTAAGTATATCAATGCCGTTTTCTATCATACGGTTTGCCTCATCCATAATGGGACCTCTGATATCGTAACAGACATTGTCAAGCTTATGTGATTTTTCAAATTCTTTCATTTTATTATTCCTTTACTAACATAAATTGCTTATTATATGATACACCTTCTGTCAAGTACCTCTATACGGTACTTCCGTCCTTTTTAAAGCCGAATATTCTAATAAGAATACCCGAAATAAATTTAGGACTTTTCCAGACAATTATCTTCATTGCAATACCTCCGAATTATGATTTGCATAAGGCGACGCCCGAAATAATCAATGCAAAAGCAATAATGACGACTAAATATTTTGCAGGAACTGTAAGCGCCAGAACAAGACCTGTTCCGAGCACCGCAAAAATCAAGCCGAGCTTTGATTTGCTCCTTCTTCTTCCCATTTCAACACCGCCTTTCCATGCTAATACACTATATTCGGAAGCACGGAAAAAGGTTAATGCCTATTTAATTGAACTCTCTATAATTACAGCTATGCCTTTGCTGACGGTTAATTTAGCAGTTTGGTCTGTTATTTCGTTGCTTGTACCTACAGTATCAAACGGGCTTAGTTTAACCGTGCCGTTGCCGTAATAAAAGCCCTCAAAGCATACTTCGCACGGCTCGGCAAAAGCATAAACGGAAATATATCTGTCGCTTTTGACAAAGGTTTTTGTTTCGTCGCAAAGAGCATAAATTCTGTGATGCTCGTCGGCAAGGGTAACGGATATGCCGTTTTGTTTAAATCTTGCCGTAAGTATAATATTCGCTATACTGTGGTCAATTCTTCCGCCCAGAGCGCCTAAAACAAGGATTTCGTCAAAGCCTCTTTTCTGTGCTTCGCCGAGAGCGTATTCCGTATCGGTACAGTCTTTTATAGGGCTCAGAACAATAGTTTCCGTATCGTTCTCGGGCGTGTCCGAGGAGTCAAAATCGCCTACTATAAGGTCAGGCTCAATTCCGGTTTTTTTAAGCTTAGTATAGCCCGCGTCTGCGGCGATTACAAAATCATCGTAATAGATATTCTGCTTGAGAATATCCTCGCTCTCGGTAACGCCTGCGGCGACTATAACGCATCGTTTTTTCTCTACAAGTTCCATTCATTTATATCCTTTACATCATTATAAAGCTGAACATAGCTTGCATGTCTTGATTTTGAAATTACACCGTCCTCAACAGCCTTAACAACGGCGCAGCCCTTTTCGCAGGTATGCGAACAGCTTGTGAATTTGCATTTATCCGTAAAATCGGCAAAATCGCGGAAACAATGACAAAGCTCATCCTTCATAATAATATTGCTTCTGTCAATATCTATTGACGAAAAACCGGGTGTGTCGATAATATAGCCGTCGCAGATATTAAAGACCTCTGCCTGTCGGGTTGTGTGCCTTCCCCTGCCGAGTTTTTTACTGATTTCAGCCGTTTTCAGAGAAAGTGAAGGATCAAGGTTATTGATAAGGGAGGTCTTGCCGACTCCCGAATTACCCGTAAAAACGTTTGTCTTGCCTGCAAGAATTTTTCTCACCCCGTCAATGCCCTTCTTATCTTCGTTTGAAACAATATATGTTTTAAATCCTGCCTTTGAGTAAATCTCATATAAGGCGTCCGCCTCTGACAGGTCTGATTTCGTAATTACAATTACAGGTTCAATACCGTTAAATTCAGCAACCGCAGTAAGCTTGTCGATTACAAAGGTTGACGGTTTGGGCTCAACAGTAGAAACAACAATAATAAGATTATCTATGTTTGCGACGGGCGGCCGTGCAAGACTGTTTTTTCTCGGCAGAATCTCGTCAACGGTATTTTCGGCATTTTCATTTACGGAAATGACGACATTATCATTGACAAGCGGAGTAATTTTGTCCTTTCTGAAACTGCCTCTCGCTTTGCACTCATATACCGCATTGGCGGTTTCAACATAGTAGAAACCGCCAATTCCTTTTATTATTTTTCCCTGAATTTTTTCCATATTATTCGACATTAAGCGTAACCTTCTGCTCTTTAATCGAGTAAGTGTTATTGTCGCTTGCAGGCGTCTGTGAAACAACAGTTCCGCTTGACGCAGGGTTATTGTTGCTGTCAAAGACGTCTATATTTGTAAATCCTGCATTATTAAGCGTTGAAATCGCATCGGTAACGCTCTTGCCGACGACATTGGGTACCGCTGCCTTTTCGACGTAATTTCTGTACTCGACATTGGTTACGTTTGCAGGGTTTTTGGTAAAGTCAACTTTACCCGTCATATACGTCTGACCATTAAGCGATATCTTAAAGCTTTTTGTACCCTTACCCGTAACCTCAACCGTCTTGATTTTACCGTCAAGAGTAACTGCTTCGGTCTTGGGCTCCTCGCCTTCAATTTCAAGCTGCATAACACCTTCCTTGGAAGCTATGGCATTAGGCAAAGTAATGTTGATTGTACCCTTGCTCTCTGCAGGAGTACCCGTGCTGATATAAATTGTTACCTGCGAACCCTTTGCAACCTCTGTGTTTGCCTTAGGCGACTGTTCGATAACCGTACCTGCAGGTTCCTCGCTGTCGCGGCTCTCGGAAACTACCTTAAAGCCGTCCTGATTAAGGAACTTTGTGGCTCCGCTCTCGTTAAGATGAATAACGTCGGGAACCTTGACAACATCGGGATTCTCGTCAGTTGATACATAAATTGTAACAACCGAGCCCTTCTTTGCGTATGAATTCTCTGCAGGGTTTGAATCAAAAACTATGCCCGCAGATGTGTTCTTATCGTAGGTTTCAATAATATTAACTTCAAAGCCCGCAAGCTCAAGTCTGGACTTTGCCTGCTCGCCGCTGAGTCCCTTGATGCCCGAAATAAGGATATTATCGTCGTTTGACGCGATTTTAAGGGTTATCGTACTGCCCTTCTTAACCTTTGTTTCGGCGTCGGGGTCCTGACCGAGAACGGTGCCTGCTTCCGAATTTGCAGTAGAAACAAGCTCTGTTTCAAAGTCAAAATTATCTGTATAGATGGAATTGTCCTTAATATCCTCGGTATAATTCATACCGACAAAATTCGGTACCTTTATACTGTGAGATTTATTAAACAGAAGAATACCTGCAAGTATCGCAATAATAACTACCACACCTGCAAGAATACCGACAAGTGCGGGAACTGCTTTTTTGGGTTCTTCCTCATCCGTAACAGCCGCCGCGGGAGTTTCATCCTTTACAGTGCTTACAGAATTTCCGTTATCCTTGTTATTAACATACTTTGTGGGCTCCTCGTCAACAAAGTAATTATAATTAAACTTTATAGACGGATTACGCTTGAATTCGTCAAGGTCGAGCATCATTTCAGCCGCAGAATGATATCTGTTATTGGGATTCTTCTGCATGGCTCTCATTGTAATCTGCTCAAGTCCGAGAGGAATCTGCGGATTTATCTCTCTTGGAGGTTTTGCTTCCTGCTGAAGCTGCATAATAGCGATGGAAACGGCATTTTCTGCCTGGAAAGGAAGCTGACCCGTAAGCATTTCATACATTGCAACGCCTACTGAATAGAGGTCGGATCTGTTATCGGTAATCTCTCCCCTTGCCTGCTCGGGACTGATATAATGAACGGAGCCGATAGCGTCCTCGGTCATGGTTCTTGAATCGGTTCTCGAAAATCTTGCAATACCGAAATCTGCAACCTTAATGGAGCCGTCCTGAAGGAGCATAATATTCTGCGGCTTGATGTCGCGGTGGATAATGCCCTTGTCGTGCGCGTGCTGAAGGGCAAGCAATATCTGACTTACGAAATGTACTGCTTCCTTCCAGTTAACAGCGCCCTGCTGCTCAATATATTCCTTGAGGGTAATTCCCTCAACATATTCCATAACAATATACTGAATACGGTCGCCGAAGCTAACGTCATAAACCCTGACAATATTGGGATGCGAGAGCACGGCAATAGCCTTTGACTCATTTTTGAAACGGCGTCTTGACTCTTCGCTTGTAAGGAGCTCCTCTTTAAGAATTTTTACAGCGACAATACGGTCGTCAATATTATCGTATGCCTTATAAACAACAGCCATACCGCCGACACCGATTATCTCTCTTATTTCATATCGGCCGTCAAGCCTTTTACCGCAATAGTTTTCCATATATAAATCTCCTTATACTCATATTCAGTTGGCAATGGCAACAACGGTTATGTTGTCTCCACCGCCGTTACTGTTAGCCGACTCTACAAGCTTATCGGCTATTTCGTAATAGGTATTGTTTTCTATAATATTCATAAGTTCTTTATCATCCACGAAGTTTGTAAGTCCGTCGGTGCAAAGAAGAAGAATATCGTTCTCGCCGAAATCATACTCGCAGTAATCTATTTTTAGCTCGGGCTCAACTCCGAGCGCCCTTGTAATTATATTCCTGCGCGGATGTTTTTTTGCCTGGTCGGCGGTAATCGTTCCCATCTCGACCATTTCCTGAACTACGGAGTGGTCTCTCGTTAGCTGATAAACATTGTTATTGCTTATAGCGTACGCTCTGCTGTCGCCCGCATGAGCAATATATGCAACCTCATCGCAGACAAGCGCACAAACAACTGTAGTTCCCATTCCGTCAAGTTCATCGTTTGCCCTGCTCATATCGTAAACCGTAATATTTGCGGCAGTAATGGCCGATATAAGCATATTCTTTATTGAGAGCGGACTCATACCATCTCTGTAATTTGTGCTTATTCTGTTGGAAATAATCTGTACTGCATTTGAGGACGCTACATTTCCTCCCGCAGCTCCGCCCATACCGTCGCAAACAACAGCCCAGGTTACTCCGCCGGGCAATTCGCCTGTAAGGTAGGAGTCCTGATTTGAGTTTCGCTTTTTACCGATATCGGTTTTTGAAACTATTCGCAAGAATAATCACCTCCGTTTTAAAGCTTTTTTGCTCTTAACTGACCGCAGGAAGCGTCAATATCGCTTCCGAGTGTACGTCTGACGGTAACGGTCAGTCCGTGCTTTTCAAGTATATTTATAAAGTTTTTTATGCTTTTTTCTTTACTTTTTGAATAATTATTCTCCCTGACATTATTGACGGGAATTAAATTTATATGACAAAGCATTCCGGACAAAAGACTTGCAAGTTCCTCAGCATTTCCACTGCTGTCATTGAAGCCGTCTATCATTGCATACTCAAATGAAATGCGCCTTGAAGTAACTTGCGTATAATACTTGCACGCCCTTATAAGCTCATCAATACCCCATCTATCGTTAACCGGCATAGTCTGAGACCTTATTACGTCATTCGGTGCGTGCAGGGAAACGGAAAGCGTAAGTCCGAGTTTTTTATCTGCAAGCTCATATATCCTCGGTACAACGCCGCAGGTTGACAGAGAAATATGTCTCATACTGATATTCAGACCTTTTTCATCTGTAACAAGCGAAAGAAATTTCAAAACATTATCGTAGTTATCAAGCGGCTCTCCCGTACCCATCAGAACTATATGAGAGATTTTTACGCCCATATCAGCCGAGGCTGTGTAAATCTCGGAGAGCATTTCGCTCGGCGTAAGATTTCTTTTAAAGCCGCCGATAGCCGAGGCGCAGAATTTACATCCCATTTTACAGCCGAGCTGCGTGGAAATGCAAATAGAGTAACCGTATTTGTATTTCATTACAACGCACTCGACGTACTCGCCCTCGGAGAGTTCAAAAAGATATTTGACCGTACCGTCAAGCTTTGAAACCTGCTTTGTATCAATTCTGCAGTTTTTAATCTCAAAAACCTCTGTGAGTTTTTCCCTGAGGTCCTTTGAGAGATTAGTCATATCATCAAACGAAGATACGCCTTTTTCGTAAAGCCAGGAATAAATCTGCCCTGTCCTGTATTTAGGCAAAGACAGTCCTGAGAGTTTTTCATTTAATTCTTCAAAGTCAAGCGAACGAATATCAATTTTACTCAAATTTATTTTCTCCTGAATTTAGCCGTAAAAAAACCGTCCGTGCCGTCCTTATGCGGCATAAGGGTTCTGTATTCCCCGACTTTAACGTAGTTTTTATTATTATCAAGAAATCTGTCGCAGACGTTTTCATTTTCAGCTTTTGACAGCGAGCAGGTTGAATATACAAGCAAGCCGTCCTGCTTAGGATACTCAGCACAACTCGATAGAATATTATACTGTAATTGGCTTAATTTGTCAACGAAACCGAAATCTTTATACTTGATTTCCGGCTTCCTTCCGATAGTGCCGAGACACGAGCAGGGAACATCACAGAGAACTCTGTCGGCCTTGCCGATTAGTTCTTCATTTACCTTTGAAGCATCGCAAACCGACGCTTTGATAATATCAATTCCGAGACGGTCTGCGCCTTCTTTAATAAGCCCAACCCTGCTTTCATAAATGTCAAAAGAATATATAATGCCTTTATTATTCATAATCTCGGCGGCAGTAAAGCTTTTGCCTCCCGGTGCCGAACAGGCGTCAACAAGCGTCATTCCCTCCTTTAATTCAAGAGAGTGAACACATACTGCACTTGACAAGTCCTGAATATGAAACAGACCTTCGTTAAATTCCGCGGAGTTTTCAATTCCCGTAAAGCCGTCAAAAACTATATGGTCGGGTACAATGTCCGAGCTTACGGCACTAACGCCTTTTTCCGACAGTCTGCTTATAAGAGAAGCCGTATCCGTCTTTAAGGTATTAACCCTCGCGCATATCTTTGGTTTTAGAAGCGAATGCTTTAAAAACTCCTCCGTATCATCCTTACCGTAGTCGCCGACAAACCTGCGCACAAGACTGTCGGGGCAGGAATATCGGATACTCATATCAAAAATTCCGTCATCCGTTTGCGGATAAGTAATACCGTTTTGCGCAATCTTTCTGAGTACGGAATTCACAAGACCCGAAGCAAATGCACAGCCGTTATTCTTTACAAGCTTGACGCTCTCGTTAACCGCCGCAGAATCAGGTACGCTGTCTGCAAACAAAAGCTGAAAACAACCGAGTCTCAAAGCCGTAAGCACCTCGGGTTTAAGCTTCTTTACGGGCTTTGTGAGATACAGCGAAATAACATAGTCGAGCGTAATAAGTCGTTCCGTAACTCCGTAAACCAGATATGAGACAAAGGCAGAGGAATAAATATTCTCTCTGCCGTTCTGCAAATATGAATCAAGCGCAAGGTTGGAATACGCCTTGCTTTTTTCGATTTTATTTAGAATTTTAAATGCCGTCTGTCTGTCGTTCATATTTAACGTCTTTTTCTGAGCATGAGAAGTCTTAAAAGGTTGGCGGCAGTAACTGCAAACGAAGCTACATAAGTCATAGCCGCCGCTTTGAGTACTTTTTTTGCTCCCGAAACCTCGTCGTTAACAAGCATATTCTGCTGCTCGATTACGGCTATTGCCCTTCTGTTCGCATTAAACTCAACGGGTAAAGTTATAAGCTGAAAAAGCATT
>SVOA01000003.1 GCA_015066635.1 Oscillospiraceae bacterium | reverse complement strand
TAAGAAAGACCATATAATATGTATAAAACATATTGTAAAGCAGAGACTCGGTAAGTATTCCCGAGCAGTAGCCGAGCTTTCTGACGCCTTTAAAAGGTTTATAATCCATAACATCACCCGAAAATAAAAATTATATAATTATTTTATCATAATGAAATATTTTGTAAAGTAGAAAAGAAAAAATTAAAATAATATTCAACATTACAGACTTTTGTGTTACAATAACCGAAGGTGATGATTTTATGGAATACAATGAAGCGCTTGAATATATACACTCTCTGCTGAAATTCGGGATAAAGCCCGGTCTTGAGAGAATTAACGCATTACTGTCGGAGCTCGGTAACCCGCAAAACTGTATGAAGTTTCTGCATATTGCCGGAACAAACGGCAAGGGAACTACCTCAACCATGCTTAGCGAAATTCTGACTGATTCGGGTTACAGGACGGGACTTTTTACCTCGCCGTATGTGTTTGATTTCTGCGAGAGAATAAAAATCGACTCCGAGAATATTTCTCACGCAGACTTGTGCGCTTATACCGAGAGGGTAAAAAAGGCGGCGGAGAATATTGAAAAAAAAGGCTTTGAGGTAACCGAATTTGAGTTTATAACCGCGCTTGCACTTCTTTATTATAAAGAAAAAAACTGCGACTATGTTGTGCTTGAGGTTGGGCTCGGCGGTCGGCTTGACAGCACAAACGCCATACCGTCGGCAGAGGTATGCGTGATAACTTCCGTAGCGCTTGACCACATAAATATACTCGGCAATACGGTAGAAGAGATAGCGTACGAGAAATGCGGTATTATTAAAAAGAATTCAAAGGTTGTTACGACCTCGCTTCAGAATAAAAAAGCTTTTGAGGTTATAAAAGAAAGCGTCGAAAGAACAGATTCCGAACTGCGAGTGGCTGATTTCGGAAAGGTCAACATAATAGACGAGAGCATCAAGGGTACTAAATTCGAGTACAAGGGGACTATATATAAAACCCCGCTTGCAGGCATACATCAGGTAGAGAATACTCTCGGCGTAATTGAGGCAGCAAGGTTTATCAAGGGTGTTAATACCGATAATATACAGAGGGGCATACGCAGAACGGTAATGCACGGCAGGATGGAACTCGTTGAGGAAAATGTTCTTATAGACGGCGGACATAATGAGGAGTGCGCCCTCGCATTAAAAGCGGTAATAGAGAAATATCTTGCTGATAAAAAGATAACCGCGGTTATCGGTATGATGGCTGACAAGGACTGCGAAAAGTATCTTGCGAATATACTGCCTTTGTGCGACGGAGTTGTTTTTACAAGACCCGATAACCCGAGGTCGGAAAGTCCCGGAAAATTGACGGAAATCGCAAAAAAGTATATTAAAAAAATAACACTTGAAAACAGCCCGAAAATTGCTTATTATAGAACAAAAGAATATGCGGATTTTGTGCTTGTCTGCGGTTCGTTTTATTTGATTTCGGATGTTTTTTCATGAGGAAGGAGAAATAATATGACAGATTTTTATGAGGACAGAATGGAAGTCTTTTTTAATCAGTTAAAAGATTATATGACTGTTTATGACAAGCCTGTTGAGGGCTTTAAATTCAAGGAGTGCGGATATAAGGTAAACAATAAACTTCCAAAAATTGATTCCTCCTTCAGAGAGTTCGGACAAGAGGACAGATGGGGCTCAAAAAAGGACTCTCACGCATGGTTTTATAAAAAACTGAACATACCTGCCTCACTTCAAGGAAAAAATGTTGAGATAGAAATTTCGACCGACAAGACAGAGGACGGCTGGGACGCTATAAATCCGCAGTTCATTGTCTATCTTGACGGCAAGCTTGTACAGGGAATTGACATAAACCACCGTGAGATTTTCCTTGACAGAGCAAAAAAGAGCTACGAGCTTTACATATACGCTTATTCGGGTATGAAGGAAAGCGGCGCTCTTGAATTCAACGCAAGTATGAAGTCATATAATGACGCCGTTAAAAAGCTTTATTATTCTTTAAGGGTACCGTTTGAAATTACACGTTATTTAAAACCCGGAGAAAAAGATTATGTCGATATAGAGAACCACATAATCAATGCCGTAAATCTTATTGATTTGAGAGTAAAAGACTCTCCCGAATTCAAAAAGTCGGTAAAAGAGGCTCAAAAATATCTTGATACGGAATTTTTCGGAAAGTACTGCAGGGCAGAGGACGTAAACGCAATCTGCATAGGGCACACCCATATTGACGTGGCGTGGCTCTGGACTCTTGCGCAGACGCGCGAAAAGGTACAGCGCACCTTCTCAACCGTTATTGCGCTTATGAAAAAATATCCCGAATATAAGTTTATGTCGAGCCAGGCACAGCTCTATAAATACCTCAAGGAAGAATGTCCCGAACTCTATGCCGAGGTCAAAAGACTTGTAAGGCAGGGCAGATGGGAAGTCGAAGGCGCAATGTGGGTTGAAGCCGACTGCAATATTTCCTCGGGTGAGAGCCTTGTGCGTCAGGTTCTTTACGGCAAGAGATTCTTTAAAGAGGAATTCGGCGTTGACTCAAAGGTATTGTGGCTTCCCGACGTGTTCGGTTATTCCGCAGCGCTTCCGCAGATTCTTCGTAAATCGGGCGTCGATAAGTTCATTACATCAAAAATCGGCTGGAACGAAACAAACAGAATGCCTTATGACACTTTCTGGTGGAAGGGTATTGACGGAACCGATATTTTTACATACTTTATGACAGCGCAGACCAAAATCAGAGGCAAAGAGCCTACGACGGGCTGTACATATAACGCCAAGCTTGAACCTGCTCAGCTTCAGGGCGCATTCGACCGCTATCAGCAGAAGGACATCAACAATGAGGTTCTTATTACCTTCGGCTACGGAGACGGCGGCGGAGGACCCGTCAGAAAAGACCTTGAGTATTATAACGTGCTTAAAAAAGGTCTTACCGCTGTGCCTAATGCAAAAATGGAATTTGCAGGCGACTTCCTCGCCAGAGTAAAGAAAAAAGCCGAGAAGAGCAGTAAAACTCCGCGCTGGCAGGGAGAACTGTATCTTGAATATCACAGAGGCACATATACCTCTCAGGCAAAAAACAAGAGGAATAACCGCAAGTGCGAGTTCCTGTTTGAAAAGGCGGAAACTCTCAGCGTTATCAATGAGCTTCTCAATAAAAAGAAATATCCTCTTGCCGATCTTCAGGACGGTTGGGAAACCATACTTTTAAATCAGTTCCACGATATTATACCCGGCTCGTCTATCAAGGAGGTTTATGAGGTTTCCTCAAAGCAGTATGAGCAGCTGAAACTTACGGGCAACGAGATTTCGGACAAAGCGTACGGGAATATTGCGGATAACGTCAATACTGACGGCGGAATTATCGTGTTTAATCCGAATTCCTTTGTCGGCAATTCAACCGTTAAGGTTGACGGCAAGACATATTATGCCGAGAATATACCGCCGAAGGGCTATAAGGTTATTCCGAAGCCCGTAATCAGAAACAGAGTTACTGCAACCGACAGCAGTATAGAGAACGATTTCTTTAAACTCACGTTTGACGAGGACGGCAGTCTGACAAGAATATATGACAAGAGAAACCGCCGCGATGTGCTTAAAAAAGGTGCAAAGGGTAACGTAATAACCGCTTATGAAGATTTGCCGAGAGATTATGACAACTGGGAAATAAGCAATTACTACACCGACAAGTCATGGGAAGTCAATAAGGTTAAGTCCGTCAAGCAGATTTCGGACGGAGCGAGAGCGGGACTTGAAATAAAAAAATCTTTCCTCAACAGCGTTATAGTTCAGAAAATCTGGCTCTATGACGATATCCAAAGAATTGATTTCGATACCTATATTGACTGGAAGGAGTCGCATATTGTTCTTAAAGTGGCTTTCCCCGTTGATGTAAATACGGACAAGGCGACATACGATATACAGTTCGGTTCGGTAGAGAGACCGACGCACCGTAACACAAGCTGGGATGCCGCGAAATTTGAAGTGTGCGCCCATAAGTACGCGGACATTTCCGAGTACGGCTACGGAGTAAGTCTTATTAACGACTGCAAATACGGGCATTCAATAAATGACGGAGTTATGGCTCTTACTCTTCTCAAGAGCGGCACATATCCCGACCCGACGGCAGATAAATGCGAGCATTACTTTACATATTCGCTTTATCCCCATGCAGACGATTTCAAACAGGCAGGTACAATTAAAGAAGCGTATTTCATCAATAACCCGATGACTGCTTTCAAAATTAAGAAGCAGAAAGGCAGACTTGCCGATGAATTCTCGCTTCTTGCCCCTGCAGATGAGAATATTGTTATAGAAACGGTTAAGAAGGCGGAAAACGGCGACGGAATTATTGTCAGAATGTATGAAAGCTTTAATAAGCGCACCGATACGCAGATAAAAGCGGGCTTTGACTTTAAGTCTGTAACTCTCTGCGATTTGCTCGAAAACGATATTAAATCCCTCAGAACAAAGGACAGAATAATTCTCGTTTCGCTCAAGCCCTTCGAAATCGTAACGCTCAAAATCAAAGTTTAAAACAAATCGGAAAAGCTCCCTTTTCAGGGAGCTTTTTTTGTGGGGGCTGACGACAAAGGCAGACCGAATAAATTTCTGCAAACCTATAGGGGCGACCGGCGGTCGCCTGCGTTTATTATTTTTATTGACAAAATAAACAGTAAGTTTTAAAATTGAAATATAAATAATTCGGAGGGATATATATGAAAAAGTCAAAGAAAATTTTATCGGCGGTTTTAGCGCTTGTAATGGTGCTTTCCTGCCTGTCAGTGCTCGCATTTAGCTCTTCAGCCGCTTCGGTAAATAATGCCGTTAAGGCTGATATTATCAATGTCGATATTGATGATGATATGTTTAAAAAGTTGCCTGAGGATATTTGTAATAGTTCAGTATCTTCCGGCAATTCAAAACGTATCGGAGATAATGTTACCGTTTTTAATAATGTTATCACAACCGATGACGAGAACTTCATTTCAAAAGAAAATATTGTTATTAACAATCTTCCCGACAATTATGAAATAACAGATATTTATCTTAATGATATATATCAAATTGACGGTAAGTATTATTATCGATTTCAATATACTGATACTGACAGTGGCTCCAAATATAATTATGCTTACGCTTACACAGAAGATTTTGTCGAGTTTTTCTTTTTTGACCCAGACGAATTACCCGTTTCAACCGATAACAGCTATACACCCGGCAATAAATATAGATTTGCTGGTAAACCGCTTACATATATCAACGAAATAAACGGTAAGCATTATTTTTATTATGAATGGGATTGGACCGAAGGTCAGGAAAATAGCGGCAATATTCTATATACTACCGACTTTGAGAATTTTACTGAAGTTGAAGTACCTGCCATGGGATGCAATATGTATATCCCAAAAATCGGCAGTCCACAGTTATGCTATGCTTCTGCTGAAGACGGATATATTGTTTATAATAATATTCAGTCAGACTTAGGACTTGCATATATGACCTACGACAGACTTCCGCCGGATTACTATTATACCGAAGATTTTGTTAATTATACAAAGGTTGACGCTTCAGCTTTAAGCGGCTTTTACGGTAGTTATGCTCAAAACGGAAAAGAACTGAATTTCAGGTTTAGAAACACAGAGGCAAGCGGAACTAACGGTCTTTTTATGACTGTTTGGAGTACAAATCTTACAGTAAAGGAATATTACAGTAACAGCGAAAATAATCCGAGTGACGTTGAGTATCTGGATACAATGACATATTCATACATATTTGACAAGGATACCGTTTCGTTTGTTAAATCAAGCGAGATAAACAGAGATTCAGGTGTTAACTATCTTACTAAAAACTGTACGCTTTACGGTTGTTTTAACAAACTCGGCGAAAAGAAAAGAGAGTATATGTATCTGATAAATAACGGCAAAGAAACCGTAATTGATATCAAGGATCTTAAATGCAAAACATTTACCTTCAATTATGATAGCGATGAAGCTACCGGCAATGTAGTCTTTAATTATATTATGGGAACAACCAATGACGGAACATTATTCTTTACAAAAGACTTTAAAACTATAGTTAATTATGCACTTCCCATATCAAAGGGAGAGAGAATTGACGGATTTATTTTTACCGCTTTAGGTAACCGTATTTTAAGTACATATATAGAAATTGAACCAAGAGATTATATATATTATAATTATTTGATATACAAAGATAAAATTAAAGCTGACGCAGAAGCGATATTAAAGGACTATTACAAAGGTTTCCCCGATGTCGCAAACGGAACATGGTACTATGATGCGGTAAAATACTGCAATCAGCATCAGTTTATCAACGGATATCAGAACGGTACCTTCGGACCGAACAATGCTCTCCAGCGTCAGGATTTCGTTGTTATCCTTGCCAACATAGCAGGCGCTGACCTTTCGGGTTATACTTCCTGCAAACTGAAGGATGTTGACATCAACGCCTACTACGGCAAAGCAGTTGCATGGGCAGTTGATAAAGGCATAATTGCCGGCTATCAGAACGGTAAGTTCGGCGTCGGCGACCCGATTAACCGTGAGCAGGTTGCAACAATACTTTACAGATATATGAAGAACCCTGCCGTATCTGATGTTGACGGTAAACTTGCTAAATTCCCCGATAAGGGAAATATCAGCGAGTTTGCAAAAGCGCCTCTTGCGTGGGCAGTTGAGAATAACATTATCTCAGGTATGCAGGACGGCACGGTTGCTCCCAAGGGCACGGCTGTCAGAGCACAGATAGCTTCGATAATTATGCGTATGGACCAAAACGGTATGTTTAACGCATAAGCTGAATCACAATATAAAAGAACCCTCTTGAAAAAGAGGGTTCTTTTTGCAGGGGCTGAAAATAACAGGGGCGACCGACCGTAGACCGCCCCTACAGTATTTTTTGCTTATAAGCTGTTTACGATTTCAAGAGTATCTCTTGCGATAACAAGTTCCTCATTTGTGGGAATTACATACATCTTGAGTTTTGAATCGGGCGTTGAGATTTCAACTTCTTCGCCTCTGATGTGATTCTTTTCCTCATCAATGTCTGTACCGAGGAACTTAATTTTTTCCGCAATTCTTGTTCTGTACTGCGGGTTGTTTTCTCCGATACCGCCCGTAAATACAACAGCGTCAATTCCGCCCATAGCCGCGGCAAAACCGCCGATATACTTTGTAAGCTGGTGGCAGAGCATAGACTCAACAAGCTTTGCTTTCGGGTTTCCTTCTTTTGCCATTGACTCGATGGTACGGTTATCGCTTGTGCCTGCAATACCGAGCATACCGCTTTTTTTATTCATAAGGTCATCCATTTCCTTGGGAGAAAGGTTATGAGCCTTCATTATTGTAGTAACAATAGCGGGGTCAATAGAGCCGCAACGCGTACCCATTATAATTCCCTCAAGAGGAGTAAGTCCCATTGTTGTATCAAAGCATTTGCCGTCCTTGACTGCCGAAATTGACGAGCCGTTTCCGAGATGGCAGGTAACAATCTTTGTGCCTTCTGCTTTGCCGCCGAGAAGTTCGATGCAACGCTTTGAAACGTATCTGTGAGAAGTACCGTGGAAGCCGTAACGTCTGATGCCGTCCTTCTCATAAAACTCATAGGGGAGTGCGTACATATATGCGTAGTCAGGCATTGTCTGATGGAATCCTGTATCGAAAACAGCAATCTGAGGAACGTCCATAATCTGCTCGCAGGCTTCAATACCTTTGAGATTTGCAGGGTTGTGAAGCGGACCGAATTTAAAGCACTCTTTAATCGCTTCTTTAACTGCGTTCGTAACAAGTACGGATGCCGAGAATTTCTCTCCGCCGTGGAGAACTCTGTGACCGACGGCGCCGATTTCGCTCATTGATGAGATAACGCCGTTTTCAGCGCTTACAAGAGTATCGAGTACAAGCTGAATTGCATCGCCGTGATTCTCAATGGCGATATGTTCCTTGATGTTTTTATTTTCGTCTGCAGGTACCTTGTGAGTAAACTTTGAGTTGTCGTTTCCTATCTGCTCGCAGATACCTTTTGCGAGAACTGCTTCATTCTCCATATCAAAAAGCTGATATTTGAGCGAGGAGCTGCCCGCATTGATAACAAGAATTTTCATAATTCCCTCCTGTTAAGTTTGCTTATTGAATTTTTAACGCTAATATTATATACTTAACAAAGAGATTTTTCAAGATATATTATTGAATTGTTAATTGAGAGTAAAAATAAAATGAGAGAAATGCTTGTGCATAATTTTGAACCCGTCTTTTCGGGCGACAGTAAAATACTGATTTTAGGCTCGTTTCCTTCGGTTAAGTCAAGGGAACAGGGTTTTTATTACGGACACCCGAGAAACCGTTTCTGGCGCGTTATGGCGGAGATTTGCGGCGAAGATACGCCCTTAAGTATTGAAGATAAAAAGAAATTTCTTTTAAATAATAAAATTGCGCTGTGGGACGTTATAAAAAGCTGTGAAATTGAAAACTCCTCGGACGCTTCCGTACGGAATGTTACGGCAAACGATATTGGCATTATTCTCGATAACAGTTCGGTTTCGCGTGTTTTTGCAAACGGCAGGCTTGCGGGGAATCTGTATAATAAGTACTGCCTTGAAAAAACAGGCAGAGAGATAACCGTTTTACCCTCAACAAGTCCCGCAAATGCCGCATATTCCTTTGAAGAACTTGCAGCTGAGTGGAAAATCACGGGAAGGGAGCTATAAAATGAGCGTTATAGGTATAGTCAGCGAATTTAACCCGTTTCACAACGGGCATAAATACCTTATAGACTCCGTCAGAAAAGACGGGGATACCGTAGTCTGCGTTATGAGCGGAAACTTTGTTCAGAGAGCAGAGCCATCGCTTTTTACAAAGCAGACCAAAACACGCACGGCTCTTGCGGGCGGTATAGACGCAGTGCTTGAACTCCCGTTTCTCTACGCTGTGGGAAGTACGGAGTGCTTTGCGGAAAATGCTGTGAGAATTCTATGCGAATTCGGCTGCGACAGTATTGCTTTCGGGGTAGAGGACGGAAACAGAGACGCGATTATAAATGCCGCCGTAACGCTCGGTTCGCCTGAGTTCTGCGAGAGGGTTGAAAAATACCTTTGTCAGAACGAAAGCTTCCCTGCCGCGCGTCAAAAGGCTTTTTCTGACTTCGGAATTAACTTTGATTTGAGCTTACCGAATAACATACTTGCCGTTGCCTATACAAAGGCAGTTATTAAAAATTACCCCGATGTTAAGATAATACCCGTTAAGAGGAAAAATGCCGCGCACGATACAGACGAAATGAAGGACGGCTTTACTTCGGCTTCAAATATCAGAAAAATGATTACGGAGAATAACGGCTTTTCCGCTTTTGTGCCTGCAAACGTAAATGAAATTCTTTCATCTGCCGTTTCGTCGGGAGAGTACTGCGATTATGAGAAGTATTCTCTGCTTCTGATGTCGGAGCTACGCAAAAGAAAAGAGGAGTACTTCCGCAAAACCGCATATATGACAGAGGAACTGTTTAACAGGGTTATTAAATATGCGGGCTCTGCTCTTAACGCCACCGAACTCTTTGAAATACTTAAAACCAAACGATATACTCACTCAAGAATAAGACGTGCCGTGCTTTGCAGTTATTTCGGAATTACAAATGACGATATAAAAATTCCTGCGCCTTATGTCAGGGTGCTCGGCTTTAAACAGGATAAAATAAACGTTTACAGAAGTCTTGTAAGCGCGTCGGGACTGCCCGTTGCCGTTTCGTACAGAGATTTTGAAAAAATCGGCAGCGCTGGCGCCGACAGAGTTTTTTCTCTTGAGGCAAAGGCGTCCGATATCCACTCGATTATACTCAAAAACCCGAGACCGAGCGGTACGGAAGAAAGCTTTAAAATTATAAAAGAATAATAAATTTTGCAAGATTTCTTGCAAAAAAATTCATTTTGGCATATAATAGTTGAAAACTGATTTTAAGGACTTGATTTTTTGAAAAACAATCTTTTATCAAAACTTGAAAACAATACGGTAAAGCTTTCAAAGGGACATAAAAAAATCTCGGCTTACATACTGCAGAATTATGACAAGGCGGCGTTTATGACCGCGGCGACTCTTGGCAAAAACGTCGGTGTCAGCGAATCGACCGTTGTTCGCTTTGCGTGTGAACTCGGCTTTAAAGGCTATCCCGAGCTTCAGAAGGAGCTTCAGCAGATGATTAAGTCAAAGCTGACGGCAGTTCAGCGTATGGAGGTTTCCGAGAATCTTATAGGCGATAATGACGTTATCAGAAGCGTTCTTACCAAGGATATAGAGCTTATAAGGGAAACCGCCGAAATGACCTCAAAGGATGATTTCAAAAATGCGGTTAACGCCATTAACAACGCAAAGAAAATTTATATTTTAGGCGTGCGTTCTTCCGCGGCTCTGGCTTCTTTTCTGTCATTTTATCTTAATCTTGTCTTTGACGGTGTAGTTCTTGTCGATACCTCGAGCGCTTCCGAACTTTTTGAACAGATGTTCAGAATAGGCGAGGGAGATGTCTGCATAGCTATCAGTTTCCCGAGATATTCAAGACAGACGGTCAACGCGCTGAATTTTATTCACGACAGAAACGCCACCGTTATTTCCATAACCGATACCGAAGATTCTCCCATGGCGCCTTATTCGGACTATTTGCTTGCGGCGCGCAGTAATATGGCGAGCGTTGTAGATTCGCTTGTCGCTCCGCTGAGTCTTATCAATGCGCTGATAGTCAGCGTTACTCTGAGCAAAAAGGACGAGGTTTACAATAACTTCAATAAACTCGAGAATATCTGGGATAAATATCAGGTTTACGAAAAAGAAGAGGAATTAACCGATGAGTAAGGTCATAGTTGTCGGCGCGGGTGCAGCAGGCTGTATAGCAGCGGGCTTCTGTGCAAAAAACGGTAATGAAGTCTTGCTCATTGACAAAAACGACAGAGTCGGACGCAAGGTAATGATTACGGGTAAAGGCAGATGCAACGTTACCAATAATCAGCCCGATACCGACGAGCTTATTCGCAATATTTCCCATAACGGAAGGTTTCTGTACAGCGCTTTCAGTGAATTCTCAACCGCGGATACCGTTAATCTTTTTGAAGGTCTCGGTGTGCCTCTGAAGGTTGAGAGGGGAAACAGAGTGTTTCCGCAGAGCGATAAGGCTTCGGATATAGTTAAAGCACTTGACAGATTTATAAAGCAAAACGGTGTTAAATTTATAAACGCCGTTGTTAAAAGTCTTATAATAAAGGACGGCAGAGTGCTCGGAGTCAAAACCAAAGAGGGCGCAGAATTCTTTGCGGACAGGGTAATTGTCGCTACGGGCGGAAAATCGTACTCAAAAACGGGCTCAACGGGAGACGGATACGATTTTGCGGTTCAGGCGGGGCACAGCATAATTGCGCCGAGACCTTCTCTTGTGGCTCTTGTCTGCCGTGAGGGCTTCTGCAGCGAGGCTATGGGACTGTCGCTCAGAAATGTCGCGATTAGAGTTATTGACACAAAAAACGGTAAACAGATTTATGATGACTTCGGCGAAATGCTCTTTACACATTTCGGCGTTTCGGGACCGATGATACTGTCCGCAAGCGCTCATATGGACGCTATGGAAAAGGGCAGATATGAGATATATATTGACCTTAAACCTGCGCTTGATACGGACAAGCTTGACGCAAGACTTCAGCGCGATTTGCTTGAAAACAGCAATAAGGCTCTGTCAAATTCGCTCGGACTTCTGCTTCCCAGGGCGATAATAAATCCCGTTATCAAGCTGTCGGGCGTAAAGCCCTCGGTCAAATGCAATCAGCTTACGAGAGAGGAACGCCAAAGACTTGTTTACACCGTAAAGAATATGAAACTGACCGTGCTTGACTTTCGTCCCATTGAGGAGGCGGTCATTACCTGCGGCGGCGTAAACTGTAAGGAAATCAACCCAAAGACAATGGAGTCCAAGCTTTGCAGGGGACTGTATTTTGCAGGCGAAGTCATTGACGTTGACGCCTATACCGGAGGATATAATCTGCAAATAGCGTTTTCGACGGGCTATGTTGCAGGAAACAACTGATATGAAAACACTTATAGACAACGGCAAAGAATTTAACTGGGGAAAATCGTCGGACGATTATGCAAAATTCCGCGATATTTATCCTGAGGAAATGTATGAATTATTACGCTCTCTCGGCTTTGCCGAAAAAGGGACAAAATGCCTTGATACAGGCACGGGAACGGGCGTAATTCCCCGATTTATGTACAAATACGGCGGAGAACTTTACGGCGCCGATATTTCAGAAAACCAGATTATTAAGGCCCGTGAACTTTCAAAGGGGATGAATATTTCCTATTGTGTTTCTTCAGCCGAGAAACTGCCGTTTGATGACAGCAGCTTTGACTGTGTCAGCGCTGTTCAGTGCTGGAGATATTTTGACAAGGAGAAAACAGTTCCCGAGATTTACAGAGTTTTAAAGCCCCGCGGTAAGCTGATAATTGCATATATGCAGTGGCTTCCCGAGGAGGACGGTATTATTAAGAATTCCCTTGAACTTGTAAAAAAATACAATCCCGACTGGGACTGCTTCGGAAAACGGCTTGAAGAAAACGATATTTCCGTTTCTGAAGATTACTTTACGGATAAAAGATATATTGAATTCGACTGTTTTATTCCTTTTACACGCGAAAGCTGGAACGGGCGTATGATTGCGTGCAGGGGAATAGAGCCGTCATTAAGTAAAAAAGAGGTAGACGCCTTTTCGGAAGAGCATCTTGAAATGCTCCGAAAAAAAACCGACGGTAATTTCAGATTAAAGCATCAGATTACCGTATTCTGCTATGAAAAGAAACAGGAGGATTACTATGGCTAAAAAGAAGGTTTTAAACGTAGCGATTGACGGACCCGGCGGTGCGGGTAAAAGCACCGTTGCTAAGGCTGCGGCTAAGGAACTCGGTCTTATCTATGTCGATACAGGAGCTTTATACAGGGCTGTCGGCGTAAATGCGCTGAGAAATAAAATTGACTCAAAGGACGCCAAAGCAGTTAAAAAAATGCTTAAAGACACTCTCGTTGAGCTGAAGCACAAGGACGGAGTTCAGCACGTTTTCTTAAACGGCGAGGACGTTTCCGACGAGATAAGAACTCCCGACGCGTCAATGGCGGCGTCAAACGTCTCGGCAATTCAGTGCGTCAGAGATTTCCTCTTTGACACTCAGAGAGATATTGCAAAAAATAACAGCTGTATAATGGACGGCAGGGATATTGCCACGGTTGTTCTGCCCGATGCGCAGGTAAAAATTTTTCTGACTGCTTCGGCAGAGGTCAGAGCGCAGAGAAGATTCCTTGAGCTTCAGCAGAAAGGCTCGAAGGACAGCTATAAAAAAGTTCTTAAAGAGCTTAAAGAACGCGACTATAACGATTCCCACAGAGAAATTGCGCCTCTCAAGCCTGCCGAGGACAGCATTATTGTCGATACAAGCGAAATGAAGCTTGAGGAGTCTATTTCAACGGTAGTAAATCTGATTAAGGAGAAAATGTAAGTGTATTTTGATTACAGTAAAGTAACGCAGTCGGGTACATATGATAAAATCAGAGGGCTTGTCAGCTTTGTGTTTAAGCATATGTATAAAATTACATATGTCGGCACGGAGAATATCCCCGAGGACGGTCCGCTGATTATTGCGTGTAACCATCAGCACGCTCTCGACCCTTTCATTATATCTAATTCCTGCCCGAGAGTCGTTCACTATATGGCAAAAAAAGAGCTTTATAAAAATAAAATTGCGGCTAAGATCCTTGTTAAGCTCAATTCATTTCCTATTGAACGCGGCGTCGGAGATATGGACGCGGTTAATTATTCCTGCAAAATTGTTGAGCAGGGCGGCGCTTTCGGTATATTCCCCGAGGGCACGCGTCAGCATACATATAAGCCCGCTCCGAGAGGAAAGTCGGGCGTTGCGTGGATACTTCGCGAAACAAACGCAGATTTACTGCCTGTTTCGATTTATACGGACGAGGAATTTAAGATAGGTACAAAGCTGACCGTCCGTTTCGGCAAGGTTATCAAAAACGGGGAATTTGAGTTTACAAAGGCGCACTCTCCGAGAGAATTGCGAAACGCGTCTGCAAAGGTAATGCAGGCAATTACCGAGCTTTGGGAGGAAGGACATTGCAACGAATAGAACTTGCAAAAACGGCAGGCTTCTGCTTCGGCGTTGACCGTGCGGTAAAGCTTCTTGACAGTTTAACAAACGAGGGTAAAAAGGTTTGCACTCTCGGACCGATTATCCATAATCCGCAAGTCATTGAGGACTTTAAAAGCAGGGGAGTCAGGATAATCGAAAGTCCCGAGGAATGCTCCGAAAATGACGTCATAGTCGTCAGAACTCACGGTGTTACAAAGGAAATTCTCGAAAAGGTAAAAGAGATTTCTCCCGATTTTTGTAACGCTACTTGTCCCTTTGTTCAGAAAATTCATAAAACTGTCGGCGAAAATTCCGACCCCGATAGCGTAACCTTGATAGCGGGGGACAAAAATCACCCTGAGGTTATAGGCATCAGAAGTTACTGCAAGGGCGAGAGTTACGTCTTTAATAACGAGGACGAACTCAATGAAATCATTGAAAACCATCCCGATTTAGATAAAAAACATCTAATTCTCGTTGCACAGACTACTTTTTCGATAAAAAGTTTTGAAAAATGCGTAAAAATAATAAAAAACATCTATACAAACGCGATTATTTTTGATACAATATGCAGTGCGACAGAAGAAAGGCAAAAGGAAGCCACTCAGCTTTCGCTTAAAAACGATGCTATGATTATCATAGGCGGCCGTCAAAGTTCTAATACGGCTAAGCTCAAAGCAGTGTGTGAATCCAACTGTCCTACCTTTCTGATCGAAACCGCTGAAGAATTATCGGAAATTGATTTATCAGTTTTTACTTCAGTCGGTGTTACTGCCGGGGCATCGACACCCGACGGTATAATTAAGGAGGTAATAAAAACCATGTCGGAAAAATTAGAACAAACTCAGGAAAACGCAAATGCAGTAAAGGAGGAGTCAGCCGTGTCGGAGAATAAATCTTTTGCTGATATGCTTGAAGAATATATTGACGAAAGTTCTGACCAGAGAGTTACGGGCGAAGTTGTCGCAGTTACTCCCGGTGAGATTCAGGTTGAGATAGTCGGCAGAAAGCACGCCGGTTATATTCCCGCAGACGAGTACAGCAATGATCCTTCAGTTGACATGACTAAGGAAGTCAAGGTCGGCGATAAGCTTGATCTTATCATTATGAAGACCAATGACGCGGAAGGCACGGTTATGCTTTCCAAGAAGCGCTATGATGCCGCAAAATCATGGGAGGACCTTGCCGAGAATACAGAGGAGCCCGTTGAGGGTAAAGTTACTGCCGTTGTCGGCGATTCAAAGGGACTTTTTGTTCAGTACAACGGTATCCGCGTATTTGTTCCCGCATCTCTTTCAAGATTCAACAGAAATGAGCCTCTTGAGGATATGGTCGGACAGACCGTTAAGTTCAAGATTATCGAGGTTGACAAAAAGAGAAGAAGAGTTGTCGGCTCGATTAAGGCAGCCAACAGAGATCTCCGCAAGGAGCAGGCTGAGCAGTTCTGGGCTCAGGCAGAGGAAGGACAGAAATATACAGGTACAGTACGTTCGCTTACCAAGTACGGCGCATTTGTCGATATCGGCGGCGTTGACGGTATGATTCATATATCCGAGCTTTCATGGACCAGAATCAAGCATCCGTCAGAGGTTGTCAATGTAGGCGACACAGTTGAGGTTTATATTAAGAATCTCAATAAAGAAGACAAGAAAATTTCACTCGGCTTCAAAAAGGTTGAGGACAACCCGTGGGAAATCCTTAAAAGAGATTATCCCGTTGGCTCCGAAGTTAAGGTTAAGATTGTCGGACTTACAACCTTCGGCGCATTTGCAAACATAATTCCCGGAATTGACGGACTTATTCATATTTCCGAAATAGACTATAAGCACATCAACGACCCCAAGGATGTACTTAAAGAAGGTCAGGAAGTTACCGTCAAGATTCTTGAGGAGGACTTTGACAAGAAACGTGTAAGCCTTTCCATTAAGGCGCTTCTTGAGCCTCCGGCAGTTGAGGAAATTGCCGAGCCCACCGAGCAGGAAGTTGTTGCTGACGGCGCAGAGGCAGAAAGCGTTGAGTCGGTAGCAGAGGCTGCTGCCGAAGCACCCGCCGAAGCAGTTGAGGAAGCAGCAGAAGAAGTTGCCGAAGCTCCTGCCGAAGCAGTTGAAGAAGCTGCAGAAGAAGTTGCCGAAGCTCCTGCGGAAGCAGTCGAGGAAGCTGCAGAAGCTGTTGCAGACGCCGCTGAGGAAACAGCCGAGGCTGTTGAAGAAGCCGTTGCAGAAGCAACTGAGGAATAATACATACTAAAAACGGGAGGGTAGGTAAAGTTTCCTTTGCTTATCCTCTTTTGTTATATAAGGAGAAATCAATGCTTGGTAAAATCATTTCGGCAGGAGTTATTGTTGCGGGAACTGCGGCTGCAGCGTTTGTTGCAAAAAAGAAAGGCACGGACAGTTTCTGTCCCGAGTGCGATATAAAAAAAGCCATCGCAAAAGCGACGGTACACATTAAGACCGAAAAAAAGTACGGTAATAATGCGGCTATGACTCCGCCTATGGGATGGTCAAGCTGGAATCTTTTCGGTCCCAATATCAATGAGAATCTTATCATTGAGGTTGCGGACGCTATGAAAAAGAGCGGTTTGCTTGACGCGGGATACTGCTATGTTAATCTTGACGACTGCTGGCAGAGTTCCCTGCGTGATGAGAACGGCAGACTTCAGGGCGACCTGACAGCATTTCCGAGCGGAATTAAAGCTCTTGTTAAAAAGCTTAATTCAAAAGGATTTAAGGCAGGTATATATTCCTCAAACGGTACGCTGACCTGCGAGGATTTGCCCGCGTCTCTCGGTAACGAAAGAATTGACGAGAGACCTTTGCCGATTGGGGCATTGAGTATTTCAAATACGATTTCTGCCACAGTCATCCGATTACTTCCGAGGCTCCCGTTATAGACAAAATAATAATCTCCTCAAAGGACAAAAAACAGGAGATAATTCTTGAGGCTCAGAACGGAGAACTTGACGGCACGGCTGCGGTCATCAGCGACAGCAAGGGCAGTTATGTCGGCAGACTTGACTCGGACGGCGGCAGTCTTAAATTCAGCTTTGTTAATGTCGATAAGTCGGGCGAATATATTGCTACTGTCGTTTTCCGCAAAAAAAGCAGCGGCGAGAAATATGCCGTAATGACAGTTAACGGGGAAAAGGAATATCCGTTTACCGTTCCGCCGACAAGAGCGTTCAGCGCCTTCGGCAGAGTACAGCTGTTTATTGACCTTGAAAAAGGAAATAACACCATTGAAATCAAAAATCCCGTAGGTTCAAAGATGGACGGTGCGGCGCTTCAGTATATCAATATGGGCAAGGAACTCAAACGTGCAACGGAAAACTATGCCAAAAAACATAAAACAGAGGAAAAACCGATAGTTTATTCGATATGCGAGTGGGGCTTTAACAAGCCGTATAAATGGGGCGCTCAGGCGGGAAATCTCTGGAGGACAACCCTTGATATCAAACCTATATGGTCCTCGGTTGTCGCAATTTATGAGCATAATGTCAAGCTTTACGAATATGCGGGACCGGGCGGCTGGAACGACCCCGATATGCTTGAGGTCGGCAACGGACAACTTACGGTTGACGAGAATAAGTCGCATTTTACTCTCTGGTGTATGATGGCGGCTCCGCTTATTATAGGTAACGATGTCAGAACCTTTATTTCAAAGGACGGCTGTGTCGATTACAGCAACAAATTCCTTCAGATACTTACAAATAAAGACCTTATTGACATCGATCAGGACAAAAGAGGCAGTCAGTGCAGACGTTATAAAACAAACTTCTTTACCGATATACTTGTTAAACCTCTTGAAAATAATGAGATAGCCGTATGCTTTTTTAATAAATCAAAGGGCGTAAAAAAAGTGCAGGTAAGTATTTCCGAGCTTGCCAATCAGGGCTTTACGGGACTGCCCGACGCGGATGAATATGAATGCTTTGATTTGTGGAGCAAGGATACTTTTACGGCAAAGAATTTATTAAGCGCCGAGGTTAAGCCTCACGGCGTTGAAGTTTTCAGAATTAAAGCAAAATAAAATGGAATTAAAAAAAGTAAAGCTTTATACGCTCGGATGTAAGGTTAATCAGTACGAAACACAGCAGATTGCCGAGAATCTTATAAAACACGGTTTCTCCGTTACTCACGATGACGGCGAGGCTGACGCTTTTGTGGTAAACTCCTGTACCGTAACCTCCGAGAGCGACAGAAAGACAAGACAGCTTGTCAGACATCTTAAAAGGCAAAACGGGAATTCCGTTGTATTGCTTACAGGCTGTATGCCGCAGGCTTTTCCCGAGGACGCCCGCAGACTTGATTCTGCCGATATAGTTATGGGCAACAGAAATAATTCCGATATACCCGCAAGGTTAAAGGAATATTTTGAAAACAGGCAAAGAATAGTTGATGTCCGCGAGCATTTAAAGGGAGAATTATTCTGCGGAGAACCCGTAAACAGTTTCAGCGACAGAACAAGAGCAATTATTAAAATTGAGGACGGATGCGACAGATTCTGCTCATACTGTATTATTCCTTCATCAAAGGGCAGAGTCCGTTCAAAGCCTTTAAGTGTTATAAAGTGCGAAGCGCAGACCCTTGCCGATAACGGTTACTGCGAGGTTGTGCTTGTCGGAATAAACCTTTCTGCCTACGGAAAAGACACGGGCGACAGTTTTTGCGACGCCGTAAAAACCGTGTGCGAAATACCGGGCATTAAAAGAGTGCGTCTCGGTTCTCTTGAACCCGACCACATTACCGACGAAGTAATTGACGGTCTCGCACAGCTTCCCAAGCTTTGCCCTCAGTTTCATATTTCACTGCAAAGCGGTTGCAACAACACGCTTAAAAGGATGAACAGACACTACACTGCAGAGGAATACTACGAGCTTTGCAAAAAACTCAGAGCAAGATTTAAAGACTGTACTCTGACCACCGACATAATGGTTGGATTTTCGGGAGAGAGCGAGAAAGATTTTCTCGAAACCCTCAGCTTTGCTGAGTCGGTAAGGTTTGAGAAAATACATATTTTCCCGTATTCTCTGAGAAAAGGTACGAGAGCTTATGATTTTCCCGACAAAGTTGAGAATTCCGTAAAAGAGGAAAGAGCGTCAAGACTTAACGATACTGCGCGGAAAATCCGTACTGAATTCTTAAAAAATCAGATAGGTAAAACCGTTTCCGTTCTGCCCGAGGCAAAACAAAAGGACGGTTATTACTTCGGCTATACGGCAAATTATACGCCCGTAAAGTTGACAGGGGATGATATAATTGTCGGAGAAATAATAAACGCGGAAATTTATGACAGTGACAGCGAATACTGTTATGCAGAAATAAAGGGAGTATAAAAAATGAAGGTTGTTATTAAAATCGGTACAAGCACATTAACGCATCCCACGGGACTTCTTAATGTCAGACTTGTTGAGAAGATTTGCAAAACCATTAGCGACGTTAAAAACGCAGGTCATGAAATAATACTTGTTTCGTCGGGCGCTATCGGTATGGGCGTCGGCAAACTCGGACTCAGCGAAAAGCCCTCAGATGTTGCTTCTAAGCAGGCCGCCGCCGCAGTCGGTCAGTGCGAGCTTATGTATATTTACGATAAACTTTTCGGCGAATATAATCATATAGTTGCTCAGCTTCTTATTACGGGCGACGATATAGAAAACCCCGTCAGACACGAGAAATTCAGCAACACACTTTCAAAACTTCTTGAATTAAAGGCAATACCGATTATCAATGAAAATGATACTGTTTCAACAGAAGAAATAGTAATAGGCGACAACGATACGCTCGGCGCAATAGTTGCAAAAAGCGTTGATGCCGATTTGCTTATTGTTATTTCCGATATTGACGGTCTTTACACAAGCGACCCGAGAAACGACCCCGATGCAAAGCTTATCCGTGAGGTCGACAGTCTTGACAGCAATAAATATGCGCTTGCAGGCGGTTCGGGTACAAAATTCGGTACGGGCGGAATGCTCACTAAATTTGAGGCGGCAAAAATCTGCGCAGGCTTCGGTTGTGAGATGATTATAGTTAACGGAAAGAACCCGAATAACATCTATGACGCCATAGAGGGCAAACCCGTAGGAACAAGATTTAAGGTGAATAAAAATGTTTGATATGAAAGAAATGCTCAAAAAAACAAAGTCTGCTCAAAGCTGCCTTCGTAATGCCGATACCGTGTTAAAGAACAAGGCGCTTGAGTGTATGGCTGACGCTCTTGAAAAGAATACAGACAGTATTCTTGCTTCAAACAGTTCCGATATGGAAAAAGCAAAGGGCGTTATTTCCGACGTAATGTGCGACAGACTTATGCTTAATTCCGACAGAATTAAGGCAATGGCAGACGGTATCAGAGAGGTTGCGAAGCTTCCCGACCCCGTCGGGCTTGTCCTTGACGAGCATACAAGAAACGACGGACTTAAAATAACAAAGGTTTCCGTTTCGCTCGGAGTTATTGCTATCATTTACGAAAGCCGTCCCAATGTAACAAGCGATGCGGCGGCTCTTGCTGTCAAAAGCGGCAACTGCTGTGTCCTTCGCTCGGGCAAGGAGGCGTTCAACTCGGCTTTGTCTATTGTCGGCGCTTTAAAGCAAGGACTTAAAAACGCGGGTCTTGATGAGAATTGCATAAACCTTGTCGGTGACACTTCGCACGAGAGCGCAAATACGCTTATGACCGCAAACGGTTATATTGACCTGCTAATTCCAAGAGGCGGCGCAGGACTTATAAACGCCTGCGTCAGAAACGCAACCGTGCCCTGTATTGCAACGGGTACGGGTATCTGCCACGTTTATGTAGAAAAATCGGCTGATTTTGAAATGGCTTTGAATATTATTGAGAACGCTAAAACAAGCCGCCCGAGCGTTTGTAATGCAGAGGAAGTTCTGCTTGTTGATAAAGCGATAGCAGAGAGGTTTCTGCCGCTCGTTAAGGAACGACTTGTTGACAGGAGAGTACAAAACGGTCTTATTCCCGTTGAACTTCGTCTTGACTCTTTTGCCGCTTCTTTTATTGACGGCAAAACAGCCGGGGAAAAGGATTTCGATACCGAATTTCTTGATTATATACTCGCGGTAAAATGCGTTGACGGTTACAAAGAAGCGGTTGAGCATATTTCGGCTCATTCTACGGGACACAGTGAAGCGATAGTTACCTCTGACAGCGAAGCGTCAAGGTACTTTACTCAGAATATTGACAGCGCTGCGGTATATGTAAATTCCTCAACCCGTTTTACGGACGGAGGAGAATTCGGACTCGGCTGTGAAATGGGTATATCCACTCAGAAACTTCACGCAAGAGGCCCTATGGGACTTCGCGAACTCACAACGTATAAATATGTTGTTTACGGCAATGGCAATATCAGATAGGAGATACAAAATGAAGTACGGTTTTATTGGTTGCGGAAATATGGGCTCGGCGCTCGGAAATGCGCTTTCGCTCACAACAAAGGATATTCTATTTTGCGACAGAGATGAAAATAAAGCAAAAACTCTTGCGCAAAAACTCGGATGCAGACACGGAAGCGCAAAGGATGCGGCAAACTGTTGTGAGGCAGTTTTCCTTGCGATAAAGCCTCAGACTCTTGACGGCGCGCTTGAGGAGATTAAAGATATTTTAATTACAAATAAGCCCGTTATTATAACAATGCTTGCAGGAGTTGAAATCAGCACCTTGCAGGCAAAACTGTCTGACGAAATTCCGATTATCCGCATTATGCCGAATACTCCCGTAAGAATAGGCAAAGGAGAAATTCTTTATTGCCGTAATTCCAACGTAACGGATTTTGCTCTTTCTGCATTTTTGGGTGATATGAAATTTGCAGGCAGCTTTGATTTTATTGATGAGGCGCTTATGAACGTCGGCTGTGCAGTTTCGGGCTGCGGTCCTGCTTATATGTATATGGTAGCGGACGCTGTTGCAAAAGGCGCAGAAAAGCTCGGAATTGATTACGACCTGAGTTTGAGACTTGCTGCAAGAACTATGCTCGGCTCTGCGCAAATGCTCCTTGAAACAGGGGAGAGGGCAGATAAACTGAAAACCGATGTCTGCTCTCCGGGAGGCAGTACGATAGAGGGTGTTAAAGTCCTCGAAAACGGAGAAGTGTATAACTTGTTTGCCGATGCTGTTGAGGCGGCGTATAAACGAAACGAAGAACTCGGCAAGCATTAAATGACAAAAAAAGCAGTTCGTCAGAACTGCTTTTTATTATTTTCTTTTATTTTATCATCTCGGCAAATTCTGCCTCGGATATTACGGTTACGCCTAACTGCTGTGCTTTTGTAAGCTTGCTTCCCGCTGCTTCTCCCGCAAGGACGTAATCTGTCTTTGTCGAAACAGAGGACGAGGTTTTGCCGCCGTAGTTCTCAATGATTTCGGAGGCCTCGTTTCTCGTGTACTGAGATAAAGTTCCCGTCAGTACAAAGGTTTTGCCCTGAAATCTTGCGTCGATAATCTTTTTATCGCTTTTCATATTAAGACCGAGTTCTTTAAACTCATTAACAAGCTCCTTAGACTGCTCCAATGAGAAATAGTTTATAACCGAATCTGCCATTATCTCGCCGAAGCCTTCAATGGTTAAAAGCTCATCCTTTGAGGCGCTCATAAATGCGTCCATATTGCCGAAAAAGTCGCTTAACTGTTTTGCGGCTTTCTGACCGATATGCCGAATTCCCAAAGCAAAAATTAGCTTGCTTAAATCGTTTTCTTTTGATTTTTCGATAGCGTTTTTGAAGTTTTCCGCGCTTTTTTTACCTAAACCCTCAAACGAGGCAATTTTATCAAAATCAAGACGGTAAATATCCGCCGCGCTTTTCAGTATGCCCTCATTGACAAATAACTCAAGCAGGGCGTCTCCGAGACCGTCTATATCCATAGCGTCTCTTGAACAGAAATGAATAAGATTTCTCAGCAACTGAGCGGGACAGTCGGGGTTTGTGCATCTGATTGCCGCTTCGCCGTTTTCTCTTGAAACGGGTGCGTGGCACGAGGGACAGAATTTCGGCATCTCGTATGGCTCGGAATTTTCCGCGTGCTTACTGACTTTAAGCACCTCGGGTATAATGTCTCCCGCTTTTCTGATTATTACGCTGTCGCCGATTCTGACGTCTTTTTCCCGTATGAAATCTTCGTTATGGAGCGTTGCACGGCTTACTGTTGAACCTGCAACAAGTACGGGCTTAAATACAGCGGTGGGAGTAAGCACACCCGTTCTGCCAACGTTTATTTCAATATCTATTAAGGTCGTTTCTTTCTCCTCGGGAGGATATTTCCACGCAAGCGCCCATTTCGGGAACTTTGAAGTGCTGCCGAGCTTTTCTCTCTGGTCAAAACGGTTTACCTTTATAACAGCGCCGTCAATGTCAAAGGGCAGAGTGCCTCTGATACTGCCGATACGCTCAAGCTCTGCAATAACCTCCTCAACTGTACCGAATTCATTGTAAAACGGTACGGTTTTAAAGCCGAGACTTTTGATATAATCAAGAGACTGCTTATGGGTTGTAAGTTCTTTGCCGTTAATTTGCTGAATATTAAAAACAAATATATCGAGTCCGCGCGTTGCCGTTATTTTAGGATCCTTCTGTCTTAAACTTCCCGCCGCGGCATTACGCGGATTTTTAAAGGGCTTTTCTTCGTTTAGTTCCTGATTTTTGACTATTTCAAAAAATGTATCCCTTGGCATAAATACTTCACCGCGGACTTCTATAAAGGGCAGTTTTTCGTTTATGCTCAGAGGAATTGTCTTTACCGTTTTAAGATTAGCGGTTACGTCCTCGCCGACATTTCCGTCGCCTCTTGTTGAACCTCTTGAGATTATACCGTCCGTGTATTCGAGGGAAACCGAGAGTCCGTCGATTTTCGGCTCTACAACATACGTTGCGTCGGGGCATATTTCTCTGACGCGCCTGTCAAAGTCATATACTTCGCTTTTTGCAAAGGCGTCCTGCAGACTTTCCATCTTTACGGCGTGGGTAACGCTTTTGAACATATTGCTGTCGGCAGTTCCTCCGACGCGGTGCGTAGGCGAGTCGGCTGTAAGCAGGTCGGGATATTTCTCCTCAATGCCTTTTAGCTCTCGCATAAGCATATCATATTCATAGTCCTCTATATCGTTTTCATTTTCGACATAGTAACGGTATATATGATGATTTAATTCTTTTCTGAGCTGTTCGGCTCTTTTTTTGCTTTCTTCGTAGTCAGACATAAGAATTCCTTTCAGAAATCATTGATTTTTACTTATAAATTATATCATACAAATATCATTTTTACAACTTGATTTGTCATACACTTTAGTAAGAATTTTCGGAGGTGTGATATGAAAAAACTAATTTCAGTAATTACGGCGGCAATACTGGTGCTGTCGGTATTCAGTATTTGCGTAAATGCGGAAGATTATCCCGAAATGCAGGTTGAAGTAAAATGCAAATCGGCGCTTCTTATGGAAACAGAGACAGGGACAGTGCTTATGGGTTATAACGCGGACGAAAGGCTGTGTCCCGCGTCGGTTACAAAAATTATGACCTTGCTTTTAATATCCGAGGCAGTCGAAAGCGGTAAAATTTCGCTCGAAGATACGGTTACGGTCAGCAGAAACGCTGCAGAAAAAGGCGGCTCTCAGATATGGCTTAAAGAGGGAGAACAGATGAGCGTTGACGATTTAATTAAAGCATCGGCGGTTGCGAGCGCAAACGACGCGTGTACGGCTCTTGGAGAGCTTGTTGCAGGCAGCGACACGGCTTTTGTAAAAATGATGAATGACAGAGCCAACGAATTGGGTATGAACAATACGCATTTTGAAAACTGCACGGGACTTGATGACACGACCGATAACCATTATACAAGCGCTTACGATATTGCGCTTATGTCAAGAGAGATTCTCAAACACGACCTTATACTTAAATATACGAATATCTGGACGGATACGCTCAGAAACGGCGCTACGGAGCTTACAAACACGAATAAGCTTATAAGATTTTACGACGGCGCAACAGGACTTAAAACGGGAACTACCTCAAAAGCGGGATGCTGTATCAGTGCCACGGCAAAGAGGGACGGGCTGTCGCTTATCGCGGTTGTAATGGGCAGCGATAACAGTAAGGACAGATTTAATTCGGCACGCGCCATGCTCGACTGGGGCTTTGCCAACTATGCCTTTGTTACTCCGGAGCCGGATATGTCGCTTATTACCGATATAAACGTTCTGGGCGGTAAAGAGGATAGAATTACTCCCGTTATCAAAGACAGTACGGGCATTCTCGTACCGAAAGGCAAAGAGGGGAGCATTGAGCAGACGGTTGAACTGCCCGTTGACGTTGAGGCTCCCGTTGAGAAGGGACAGCTTTTCGGCTATGTGATTTTCACGCTTGATTCTGATGAAATTGCGAGATACAGTCTTGAATCGGACAGAGAAATTGAAAAGCTGAATTTTATTGAAAAACTGACCGTAATTTTAAGCGCCGTTTTTTAAAAATCGTGATTTTGCTTAAAAATAATATTTATTTATGTTTAATGTAATGTATTTTATAAAAAATAGCATTTTGCTGTTGAAATAAAATCAATTATAGGTTAAAATATAAACGATAAAAAAGAGAACGTAAAAAAGGATCCCGATGTAAAGGGTCTTTGAAGGAGAAAACTTAATAATGGGTGTAAAACTTAATACGAAATATCTTAACGGTTTTGTGTCGGAGGAAGATTTCAAAGCCATTTCCGACGAGGTTAAAAACGCCGACAGACTGTTAAGGGAAAAAAGCGGCGAGGGTAGCGATTTTTTAGGCTGGATAGACCTTCCCGTTAATTATGACAGAGATGAATTTGAGCGCATCAAAAAGGCTGCCGCAAAGATTAAGGCAGATTCAAAGGTGCTTGTTGTTATAGGAATCGGAGGAAGTTATTTAGGGGCAAGAGCCGCTATTGAATTCTGTAAATCTCAGAATTATAATCTTATTGCAGAGAAAACTCCCGTAATTCTTTTCAGCGGTAACAGTATCAGCTCATCTGCGCTTTACGATATTTATTCGATTTGCCAAAAGAACGATTTTTCGGTAAACGTTATTTCAAAGTCGGGTACTACAACCGAGCCTGCGGTTGCTTTCAGAATTTTCAAGGAACTGCTTGAGGAAAAATACGGCAAAGAAGAAGCGGCAGGCAGAATTTATGTTACAACAGACAGACATAAAGGAACGTTAAAAGAAGTTTCCGACAAGGCAGGTTATGAAACCTTTGTCGTTCCCGATGATGTAGGCGGCAGATATTCCGTTCTAACGGCTGTCGGACTTCTTCCCATAGCCGCAGCGGGCTGCGATATTGATAAAATGATGCAGGGCGCGGCAGACGCAAGAGCCGCATACTGCGACAGCGATCTTGAAAAGAACGACTGTTATAAATACGCCGCGGCAAGAAACATACTTTACCGCAAGGGTAAATCGGTCGAAATGATGGTTTCCTACGAGCCGGACTATACCATGATGAATGAGTGGTTCAAGCAGCTTTTCGGCGAGTCGGAAGGTAAGGACAATAAGGGACTTTTCCCTTCGTCTGCAATATTCTCCACCGACCTTCACTCAATGGGACAGTTTATTCAGGACGGAGAGAGACTTCTCTTTGAAACTGCTGTCGTATTTGAGAAACCCAAGCACTCCATTACAATAAACAGTGAGGACGGCAACGCGGACGGTCTTAATTTCCTTGCGGGCAAGACAATGGATTTTGTTAACAGTAAGGCATTTCAGGGCACCGTACTTGCTCACTACGACGGCGGAGTTCCCAATATTATTCTCAAGCTTCCCGAGATGAACGAGTACGAATTCGGTTATCTTGTATATTTCCTTGAAAAAGCGTGCGCGGTTTCGGGCTATCTGCTCGGAGTAAATCCCTTTAATCAGCCCGGAGTTGAGAGCTATAAGAAAAATATGTTTGCTCTTATCGGTAAGCCCGGTTACGAGGACAGAAGGGAAGACCTCCTTAAAAGGCTTTCCTGATTAAGTTAAAATCCGCTTATTGCGGTTATAAATAAATTACAGGAGGAGATTATAATGATATCTCTTATTATCGGCCATAAAGGCTCAGGTAAAACCAAAAGACTGGTAGATGAAGTTAATGCTGCTATGGCAAGCTCAAACGGCAGCGTTGTCTGCGTCGAAAAGGAAACAAAGCTTACATACGATGTCAGCTCCCGTGTCAGACTTGTTGCAACTGATGATTATGCAGTCAGCGGCTTTGACGCATTTTACGGTTTTCTGAGCGGTATCTGCGCCGGCGACTACGACATTACGGACATCTTTGTTGACGCAACCTTCAGAATCGGCACCAGAGACTATGAGCAGCTTGCAGATTTCCTTGCGAAGGTCAATGAACTCGGCGAGAAGTCATCTACACATTTCACATTTACAATCTCAACCGACCTCGAGAATCTTCCTAAGAGAATTTTCGATTTCTCGGAAAAAATCAACTGATTGTTTACAATAACTCAAAGCCACTGCGCGAATGCGGTGGCTTTATGCTTTTTTATAAGTGTAAAATTTAGAGTTGACAAAACCGAAATATATGTATATAATACTTGTTGCGTTAGTATGACGAGGTATATTTATGCTTATTGATCTTAAACCTATTTTTAACTGTGACGGGCAGTCAAGAGAATTCAGTTACGAGTTCTCTCCGGACAACTGCGACGTTGTAAAAAATATTAAGGTTAAGGGTTCTGTGTATAACAGAACAGGCATAGTCAGTCTGGACGCCGAGGCAGGCTTTACGATTGAGACACAGTGCGACCGTTGTGCCGCTGAGGTTAAAAGGGAAATGACCGTTCCCGTAAAGCATACGCTTGTTACCGAGCTTAATGACGATGACAGCGATATGTTTTATCTTGTGGATGACCTCAATTTCAATCTCGACGAGCTTGTCAGGGAGGATGTACTTCTGTCATTACCTACAAAGGTTTTGTGCCGCGAGGACTGTAAAGGCTTCTGTATATATTGCGGCACCAACCTCAATGAGAAACAGTGCGATTGCAAAAAACCCGTTGACCCGCGGCTTGAGGCACTCAAAAAGTTTCTCGATTAACCCGACAATAATTCGTTTTATAAAGGAGTAATTAAAATGGCAGTACCTAAGAGAAGAGTTTCAAAAGCAAGAAGAGACAAGAGACGCTCTAATGTTTGGAGAATGAGTGCGCCCGAGCTTCAGAAGTGCCCTAACTGCGGTGAGTACAAGAGAGCTCACAGAGTTTGCGGTAACTGCGGTTACTACAACGGCAGACAGGTAATAGTTAAAGAAGAAGCGTAATTGCATCTTTGATTATGCGCAATTCAGAAGGTGGAGAAGGTGTATCTTCCCCGCCTTTTATTCGTGTTTAAAAGGCATATATGCCCGGATATGGGGGAAATAACAATGTCAAAACCCGTTGTTGCTATTGTCGGCAGACCCAATGTCGGCAAAAGCACGCTTTTTAACAAGTTAATAGGTCAGCGACTTTCTATTGTTGACGATACTCCCGGTGTTACAAGAGACCGTATTTACGGCGAATGCGAGTGGCTCGGCAGAACAATGATGCTTGTTGATACAGGCGGAATAGAGCCATACTCCGATGACGTAATTCTCTCACAGATGAGGCGTCAAGCTCAGCTTGCCATAGACAGCGCAGACGTAATAATACTCGTAACCGATATAAGAAGCGGAATAGTTGCAACCGATTCCGAGGTTGCTTCAATGCTTCAGAAAAGCGGTAAACCCGTTGTACTGTGCGTCAATAAATGCGATACGGTCGGAGAAGTGCCTGCGGATTTCTACGAGTTTTACAATCTCGGACTCGGAGATCCCGTTGCCGTTTCTTCCGTTCACGGTCACGGAACGGGCGATTTGCTTGATGAGGTTTTAAAGTACCTTCCCGATGACGAGGAGGACGAATACGACGACGATATGATTAAGGTTGCCGTTATAGGCAAGCCGAATGTCGGCAAATCTTCGCTTGTAAACGCTATATCAGGCGAGGAACGGGCTATTGTGTCCAATATCGCAGGTACCACAAGAGATTCAACCGATACGGTTGTTGAAAATGAGCACGGACGTTTTGTGTTTATTGATACTGCGGGACTTCGCAGAAAGAGCAGAGTTGACGACCAGATAGAGAAATATTCGGTTATCCGTGCGAGAATGGCTGTTGAAAGAGCCGACGTATGCGTTATTATGATAGACGGCACAGAGGGTTTTACCGAGCAAGATTCCAAGGTTGCAGGCATAGCTCACGAGCAGGGAAAGGGCTGTATTATCGCCGTAAACAAGTGGGACGCCGTTGAAAAGGACACTCACACAATGGATAAGACAAGAAAGTCGCTTATGAAAGATTTTGCATTTATGAGCTATGCTCCCATTGTGTTTATCTCTGCAAAAACAGGACAGAGACTCGACAGACTTTACGAGCTTATTAAATTTGTTAATGACCAGAATACAATGAGAATTTCGACGGGCAAGCTCAATGAAATTCTTGCCGCGGCTACCGCGCGAGTTCAGCCGCCCACGGATAAGGGAAAGAGACTCAAAATTTACTATATGACTCAGGCATCGACAAGACCGCCGACATTTGTTTGCTTTGTCAACAGCAAAGACCTTTTTCACTACAGCTATCAGAGATATATTGACAATCAGATAAGAGAGGTTTTCGGGCTTGAAGGCACGCCGACAAGATATGTTATCAGAGAGCGTGAAAAGAACGGGAAAAAAGATTACAAATAATTGTAAAAAAGAGCGAAATATCGCTCTTTTTTTCTTGCCTTATAAAAGTAAATGTAGTATAATAAAATGAATAATAATATGGAGTAATATGTTCACATGATAATTTTGGGAATTGACCCCGGTTATGCCATTGTCGGCTGGGGAGTAATCAGATATGAAAGCAACCGTTTTCAGGTCATTGATTACGGTGCGATAACCACCGAGGCAGGCACGCCTTTTGTAGAGAGACTTTCGTCTATTTATAACGGACTTAACGATATATTTGAACGTTATAAACCCGAGGCTATGGCAATTGAAAAGCTGTTTTACAACACAAATGCAAAAACGGTTATAGATGTTGCTCAGGCGAGGGGAGTTACCGTACTTGCGGCGCATCAGAACAATGCAAAGATATTTGAGTACACTCCTTTGCAGGTCAAACAGAGCGTTGTAGGATACGGCAGAGCGGAGAAAAAACAGGTTCAGGAAATGGTCAGGGTAATCCTGAGACTTGAAAAGATACCTAAGCCCGACGATACTGCGGATGCTCTTGCGATGGCTGTGTGCCATGCTCACTCAAGCGGTTCGGTTATGGGAAGGCTTAATAATCTGAAGTAAGGAAAGAAATATGTTTTATTCAATTACGGGAAAAGTTGTATATTACGATGCGCAGTGTGTAGCCGTTGACTGCAACGGTGTCGCGTTTAACTGCAATTCAACAACGAATACGCTTAAAAACGTTTCAAAAAAAGGAGAGACGGTTACACTTTACACATATCTCAACGTCCGTGAGGACGCACTCGACCTGTACGGTTTTTCAACTTTGTCTGAGCTTGAGTGCTTCAAACTTCTGCTTAATGTTTCAAGTGTCGGGCCGAAGGTTGCACTTGCCGTATTAAGCGAGTTCACTCCCGACAAACTTGCCGTTTGTATAGCGTCGGGCGATACAAAGTCAATTACCAGAGCAAACGGAGTAGGCAACAAGGTCGCGCAGAGAATAGTTCTTGAATTAAAGGATAAAATTGCAAAGGACCTTGATTTGAGTTCGATGGGCGTCGATGCCGAATCCGTAAGCTCGGTTATAGATAACGCAAACACTTCCGAGGCGGTTTCCGCTCTTGTGATGCTCGGTTATTCTCAGAGCGAAGCTGCATCGGCTGTCGGACGCCTTGACCCCGAAATGAACGTTGAGGAGTTAATAAAGCAGGCGCTTAAAAATCTGTCTAAAATCGGTTGACGGAGGATAATATGGATTTTGACAACGAAAACAGGATAGTTTCTCCCGACCTGAACGAAATCGACAACGATATTGAAGTTTCGCTCAGACCTAAAACCTTCGGGGAATATGTCGGTCAGGAAAAAGCCAAGGAAAATTTAAAAATATATATTGACGCTGCAAAGTCAAGAGGGGATGTACTTGACCATGTCCTTCTGTACGGACCTCCCGGACTCGGCAAAACAACTCTTGCAGGCATTATTGCCAACGAGATGGGTGTTCAGATAAGGGTAACCTCGGGACCCGCTATTGAGAAGCAGGGCGATTTAGCTGCTTTGCTTACAAACTTAAACGACGGCGACGTTCTTTTTATAGACGAAATACACCGTCTTTCGCGTGCGGTGGAGGAGGTTCTTTATCCCGCGATGGAGGATAATGCGCTTGATATTATTATCGGCAAAGGACCGTCGGCGAGGTCGATAAGACTTGACTTGCCGAGATTCACTCTTGTCGGCGCAACTACGAGGGCAGGACAGCTGTCTGCACCGCTCCGCGACCGTTTCGGAGTTATTGCGAGACTTGAAATATACACCCCCGAGGAGCTTTCAAAGATAGTCAAGAGGAGCGCGGGAATACTCGGCATATCCGTTGATGAGGACGGAGCGCTTGAAATTGCATCCCGTTCAAGAGGTACGCCGAGAATCGCAAACAGACTTTTAAAGAGGGCAAGAGATTACGCCGAGGTTATGGGTAACGGTACAATTACTCTTGAATCTGCACAGACGGCACTCAGCAGAATGGAAATAGACGAACTCGGTCTTGACCTTATCGACAGACTTCTGCTTACCTCGATGATAAAGAATTATAACGGCGGTCCCGTCGGACTTGAAACCATAGCCGCCACTATCGGCGAGGAAGCGGTTACCATTGAGGACGTTTACGAGCCGTATCTTATGCAGATAGGTTTTCTTTCAAAGACTCCCAGAGGCAGGGTTGTAACGCCGCTTGCTTATGAGCATTTAGGTTTTAAATTCAACAACGGAGCTGACAGCGGTCAGCAAAAATTTGATTTATAATTCAGGAGATTTTAAAAATGGGAAGATTATTCGGCACAGACGGTGCAAGAGGAATTGCAAATACGGAACTTTCGTGCGAGCTTGCTATGAAAATCGGCAGAGCCGCCGCTATGGTACTTACAGAGAATTTATCTCATAAGCCGAAGGTTTTAATAGGAATGGATACAAGGGCGTCATCACATATGCTTTGTTCGGCTATCAGCGCGGGACTTTGCTCGGTAGGCGCTGACGTGCTTATACTTGACGTTGTTCCTACGCCTGCGGTTGCTTTTCTCGTAAAGGAATACGGTTACGATGCAGGAGTAATGATTTCTGCTTCGCACAACCCCTGCGAATATAACGGAATTAAGATTTTTCAGTACAACGGCTACAAGCTCCCCGATGAGCTTGAAAATGAAATCGAGGAAATCATACTCGACGAGGCAAAGGTTCCTCCCGTAGTCGTCGGCGGAGAAGTCGGCAGAGTTCATTTTTCGGAAAGCGCTGTTGATGACTATATTTTCCACCTTGCTATGACCTCTGACGGAAATTTCAAGGGTATGAAAATCGCGCTTGACTGCGCAAACGGCTCGGCTTCTGTCTCTGCAAGAGCGCTGTTTACCCGTCTCGGCGCGGACTGCTACATTATTAACGAAACGCCAAACGGCGTCAATATCAATGACAAATGCGGTTCGACGCATATCGATCAGCTTCAGAAGTTTGTACTTGAAAAGAACTGCGATATCGGTTTTGCTTTTGACGGAGATGCTGACAGAGTTCTTATAGTTGACGAAAAGGGCGAGCTTGTTGACGGCGACAAAATAATTGCTATCTGTGCAAAGTATCTCAAACAGAACGGTCAGCTTAACAACAACACGGCTGTCGTTACCGTTATGAGTAATATGGGATTTTTCAAATTCTGCGAGGATAACGGAATAAACTGCGTTAAGACCAAGGTCGGCGACAGATATGTCCTTGAGGAAATGGTTGCAAACGGATATTCCATAGGCGGCGAGCAGTCGGGACATATTATCTTCCTTGACCATGCAACAACGGGCGACGGTCAGATGTCGGCAATTCAGGTTCTCAACGTTCTCAAACGCACGGGCAGAAAGATTTCAGAACTCGCAGATGAGATGAAGGTATATCCTCAGGTTCTTATCAATGTCAGAGTTTCAAATTTCGGTAAAACAAGACTTGAAAAGGATGAGGAGGTTCAGCTTGCTATCAAGGAGGCGAGCGACGAACTCGGCGGAGACGGAAGAGTCCTCGTTCGTGTTTCGGGTACGGAGCCGCTTGTCAGAGTTATGCTTGAAGGCAAAGATTATGACAAGATAAAATATCTCGGCGAGTGTATTGCAAAGGTTGTTGAGGAAAGGTTAGTTTAATGCGTTATTCTTCTTTGTGGAAAGATTATGAGCTTATAGACTGTTCTGCCGGGGAAAGGCTTGAAAGATGGGGAGACGTTATTCTTGTCCGTCCCGACCCTCAGGTTATATGGAACACGCCGAAAACACATCCTCTGTGGCAAAAGCCGGACGCGGTATACCACCGTTCAAACTCGGGCGGCGGCAGTTGGGAAATAAAGCATAAAATTCCCGACTTCTGGAGGATAAGTTACGGAGATTTAAGCTTTAACGTCAAAACCATGGGCTTTAAGCATACGGGAGTTTTTCCCGAGCAGGCGGTTAACTGGGACCATACTATGAAGCTTATCAAAGAATCCGACCGTCCCTTAAAGGTGCTTAATCTTTTTGCCTATACAGGCGCCGCAACGGTTGCCTGCCTTAAAGCGGGCGCTGATGTAGTACATGTTGACGCTTCAAAAGGCATGGTGCAGTGGGCAAAGGAAAACGCCGCGCTTTCGGGTGTTGCAGACAGAAAAGTACGCTGGATAGTGGACGACTGTATCAAGTTCGTTCAACGCGAAATGAGACGGGGCAACAAGTACGATATTATTATTATGGATCCTCCTTCATACGGCAGAGGCCCCGGAGGAGAGGTGTGGAAGCTCGAAAATGAGGTTTATAACTTCTGCGAGCTTTGCACGGGGGTTTTATCCGAAAACCCCGTTATGGTGCTTTTAAATTCATATACAACGGGTTTGTCGCCTGCCGTTATGCAGTATATACTCGGCGCAACCGTTCAAAAAAAATTCGGCGGCAGCGCTTCAAGCAGCGAGATAGGACTGCCCGTTACTCACAGTAAAATGATTCTGCCCTGCGGCGCGACAGCCATCTGGCAGAAATAAGGAAAGATAATGGAAGATAAAAACCTTGTTCAGTTTCAAAATGTAAGCTTTCGGTATGAGTCTGCCGAGGGAGAGGAACAAAATCCCTTTGCGGTTAAAAATATAAGCTTCGATATAAAGCAGGGCGACTGCATTGCGGTACTCGGTCATAACGGCTCGGGTAAATCTACGCTCGCCAAGCTTTCAAATTCAATACTTATTCCCACCGAGGGCAAGGTTTTAGTTGACGGGATGGACACGGCTGACGAGAGCAAATCTTATGATATAAGGAAAACCGTCGGCGTTGTATTTCAAAATCCCGATAATCAGATAGTTGCCTCGGTTGTCGAGGAGGATGTCGCATTTGGACCCGAAAATCTCGGACTTCCCCGTGAGGAAATAAGAAAAAGGGTTGACGACTCATTAAAGGCGGTCGGAATGTACGATTACAGATTTTCCGAGCCGCACAAGCTTTCGGGCGGACAGAAGCAGAGAGTTGCCATAGCAGGCATTATAGCAATGCTGCCAAAGTGCATATTCTTTGACGAGCCAACCGCCATGCTTGACCCTCAGGGACGCAAAGAGGTTATGAAAACTATTTTTAAACTCAACCGCGAGCTTGGTATAACCGTTGTGTATATAACGCATTTTATGGAGGAAGCGGCACTTGCCCGTAAGGTTATTGTTATGGACAATGCGGAAATTCTGCTTACGGGAACACCTAAAGAGGTTTTCTCAAACGCCGAGCTTTTAAGGGACAGGGGACTCGATATTCCCAAGATTTCATCTCTTTCGCGTGAGCTTAAAAGAGAAGGTATAGATATAGACGGCAATATACTTGATACTGCGGAATTTGTTGACAGAATTTCACAGCTTCTCGGAGATAAATAATGGCATTACTTGAAACGCAAAATTTAACATACGCTTACTCGCGCGGCACGCCCTTTGAGGTTACTGCCGTTGATGATGTCAGCATTTCCATAGAAAAAGGCGATTTTATCGGAATAATCGGTCATACCGGTTCGGGTAAAAGCACGCTTGTTCAGCATCTCAACGGTATTCTCAAACCGACTTCGGGCAAAATCCTTTTTAACGGCGAGGATATTCACTCGTCAAAGGAGTTTACGAGAAGCATAAGATTTAAGGTCGGACTTTGTTTTCAGTATCCCGAGTATCAGCTCTTTGAAAGCACTGTCTTTGACGATATTGCCTACGGACCCAAAAATATGGGACTTGATAAGGCGCAGGTCGAGGAGCACGTTCTTAAAGCGTGTGAATTTGTCGGCATTAAAACCGAGCTTTTAAAGAAATCGCCTTTTGACCTTTCGGGAGGAGAAAAAAGAAGAGTCGCCATTGCAGGAGTAATGGCTATGGAGCCCGAAATACTTATTCTTGACGAGCCCACGGCGGGACTTGACCCCAAAGGCAGGGAAAAGATAGAAAAAATGATAAACGAATACAGAAATGTTACGAATAATACCGTTATCATTGTTTCACACAGTATGGACGACGTTGCAAAGAATGCCTCAAAAGTTCTTGTAATGAATAAGGGCAGGGTGGAATTCTTTACGGGCGTCGGCGAGGTCTTTTCCAATATCGAGAGACTGTCAGAAATAGGACTTGACGTTCCGAGCATTACGCAGGTATTTCTTGAGCTTAAAAAACGCGGGTATAATGTCAGGACCGATATATATTCCGTGAAAAAGGCAAAAGAGGAATTACTCCGTCTTTTCGGGGAAAGGGGAGTAATATGATTAAAGACATAACAATAGGTCAGTATTTCCCCGGAAATTCTGTTATTCACAGACTTGACCCGAGAGTTAAGATCTTACTTGTTTTTGCATATATAGTTGCTGTCTTCCTTTGCAAAAACTTTTACTCGCTCGGTCTTATGATATTGCTTCTGACGGTAATAATTCTGCTCTCGGGTATATCGTTAAAGCTTATTTATAAGAGCATTAAACCGATTTTTATAATCGTGCTGATTACCTCGCTTTTACAGCTTATATACAACAAAAACGGGGACGTGCTTTTTGAATACTGGAAAATCAGAATAACAACGGGCGGCGTCTTTACCGCAATTTTTACAACTGTCAGAATTGCGGCTCTCGTAGCGGCAAGCTCAATGCTTACCTATACGACGTCTCCCACCATGCTCACAGACGCTATTGAGAGGCTGTTTTCTCCGTTAAAGGTGTTTAAAATCAACGTTCACTCAATAGCTATGATGATGACTATTGCGCTCAGGTTTATTCCCACGCTCATTGATGAGGTTGACAAGATTATGGCGGCGCAGAAGTCAAGAGGCGCCGACCTTGAGAGCGGTAATATAGTTGACAGGGGGAAGGCGCTTGTACCGATATTTATCCCGCTGTTTATAAATTCCTTCCGTCGCGCTTACGAACTTGCGTTTGCGATGGAATGCCGCTGTTATCAGGGCGGCGAGGGCAGAACGAGATTAAAGGTAATGAAGGTTCACGCCCGTGATTTTGTCGCAATCTTTATAATGGCGCTTGTGATTGCGGGGATTATCGTTTTAAATCATTTCTTTGCGGCGGTGATTTAATGAAAAATTATTTGCTTACACTTATGTATGACGGCAGTCTTTTTCACGGCTGGCAGGTACAGAATAACGCCCTTACGGTTCAGTCCTGCCTTCAGGACGCTGTTGAGAAGATACTTTCCGTCAGAGAAAATGTTACGGGCTGCAGCCGTACCGACAGCGGCGTTCATGCCAATATGTTCTGCTGTAATATGAGAACAGACAGAGAAATTGATACGGCATTGTTTAAAAAATCGCTTAACGCCGTTCTTCATACGGGAATTGCCGTTACGGAAGTCAAAGAGGTTCCGTATGGATTTCACGCGAGATATAACTGCGTTTCAAAAGAATATAAATATCTTATTTTCAACAGAGATTATAATAATCCCTTTTACAGCGGCAGAGCGCTGATGTATCCTTATAAAATTGACGCGGAGCTTCTTGATAATGAAGCACGGGACTTTCTCGGCACGCACGATTTTACTTCCTTCTGTGCGGCGAATACCGACACCGAGGACAAAATAAGGACAGTAAAAGCCGTATCATTTAAGAGAGAAAACGATTTCGCCGTTTTTACGGTTGAAGCCGACGGCTTTTTATATAATATGGTTCGCATAATGACGGGCACGCTGCTTGACATAAACAGCGGTAAAATCAAACCCGGTTCAATACCCGAAATTATCGCAAAAAAAGACAGAGCTTTTGCAGGCGTTACCGCCAAGCCCTGCGGACTGTATCTCAATAAGGTTAATTACGATTTATAATATTTGCGGAGCAGGATATGAAAAACAATAACAGAAAACCAAAAAAGAAAAGACTGTTACCCGGTTTAAAAAGAGTTAAAGTTAATTCGGGTCAGGACGCCGTTATCAGATGGATAAAAATTGCCGTTATTGTCATAGGTGCGCTCGCCGTACTTGTAATTGCAGGCAACAGATTCGGCAATTTTACCGTTGCGAGTATCAGCGATTATTTTAACGGGCTTATGTCGGGAATCAAAAAGGGCGACGGCTATCCCTATTATTTTGACAGTGCCTCGGTAAAAGACATTAAAAAAATAGATTCCGACCTGTTGGTTATCGGTGACGACGGTTTCTATGTTCTTGACTCAACCGCAAGAAAACTTAATAACACAAGACACGCATATTCGGAGCCCGTCTGCGATACGGTAAACGGCAGAGCAATTATTTTTGATATCGGCTCCTGTTCTTATCAGATTGTTTCAAAAACATCCGTTATGTATGAGGGCAGTACGTCTCAGAAAATTCTTACCGCGTGTATCGGCAAGGACGGCATTTATGCGATAGCCACGAGGGGAGAGTCGTCCGTCTCTCAGCTGACCGTATATAATAAAAGGAACGCGGAGATTTTTAAATGGAACTGTTCAAAGGAGAATATAGTCAGCGTTGATATTTCCGATAACTGCAAAAGAGCGGTTGTTTCCGTAATCGGCGCCGAAAACGGCGAGCTCTATTCAAAGGTGCTTGTGTTTGACTTTGAATATAAGGAACCTCTTACCGATATATATTTCGGTTCGCAGATAGTTGCAAAGGTTGAATACATAAACAGAAACAGAATAGTGTGCAGCGGAGAAAGAACGCTGACCTTCCTTAACAGAAAGTTTGAAAGAACGGATATTGACCTGTCGCTTAATAATCTTTCGAGAATTTATACGGGCGAGAATAATCTTACCGCAGTAGTTCTTTCAAAATACGGCAGTTCAAGCTCAAAAATCATCAATGTTTATAATAAAAACGGAAAACAGCTGTTTACAAAGGAACTTGATTTCGCTGTCAGAAGCGTTTCCTGCGACGGAGATTATATTTCCGTTTTAAGCGATAAAAAGCTTGTGAGCTTTTCAAGACACGGCAGAGAGGTCGGCAATACCGAGATAACAAGCGACGGTATTTACTGCTTTATTGACGGAAACATTATCTATGTAATGACTACAAACGGCATAAATGCGCATAAGACCTTCGGTACACACGGGCTTGAACTTGTTACAAGAACGGCACAGGTAAATAATGAATAGACAAATTTATTAAAAATTTGCTGTTTATTCATATTTTATAAATATTTTTTGAATATCATTTAGGAGGTATTTACATGAGTATAGTACTTGACATTGTACTTGTTTTACTGGTAATTGTTATTGTTATCCTTGCTGCCAAGAGAGGCATTCTGGTAACAATAGCAGAGGTTGTTGCTTTTGCAGTGGCTATTTTTCTTGCGGCACAGACGGCAGAGCCCATTGCAAAGGTTATGTACACAGGCTTCTTCCACAAGACTGTTGAAAGAAAACTGTATGAGAATTTACCTGCAAATTCTGCGGCGCTTACTACTGCCGACAAGGCGAAGTATGTAATTGACAATATGCCCGAGTTTGTAAAGAAGCAGGCAGAAAAGGTCGGTATCGACGTTGCCGCTGTATCAAATCAGATTGCAAAGACAAAGCTTGACACATCCGAGCTTTACAAATCGCTTGAGTCCGAAATAGTACAGCCTATTGCCGTTGCGGTTCTCAAACATATTCTGTATTTCTTCCTGGCTGTTATTTACGGAATAATTCTCAGGATAATATGCGTAGCAATAGCAAAGAGCTTCAAACAGAGCGAATCAATCAGTTCTGCGGACAGAACAATCGGCGCAATTATCGGCATTGTTGAGGGACTTGTTGTTGTATTCCTTATCAGCAATCTTCTTGTTTATATTCAGCCGAGAATTGAGAACGGCGATATGCAGAAGGCGATTTCCGACTCGGCTATTGTTCAGATTTGCGATAAGTTTGACCCGATGGAAGCAATTTCCATGGCAGAGGCTTTTGCAGAGAAATAATAGGAGGGATATAATCTATGTCGGAGAAAAATCTTACGGCTAAAGAAAACGTAAAAAATATTTTTGACGGCTGTATGACGGTACCGAATCTTCTTTCGGTAATCAGAATTTTGCTTATACCCGTATTTGCCGTTCTTTATATGAAGGGTTATATATGGTGGGCAGTTCTTGTGCTTGCAGTTTCGGGCCTTTCCGATTTCTTTGACGGTAAAATCGCAAGGAAATTCAATCAGGTCAGCGCTCTCGGCAAAATGCTTGACCCGATAGCCGATAAATTAACGATTTTTGCGCTTGCAATAGTTTTATATCTTAAATTCAAGAGTGCAGACAGTCCTTCAATGAAGGCTTTTGCATGGGTTTTCCTGCTCTTTATCGTTAAGGATATAATTATGCTTCTCGGCGGTCTTGCAATTATTTCGAGAGGCGCGCGTCCCGCTCCTGCGGCAATTTACGGCAAGGTTTCGACATTTGCGTTTTATGTAATAATGCTTCTCATTATTGCGTTCGGTCCTGAGGTCGGAGCAATTAGTCAGCTTAATCCGAGTCTGACTTTACCCGAAATAGTCGTTTATATACTTGTAATAATCGCGCTTATTCTTACATTTGTCGCATTTGCAAGTTACATACCCGACGCCGCAAGGCAGATACTAAACAAAGATAAAAAAACGGAATCGGACGGTTCCGAGCCTTTAGAAGAAAACAGTGAGGAATAATCGGTAATGAATAAAAATATGCTTTGCTCAAGATGTAAAAAGAATCCCGCAGTGTTCTTTATTTCCCGTGTGGACGGGGATAAGACCACAAATGAGGGACTCTGTATTTCCTGCGCCATGGAGCTTAATATCGGTCCGATAAAGCAGATTATGGACAGTATGGGCATTTCCGAGGAGGAAATGATGGAAGCGTCTGAGCAAATGAACGAAATACTCGGAAGCGGCGAGGAAGGATTCGAGGCAGGCGGAGCTTTGCCTATGTCCCTTTTTAACGGTATGTTAAATAACCGTACCGAAGAATCAGAAGAAACCGAAACCGAGGAAGCCGATAAAAAAGGCAAAAAGAAAAAGAAGAATAAAGACAAAAAGAGCAAGTATCTCGGAGTTTACTGCACTAATCTTACCGCAAGAGCACGCGAAGGCAAACTTGACAGTATTATAGGCAGAGATAAGGAAATAAGCAGGGTAATTCAGATTCTGTGCAGACGTACAAAGAATAACCCCTGCCTTATAGGAGAACCCGGTGTAGGTAAAACTGCCATAGCAGAGGGACTCGCTATAAAAATTGCTGCGGGCGAGGTTCCTGCAAAAATTTCCGACAAAGAGATACATCTGCTCGATTTGACCTCACTTGTTGCAGGCACTCAGTTCAGAGGACAGTTTGAAGCAAGAATTAAAGGTCTCATTGATGAGGTTAAAGAAAACGGCAACGTAATTCTTTTTATCGACGAGGTTCACAATCTTGTCGGAACGGGAGACGCAGAGGGCACTATGAACGCCGCCAATATTCTTAAACCCGCTCTTTCGAGAGGCGAAATTCAGGTTATAGGCGCCACTACCTTTAACGAGTACAGAAAGCATATCGAAAAGGATGCCGCACTTGAGAGAAGATTCCAGCCCGTAAAGGTTGAGGAGCCTTCCGTAGCGGATACCTATCAGATGCTTCTCGGTATCAAAAAATACTATGAGGACTATCATAAGGTACGTATAGCCGATAATCTCGTTTATAAAGCGGTAACTCTTTCCGAGAGATATATTACAGACAGATTTCTGCCGGATAAAGCCATTGACCTGCTTGACGAGGCCTGTACCTGCGCAAATCTTCGTAATAAGTCTATAAGTGAATACGAAAAGCTTTTAAACGAAATAGACTCTCTCAAGGAGGAGGAAGACGAGCTTTCTGCGGAAACCGAAGAAATCGACTATGAGAGATTGGCGGAAATCAGAGCAGAGCTTCTTAGCACCGAAAGCAAGCTTCCCGACGTTAAGGAGAAGGCAAGCGACAACGCCGTCCTTGAGGATGACCTTGCAACTGTTATAAATCTGTGGACGGGTATTCCCGCCTCCAAAATTGCCGAAGGCGACATAAAGCGTCTTGCAGGACTTGAGGACAGATTAAAAGAGCATATTATCGGTCAGGATGAGGCAGTTGAGCTTGTTGCCGCTGCGATAAAAAGAAGCAGAGTTCAGCTTTCCGTACAGAAAAGACCCGCATCTTTTATCTTTGTAGGACCTACGGGAGTCGGTAAAACCGAACTTGTTAAGCAGCTATCCTATGAGCTTTTTGACACTCCCGAAACGCTGATAAGATTTGATATGTCTGAATTTATGGAGAAACATTCCGTTTCCCGTCTTATAGGTTCGCCTCCCGGATATGTCGGTTATGACGAAGCGGGACAGCTTACGGAAAAGGTCAGACGCAAGCCGTATTCGATTATACTTTTTGATGAAATCGAAAAGGCTCATCCCGACGTTATGAATATCCTGCTTCAGATACTTGATGAGGGCAAAACGAATGACGCTCACGGCAGAACCGTAAGCTTTGCAAATACGGTTATTATTATGACCTCAAATGCAGGCAGCGACCGCAAGGAAAATGTTCTCGGTTTTGCCAAGGACAGGGGAGAGGTAAAAAAAGAACTTGCCATAAAGGCGCTAAAGGAATTTTTACGTCCCGAATTTATAGGCAGAGTTGACGAGATAGTTGTATTTAACGAGCTTACCAAAGAAAACTATGAGGGAATTGCAGGTCTTATGCTTGACGAACTCGGTCAGGCGCTTAAAGACAGGGGCATAACGCTCGAATTCAGCGACAATGTCAAGAGCCTTCTTGTTTCCAAAATGAGCGGAGACAGCAGAGGCGCAAGAGATTTGCGAAATGTTATCAGGCGTAATGTCGAGGATAAAATCTCCACCTATATAGTAAATAACAGCGACGCTGTTATTATCTCAATTAAATTAAGCGTCGAAAAAGACGAAATTAAACTCAATGTCAAATAAAGGTACAAATAAAAAAAGCAAATCAAACCTGACGGATATGATACTCATATCTCTGTTTTCAGGTTTAATTTGCGTTTGTTCTTTTATAAGCATTCCTTCGGTTATTCCGTTTACGCTTCAGCTGTTTGCCGTTTATTGCGCTCTCGGAATACTCGGCGGTAAAAACGGAACGGTTTCGATTATTATATATATACTGCTCGGAATTATCGGCTTACCCGTTTTTTCGGGATTCAAGTCAGGTTTAGGCGTTATTACGGGACCTACGGGCGGATTTATAATCGGATTTGTTTTTTCGGGACTTGTTTTCTGGCTTGTTACCGCAATAAGCAAAAATAAGGCGGTATTTACGCTTTTGGCAATGATTGTTTCTCTTGCCGTTTGCTATCTTTTAGGTACGCTCTGGTTTGTGTATATTTACGGCAGAGGGTCTGAAGACGTCGGATTTATGGGAGCTCTGAGCGTATGCGTTGTCCCGTTTATCGTTCCCGATTTAATAAAAATAGCTGCGGCTTTTACCGTGAGTACGCTTGTTAACAGAAAACTGAAAATAATAAAAAAGAAGCAGTAAAGGTACGACCTTAACTGCTTCTTTTTGTTTGGAGCGGGTGATGGGAATCGAACCCACACGGCCAGCTTGGAAGGCTGGAATTCTAGCCATTGAACTACACCCGCATCTGAATGCTTGAATATATTATCAAAAAATATCTGAAATGTCAAGGAAAAATATATAATTACGGTAAAAATATCGGGCATTTTTAATGCCCGATACAAAAAAGTCAGCTTGATTTTTTAAGCGAAGCTTTAAGTCTGTAAATAGGCAGACCTTCTGCCAAAAATCTCTGCTCGTATTCCGTTTCAATGTTGCCCTCAATACGGCTATTATGAAGGTCGAGAGTAACCTCGCCGAGTTCAAAGCCGTTTTGCGAAAAGCTCTCTATCGAAAACTCAAATAAAACTGCGCTGTCAGTTTTTTGTACTATGAAGCCGTTAGGAATAAGAATCTGCTTATAAATTTTTAAAAATTCGGGACTTGTAAGTCTGTGCTTTCTCTGCTTATATTTCGGAAACGGCGTACTGAAATTGAGATAAATTTCGCTAACGGAGTTTTTCTCAATGAATATCGAGAGGTATTCTGCCTTCATTTCAAGAAATCTCAGATTTTGAAGTTCCGCTTCCTTTGCTTTTTCACACGCCTTTACAAGTACGCCGGGTACGCACTCGATACCGATTATGTTTTTGTCAGGATTCTGTTTTGCATATTCGCAGGCAAACTGTCCTTTGCCGCAGCCTATTTCCAGTACGAGCGGGTTGTTGTTTTTAAAAACCTTTTTTAAATCTATCGGGGAATAGTGCTCGTCAAGATTTCGCAGGTCAAAATCGGGGAGAGGACAGTCAATTCTTAATTCTTCGCATTTATTGCGTCTTGCTTCAAGATGCTTGATTTTTCTGAATCTCATTTAATCACCGTCAAAATAATATCATAAATAATTATTTTGTGCAAATATAATATTGATAGTTTAAATTCTTTATGTTATGATAATAAATATAAGGAGAGGTGTTGGAACATGGAAAGAAGAGATAAAATTAACTACTATCTTGATTTAGCGCAGGCTGTAGCTCACAGAAGCACTTGTTTAAGACGCTATTACGGAGCCGTTATCGTTCAGAATGATCAGGTTATTTCAACGGGATATTCGGGGGCTCCGAGAGGCAGAAAAAACTGCTGCGACCTTAATAAATGCATCAGAGACGAGCTGAAAATTCCTCGCGGAGAGAGATATGAGCTTTGCAGAAGCGTTCACGCCGAAGCAAATGCAATAATCAGCGCGTCAAGAAACGAGATGCTCGGCGGTACTCTTTACCTTGTAGGTCTTAACCCTGACGGCACTTATGTTGAGGACGCAAACAGCTGCTCAATGTGTAAGAGACTTATTATTAACTCGGGTATTGAGCACGTAATCATCAGAGACAGCGAGAGTGAATACAGAATCGTCAATGTAAAAAAGTGGATTGATAACGACGATTCTCTGGACGGTTCATTCGGTTATTAAATCAAAAAAATTCGGGGGTTGGAGATTTTGTTATTTGATAATAACACTTTTAACTGGTGTTTTATCGGGCTCGGAAATGTTGCCAGAAAAGTTGCTCTTGAGCTCAATGTTATCAAGGGACGTTCTCATAAGATAGTTTCCGTTTATTCCGATAATCCGTCAGAGGCAAACAGCTTTTCAATGTTCTACGGCGGCAAGGTTTATTCCGATATGGATCAGGCAATAAGCGACCCTGACGTCGAGGCGGTCTATATTTCTGATGTCAGTATCACGCGGCATTATGAAATTGCGCTAAAATGTATTGAACTTAAAAAGCCCGTTCTTATTGAGAAGCCGATATTTATTAACGAAAAGCAGGCTCTTGATATTTTTGCAAGGGCAAAGGAAAACGGCGTCTATGTTTCGTCAACTACATGGAACTGGTTTTATCCCATTTACAGCAAGGTAAAGGAATGGATAGGCGACGGGGAAATAGGCGACGTTAAAAAAATGGATATACATTTCTCAAAGAGGAATAATGACGCATCTCTTATGACTCTTGAGAGTGGCAGCGGCGCGCTTATAGAGCTTTGTACCTTCCCGTTCTCATACTGCAACAATGTATTCGGATATCCCGACAGTATAATCTGTGATGCTAAAAAAACCGAAAGCGGAGTTGACGAGACATCAAAGATTACTCTTAAATACGCTCAGGGCTTTGACTGTATTATAACCGTATCTCTCAAGCATTTCGTCGGCAGAGACAACGCAACAATTACGGGTACGGACGGTATGATTACGGTTCCCTTCTTCCAGCAGTTAGTCCGTGCGAAGCTTATGTCTACGAGAAAGCGCGACACCTCTAATTTCGTTAAGACCAATTTCAGCACATTCGATATTGTCGCTCAGGAAATCAAGGACGGATTAGTCGAAAGCGAGTTCTTACCTCAGGAGAATATTATTAAGGTTTTGAGGATGATAGACGAATGCCGCAGACAGACGGGAATCGTTTATCCCGGAGACTGATATAACTTAATAATTTAAAAGCACCCTTGCGGGTGCTTTTTTAATGCCTTTGTTCCATGTTGTCATAGGTTTCGCAGAACCTTGCCGAAAATGACGGCGGTTCGTCAGCGGCGTATAAATGAGAAATGTCTCCGAAAGCTGAAACCCTGAACTGTGCTTTACCTTTTTCCCGTTCCTCGGTATATACGGTTGTTATACCTGTCGGCGCACAGCAAAAGCCCTGCCAAAGCAGAACGGGGGAGACGTTGAGCATATGCGAGAGTATAACACATTCAACCCCGAAATGACAGAATATCATAACCGTATCTGAATTTGCTTTATTAACCTTATAAATCATACCGTTACGTTCATAGCCGTGCTTTGAAAGCAGGCTGTCAATTCCGTCTGCAACCTTATCGTATTCTTCCTTGATGCTGCCTGTCTGCATAAGAGGATTAAGATACCACTTTTTAAGGTCGTATAACTCAGGATTTCTGTTTATAAAATCGGGCATTAAGTCCCAGGGAATCTGTCTGCGCCCGTCCGGAAATGTTACATCGTGAATAAACTCCATAAGCCACGGATAAACTGTCGGCTTTATTCCTGTCTTTTGAAGATAACCCTTCGCTGTTTTCTGCGCTCTGCCCATAGGCGATACATAAACGGCAGCAGGGGACTCCTTTAACAGTCTTTCGGTTACGAGCTCAGCCTCGCGGAAGCCTTTTTCGGTCAGCGAATCCTTTTCATAATTCGGGTCAGCGTGTCTGATAAAAAGTATTTTCATTTCATTTATCCTTTTCTTAAATATATGACAATTTTAATATCATTTTACATTTTAGTCAATACGGCTGTTTTCCTAAATAATATAGATAAATTCGGACATAATTGTTTGTTTAATTTGCCTATTTTTAGCGCTTCGCTTGAATATTGAAATTTGCTGTGATATAATGATTAAGTTAAATTTGGGTTGTTACGTAACCCACGTAAAGGAAGGTTAAAATGAGTAAAAAAATAGCTGCTGCAGCAACTGCAGTCGCCCACAACACCTATACTAAAAAGGAGCTTGCCGGCTACCTTACGGGACTTGCGGGACAGAACATTATTTACAACATTATTGCAACGGGACTTGCGTTCTATTTTCAGAGCGTTATCTTTATCCCTGCAATAGCCTGCTCACTTATTTTTGCTCTTGCAAGAGTATGGGACGCAATTAATGACCCGATGATGGGTTCAATCGTCGATAAGACGAGAACAAAATGGGGTAAATGTAAGCCTTATCTTCTGTTTATCCCCGGCGTTATTCTTATTACGACTATACTTCCGTTCCTTAACGGAATGTACGCTGAACCTAATGAATATCACAATGTTAAGCTTGCCGCTCAGGATTCTTATGTAGAATATGTTGAGAGCGACCTTACACGTGAGCTTGAATATAACGGTGTAAAGTATTATTTTGTACCTGTAAACGGCTCATGGGATTATCAGAAGGATGATTCGGGTAAGATTCTTGTTGATGAGAATAACAACATTATCAAGAATGAAGTCATGATTTATACGGCTGATGATAAAGCTCCGTTAACCGATACAGCTCTTGCGGAGACTATTCTTCAGGAATTCCAGAGCGAGCTCGGTTTCGTTAAAAAGACCGGAGGAAAAGCTGCTATCATCATTGCATGGGCTGCTATTTCTTACGTACTTTGGGGTATGACATACACCATCGGCGATATTCCGCTTTGGGGTGTTACTTCCCTTATGACAGAGGATCAGAATGACCGTGCAAAAGTTCTCACTCTTGCCCGTGCCGTTGCCAATGTCGGTATGATTGGTACTTTGTTTACCATGATAGCTCCTTCGCTTCAGGGTATATTCAAAGCACAGGGTATGGACGAGGCACATTCGCTTCGTGCAGCATATATTGCCCTTGCTATTATAATGACATTGTTTGCATCAATTCTCTTTGAGTTTGCCGGTGTTTCCGTTAAGGAAAAGGTTTCGACTGCAAATGAGAAAACATATACCATTAAGGAAAACTTCAAGATTATGTTCGGAAACAAGCCTTTCCGTCAGATTCTTATTTCCGGTATTTTAAGAAGCCCGATTCAGCTTCTCGGTATCGTTGCCATGACTCTTATTATGTATTACTTCTTTAATAACGATATCGGCGCAACACTCTTTGTTGATAATGCACTTAATGTTAGCCTTGTACTTAAAATAGTTATCCTTGTTGTCGGACTCTTCGGCGGTATGATCGGATTCCCGCTCTTCGTTCCGAAGCTTATCGGCAAGTTTGAAAAGAAGTCTCTTTACAACTTCTTTACACTTGTCGGTGCAATTCCGTTTGCTTTTATATTCATCTTCTATATGCTTTACCGCAGAGGAACAGCTGACGGTCTTGTAACATGGTTCGGTATGATAGTTATGAGTATACTCTTCTTTATGGCAGGCGCTTCAATGGGCTCGCTGAATGTTCTTCAGTCAGTTATGATTGCAGACTGTGTTGACTATGAGGAGTATAATAACGGCATCCGTCCTGACGGAGTATTCTTCTCCGGTCAGAGCTTTATTACAAAGCTTTCAGCCGGTATAGCATCGCTTATTTCCGGTGCTGTTTACGCATTTGTCGGCTTCTCGGATAAAAATATTGCGCTTCTTAACAACGCACTTATAAACGGCGATAACTTCAAGACATACAATGACGGTAAATTTGCAGCTGCAATTTTCTTCCTTGTTGCAATTCCGCCTGCAATCGGTATGGCTCTTGCAGCTATTCCCACATTGAAATATGCTCTTTCCGATAAGGAACACACAAGAATTCTTGACGAGCTTATTGCCAAGAGGGCACAGAACAGTGCTGATGAAAACAACGAATAACAGAGAATAATATAAAAAAGAGAACTCATTTTGAGTTCTCTTTTTTTGCTTTGGTGCCGGTGACCGGGGTCGAACCGGTACGGTGTCGCCACCACTGGATTTTGAGTCCAGCACGTCTGCCAATTCCATCACACCGGCAAATTTACAACAATGATTATTATACACAAAAATCCGCTTTTGTCAACAAAGCAGAATTATACCCCCGATACGCTCGGGGGTATATTATTACATTAAACAATTTTACCGTGCTGAAGGTCAAAACGGAAGTTCTTGAATTCTCCGTTAATAACGTAGTCTATGTCAAGAACACGTCTGCTTTCGGGCAGAAATTCGGCTCTGAGTATCTGAATGTCATCTTTACGGAAAACTTCAAGAAGCTTATTCATCTGCTCATCTCTGTAATCGCCTACATTATCGGATGTAAACAATACGCTGCCGAAAAGCTTATTAACGGTTGCAATAATGCATCTCTGCTCAAATGTCATGTGCATATTGTTCTCGCGCAGCAGGAATACATCGGGATCGTTAAGGAATGCTCTGCCGTTGAGCTGACGGCGGAATACGGAATTTCCGAGCGTATTGATGGTTGAAACAAATTCTCTGTGGCAGAAGGTGGGTTTATACCAACGAAGGTCCATATCTGCGCCGATTCTGCAATATTCAACCTTACCGAAAGCAGGCATGAGAGGAACGCCGCAGCCGAGAATCTTTTTGTCGCCGACACATTCACGCAGGAAGTCCATTGCCTCACACATAAGCTGACCTCTTGTTTTGTTGTGATAGGGGATGATAGCCGCCGCATAAAGGAAGTCAAGCTTAACAAGGTCAAAGCCCCATTCGTTGAGAACAACATCAAAGAAGTGCCTGATGTATTCTCTGGCTTCGGGAATTTCAATGTCAAGAGCACAGAAGCCTCCCCAGTTGGGACCGCATTTTACAAGTCTGCCGTTAGGCTGCTTGATAAACCAATCTTTATGTTCCTTAAGAAGCTTTGAAGTAAACTGTGCACCGAAGGGAGCAAGCCAAAGTCCTGCAAGCATATCCTTTGCATGAATCTTTTCAACGGCTGCCTTCATTCCGTTCGGGAATTTTTCCGAGTCAACGGAAAGCCAGTCGCCTGTTGCGGTCTGGAAGCCGTCATCTATCTGGAAAATATCAATGTCGGCGTCAACCTTTGAAAGTGCTTCAAGGTCGTCGTGAACAATTTTTTCGTTAATATGAGGATAATAGTTATACCAGGTTGTATAGCCGTTCATAGGCTTTGCATCGCTCTTTTTAACGCCGATAGCGGCAAACCATTTATCAAATACATCATTTTCATCGCCGCTGAACTGAGCGATGTTAAGTACCTCATATTCTTCACTTATAACAATTCCGTCAAGGTCCTTTTTGATAATGATTTCATTGGAACGGGTCTTTGTCTTAAACAGTGTATAACCTGTTCTCTCTGTCAACGAGGCAAACAAATCGTATTTTTCTTCATTTCTTACATACATATAAGAAAATCCCGAGAATTCGCCGGGGGTTTTAATATTCTCGGTAAAGGTGTATGCACCCGAAGCACCGAGCATAGTGTGTCTGAATACAGGAGTTGACAGTCCTGAGGTATGCTGAGGAATGTCGTCAACAAACATTTCACGGCAGTCTGTCCATGACTGATAGCCATTGAGGAAGATTCTGTCATTGGTGCCGAAAGTGTAGGGGACAGTAACCGAGAGGTCGGTTATCTCAACGGCAGTTTTAGGAATCAATTTTAATACAATGTGATTTTGAAATGCCGTATAATCGATTTTGAAATCCGGAGTCTCAAAATCGGATGTGGTGTAATTTGTACCGTTGGCACGGTATTCAATATGCAGTGAAAACTTTTCCATAATATCCTCCTAGAAATCTTTTCCTTTATTATACCATATTTTTTTGAAATTTCCACTATATTTTTACGCCTGTTTTTTACGGCGTATTTTAATAAGTGATTTAACGTGTTTCGCTTTGAAACTCAAAATCGGTTTTCGGTAATTGTATACAAGTTGTTGTGGTTATACACTTTTTAACTACTGTATATATTATTTTGTCATATTTGTTCATAATTGCTTATTTTGTTGATTTTTTGATAAAATTTTAGTCATTTTGTATATAAGAATTCAATTGCAAAATTTGTATAAATATAGTAATATATATTTGTAGTTTTTAAAGCACATATCTGCACGGGAGTTTTTTGTTATTATGGAATTGCTTAAACAAAAAATTTTAAAAGACGGTGTTGTTAAAAAGGGAAACGTCCTCAAGGTTGACAGCTTCCTTAATCACTGCATAGACGTGCAGCTTTATACTGAAATCGGAAAGGAATTCAAACGCCTTTTCTCTGACTGCGAGGTTACAAAAATTCTTACCATAGAGGCATCGGGTATAGGAATAGCTTGTGTAACTGCGCAGTTTTTTAATTGTGTTCCCGTTGTTTTTGCAAAAAAGAGCAAGACAAGCAATATAGGCGACGACTTTTATTCAAGCGTTGTTTCTTCCTTTACGCACGGCAACACAAATACCGTTATTGTATCAAAGAATTATATCAACAAGGACGACAAGATTCTTATTATTGACGATTTCCTTGCCAACGGCGCGGCGCTTAACGGTCTTATTGACATTATAGGACAGGCGGGCGCAGAGGTTGTCGGAGCCGGCATTGTTATTGAAAAGGGATTCCAGCCCGGAGGCGAATTGATAAGAGGCAAAGGTATCAGGGTTGAGTCGCTGGCGATAATCGACAGTATGAACGACGAAACAGGGGAGATACTTTTCCGTAACTGAGTTATTTATACGAAGCGGATGCTTTGTAAAATATAAAATTTATTTTTTGGAGGTCAAAAAATGAAAAAGTTTCTTAAAGTAATGGCTGTTGTACTTGTTATTGCCATGATCGGTGCTTTCGCAGCATGCGGCAATAACGGCGGCGAAAATGCTTCTAAGGTAAAGGTTGGCTTTATCTTCCTTCACGATGAGAACTCAACTTATGACCTTAACTTCCTTAACGGTGCTAAGGCTGCTTGTGAAAAGTTAGGCGTTGAGTACATTATCAAGACTAACATTCCTGAGAGCAGTGAGTGCTATGAAGCTGCTGCTGACCTTGCAGACCAGGGCTGCAACATCGTATTTGCAGACTCTTTCGGTCATGAAGATTTCATGATTCAGGCTGCTAAGGAGTATCCCGAGGTTCAGTTCTGCCACGCTACAGGTACAAAGGCTCACACAGAAAATCTTGCAAACTATCACAACGCTTTCGCTTCAATCTACGAGGGCAGATATCTTGCAGGCGTAGCTGCAGGTCTTAAGCTCAACGAAATGATTGAGAACGGCACAGAGATTAACGGTAAGAAAGTAACTGCTGACAATGCTAAGATAGGTTATGTCGGCGCTTTCACTTATGCAGAGGTTATTTCAGGTTATACATCATTCTTCCTTGGCGCTCGTTCAATTTGCCCGACCGTTACCATGGAAGTTCAGTTCACAGGTTCATGGTATGATGAGACAGCTGAGAAAGAGGCTGCTACTCTTCTTATCAATGACGGATGTAACCTTATCAGCCAGCACGCTGACTCAATGGGCGCTCCCACAGCTTGTGAAACAGCAGGTGTTCCCGATGTTTCTTACAACGGCAGCACAGCTGAACAGTGCCCCAACACATTCATCGTTTCTTCCAGAATCAACTGGGAGCCCTACTTCGAGTACATTATCGGCTGCGTTAACGACGGCAAAGCTATTGATACCGACTGGACAGGCACTATCGCAACAGGTTCTGTAGTTCTTACAGATATCAACGAGAAGGCTGCTGCAGCAGGCACTCAGGCTAAGATTGATGAAGTTAAGGCTGCTATCGAGGCAGGTACTGTTAAGGTATTCGACATCAAGACCTTCACAGTTGACGGCGCAGAGCTTGCATCTTACAAGGCTGACGTTGATTCCGATGCTGAATACACACCCGATACAGAAGTTATCGTTGACGGTGCTTTCAGCGAGTCAAACTTCCGTTCAGCTCCTTACTTTGATGTAAGAATCGACGGCATCACACTTCTTAACGAGAAGTTCTAATTTAAGATAACTTAAATTTAATAAGGCGGGGCAACCCAGTGTTGTCCCGCTGACTTTTCTTTTTTTAGTATTTATAAAAGTTATTTTTATCGGGATGATTTTTATAAATAATAAAGTGGGGAGGTAAGCGTTTATGAGCAGTATTCCTGCCATCGAGTTAAAGGGAATTACCAAAGTATTCGGTCATATTGTTGCCAACAAGGACGTTGACCTTGTTGTTATGCGAGGCGAAATACTTTCAATTCTCGGCGAAAACGGCAGCGGTAAAACTACACTTATGAATATGCTTGCGGGTATCTATTACCCCGATGAAGGTCATATTTTTATAGACGGGAAGGAAGTCAATATTTCTTCTCCGAAAGATGCTCTTGACCTTAAAATCGGAATGATTCATCAACATTTCAAGCTTGTTGACGTTTTTAACGCAGTTGAAAATATTGTTCTCGGCATTACCGACGGTAAATACGATATAAAAGCTTCAAAAAAGAAAATTAAGGAGACCTGTGAAAAATACGGCTTTGAAATAGATCTTGAAAAAAAGATTTACGAGATGTCTGTTTCCGAAAAGCAGACGGTTGAGATAGTCAAAGCGCTTTACAAGGGCGCTGATATACTTATACTTGATGAGCCAACAGCAGTTCTTACACCTCAGGAAACACAGAAGCTTTTTAATGTTTTACGCAAAATGCGCGAGGACGGCAAGTCCATCATAATTATCACGCATAAGCTTCACGAGGTTCTTGAGATTTCCGACAGAGTATCTGTTCTGCGTAAAGGCGAGTATATAGGCACTATCAATACTGCCGAAGCAGACGAGGCAACTCTTACCGAAATGATGGTAGGCGCAAAGATAAGTCTTGATATTGAACGCAGCGAGCCTCAAAATTCTGTTGACAGACTTATAGTCAAGGGTGTCGACCTGTATAGCAAAGAGGGCGTTCAGGTACTTCACGATATTTCATTTACCGCAAAATCGGGCGAGATACTCGGCATAGCAGGAATTTCGGGAAGCGGACAGAGAGAATTGCTTGAGGCAATCGCAGGACTGCAGAAAATCAGCGGTGGAGAAATTCTTTACAATAACCCCAAAACAAATGCGCAGGAAGATTTAAAGGATAAAACTCCCATGCAGATAAGAAACCTCGGCGTAAGACTTTCATTTGTTCCCGAGGACCGTCTCGGTATGGGACTTGTCGGCAATATGGACATCATTGATAATATGATGCTCAGAAGCTATAAAAAGGGTAAATCGGTGTTTCTTGAAAGAAAGAAACCCAAGGAACTTGCAAATAAGATTATTGATGATTTGCAGGTCGTTACGCCTGATGCAAAAACTCCCGTCCGTAAACTTTCGGGCGGTAATGTTCAGAAGGTACTTGTCGGCAGGGAAATCGCATCCTCTCCGACAGTTCTGATGGCTGCTTATCCCGTCAGAGGACTTGACATCAACTCCTCATATACGATATACAATCTTCTCAATGAGCAGAAGGAAAAAGGCGTAGCCGTTATATTTGTCGGCGAGGACCTTGACGTTCTCATTGAGCTTTGCGACAGAATACTTGTTATTTGCGGCGGAGCTGTTACGGGAATTGTTGACGGCAGAACGGCAAAGAAAGAAGAAATCGGACTTCTTATGACTAAGGGACATGGAGGTGAGGCAAAGTGAGTAAAAGCGTAACCAAAGAGCCTTTAATGCATATTGTTAAGCGCGATGCTTTGCCGAACTGGCACTCATGGGCAATCAGAATTGCCGCTATCGTTGCCTCTCTTTTAGTCTGCGCGCTTATAATAATATTTTTTACGGGTGAAAATCCGCTGAATATTTATATCACAATGATTAAAGGCGCAGTAGGTTCAACAAGACGCGTATGGAGTCTTATGCAGAATGTTGCTGTTCTTCTGTGCGTTTCGCTTGCGGTTACTCCTGCTTTCAGGATGAAATTCTGGAACCTCGGAGCAGAGGGACAGGTGCTTATCGGAGGACTTGCGACAACGGCTTGTATGATATTGCTCGGCAGTAAGCTTCCGCCGTATATTCTGATTCCCATGATTTTTGTCGTAAGTATGATAGCAGGTGCCGTTTGGGCTCTTATTCCCTCCGTATTTAAGGCGATTTGGAATACAAACGAAACTCTGTTTACGCTTATGATGAACTATATTGCGATTCAGATAGTTTCATATTTTGCTTATGTCTGGTCAGTTCCCAAAGGCTCGGGTACTATAGGCGTTATCAACGAGCCGACCAAGGCGGGCTGGCTTCCCGACCTTTTCGGTCAGAAATATCTTATAAATATCGTCATAGTTGCCGTTTTAACCGTTGTTATTTATATTTATCTTAAATACAGCAAGCACGGTTATGAAATCTCCGTAGTAGGCGAGAGTGAAAATACGGCAAAATATATAGGTATAAATGTAAAAAAAGTTATTATCAGAACGGTGCTTCTTTCGGGAGCTCTGTGCGGTCTTACGGGTGTGCTTCTTGTTTCGGGTACTGACCATACTCTTACCAAGGATACAGCCGCAGGACGCGGATTTACAGCTGTTATGGTATCGTGGCTTGCGAAGTTCAATCCGCTTTATATGATTTTAACCTCGTTCCTTATAGTATTCCTTCAGAAGGGCGCTATTGAAATCGCTACGGTTTTCGGACTTAACGATTCCTTCTCGGACATTATTACGGGCATAATCATCTTCTTCATTATAGGCAGTGAATTCTTTATAAACTATAAGGTTAAATTCAGAAACGGTAAGGGGGAGAGTAAATAATGTTAGCTTCATTTATTCATCGTGCTGTTATGCAAGGAATTCCTCTCCTTTACGGCTCAACGGGCGAAATTTTAACAGAGAAGTCGGGTAACCTTAACCTCGGTATTCCCGGAGTTATGTATGTCGGCGGTATTTCTGGCGTTATAGGCGCTTTCCTGTATGAAAACTCGCTTAGCGACAAGTCGGCTGCAAACGGTTTTCTTGCTGTTTTTATTCCGCTGATTTGCTGCATATTCGGTTCGCTTGTAATGGGACTTATTTATTCGTTCCTTACGACAACACTTCGTGCAAATCAGAATGTTACCGGTCTTGCTCTTACAACCTTCGGTATTGGCTTCGGTAACTTCTTCGGAGGTTCTCTTATCAAGATTACGGGTTCAAGCGTTCCTTCCATAACCCTTACCGTAACAAGCAACTATTTCTCAAAAACTTTGCCGATTGCTTCAAAATTCGGATGGTTTGGGGAAATGTTTTTAAGCTACAGCTTCCTTGCGTATCTCGCAATTATCTGCGCTGTTATTATTTCGCTTATACTCAACAGAACGCGTAAGGGACTCAGTTTGCGCGCGGTCGGCGAGAATCCTGCAACGGCTGACGCTGCGGGTATCAACGTTACGAGAAATAAGTATATAGCAACCTGTGTAGGAAGCATTGTCGCAGGTCTCGGCGGTCTTTACTATGTTATGGACTATGCCTGCGGAATCTGGTCAAACGACGCCTTCGGCGACAGAGGATGGCTTGCTATAGCTCTTGTTATCTTTACGGTATGGAGACCTAATTTAAGTATTTTTGGCTCAATTCTTTTCGGCGGACTTTATATTATCCACAATTATCTCAATAATATAGTCCCCAATATGACAATGAGCAAGCAGGAACTTTTCAAAATTGCGCCTTATCTTGTTACGATAATCGTTCTTATTATCGTTAGCGCAAGAAAAAAGAGAGAAAATCAGCCGCCTGCATCACTCGGACTTTCATATTTCAGAGAAGAAAGATAATGCACTTTTTAAGGCACTGTCAAATGACGGTGCCTTTTTTTGTTTATTATTTTAATTGAATTAAGAATATATCTATGATAAAATAAATAAGTTAAAACTATTTTTCGCGGAGGACTTTAATATGAAAAGGAAAATTGCAAAGATTATTTCCGTAATTGTTACTCTGATTATGGTGTGCTCATTGATTCCGGGTACACTTTTCTCAGGCATTGCTGTCGGTACGGATGAAATTACAGTCGGCGTAATGTCCGACACGCATTACTATGCCCGTACCCTTATGGGCTCGGATATCAACGAGTTTATTGACGCTTGCAAGCTCAATTCAAGCACATCATATCTTACTCCTGCGCTTATTGACGCCGCGCTCGCTGAATTTGAAGCGCAGGCAGCGACCAATAATATGAAATATCTTTTTATCCCCGGCGATATGGCACGTAATGGTGAATATGAATCTCATACTGCTCTCGCTAAGGTACTCAAAGATTTTGAGAACAGAACAGGTATTCAGGTTCTTGTAATAAACGGTAACCACGATATAAGAAAAGCTAACGCTACAAGATTTCTTAACGGTAAGTATGTTCCGACCAAGTGGTGTGAGCCTGAAGACTTCAGGGATATATATGCAGACCTCGGATATGACCTTGCCGATTCCTTCTTTACGCCTTCCGCGGGTAATGAGGCAGGTCAACTTTCCTATGCCGCAACTCTTGACGGCGGTTACAGATTTATTGCGCTTGACTGTGCCTGCTACAGCAGCGATATGCACTCAAAAGGTCTTAATGAAGCTGAAACAAGAGGCGCTTTTTCGGACGATCTTCTTGAGTGGACTTTAAATGAAATTAAAAAAGCAAAGGAAGACGGTCTTGAGGTTATAGGTATGACTCACTTCAATATAGTTGAGCACTATGACCACGAGGACAACACAATGCAGGCATTTGTTATTGATAACTGGCAGGAGGTATGCGAAAAGCTTGCCGATGCAGGTATGCACTTTGCTTTTACCGGACATCTTCATTTTCACGATGTTGCACAGTGGACGAGTGATAACGGCGAAACAATGACTGACTGCTCAACCGCTTCTGTTCAGGTTTTCCCGAACTACACAAGAACGGTTACTTTCTCAAAGGGTACGGATGGCAGTACCACTATGCAGTACAGCACAAACGAAATAGATAATACAAAACAGATAGAGGCATTCGGTACAACCTATCCTAAGCCGTATAAATACACCGCCTATGCGCTTAATTACGGCGGAGGAGACCTTTCCGATTTCGGAACGAGATATGTCGAGTATTTCCTTACGCAGTCTATCGGTCCCGAAATTCAGGAGGCAGGGTTATATAATTACCTTGATAATCTGCTTGATATAGATTCCGTAATAAGCAATCTGCTTAAAAACACGGACCTCGGGTCTGCGGACGGCATTACAAAGACGGCAATTAAAGCTGTGCTTAAATCTGTTTGCGCACAGTTACAGAAGAAATATATTGATAATCCTGAAAACGCATTGAATCTTGTCAGAAAGGTGCTTGACAAGCTATGCGCCGTTGAGGTTTCGAGCAAGCCCTGTACCAAGTATATTGATACTCTCGGTTTCGGCAACCCGAATAAAAACGGTAATTTCGGTGATGCAGTTGCTTCCGTTCTCGCGTATATGTATTACGGCGACGAGAACAGATCGGACGATCCCTTTATCAACGACGTACTTGACAGATTCTACAGGGGAGAAAACGCTCAGGAGATTTTTGATACTCTTTACGATATTGTAATGAATGATATACTTAAAGATGAGCTTCTGCCTACGATTCAGATAGACCCCGTCGGAATACTCGGTGCAATAAACGACGACACAAAGAACGATATACTTAATACGGTTCTTGGTACGCTTCTCGGTGTAGCCGAGCCCGTCAACAATTCTATACCCAAGCTTGATGCGGGTAATATTGTTTCAGTTATATTTGCCCTCGGCGTAACCGATTACGGCTCTCTTGAAGAACTTGTAAACAGTTACATTGATGAGTATATAACTGATTCTGAGATGGAAACAATCGCTTATGAATTCTATAATTTTATTTATGATTTCACAACCGATAAACTTCCGACAGATCTTGAAAATACAATCACATACAGCGGCAAGGTACCCGTAACTCCTACGGTAGAAGATTTAAGACTTCCTTCGGGAATTTCCGTAACCTTCGGCGACGACGCCGCTACATCAAGAAATATCAGCTGGTTTACAAAGGTCGGCGTAACGGGTACCGATATTGAAATTATACCCGCAGGAAGCAATAAGAACTTTACGGGTACTCCGAGCACAAAGGGTGTATCAGCTCAAACACAGAGAACTACAAGACAGTATCCGGGCATTGATCTCGGTATTTTCGGAATACTGAAATACACCTTCAATATCAACAGACATATTATTAAACTGACGGGACTTCAACCAGGTCAGAAGTATTACTACAGAATCGGCGACGCCGCAAGAAACTGGTGGAGCAATATAGGTGTTATTGATACAGCCGATAATACAAATGAGTTTACCTTTTTCCACTTTACAGATTCGCAGGGCGGTATAGAAAGACAGTACCGTAAATGGGCTGATACGGTTAATACGGCGTATTCAATGTATCCCGATGCGGCTTTCATTATGCACTCGGGAGATCAGGTTGATAAGGGCACTAATTTCAAGCAGTGGAACTGGCTTTTCAATACGGCGTCCGACAATCTGATGAAAACCGTAATGATGCCCACGGCAGGTAACCACGAGAATTCCGAAAGCTCCGTAACGGAGTATAACATACTCTCAAATGTTCCCGAGCAGAATCTTGAAACAGGAGTTTATTATTCATACGACTATAATAACGCTCACTTTACCGTGCTTAATTCAAACGACCTTAATAATGACGGTACACTCAGCGAAAAACAGCTTAACTGGCTTCGTAACGATGTTCAGTCAAGCAACGCTGACTGGAAAATAGTTTCTCTGCACAAGGCAATTTACTCAAACGGAAATCACTTTGACGATGACGACATAAAAGGACTTCGCAATCAGTTGACATCGCTTATGCCTGAGCTCGGAATTGACCTTGTATTGCAGGGACACGACCACGTTTATCTGAGAACAAATGTAATTAAGGATAACGCTGTTGTTGAAACTCAGACGGCAAATATCTTTAATAACAACGTTCCTTATACCGCAAAGGTTAAACCTGCGGGCACGATTTACGCTATAGACGGTCGCTCGGGAGTAAAATACTATCAGCCCAAGGACAGTTCGGAAACAGACGCTCTTTTCCCGAGAGCAGAAGTAATTTATGACGCTGTTTCTCCTATGTTCAGCGCAATTCAGATTAAGGGCGACAAGCTTTTCTTTGACTCATATACCGTTGATAACGGTACTGCAACAAAGGTTGATTCATTTGCTATCGCCAAATCTCTTACCGCCAAGGAAGCGGCTGAGAATAATATTCAGGACGGCACAATTATTAAGGACGAACCGACTTCGTCGGGCGGCGCAAGCGGTAGCGGTACGGTTGATAAATTCCGTTCGCCTAAGACAGCGGGTATATATCTCGACCCCGTGATTTTCGTTATTCCTGCCGCCGCAGGACTTATAATCTGCGCAATAGTATTTATAAGAAAAAAGAGAAACGAATACTAATCTGATAAGAAAAGGACTTCCCTAATCGGGAAGTCCTTTTTTATATTCTATATGCTGTTTTATTCTGTAAATAATCAGTAAAATTATTATCAGAAAGCAGATATACATTAAAATCGTTTTGACGCTTGTCAGTATGCCTGAGAACCGTATATAATCGCTTGATTTAAACATATTCATTAAGGTTAAGTCCTCAAATAAATCAACAACCGAAAGCGTTACGGGGAAAGCAATAAGCCATGTCATTTTCTTTAACAGAGCAATAATCAGCAGCGAGAAGAAAAGTCCGTAGCAAACCATATAGAATAAATCAAGCGGTATCTGGACGTTTGTTATAATATCCCGACACTCGGAAGTTGATTTAATTATAAAGCCGATAACATAGTCCTCGCTGTAACCGAACTTCATTTCAAGCCAGCGGAGTCCGTCGGCACCCGCTTCTATTTTAGGGATGATAAAGAAGTTCATAGCAAGGCAAATTACAGCAGTAAAGAAACCGCTTATGTATAAAAGCGCTTTAAATAATCTGCTTTTCATTTTGTTTTCCCCCTGAAAAACCGCAGTTTTAAACTGCGGCTGTCTGGTGCACCTGACAGGACTTGAACCTGCACATCGGGAGATACCAGATCCTAAATCTGGCGCGTCTGCCAATTCCGCCACAGGTGCGTTTTTTGTTTGCGACAATTATAGCAAAATATATATTAAAATTCAATAGACAAAAGGATATATTTGTTATAAAATATAAACAGATGTTAAAGGAGGCAGAGTATATGAAAAGTATATGGACAGATAAAGTCGATTTAAAAAATCCCTTGCCCGAATATCCGAGACCGCAGTTCAAAAGGGACTGCTGGCAGTGCCTTAACGGAGAGTGGGAATATCAGATTACCACAAGAGGGGAGAAGTGGATATCCGATTTTTCGGGGAAAATAACTGTTCCCTTTGCCATAGAAAGTCTGCTGTCAGGCGTTGAAAAGGCATTGAAGCCTACCGACAGACTCTGGTACAGAAAAAAGTTTACGGTTAATCCCGAGCTGAAGGATAAAAGAATTCTGCTCCATTTTGACGCCGTTGACTGGCAGTGCAAGGTTTACGTCAATAAAGAATTTGTCGGCAACCATACAGGAGGATACTGCGCGTTTTCTTTTGATATTACGGACTTCTTAAAAGACGGCGAAAACGCCGTTACCGTATGCGTTTATGACCCGACTGAAACGGGCTGGCAGAACAGGGGCAAGCAGGACAGCCATCCTCACGGATTTTGGTACACGCCTACCTCGGGAATATGGCAGACGGTTTGGCTTGAGGGAGTTAATGCTGATTATATTGCTTCGATAAGAATTCTTCCCGATATTGATAAAGGACAGTTTAATATTAAAACAGAGTTGTGTGCAAAGGAGTATGACGGTATAGTCCTTTATGTGTATGACGGTGATGATGAAATAATATCAAAAGAAATATCCGTTGACGAGAATGTTGCTTTTGACAACGGCTTTAAGCTGTGGAGTCCCGAGGAACCTAACCTCTATGATATTGAACTTAATCTTATTAAAAACGGTAAAATTGCCGACACGGTCAAGAGTTATTTCGGTATGAGAAAATTCGGTATTGATAAGGACAAGTTTGGAGTTACAAGGCTTTTCCTTAACAATGAGCCGTATTTTCAGAGAGGTCTTTTAGACCAGGGCTACTGGCCTGACGGAGGACTTACGCCGCCGAGCGACGAAGCGATGATTTTTGACATCAAAGAGATGAAACGCCTCGGGTTTAATATGCTCAGAAAGCATATCAAGGTTGAGCCGATGAGATGGTACTATCACTGCGACAGACTCGGTATGATAGTATGGCAGGATATGATAAGCGGCGGCGCATATATCGGCGACCTTTATGCAGGCGTTTTCCCGAATCTCAACATCAAGGTCAAGGACAACCGCTATGAAAGATTCAGCAGAGGCAAGAAAGAGGCGAGAGACGACTATAAGAGAGAACTCGGAGAAATGATTTCTCAGCTTTACAATGTTGTTTCAATTTATTGCTGGGTTCCCTTTAACGAGGGCTGGGGACAGTTCGACGCGGTTCAGATAGCTAACTACGTCAGAAATCTTGACTCAAGCCGCGTTATTGACCACGCAAGCGGTTGGTACGACCAGGGCGGAGGAGATATACAGAGTATGCACAAATACGTCTTCCCGATAAAAATGCCGAAGCTTGACGGCAAACGCGCATTTGTCATTACCGAATTCGGCGGCTATCAGAACAGATTCCATGGACACAGCTGGACAGATAACAAATCTTTCGGTATGTATCTGAAATTCAAAAATATGGAAACTCTTACAGCCGCATATAAAAAGCTTTATTACAAGCAGATTATTCCTCTTATAGACAAGGGTCTGTGCGGAACGATTTACACTCAGCTTTCAGATGTTGAAAACGAGCTTAACGGAATTTATACCTATGACCGTGAGCATATCAAGATTCATGAGGATACAATTATTGAAATAAACTCTAAACTCAGATATGAGGTGTGATTTATGGCTAATAAATTTAATCAGAAGTTAAAAATTCTTTTGATACTCAACGACCTGCTTGAAAACAGCGATGAGGACAACCCCATAGATGCCGAGCATCTCATACTGCACCTTAAAAACAAAGGTATAGAGAGCGAGAGAAAGTCAATATACCGTGATATTTCTATATTGCAGGAATACGGCTATGATATAATCAAAACCCGTTCCCCGAAGTCGGGATACTATATTGGAAACCGTGATTTTCAGGTTGCCGAAATCAGGCTTCTCTGCGATGCGATTCAGGCAGCAAATTTCATAACGCCCAAAAAGACAAAGGAGCTTCTTGATAAGATTTATAAGCTTGTAAGCAAGGCTCAGGCGCAGAAAATCAAAAACCAGGTTTATGTTGACAACAGACCAAAGTGCAGCAATGAGAGAATTTATATCATCATAGATTTGCTTGACCGGGCAATACAGAGCGGACATCAGGTAAAGATAGTTTACCGAAAGCGCAAAATAGGAGATAAAAATAAAGTCGAATATGAGGAAAAAACTCATTATATAAGCCCGTACGCGCTTGTGTGGAGTGATGACCATTATTATCTTATCTGCAATAACAGAACGCATACAAACATAATGATTACGCGCGTTGACAGAATTAAATCGGCTGAGATTATCAGCGACGCTGCAGTAAGCTTCTCTGCAGTATCGGAATACAGAAATTATTTTGATACAGCTGATTTCGTAAATAAGCATTTCAGTATGTTTGCAGGCGAACCTGCAAGAGTTGAACTTATCTGCGATAACAGTATAATAGAGCAGATTCTTGACCGTTTCGGCGAGAGAGTAAGCATACTTAAGAACGGAGAAGATAAATTTAAAATAACTGCTGAGATGTCAGTCAGCGACGGACTTGTTTCGTGGATAATGCAATTCGGCAAAAACATAAAGGTTAAATCTCCGCCGGAGCTTAAAAAAATGCTGCTTGAAAGAGTGGACGAAATTAAGGAGCAGTATGTAATATAACCTATTGTGAATTATTCACAAAGTTTTGTTCCATTTGCAAATCAGGTTTTATTAAGCAATACTTGAAAAAATATCAAGTTTGTTATAAAATATTCGTTGAAATTTTATTGAAAGGAATATATTTTTATGAGCAGTGCATTAAACAAAATGACTGTTGAAGATTTTGACGTAAAGGGCAAAAAGGTCCTTGTACGCTGCGACTTCAATGTAAAAATGGAAAACGGAGTAATTACATCCGATAAGAGAATTGTTGCTTCGCTTCCCACCATCAAGTACCTTCTTGATAACGGCGCAAAGGTAATTCTTTGCTCACACTTAGGACGTCCCAAGGGCGAGGTTAACCCCGAGTTTTCCATGAAGCCCGTTGCCAAGAGACTCTCAGAGCTTTTAGGTATTGAGGTTAAAATGGCTGACGATGTTGTAGGCGAGAGCGCTCATGCACTTGCCGCATCTCTTAAAGACGGGGAAGTTCTCCTTCTTGAAAACGTCAGATTTGAACCCGGCGAAACTAAAAACGACCCTGAGCTTTCAAAGAAGTTTGCTTCTCTTGCAGAGCTTTATGTTAACGACGCTTTCGGTTCGGCTCACAGAGCGCATTCATCAACAACAGGTGTAGCAGATTATCTTCCTGCGGCCTGCGGTTATCTTATTCAGAAGGAAATTCAATTTATCGGCGGAGCGCTTGAAAATCCGAAAAGACCTCTTGTTGCTATACTCGGCGGCGCTAAGGTTTCCGATAAAATCGGCGTTATTACCAACCTTATTGATAAGTGCGATACTCTTATTATAGGCGGCGGTATGGCTTATACCTTTATGAAGGCACTTGGCCACAATATCGGTAATTCTCTGCTTGAAGAGGATAAGATAGAACTTGCCAAGGAAATGATGGATAAGGCAGAAGCCAAAGGCGTTAAATTCCTTATTCCCGTTGACAATAAGGTCGGCAGAGAGTACAAGGAAGATACAGAGGCAATGATAGTTAACTCTGACGATATTCCCGACGGCTGGATGGGACTTGATATAGGACCCGAAACCCAGAAGCTTTTTGCAGACGCCGTCAAGGATGCCGGTACGGTTATCTGGAACGGACCAATGGGCGTTTCCGAGTGGGAAAATTTTGCTTCGGGTACTGTTGCCGTTGCAACGGCTATTGCTGAAAGCGGAGCTATTTCAATTATCGGCGGCGGTGATTCCGCTGCGGCAATTCAGAAGCTCGGTTTCGCAGACAAAATGTCGCACATTTCAACGGGCGGCGGAGCTTCTCTCGAATATCTTGAGGGTAAAGAGCTTCCCGGTATTGCGGCTCTCAACGATAAGTAAGATAAAATTATTTGCAGGTAAGTTTTCTTACCTGCAAAGTTTATAATTTATTTGAAAGGATATGTATTTTTTATGAAAAAATCAGTTCGCAGAGCAGTTATCGCGGGTAACTGGAAAATGAATAACACTCCTTCTCAGGCAAAGGCTCTTATAGAGGAGATGAAGCCTCTTGTTAAGGACGCAGACTGTGATGTAGTTCTTTGTGTTCCTTTTATCGACGTTGCCGCTGCAGTTGAAGCTGCTAAGGGCTCAAACATAAAAATCGGTGCAGAGAATGTTCATTTCAAGGCATCCGGAGCATACACGGGCGAAATTTCTGCAGATATGCTTAAAGAAGCAGGTGTCGAGTATGTTGTTATAGGACACAGCGAAAGAAGACAGTATTTTGCGGAGACAGACCAGACGGTTAACCTTCGCACTCTTGCTGCAGTTAACGCAGGACTTAAAGCTATCGTATGCGTAGGCGAAACTCTTGAGCAGAGAGAACTCGGTTATACCGAAACCCTCCTGAAGTATCAGACAAAGATGGCTCTTACAAACGTTACTGAGGAGCAGCTTAAAAACATTATAATCGCTTATGAGCCCGTTTGGGCTATCGGCACAGGCGTTACTGCTACGGCAGAGCAGGCTGACGAGGGCAACGGTTTTTGCAGAGCAGCTATTGCAGAGGTTTACGGAGATGATGTTGCCGAAACGGTTACGGTTCAGTACGGCGGTTCAATGAACGCCAAGAATGCTGACGAGCTTGTTTCAAAGGTAAACGTTGACGGCGGTCTTATTGGCGGCGCTTCACTTAAAGCGGAGGACTTCTCGATTATCGTTAAGGCGGCATCCAAATAATCGGTATTTAAACATAAAAAAATCAGCCATACATCTTGTATGGCTGATTTTTGTTTTGCTTTTTATTTTGCCGATGCTGAAGCTTTTGCAGAAGTTGTCGAAGCATTTGAAGTAAGTCTGTAAGTAATGTCTGAAATCAGCTTATCAAGCGATGACTGTGCAAAGTTGATAGCATAATCGTTATACTTAACGGGATTATCATTTTCAGCTTTTTCGTTGTAGTCCTCAACATTCTTGTCTGCAATAGCCGACTGACACTCATAGTACCAATACTCGGGGTTATCGTTTGAAACGTAGTACATAACGTGATAGCCGTAGTTTGATTCAACTATATCGGTGTCTCCGGTCTTTCTTGCTTCGTCAAAAATCCAGTCGTTAAAGGTGTCAACCATCTGGTTGGGATAAACATTCTCATAAAGACCGCCTGTTTCCTTGGAACCGGTATCTTCCGTGTATTCGCCGGCAAGCTCTGCGAAGTAATCTTCTGTCGGGTTTTCAAGATACTTGTTGTATACTTCCTGCGCCTGAGCGTAAGCAGCCTGTTTCTCCTCATCTGTGGGAGTATCGCTCTCGGAGTCGAACTTAATAAGAATATGTCTTACGTCAACAAGCTTTGTAGTATCCTTAGCGGGAAGACCTATGATATATACGATAGCATAGCCGTCCTCGGTTTCAAAGATGTTCTTGTCGCCGATATTTCTGTCGTTTGCATAAACCCATTTAACGGCGTCCTCGGAAATATTTGAAACTGTTGTCTTGTTGGCTTCTTTATAAATAACGTTTGATTCTTTGTTTGCGGAATCGTAAGCGGTTGCAGAGGCGAGGAGGGTGTGGTCGTCGGTAATTGCACCGAAGTACTCGTCAGCCTTTGCCTTAGCTTCTGCCATAGCTTTAACCTTGTATTCCGATTTTTCTGCGTCGGTAGCATCCTCGGATACGCCGCTCATATCTGCATTTACAACGAAGTAACCAATATCAACCGTTGTATAATCGGCGATGTTTTCACTGAATTCTGCGTCAACCTGCTCTGCAGAAATAGCGTCCATAAATTCAGCCTTTTTCTGCTCTGCGTAGTTAGCAGCAAGATACTGATCTTCTATAATTGAACGCATAAGCTTTTCGGTTACGCCCTTACCGTAGTTAATTGCTATAAAACGGTCAAGAGAATAATCGTTCTTTGTTGCAGACTCTTTAAGCGAAGCAACAGTATCGTCAATATCTGCCTTTTGTTCATCTGTAAGCTCAATGCCTGCTTCCTTTGCAAGCTTTGAATAGATAGTATATGTTTTAATGGAATCTTTTGCGCTGTGCTCAAGATAATCAGCCCATGTGGGATCGGTTACGTCCTCGATCTCGTCGAGATATTCCTGGCTACCGGGCATTGCTGTATAGTCAAAGCCCGTATACATCTTACCGTAACCCTCGCCGTAATTCTCGTACTGAAGCGCAGTATTGATTAACTGAGTATAGCCAATCATATAATAGTAATTATACTTTGCAACAGATATTTTCTGGTCGCCGACCTTCATTGCGGTAAGAACCTTCTGAGGTACGCCGAAGAAATTAAGGCAGCCGAAAACAATTCCGAGGCAGACAGCTATGATAATGGCAATACCTAAGCATTTGCCGATTACTTTGCCTGCACCTGCGAGCTGCGGACTTTTTCTTGCATTCTTTTTGGCGGCTTTAGCGAGTCTTTCCTTGCGTTCTTCTCTGTAAAGCTCTGCCTGAGTTTTTTCCTGTTTGTTTTCCATATTTTACCGTCCTTTATAAATGGTATTTCGGATTAACCTTTAATATTTTATACTATTTTAAAGAAATATACAAGTGTAAAATACATTTTTATTGCGTTTTGAGGCGAAATTTCCATATTTTTTCATTAGTATTTACAAACTTGCAGCACAAAATATACTTGCATAGAGAAATTATAAAATTTCATTTGCCTATGTAATTCATTACAAAGGGGTGTATTTTAGATGGCAAGCAATAAGAACGTAGTTCCTGAGGCACGCGCTGCTCTTGACAGATTCAAGATGGAAGCCGCTTCTGAGGTAGGCGTAAATCTTAAGCAGGGCTATAACGGCGACCTTACTTCAAAGCAGGCAGGTTCAGTCGGCGGTCAGATGGTTAAGAAAATGATTAAGGCTTACGAAGACGGTATGAAATAACAGACTGAGTTCGGACAGGTAACCTGCTGAGAAATCGGCAGGTTATTTTTTATAAAAAAGCGCCGTTTAAACGGCGCTTGGTAATTATTTATTCAGTTTTAAACATACAACGCTTACGGGCGGCAGGGAAACGGAAATCTGACCGTTATTATCATTGTAGCCGTCATATGCCTTTGAAATAACCTTTTCCCTGTCCTCAAATGTGTTACAGTCTTCCTTTTTTGCCGTAAGAATTTCGCAGTCGGAAACGCTGTATTTCTCTTCTGAGGCGATGTCAAATTCAATTTCAAAGCTTTTATCAAGCGACGCGTTTGAAAATGTAACAAAAAGCTCTCCTTCGCCGTTTACCGATACGGAGTGAGTCAGCGCTTGCGTATCGGCAATTTTTTCGTTTTGCAGTTCGCTTTCAACGAGGTCGTTATCCTGATGAGGCGCGAACATTTTAAATACATAAAATGTCGGAGTTTTAAGAATTTCTTTTCCGTCTGTCAAGATAACCGACTGAAGCACGTTGACAGTCTGCGCAAGATTTGCCATTTTTACAATGTCGGAATTTTTATTGAAAATATTGAGAGTCAGAGCCGCAACAACGGCGTCGCGCATTGAATTCTGCTGATAAAGGAAGCCGGGATTTGTGCCTTCTTCAACATCACACCAGACGCCCCACTCGTCAACAATGAGCGCAATAGGATTATCCTCTTTTTCGAGAGAACGTATTATTTCGCCGTGCTTTTTGATAAGCTCGTCCATATACATAGCGTCCTGTATTGTATGATAATACTCGCTGTCGGGGAATTTAACGGCGCTTCCTTTTTTGTCCCAGTTGCCCGTGGGGAGAGAGTAGTGGTGCAGACTAATTCCGTAGGGGTTTGTCCATTTGATATTCTCGATTACTTTTTTAGTCCAGTCGTAATTGCCGTCGCCCGCGCCGCAGGCAATTTTATAAAGATGATTTCCCGAATAATCTTTACAGAAGGTCTGGTATTTACGGTACTCGTCAGCGTAAAACTCGGGACGCATATTTCCGCCGCCGCCCCAGTTTTCATTACCTACGCCGATATATTTGAGCTTCCATGGTTTTTCTCTGCCGTTCTGTTTTCTTTTACGCGCAAGTTCGGAATTGCCGTCATAGGTAATATATTCTATCCAACTTTGCATTTCCCAAACGGTTCCGCCCGACATATTTGCGGCGAGATACGGTTCGCAGCCGAGTTCCTCGCAGAGATTAAAAAACTCGTGAGTGCCGAAGGCGTTTGTCTCCTCAACGCCGCCCCAGCAGGTGTTTATTCTGACGGGACGTTCCGATTTTTTGCCTATTCCGTCCTCCCAGTGATATTCCTCGGCAAAGCAGCCGCCGGGCCAACGCAGAACGGGAATTTTTATTTCCTTCAATGCGTCAATAACGTCTTTTCTGACACCGTTAATGTTGGGAATATCCGAATCTTCTCCGACATATAAACCGCCGTATATACAGTATCCGAGATGCTCGGAAAAATGTCCGTATATCTCTCTGTTTATATGTGAAATCTTTTTATCGGGGTTGATTTTTAACTTTTTCATCTGTATCCGCTCCCTTCAACTGTAATAATAACTTGCGATTTGTTTTTTTTCAATAAAAAATTTATAAAATTTGAAAAAAACTATGGAATTGTTTAAAAATATAGTTTATAATGGTAAAAGAATTATTATGGAGTGATATATTTGGCATCAAAATATTCTGTTTCGCTTGATAGAATAATAAAAGAATTCGACCTTGAAATTCTTTATTCGCCTGCGCCTGCTAACGAGCTTTCGGTTACTTCGCCGGACGTTAACAGACCCGGTCTTATTCTTGCGGGCAGAGACGATTATTTTGACCCCGAAAGAGTACAGTTTTTGGGTCTTTCCGAGATTGAATTTTTAAAGTCGCTTGACGAGGAAAAGCGCTTTGAAGGTCTTAAAAGACTCTGCTCAAAAAAGCCTCCGTTTATACTTATAACGAGAGGACTTGAGCCGCCTCACAGACTTGACGAGCTTGTTAAAAAATATAAGGTTCCGCTGCTTCGCACTACCGAGGGTACGTCAAGCAGTATGTCAGCGCTTATCAATTATCTCGGACCCGAGCTTGCCGACAGAATTACCAGACACGGCGTTCTCGTTGAGGTTTACGGCGAAGGTATCCTGATCATAGGCGACAGCGGAGTCGGTAAAAGCGAAACTGCCGTTGAGCTTATCAAAAGGGGACACCGTCTTATTGCGGACGATGCGGTTGAAATCAGGAGAGTATCGTCCAAAACGCTTGTCGGTTCCGCTCCTGACAACATCAGACACTTTATTGAGCTTCGCGGCATAGGTATTATAAATGCCCGCAGAATTTTCGGTATGGGCGCAGTTAAGCTCTCCGAAAAAATAAATATGGTTATACAGCTTGAGCAATGGAATCCCGACAAGGTTTATGACAGAATGGGAATTGATAATGATTTTATCAATATTATGAATGTTAAGGTTCCGCTTACCGTAGTTCCAGTAAAGCCCGGACGAAACCTTGCTATTATTATTGAGGTTGCCGCTATGAATAACCGTCAGAAAAAGATGGGCTACAATGCGGCAAAAGAGCTTCTGCATCAGCTCGGTATTCATGAGGAAGAACCCGCTGAGGAAGAAGTCGAAATCTGGCAGAGCTATTAAACGGTTTTTAATATTTATATATAAATTCAGGAGGATATTATGTACAGAATAGGCGTAGATCTCGGAGGTACCAATATTGTTGCAGGTGTCGTTGATGAGTATTACAGAATTGTCGGCAGAGGCACGGCTCCTACAGCTTGTCCCCGTCCTTCATGGGAAATCATCAATGATATAGCAGAGGCGATCAACCTTGCTGTTGAGGACGCAAATATTACTCTTGACGACGTTCTTTCAATAGGCATCGGAACACCCGGTTCGGTAAACAAGCAATTCGGTATTATCGAGTATGCAAATAACTTGGGTTTTGACAATGTTCCTGCAAGAGAGATTCTTCAGTCTCAGTTTGACAAGCCCATTTACATTGAAAATGACGCTAACTGCGCCGCTCTCGGCGAAGCTATGGCCGGTGCGGGCGACGGCGTTGAGAATTTTGTTGCAGTTACTCTCGGCACGGGTGTAGGTACTGGTATCGTTGTAAACGGTAAAATCTTAAACGGCTGCAACGACGCTGCAGGCGAGATGGGACATATGGTTATCGTTGCAGACGGCGAGCCTTGTACCTGCGGCAGAAAAGGCTGTTGGGAGTCATATTCTTCGGCTACGGCGCTTATTCGTGAAACAAAGAAGGAAATGCAGCTTAACAAGGACTCAAAGATGTGGGAAATTGTTGACGGCGACATTGAGAATACAAACGGTAAAACTTCGTTTGACGCAATGAGAGCAGGGGATGAAAGCGGCAAAAAGGTCGTTGACTGGTATATTCATTATCTCGGTATCGGTATTACAAATATTGTTAATACCTTCCAGCCCAATGTTCTTTGCATAGGCGGCGGTATCGGCGCCGAAAGAGAAACGCTTCTTGAACCTGTCAGACAGATAGTTTCAGCCGAGAGATACAGTGTACATACAATGGACCAGACAAGAATCTGCTCGGCACGTCTGGGCAACGACGCAGGAGTAATCGGCGCGGCGCTTCTTGATGAATAAAGAGGTAATATTGTGACTGATATTGTTAAGAAAAGTTTATCACAGCTCGGCTGCGGGATAGAGGAAAATATTTCGATGAAAACCCGTACCAGCTTCAAAATCGGCGGTAATGCCGAGATTATGATAAATCCTGACAATACAGAACAGCTCAAAGCCATTATCAAAATATGTAAGACCAATAATGTTAAAACATATATTATCGGAAACGGGAGCAATATTCTTGTTTCCGATAATGGTTTATCGGGAGTTGTTGTCAGGCTTTCAAATAATCTCTCAGACATTGAGCTTATTGACGAAACAACGGTTGCGGTTTACAGCGGCGCTTCTCTTAAAAAAGTTTGCACCTTCTGTCTTGAACACGCTCTCTCCGGACTTGAATTTGCTTACGGAATTCCCGGAACTGCGGGCGGTGCTGCATATATGAACGCAGGCGCTTACGGCGGAGAGATGAAGGATGTTCTTTATCGCTGCGACCATATCGATACTGACGGTAATGAAGGTTTTCTGGAAGGCGAAGAATTAAAGCTTTCATACAGACACAGCGCTTACTGTGATAATTCATTTGTAATTACAAGATTATATCTTAAACTTCATAAAGCAGACCCTTTGGAAATAAAATTTCTGATGGATCTCAATATGGATAAGCGCAAGTCAAAGCAGCCGCTTGAATACCCGAGTGCAGGCAGTACGTTTAAAAGACCGCAGGTCGGCTACGCAAGCGCTCTTATAGACGAGTGCGGACTAAAAGGTTATACCGTAGGCGGAGCCCAGGTCAGCGAGAAGCATGCCGGCTTCGTTATAAATACGGGCGACGCAACATCTGATGATGTTTTAAAAATCATTGACGATATAAAGAGAATTGTACTTGAAAAAAAGGGTATAGAACTCGAACCCGAAGTAAAGTACTTAAAGTAACGTAAAGAGAGGTAAAGGTATGGAATTAGTTATTGTAACGGGTATGTCCGGAGCAGGTAAATCAAGAGCTGTCGAGGCCCTTGAGGACATAGGCTTTTACTGTGTTGACAATATGCCTCCCAAGCTTATTCCGACCTTTGTTAACCTCTGCCTTAATTCAAAGGATATGCGTCAGAGAGTTGCACTTGTTGCAGATATACGTCTGGGCGAGGAATTTACCGACCTTTTCAATATTCTTTCAAGATTAAAAAAGAGCAAGGTTCAGTACAAGATACTGTTTATTGATGCGAGCAACGAGGTTATAATGCGCCGTTATCAGGAAACAAGGAGAAAGCATCCTCTTGCCGACGAGTTTAATTCCTCGTCAATTCTTGACGCTATTGCCAAGGAAAGAGACATTATGCTTCCCGCAAGGCAAAACGCTGACTATATTCTTGATACGAGCAACATTATGAGTTCTCAGTTTAAGGAAAAAATTGTTAACCTTTTCCTTAAAAATATTGCTTCTGCATTAAAAATTTATTCAAATTCCTTCGGCTTTAAATACGGCATTCCGAACGAAGCAGACCTTGTATTTGATGTCAGGTGTCTGCCTAATCCCTTCTATATTCCCGAACTCAAAAGTCATACGGGACTTGAGGAAGAAGTCAGAAATTTTGTAATGAAATTTGACCAGTCAAAAGAGCTTGAAAAGAAGCTTTACGACCTCATTGATTTTCTTATTCCGTTATACAGAGCCGAGGGCAAGAGCCAGCTGACCATAGCTATCGGGTGTACGGGAGGTAAACACAGAAGCGTCGTTTTTGCAGAGCTTCTTTATAAGCATCTGCTTGAAAACGGTGCTGACGTTTCCGTATTTCACAGAGATATTCAAAGGTAAAAAATATGTCTTTCAGTTATAAGATAAAAAAAGAATTATCTCAGATTACAAATATTAAGCCGTGCTGTTCGCTTGCTGAAATGTACGGCTTATTATTGTTCGGCAAAACCTTTTCAAAGCGTGAAATGTATATAAATACGGAAAATGAATTTGTTGCCGATAAATATTATTCTGTTGCAGCAAGACTCTCTGACGGAAAGGTAACAAAGACCAAATCTCCGTCGGGTAAATACCGTGTTTCCGTTGATGATGAGAAGGGCAGACTTAACGTTTTAAAGGCCTTTGATCTCGACGGAACAGAAAGGTCAAGAAAGATAAACCACGCGAATTTAAGCGATATGTGCTGTTTTAACGCTTTTATCAGAGGCGTATTTCTTGCCTGCGGCACTATCAATGACCCCGAAAAGAGTTATCATCTTGAATTCTGTGTTCCGTACAGCTTAAAAAACGGATTTTTAAAGATTATAGAAGAAACAGGACTTCAGGCAAAGGAAATCAAGCGAAATAACAGTTATTACCTCTATTTTAAAGGAAGCGAGGATATACTGACTCTTTTTGCGATAATGGGTGCAAATGACGCCGTGCTTGAATACACGGGTGTAAAAATATTTAAAGATATAAGAAATAATACCAACCGCAAAATGAACTTTGAAAACGCTAATCTTGACCGTACAATAGACGCCGCATATAAGCAAAATGCAGCTATTTTAAAGCTGAAAAAGGAGGGCAAATTTCAAAAACTTCCTCCCGAACTCAAAGAGCTTGCGCAGTTAAGACTTGAAAATCCTGAACTTTCGCTCAAGGAAATAGGTGAGCTTTTAGATCCTCCGATGTCCCGCTCCGGAGTAAATCACAGATTTCAGAAAATAATTGAATATGCAGAATAGATGTAAAATATCTATTCTGCTTTTATGTATTTGGCAAAAATGCTATTGAAGTTAAAAATAATTAGTGATAAAATAATTGTCTGTAAAAATCACTTTTGGGAGATATTATGAAATACAGAGAAGATTTAAGAAATATTGCAATTATCGCTCACGTTGACCACGGTAAGACTACGCTTGTTGACGAGCTTTTAAAGCAGAGCGGTATTTTCAGACAGAATGAGGTTGTTCAGGACAGAGTTATGGACTCAAACGACCTTGAAAGAGAAAGAGGAATAACAATTCTCTCAAAGAATACCTCTATTCATTACAAGGGCGTCAAAATAAATATAGTTGATACTCCCGGCCATGCCGACTTCGGCGGAGAAGTAGAGAGAATACTTACTATGGTTGACGGCGTACTTTTGCTTGTTGACGCATTTGAGGGCTGTATGCCTCAGACTCGCTTTGTACTTAAAAAAGCGCTTGCGCTCAATAAAAAGGTGCTTGTTGTTATCAATAAAATCGACCGTCCGGGCGCAAGACCAGCCGAGGTTATTGATGAGGTACTTGATTTGTTTATAGAACTCGGAGCAAACGACGACCAGCTGGAATTCCCCGTAATATACGCCTCTGCAAAGGACGGGTATTCATCACTTAATCCCGATGACAGAAGCGGAGATATGAGACCTCTTTTTGACGAGATACTCAAAGAAATCTCTCCTCCCGAGGGAGATGTTGACGGACCGCTTCAATGTCTGTTTTCAAGTCTTGACTATGACGATTATATCGGCAGAATCGGCGTCGGAAGGATCGAAAGAGGTACTGTTAAGGTAAATGATAAGCTCGTTCTTTGTAAGCAGGACGGCAGTACGGAAAATGTCAAAATTTCAAGACTTTATCAGTTTGAAGGTCTTAAAAGATCTGAGGTTGAGTCTGCGGCAGCAGGCGATATTATCTGTGTTACGGGTATTGCTGACCTCAATATAGGCGAAACCTTATGCGACCCCGAGCACATTGATCCGCTTCCGTTTGTAAAAATAGACGAGCCGACTATTTCAATGAACTTTATGGTCAACGACAGTCCCTTTGCAGGTCAGGAGGGCAAATACGTTACTTCAAGAAACATAAGGGACAGACTTTTTAAAGAGGTTGAAACAAACGTCAGTATGCGCGTTGAAGAAACGGACAGCACGGATTGCTTCAAGGTATCGGGCAGAGGAGAACTGCACCTTTCGATACTTATTGAGAATATGCGCCGTCAGGGTTATGAATTTCAGGTTTCACGTCCCGAGGTTATAACCAAAGTCGAAAACGGCAAGCTTCTCGAACCTATTGAGCTTCTTATTATTGAAGTTCCCGAGGAATATGTCGGTACGGTTATGTCAAAAATCGGACTTCGCAGGGGAGAGCTGGAGGATATGAGCCCGAGAGACGGCGGCTCAACGCATCTTGAGTTTAAAATTCCCGCAAGAGGGCTTATAGGTTACCGTTCCGAATTCCTTACCGATACAAACGGAAACGGCATTATGAATAACGTCTTTTCGGGCTACGAGGAATATAAGGGCGATATACAGACAAGGGAAAGAGGTTCCATAGTAGTACACGAAACGGGAGAAACCTCGGCTTACGGTCTGTTTAACACTCAGGACAGAGGCAGACTTTTTGTCGGTCCCGGCGTTTCGGTTTACGAAGGTATGATAGTCGGAGAGTGCGCAAAAAACGAGGATATTACCTGTAACGTTTGCAAAAACAAGCATCTGACAAATACACGCGCATCCGGTTCGGATGAAGCGCTGAGACTTGTTCCTCATTCCGTACTCAGTCTTGAACAGTCTATGGAATTTATCGGCGAGGACGAGCTTGTTGAAATCACGCCCAAATCTATCAGACTACGCAAAAAGATTCTTTCAAAAGATTTAAGACTGAAACAGCAGTTTAAAAAGAAATAAGGAAATAATATGATAATTGATTTTCATACGCATTTTTTCCCCGATAAAATTGCACAGAAGGCTATTACGATGCTTTCAAAGTATTCGGGAGGCATTACTCCGTGCACACTCGGAACTGCTGAGTCTTCAAAAGATATTCTTAAAAAAAGCGGAGTTGAAAAAGCCGTTCTTTTAAGCGTTGCTACCAACCCGAAACAGCAAAAAAACGTTAATGACTTTGCTGTTTCGCTCATATCCGACAGTATGATAATACCGTTCGGAAGCGTACATCCCGACAGTGAGGAAATATTTGATGAGCTTAAAAGACTTAAAAACGCAGGAATAAAGGGTATAAAGCTTCATCCCGATTATCAGAATTTTTTTGTAGATGAGGACAGAATGATTCCTATCTACAAAAAAATCGCGGAAATGGGCTTTATTACCGTTTTTCACTCAGGTATAGATATCGGCTTTCCCGAGCCCGTACACTGCACTCCCGAGCGTCTTTCGCATATTCTGGATGCGTTTGACGGTGCGCCCGTAGTTGCGGCCCATCTCGGCGGCTATCTTATGTACGAGGATACGCTGAAATATCTATGCGGAAAAGATGTATACATAGACACCTCATTTTCCTGCGGCAAGGTTCCGCCTTATTACGCAAAACAGATTATCGCAAATCATCCCTGCGACAGAGTTCTTTTTGGTACTGATATGCCGTGGAGCTCGCCCGAGGACGAATTGAGTTTTATAGATTCTCTCGAGCTTAATGCAGGGGACAGAGATGCGATATTATATAAAAATGCAAAAGCTATATTAAATTTATAAAAAATATTAAAAACTCTCTTGAAATTTTCATTTTAAGAGAGTATAATCATTAGGAAAACGCTTTAACGCATAAAAGCATAAAAGCACTAAAGTATAGGAGTGATTGTTATTAACACCACGGTTGTTTGGGTAACTATTGCCTGTTATGTTTTGGTACTCGTTATAATAGGTATCATTTCGGGCAGAAAATCAAAAAGTATTGCCGACTTTACGGTAGGCGGCAGAAATGCTGGAGCTTGGCTGTCTGCGCTTTCATACGGAACTGCATATTTCTCGGCGGTTATGTTTGTCGGTTATGCGGGTAAAACGGGTCTTTCCTTCGGTATGTGGGGAATACTCGCAGGTATAGGCAACGCCGTTTTCGGCTCCTTGCTCGCATGGGCTGTTCTTGCAAGAAGAACAAGAGACGTTTCTGCGCGTCTTAAAATCAAGACTATGCCCGAATACTTTGAAAAGAGATATAACAGCAAGGGTTTAAAAACCTTTGCCGCAGTAGTAATATTTATATTCCTTATTCCTTATTCCGCATCAGTTTACAGCGGACTTGCAAGTATTGCGGACGTACTTCTCGGCATTCCCGACACGATATTCCTGATTATAATTGCCGTACTTGCGGTTTTACTTGTTATTCTCGGCGGATATCTTGTTCAGGCAAGGGCTGATTTTGTTCAGGGTATTGTAATGATGATAGGAGTTTTCCTGTTACTTGTATTTATTATCAGATGCGACAAGGTCGGCGGAATCGAGGGACTCAGGGAATACGCGCAGTCCAAGACGGGACTTCCGACTCTCAACGGACCTCAGTGGGTTTCCCTTATGGCAACCGTGCTTATGACGAGCTTTGGCACATGGGGACTTCCTCAGATGATTCAAAAATACTTCGGTATCAAGGACGACAGACAGGCGAAACGCGGTATTGTTATTTCAACCTTCTTTGCGTTTCTTATCGCGGGCGGCGGATATTTTATCGGCTCGCTTTGCCACAAGTATTATACGGCAGGCGTTGATATGCCCAAGGCAGATTATATAGTTCCCAATATGCTGAAAGATTCATCTCTTCCAAATATACTGCTCGGAATTATTATCATACTTCTGCTTTCGGCAAGCGTTTCCACTCTTTGCTCTATTACGATTTCTGCAAGTACCACAATGAGCATTGACCTTATTGCGGATAAATCCAAAAAGCAGATTTCGGACGGTAACGTAAAGAATCTTACAAGACTTTTTGCAGTGCTGTTTATTATAATTTCATATGTCGTTGCAAATACGAGAACTCCGATACTTGATATGATGAGTTATTCGTGGGGCATTATTTCGGGTTCTTTCCTTGCGCCTTATGTTCTTTCGCTTTACGTTAAGAAGCTTAATAAAACCGGCGCATGGGCAAGCGTTCTGACGGGCTTCTGTATTGCTATTGTTCCCGCTTTCTGTAAGGTGCTTAATCTTTGCGGAAGCGAAAACGAAACGGTACTGAAACTTATGTCGCAGGGTCCTCACTACGCGTGCGCAGCTATGATTGCTTCAATTATAGTTTGCCTTGCCGTCAGCTTTGCAACGTCAAAATCAGGCAAGTCGGAGAATAATGAATTCTTCTATACAGGCGTTATCGAAAACGAATGATTATTATTTAAAAGAGGTTATATAAATGCCAATTACGGAAATACTTGAAAAAAACAGTCAGCTTTACGGAGACGAGGTTTGTCTTGTTGAGCTGAACCCCGATATACAGGAAAAACAGAGAAAAACGTGGAAGGAATTTTCTCTTACGGAGCCGACGGGCTCCGCCGCTTTCAGACGGGAAATAACCTGGAATGTCTTTAACGAAAAAGCAAACCGTTTTGCAAATCTCCTCATAAGCAGGGGGATAGGCAAGGACGACAAGGTTGCAATTCTTATGATGAACTGCCTTGAGTGGCTTCCTATTTACTTCGGTATTCTTAAAACGGGCGCTATCGCAGTTCCGTTTAACTTCAGATACGATACGGACGAGATAAAATACTGCGCTGAGCTTGCACAGGTCAATGTAATGGTGTTCGGTTCAAGCTTTATAGGCAGAATCGAGCCTATTGCTGACGAGCTTAGCAAGAAATGTCTGCTTCTGTATGCGGGCGACGAAAACTGTCCGAGCTTTGCCGACAGTTATACTGAGCTTACGGCAAACGCGTCAAGTCAGAATCCCGATATTAAACTTACTGACAGTGACAACGCCGCTATATACTTTTCATCGGGTACAACGGGTTTCCCGAAAGCTATTCTGCATAATCACGAGAGTCTTATGCACGCTGCAAAATGCGAGCAGGCGCATCACTCACAGACTCATGAGGACGTTTTCCTTTGCATACCGCCTCTTTACCATACGGGCGCTAAAATGCACTGGTTCGGAAGCTTCCTTGTAGGCGGAAAAGCTGTTCTGTTAAAAGGAACGAAGCCCGAATATGTACTTGAAGCAGTATCAAAGGAAGGATGCACAATCGTTTGGCTGCTTGTTCCGTGGGCTCAGGATATTCTTGACGATATTGACAGCGGCAAAATCGATCTTTCAAAATATAAGCTTGACCAATGGAGACTTATGCACATCGGCGCACAGCCCGTGCCTCCGAGTTTAATAAAAAGATGGAAAAGCGTTTTTCCGAACCATCAATACGATACAAACTACGGTTTGAGCGAATCTATCGGACCCGGCTGTGTCCATCTCGGCGTTGAGAATATACATAAGGTCGGCGCTATAGGTGTTGCGGGCTACGGCTGGCAGACAAAAATTGTCGATACCGAAGGCAATACGGTCAGCAGGGGAGAGATAGGCGAATTATGCGTCAAAGGCCCCGGCGTTATGACCTGCTATTACCGTAATGAAGACGCCACAAGAGAGTGCCTTAAAGACGGATGGCTGTTTACGGGAGATATGGCAAAAGAAGACGAGGACGGTTTTATTTTCCTCGTTGACAGAAAAAAGGACGTTATAATAAGCGGCGGAGAAAACATTTATCCCGTTCAGATAGAGGACTTTTTAAGACAGATGAACGAAATCAAGGACGTTGCCGTTATTGGTATGCCCGACCCGCGTCTCGGAGAGATTTCAGCCGCAGTTATCGAGGTAAAGGACGGCTTTACGCTCACGGAAGAGCAGGTTAACGAATTCTGTCTAAAAATGCCGAGATATAAAAGACCGAGAAAGATTATCTTTGCAGATATTCCGAGAAACCCGACAGGTAAAATTGAGAAACCCGTTCTGCGCAAAATTTATTGTGTTGACAATCTCGTCGCAAAGGAAAATCAGTCTTAATATTTTGTTGTAACAGATAAAAAGCTGTGATATAATAATTCACAACATTTTCAGAGGAGTTATTTTAAATGAAACAGTTATTGATTGGTAACGAAGCAGTTGCCCGCGGACTTTACGAGGGCGGTATCAGGGTAGCGTCAAGCTATCCGGGTACACCGAGCACCGAGGTTACCGAGTTTATTTCCAAATATGACGATGTTTACAGCGAGTGGGCGCCCAACGAAAAGGTTGCCATGGAGGTTGCCGCAGGTGCCGCTATAAACGGAGCAAGAAGCTTCTGCGCTATGAAACACGTCGGTCTTAACGTCGCCGCAGACCCGCTGTTTACCGCCTCGTACACAGGCATAAACGCAGGTATGGTTATCGTTGTAGCTGATGACCCGGGTATGCACTCATCACAGAACGAGCAGGACTCAAGACATTATGCAAAGGCGTCAAAGACAATGATGCTCGAGCCCTCTGATTCAGAGGAATGCTATGAATATGCAAAGCTTGCGTATGAGCTTTCGGAAAAATTTGATACTCCCGTAATTTTAAGACTTACAACAAGAGTTGCACACTCAAGAAGTCTTGTTAATACGGGCGAACGTATTGAAAGAGAGCTTCTGCCTTATACCAAGGACCCGATGAAAAATGTTATGATGCCCGGTATGGCTATCAAAAAGCACGTTATTGTCGAAGACAGAATTATCAGTCAGACTCAGTGGGCGGAAAGCTGTGAAATCAATAAAGCAGAGTATAACGATACAAGAATCGGCGTTATCTGCGCAGGTATTACATATCAGTATGCAAAGCAGGCGTTAGGCGACAGGGCGTCATATCTCAAACTCGGATGTGTATATCCGCTTCCCGTAAATCTTATAAAGCATTTTGCCGCTGAGTGCGATAAGGTATATGTTCTTGAGCAACTTGACCCGTACATTGAGGAGCATTGCCGCGCCAACGGTATAGAAGTAATAGGCAAGGATGCGTTTACCCTTCAGGGAGAGTATTCGCAAAGTCTTATTGCAAAGGTTATACTCGGCGAGGAAAAAGAAACATATAAAACAGATATAAACGTACCCGGCAGACCTCCCGTATTGTGCGCAGGTTGTCCGCACAGAGGACTGTTCTATTCTCTTAAAAAGCTCGGCGTATATGTCAGCGGAGACATTGGCTGTTATACGCTCGGCGCTTTACAGCCTCTCGGTATGCTTGATACATGTATTTGTATGGGCGCTTCCGTTTCTGCTCTGCACGGCAGAAATAAAGCTAATCCCGATAATGAAAATAAATCTGTCGCAGTAATAGGCGACTCGACGTTTATACATTCGGGAGTTACCGGACTTATTGATATTGCATATAACAGAAGTAATTCAACCGTTATTATCCTTGACAACAGTATTACGGGTATGACGGGACATCAGGACAACCCGACTACGGGTAAAACCATTAAGGGTGATCCGACCACGGCTGTAAGTCTTGAAATGCTTGCAAAGGCAGTTGGAATCGACCGCGTCCGTGTAATTGACCCATATAATCTTGAACAGTGTCAGAGCGTTATAAAGGAAGAACTTGAAGCTGACGAGCCATCTGTCATTATTTCAAGACGTCCCTGCGCGCTTCTTAAATATGTCAAGCATAACAAACCCCTTAAAGTTGACGCAGAGAAGTGCATCGGCTGTAAGATGTGTATGAAAATCGGATGCCCTGCAATCAGCTTCAGGGACGGTAAATCTGTTATCGACTTTACGCAGTGCGTCGGCTGTAACGTCTGCAGTCAGCTGTGCAAATTCGACGCTATAAAGGAGGGTTAAGTAATGGATACAAAAAGTATTATGATAGTCGGTGTCGGCGGTCAGGGAACCCTTCTTGCCTCCAAGCTTTTAGGCGCGGCTCTTATCAAAAAGGGCTATGATGTCAAGGTTTCCGAGGTTCACGGAATGAGTCAGCGCGGCGGTTCCGTAGTAACTTATGTTAAATACGGCGAAAAGGTTTTTTCTCCCATAGTACAGAAAGGGGAGGCAGACCTGCTTTTAAGCTTTGAACAGCTTGAAGCCGCAAGATGGCTCGAGTATCTCAAAATCGGCGGTAAGTTAATCACGAATACCCAAACCATTGACCCTATGCCTGTAATTATAGGTAATGCGGAATATCCCGAGGGTATTATTGACAGCATAAAGAATTCGGGAGCGAACATTATAGCCATTGACGCACTTTCGTTAGCAGTTCAGGCAGGTTCTCCGAAAGCTGTAAATGTTGTTCTTATCGGCGTACTTGCAAAACAGACGGATATTTCATACGAGGAATGGGTTGACGCCGTAAAGTCAACTGTTCCCGAAAAGTTCGTCGAGCTTAATTTAAAAGCGTTTGATTTAGGATACAACTATTAAAAGGAGGCGGTAAAAATGAGCAACAAATACTACGACCCCGAGATAGAACTCGCTTCGCGCGACTATCTCAAAGCGCTTCAGTCAGCAAGACTTATTAAGACTGTTGAGCGCTGTTACAACAAAGTACCCTTTTATAAAAAGAAATTTGATGAGATAGGTCTTTTGCCTGGAGATATTAAATCTATTGACGACATTACAAAGATACCTTTTACTGTCAAGCAGGATTTGAGAGACAACTATCCTTTCGGACTTTTTGCAGTTGAGAAAAAAGACCTTATCAGAATTCACGCTTCCTCGGGTACTACGGGCAAGCAGACTGTTGTCGGCTATACAAAGCACGATATTGACGTCTGGTCCGTAAGCGCCGCAAGAGCTCTTACAGCAGCAGGTGCAACTAAAGAAGATTACATACATGTTTCTTACGGCTACGGCTTATTCACAGGCGGTCTCGGACTTCATTACGGCGCTGAAAAGCTCGGTGCTACGGCAATTCCCGTTTCCTCGGGCAATACAAAAAGACAGATACAGATAATGCAGGACTTCGGTTCTAATTTCCTTTGCTGTACTCCGTCATACGCCATGTATCTCGGCGAGTCAATAAAGCAGAGCGGTATCGACTCCAAAGATTTGCCTCTCAGAGCAGGTATTTTCGGCGCAGAGGCGTGGAGCGAGAATATGCGTAAGGAGATAGAAACTTCGCTTAATATTAAGGCATATGATATATACGGACTTTCCGAAATCGCAGGCCCGGGCGTTGCTTATGAGTGTTCCGAACAGACGGGTATGCATATCAGCGAAGATTTCTTCTATCCCGAAATCGTTGACCCCGACACTCTTGAGCCTGTTCCCGACGGAACCTTCGGCGAGCTTGTGTTTACCTGCATCGGCAAGGAAGCGCTTCCGCTTCTCCGTTACAGAACAAGAGATATTTCCTGCATAAGCCATGAAAAATGCGCCTGCGGACGCACTCTTGTCAAGATGCATAAGCCGATGGGCAGAAGCGACGATATGCTTATTATCAGAGGCGTTAATGTTTTCCCGTCTCAGGTTGAGCACGTTATACTTACTCTCGGAATGAGCCCCAACTATCAGATTATAGTTGACAGAATAAACAACCTTGACGTTATGACGGTTAAAATAGAAATGACAGACGATATACTTTCCGACTCGGTCAGAAAGATAGAAGACCTTGAGCAGAAGATATCCGCTGCCATGCACACAACGCTCGGTATTACTGCTAAAATTAAGCTTGTTGAGCCGAATTCGCTTCCGCGTTCGGAGGGCAAAGCAGTCAGAGTAATCGACAACAGACAGATATAAACGGAAAGGACTGATACTATGGCAATTAGACAGATTTCGGTATTTGTTGAAAACAAGCCCCACAGACTTGCCGATATTACGGGAGTGCTTGCCGACGGCGATATTTCTATAAGAGCATTTTCGATAGCAGACACCGCCGATTTCGGTATTTTAAGACTTATAGTAAACGAAACGGACAAAGCGGTTGAGCTTCTTAAAAAGGCGGGTGCGGCTGTATCCATTACAGAGGTTGTCGGTATTTCGATTCCCGATGTACCGGGCTCGTTTGCAAAGGTTGTTAAAATGCTTTCGGACTCCGGAGATAATCTTGAGTATTCATACGCATTTCTTACTCCTCAGGCAGGATATGCTTATGTTATCGTCAGAGTGGAGGATAACGAAAAAGCAGAAAAGATTCTGCGTGAAAACGGCATAACCGTTGTTGATGAGTCAAACGAATTTTAATTACTGACGGGCAGAACACAGTTCTGTCCGTTTTTATGTACTTCAAAGATTATTGCGCGCTTGTTTTATTAAGCGCTTTGAGTTATAATAAACATAATAAATATCCTTCATCTCATATATTTTATGGGGTGAAGATATGAAAAAAATCGTTATATTTATAGTTGTTTTTTCTCTTGTAATTTTTTCGTTATGCGCTTATCTTATCTACCGTACGGCTAAAGACCCTGTTTCGGCTTTATCGTATAATATTGACGAAACCAAGCTGACCGTTATAATTGACCCGGGGCATGGAGGACCGGACGGCGGTGCGGTTGCTTGCGACGGTACTGCAGAAAAAGACCTGAATTTAAGTATAGCGCTCAAACTCAGCAGTTTGTTAACGCAGAGGGGAGTGCAGAATATACTTACCCGCAGCGAGGATATTTCCGTAAATGACGAAAGTGCAAAAACGCTCAGAGAGATTAAGGTTTCAGATTTACACAACAGACTTAAAATAATGAATTCGATAAGCAACTGTATTTATGTCAGTATTCATCAGAACTCATACAGACAGTCAAAGTACAGCGGAGCGCAGGTTTTTTATTCTCCCAATGACGAAAGAAGTCCCGTGCTCGCACAGTGTATTCAGCAGGCGGTAAAAGATAAGCTTCAGCCCGATAACACAAGACTTATCAAGGAATGTACCGAGAGCGTATATATTATTTATAACGCCGATAAACCTGCAGTACTTGTAGAATGCGGTTTTATGACAAATGCGCAGGAACTTGCAAACCTGAAAAATGAAGAATATCAGCACAAAATGGCATCAGCCGTTGCAGACGGTATTCTTGACTATATAAACAAAGGAAGTTAATTATGGCATCAAAAGTTAAATCTGTATTTGTTTGCTCCTCATGCGGACACGTTGAGGCAAAGTGGAGGGGACAGTGCCCCGCCTGTCAGGAGTGGGATACTCTTGTTGAGGAGATACGCTCCGAAGCGTCTGCAAAAATGTCAAACTCGCTGTCCGCCAACAGAAGCAAGGTCTATACGCTTGCGCAGATAGAGCACGATACCGAGCATAAATTCGATACGGGACTTAAAGAGCTTAACAGAGTTCTCGGCGGAGGACTTGTAAAGGGTTCGATAGTTCTTTTGAGCGGCGACCCGGGTATAGGCAAATCAACTTTATTACTGCAGATTTGCGAGCCCCTCGGAAAATCACTTAAAATTCTGTATGTTTCGGGAGAGGAGTCTGCTCATCAGATTAAACTCAGGGCAAAAAGACTGAAGGTTACTTCGGAGAATCTTTCTGTTCTCTGCGAAACAGATGCGCAGTATATCTGCGAGGTTATTTCAAGCGAAAAGCCCGACCTTGTTATGATAGACTCTATTCAGACAATGAATATACCCGAACTCAATTCAACATCGGGCAGTATTACGCAGGTCAGAGAAACCACAAATCTCTTTATGCATACTGCAAAGAGTCTTAATATTCCAATGCTTATAGTCGGTCATGTCAACAAGGACGGCAATATTGCAGGTCCTAAGGTGCTTGAACATATTGTTGACGCTGTTTTATATATTGAAGGCGACAGAAACTTCTCGTACAGAATACTCAGAGCTGTTAAAAACCGTTACGGCTCGACAAACGAAATAGGTATGTTTGAAATGACCGATACGGGACTTCAAGAGGTGGACAACCCCTCAATGATGCTTATTTCAGGTAAACCGAAAAACACTTCAGGCAGTTGTGTCGCTTGTATTATGGAGGGGTCAAGACCTATTATGGCAGAGGTGCAGAGCCTTGTAACGCCAACGGGCTTCGGAACCCCGAGAAGAATGGCAACGGGTATCGACTATAACCGTATGGCTATGCTTATTGCCGTGCTTGAGAAAAGAGCGGGGTATTTTATAGGCAATATGGACTGCTATGTCAATATAATCGGCGGACTTAAAATAGACGAGCCTGCCGCAGATTTATCCGTAGCGCTCGCAATAGTTTCAAGTCTTAAAGACTATGCGGTAAAAGAGGATGTACTTGCTTTCGGAGAAATCGGTCTCGGCGGAGAAATCAGAGCGGTAAACAGCTGTGAGCAGAGAATTCACGAGGCAGCAAAGCTCGGCTTCAGAAAATGCGTTATTCCTAAATACAACCTTACAAAATTAAAATCTACTCTTAAAGACGATATAGAAATAATCGGCGTCAGCAATATCCGTCAGGCTTTTGACGCAATAATGGACTGATATGAACGCTTTAAAATCACCGCATCTGCCTCAAAAAAATGTTATAACGGCGTTGGCAGGGGAGCTTATAGCTCCGTATGAGGAAGAACTCGGCAAAAACGGTGTTAAAATTGTAAAAACCGTGCCGAATTTGAGTTTTTCATCTTCACTTGGGTTCCATGCCGATTTATTTGCAAACTTCCTCGGAAAAGGCAGAATTCTGCTCGATTCAAGTCAGCAAATCGTAAAAAGCACTTTACAGAATTACGGTTTTGAGTGTAAAATAGTAAATAAGAAAGTTACTGATAAATACCCCGGCGACTGTCTTTTAAACTGCACCGTTACCGACAGACTGTGTATATGCTTTTATGACATTACAGCTGATGAAATAAAAGAATATATAAATGAGAATTCTTTAACCGTCGTAAACTCAAAGCAGGGTTATTCAAAATGCTCTGTACTGCCTGTATCGGATAACGCGTTTATAACGGATGATATATCTGTTTATAATGCCTTAAAATCTGCCGAAAATGATGTTTTATACACGGAAAAGGGGAGTATAGAGCTTAAAGGCTTTCCCTATGGCTTTATCGGCGGATGCGCAGGCAAAATTTCAAATGACTGTATTGCGGTATGCGGAGATATTAAACTGCATAAAGATTTCGATAATATAAAAAGTTTTTGCCGAAACTATAAAACAGAGCTTATGAGTCTCGGAAACGGTCAGCCCGAGGATATAGGAAGTATAATTCCTTTGACAGAGGAATAAAGGAGATATATATGAAAAAAGGTAAGTGGGCAAATTTATTCGGTACTGCGCTTGCAGGTGTAACTGTCGGAGCAGTTGTAACAACGGGAAAACACTTTGCCAAAAAATTCGGACAGAAAACAAATACAAACAGACTTTTTGATATTAAGCTTTCTCATTTAATTGACTACGGACTTGAAAAGTTTGTAAATACGCCCGAGAACGAGATAATAGAAAAGACCGAATTATTTACCGATAATGATTAAGCAGTAAAAGAGCTTTGAGATTAACCGTCTCAGAGCTTTTTTACTGCTTATTAAATAGGGCAGTACAGTTTATAACCTCCCGAAAAATTTATATCTAATTATACATAATTGATATTTTATATAATTTAGAGGAGGGCAAAACAGAAAAAATACGCGAATTTAAGCCAAATTCTGTATTTTCGGGCAGTTTACCGATAATACAGCTTTTATTTAATTACGGTGTATTTGATGTTTGATATTGTATTTAATTATTATTTATCGTTTTAACTCCTGACTTCGTTACGTGATTTAATTTTTTATATTTTATAAATTTTGAAATTGTTACCGTATATTTATTTCATCTTTTACAGATTTTACTCAAAATGCCGTCCGATAGAAATTCTACGAATGACCAAACCATTGATTAAAAAATTTCTATCGTCTCCAGAGCAAAGCTTATTTTTATGTTTTGTGCGGAATCTATGATCTGACACGATTTTTTATTATAATCTGTAAATTCATATATAAATGAGCTGAGTTTTAATTATACAGTAATTTTCGTTATGATATATTCTGTTGTTCGGTATATTTTTCTGTTTCCCTAATCTATAATGAATTTTAATTACACTCTGCCGTATTATTCCTTATTTATTATTTGTTTACTTTTTGTATAATATGTAGTATAATTGTTATAAAACATAAAATGTGAAACTGTTTCACACACCCTACTGAATTTATGTGAGGAAATATTATGATAAAATATGCAAACGATCCGATGCTTCCCGAGCTTTTAAAAGAGTTCCTTCAGCATATCTATGTTGTCAAGAATAAATCTACTCTTACCGTCGAGGAATACTGCATTGATATTAAACTGTTTTTAAAATTCCTTAAACACAATAAGGGACTTTCCTCCCCTTCCGTTAAGATTGAGGATGTTGATATAAGCGATATAGATATAAACTTCTTAAAAAAGATTACGCTTATGGACGCATATACCTTTCTTACTTACTGTAAAGACAAGAGAGATAACGATTCAGCCGCAAGAGCCCGTAAGGTATCGAGTATCAGAGGCTTTTTTAAATATCTTCATATTACAAGGAAGCTTCTTGACGATAATCCCATGGAGCAGCTTGAAACCCCCAAGCTTAAAAAGTCAAAGCCAAAATACCTTACTCTTGAAGAATCATTAAAGCTTCTCGAAACGGTTGACGGTCCGTATAAAGAGAGAGATTACTGCATTCTTGTTATGTTTCTTAACTGCGGTCTGAGACTTTCCGAGCTTTGCTCGATAAACTATAACGACATCAGGGATAACGGAACAATTTACATTACGGGTAAAGGAAATAAAGAACGCACTATTTACTTAAATCAGGCATGTCTGGACGCTATAAAAAACTATATGGCTGTCCGTCCCGTTGACGGCGTTAAGGATAAGGACGCTCTGTTTTTGAGTAAACGGCTTCAGCGAATAAGTCCCAAAACTGTACAGCACCTTGTTTACGGATATCTTGACAAAGCAGGACTCGGCGGCAGAGGTTTATCAGTGCATAAATTAAGACACACCGCCGCAACCCTGATGTATCAGTACGGCGATGTGGATGTACTTGTATTAAAGGATATTCTGGGACACGAGAATCTCGGCACTACCGAAATATATACTCATATCGTTGATGAGCAGCTCAAAAAAGCCGCCGAAAAAAATCCGCTTGCAAACGTTAAACAGAATCTTCCGAAGGTTCCCGAAAAGAAAGATGATTCTAAAGAGGACTGAGTTTACCGCTTAGCGTATAAGAAAGTATGCTTCCGAGCGCGGCTGAAAGAATTATAATCGACATTAAAATTACATTCCGAAGTATATAGAATTTAATTTCGTTTTCTTCGCCGGATACTTTTCCTTCTTTTAATCTTCGTCTTATTTTTACCGTTGTGAGCAGATTTTCCTTGCAACACAATAACAGCGCGCAAACCGAAAAAACCGCAGGAACAATGATTATTACGATATTATAAAGAAGTCCGCCGAGTTCATAACTGCTCAGCAGATATGAGCAAATTATTCCGAGACCGATTCCTCTGAAAAGCGGAACCCACCAGATAACAAGCTCGCCGATAAGACTTAACCCGAAAACAGCCGATATTACGGCAAGTACGGCGTCGGGTATAAAATATGATAAAAAACCGCTTAAAACTGACTGAAAGCTTTTGTTATTGATATAGCTTTCGGTCAGTTCTTTTACCGTTGCAAGCAAGCCTTCATCAGCGTTCTTTATTATAAAGGAACCGAGAAGCACTCCCGCAAGATACAGAAAGGTCAGTATTATAATTCTTTCATTGTTTATTATTGCATTTTTGGGCTTGATTCTTTTGCGTCTGAATTTCCTGATTTTTGTTTTCATTATTTCCTCCGTATCAGCTTCTTATATTTTTAAAAACAATTCCCGAAACAACCGTTGTAATCAGTATAATTAAAATGGATATTACCGTATGATATGTAAGCGACAGTCTTGACAAAACAGCAAAAAGTATAAGGATAAAAAAGATCAGAAACAATGCCGTAACGGCAGACGAAACTATTGCTTTAATACCCAGCCGCGACGACAAAAAACCCGCAAACACTCCCGTTAAAACCAATACGGCATAGACAAGATAAACTGATTTTGTCAGTATGTCTCTGTTTTCATAGCTTAGAAACGCAACAGCGCAAGAAAGAGTAAGAAACAGCGCAAAGGAAAACAGAGAGTTTATCAAACACTTCAAAACATAGTTTAAAGCCGATTTATCAAAAGAAGCTCTATTTTTAAGCATAAAAAATCCCCCTCATACTCAGTAATAAAGTATGAGAGGGTTTTATTATTTATTACTCGGCAAGAAAAAAATCAGTCTTCCTTTTTATGCTTCTTTTCTTCCTTTGCCTTTTCCTGAGCAGCCTTTGCAGCTTCTCTCTCTGCCTGTACCTTTTCAACTGCCGTATTGTTTGTCTGGATAGCCCAGCGAGCAATTCTCATCTTGTTTCTGTCGGCGCCTGTTTCGATAATAAGGGAATCGTCCTTAACTGTTACAACTCTGCCCATAATACCGCCGATAGTTGTAATCTCGTCGCCAACCTGAGTGCTTTCTCTCATTTCCTGGTCTTTTTTTTGCTGCTTTTTCTGAGGTCTTATCATAAGGAAATACATTCCGCCGAAAAGAACAGCCATAAGAATAATCATTGACCACGGACTCTGAGCCTTTGTACCGGCAACTGCCGTAGTTTCAAGTAAAATAGAATAGTTCATTGTTTTCCTCCAAATAGTTTTTTAACATATCGCATTATACAATACTTTTATCAATATTGCAAGAATATTTATTTATATTCTTGTATCAAGCAAATCAACGTACTTTTCCTTATATTGGGCAAAGCATCCGTTATCAAGAGCGTCTCTGATTTCTTTCATAAGATTATTGTAAAAATACAGATTATGCATAACACAAAGGCGCATGGCGAGCATTTCTTTTGCTTTAAACAGATGCCTTATATATGCTCTTGAAAATTTCTGACAGGTCGGACAGTTACAGCCCTCCTCTATCGGCAATAAATCATCCTTATACTTTTCGTTCCCGAGATTTATGATACCGCCGTGAGTAAACAAATGGCCGTGCCTTGCGTTTCTTGACGGCATAACACAGTCAAAGAGATCAACTCCTCTGCTGACGGCCTCGATTATATTGCCGGGAGTTCCGACGCCCATAAGATACCGAATTTTATCCTTAGGCATAAAAGGTTCGACAGCCGTGATTACTCTGTACATAACTTCCTTGGGTTCGCCGACTGCAAGACCGCCTATGGCATAACCGTCAAGGTCAAGCTCTGCTATCTGCTTCATATTCTCAATTCTTAAATCTTCATAGGTGCAACCCTGATTTATGCCGAAAAGAAGCTGATTTTTATTAACGGTATCGGGCTTTGAATTAAGCTTATCCATTTCGGCTTTACAGCGTTTAAGCCATCTTACCGTGCGTTCTGCCGCTTCCTTTGCATAAGAATACTCGCAAGGATTTTCAACACATTCGTCAAAAGCCATAGCGACAGTAGAGCCGAGATTTGACTGAATTCTCATACTCTCCTCGGGCCCCATAAAGATATGTCTGCCGTCAACATGAGAATTAAAACTTACGCCTTCCTCTTTAATTTTGCGAAGCGTTGCAAGAGAAAATACCTGAAAACCGCCGCTGTCTGTAAGTATAGGACCGTCCCAGCCCGTGAACTTATGCAGACCGCCGAGTTGTTTTATCAGTTCGTCTCCGGGGCGAACGTGCAGATGATATGTGTTGCAAAGCTGAACCTGACAGCCGATGTCCTTTAAATCATAAGACGATACAGCTCCCTTTATTGCTCCGCAGGTTGCAACGTTCATAAAAGCAGGCGTCTGTACGGTTCCGTGAACCGTCTGAAACTCTCCGCGCCTTGCATTTTCTTCGTTTTTTATAAGCTTATACATTGGTTTCATCCTTTACAAGAGCAGCATACAGTCGCCGAAGGAAAAGAATCTGTATTCCGCTTCAACAGCGTGTTTATATGCGTTAAGTACTTTTTCCCTGTCGTAAAATGCCGAAACAAGCATTATGAGAGTGCTTTCGGGTAAATGAAAATTGGTAAGCAGACAGTCCATACACTTGAACTCGTAACCGGGATAAATGAATATATCCGTCCAGCCGTCCGCCTCGCAAATGCCGCCTTTAAACGAAGCAACGCTCTCAACGGTGCGGCAGCTGGTAGTACCGACACAGATAACCCGCTTGCCTTTCTGTTTGGTTTCGTTGATTAACAAGGCAGTTTCCTTCGGCATATAATAGTGTTCGGAGTGCATTATATGTTCTTCTATGTTTTCTGTCTTGACGGGACGGAAGGTTCCGATACCTACATGAAGCGTAACATAGCCGATTTTAACTCCCTTATCCTTAATCTTTTTAAGTATTTCATCCGTAAAATGAAGTCCTGCCGTGGGAGCGGCGGCTGAGCCGAGCTGCTTTGCATAAACGGTCTGATATCTGTCTTTATCCTCAAGCTTTTCGGTAATGTAATGAGGTAACGGCATTTCGCCGACTTTCTCAAGCACGCTAAAAATGTTGTTGCCCTCGTAATAAAACTTTGCAAGTCTGTTTCCGTTATCGAGTACGTCTGTAACTTCGGACTTTAAAAGACCGTCTCCGAATATGAAAGAAGAACCTTTTTTGGCTCGTCTGCCGGGACCCGTAATGACTTCCCAGACGTCATTTTCCTTCTGATTTATCATCAAAAACTCAACGTGGGCTCCCGTACCTTCTTTAACGCCGTAAAGTCTTGCCGGCAAAACCTTGGTGTCATTGAGTATCAGGCAGTCGCCTTCATTAAGATAATCGACAAAATCGTAAAAATGTTTATCATATATTTCGTCCGTTTTACGGTTAATTACCATCATTCTTGAACGGTCGCGCGGTTCTATAGGCGTCTGCGCTATGCGTTCTTTTGGCAAATCATAATAAAAATCTGCTTTTTTCATATATAATTCTCCTACAAGTATATAAAAATTCAAAATATATTTGACTATACCACAGTGAAGTGATACAATATATTGTATAAAATTGTATAATTATATTAAAAACAAATCAATTTGTTGATGACAACATATAGAATAACATTTTTCGGAGGTAATTACAAGTGGAAAAGAAGTATAATGTCGGAATAATCGGCGCTACCGGTATGGTCGGACAGAGATTTATCTGTCTTTTGAGCAAACACCCGTGGTTCAATATCAAAGTACTTGCCGCAAGTCCACGTTCAGCAGGCAAAAAATATACGGAAGCTGTCGGCAGTAAATGGTGTATGGATACCGACATTCCCGAAAATGTAAAAGATATTATAGTAATGAATGCAACCGACGACGTTGAAAAAATCGCAAAAGAAGTTGACTTTGTCTTTTGCGCGGTTGATATGAAAAAAGACGAAATAAAAGCTCTTGAGGAGCGTTACGCAAAGGCCGAATGTCCCGTTGTTTCAAACAACTCTGCACACAGACATACTCCCGATGTACCGATGGTACTTCCCGAGCTTAACCCCGAACATACTGCAATAATTCCTTCACAGAGAAAACGTCTCGGCACAAAAAGAGGCTTTATAGCGGTTAAACCAAACTGCTCGCTTCAGGGATATGTACCCGCACTTTTCCCGCTTGATAAAGCAGGTTATAAAGTAAAGGACGTACTTGTATGCACATATCAGGCTATTTCAGGCGCAGGCAAGACATTTGAAACATGGCCCGAGATGATAGATAACGTTATCCCATTTATCGGCGGCGAGGAAGAAAAATCAGAAAAAGAACCGCTTAAAATCTGGGGTAAAATCGAAGGCGATGTCATAGTTGACGCAGATACGCCCGCGTTTACGGCGCAGTGTCTGAGAGTTCCTGTTTCCAACGGACATATGGGCGCTGTTTTTGTAAGATTTGAAAATAAGCCTTCCAAAGAAGAAATACTTAAAATCTGGAAGGAATTTAAAGGCAAACCGCAAATACTCGGTCTGCCCTCTGCTCCAAAACAGTTCCTGAACTATTTTGAGCAGGATAATATGCCGCAGACAAAGCTTAACCGCGACCTTGAGGGCGGTATGGCTATCTCTATCGGCAGACTTCGCGAAGATACTCAGTACGATTATAAATTTGTTTGTCTTTCACATAACACGCTCAGAGGCGCAGCAGGCGGAGCTGTACTCCTTGCCGAGCTTCTCTGTGCGGAAGGTTATATGGACTGATTGGAGGATAATATATGAAACAGCCTATTTTTACGGGTGCAGGCGTTGCAATAGTTACACCCTTTGATGAGAATTTAAAGGTAGACTATCCCGCTCTGCGCGAGTTAATTGAATATCAGATAGCACATAAAACAGACGCTATTATAATTTGCGGCACAACGGGCGAAGGCTCTACGCTTGAGCATGAGGAACACGTTGAAGCCATCAGATTTACCGTTGAGTGTGTTAATAAGAGAATTCCCGTTATTGCTTCCACGGGCTCTAACGATACAGCGTATTCGCTGAAGCTGTCGCGTGCCGCCGAGGAAGCAGGTGCAGACGGACTTCTGCTTATTACGCCTTACTATAATAAAACATCTCAGGAGGGACTTATCAGGCACTTTACTTATGTTGCCGACAGAGTTAACCTTCCTATAATTCTTTATAATGTTCCTTCAAGAACGGGCTGTGAAATAAAGCCCGAAACCTATGCCGTTCTTTCAAAACATAAAATGATATACGGCGTTAAGGAAGCAAGCGGCAACCTTTCCACTATCGCAAAGACTATGTCGCTGTGCGACGAAGATTTCTATGTATATTCCGGTAACGACGATCAGATTACGGCTATTATGTCCCTCGGCGGAAAGGGCGTTATTTCGGTTCTTTCAAATATTCTTCCCGAGGAAGCGCACAATATTGCTCAGGCTGCTCTTGACGGCGACTTTAAAAAGAGCGCAGAGCTTCAGCTGAAATACCTTGAGCTTTGCGACGCAATGTTTATGGACGTTAACCCCATCCCCGTCAAGATGGCTATGAAAATGATGGGCATGAAGGTCGGTCCTCTCAGACTTCCGCTTTGCGATATGAATCAGGCAAATACCGATAAATTAAAAGCAGTTCTTAAAAAATACGCTTTGATATAACAACTGACAGGATGTGAAAAAATGACTGATATTATTCTCAGCGGCTGTTTCGGAACAATGGGAAAAGCCATTACGGACGCAGTATCCAAAAGAAACGACTGCCGTATAGTCGCAGGTGTTGATATTACGGAAGGTACTGTTCCCTACCCCGTTTATAAAAGCTTTGACGAGGTTATGACCGAGGCCGACGTTGTTATTGATTTTTCTCATCCGAGTGTTCTTGATTCTTTGCTCGAATACTGCGAAAGGAGCGCTACTCCCGCAGTAATAGCAACTACGGGACTTTCGGACATACAAAAGCAAAAAATTAAAGAGACCTCCGAAAAGGTCGCTGTGTTTTTCTCGGCTAATATGTCAATAGGCATCAACCTTGTCGCAGAGCTTGCCGCAAAGACGGCAAAAATTCTTCAGGGCTCGTTCGATATTGAAATAGTCGAAGCTCATCACAATCAAAAAATCGACGCTCCCTCAGGCACGGCTTATATGCTTGCAGACTCTGTCAACAATGCGCTCGACGAGAAGGCAAGATATGAATACGACCGTCATTCAAAGAGCGCAAAAAGAGAAAAAAATGAGATTGGCATCCACTCAATAAGAGGCGGTACAATAGTCGGTGAACACGAAATTATTTTTGCCGGTCTTGACGAGGTAATAAAAATCAGTCATTCTGCAAGAAGTAAAAGTCTGTTTGCTTCGGGTGCCGTAAATGCGGCGGTATTTATTAAAGGAAAAGAGCCCGGACTGTATTCAATGAAGGAACTTATTGCAGAAGATTAACAGGAGTAAAAATATGAATATAATCAAGAGTATTACGACAACTGATGATGTTACGCTTATTTCCCTGCAGGACTCCCCTTCCGACGCTTCGCTTATAACAAGCATCTTTCAGAAGATAGCCGACAACGGAATAGATGTAGATATGATCTCACAGACTCCGCCCAAAAGCAATTTGTCTGATTTATCCTTTACCGTTTCAGACGAAGATTTAAAAAAGATACTTGATGTAATATCGTCGCTTCGGGAAGTTCATCCCGAGTTAAAAATCTCATGCAGAAGCGGAAACTGTAAGATTTCGGTTTTCGGTGAAGCTATGCGCGGTTGTCCCGGTGTTGCGCTCAGAGTTTTCAGCGCAGTAAATAAAGCAAATGCAGATATAAATATGATAACAACAAGCGAGGTTGACATATCCATACTTGTTGCCAAGCATGACGCAACAAATGTTGTTGACTGCATTTTAAAAGAATTTGAATAAAACAAAACCCTGAAAGAAATTTTGTCTTTCAGGGTTTTAAAGTATTTCCTTGGATTTCTCGCTGAGAGTATTTATACAGTTTTCGCAAATCTTGACTCCGTGGTATTCTATCAGGTTTTCGGTATTGCTACAGAAAAGACACGAGGGAACGTATTTTTTTAAAATCATCATATCGTTTTCGGTATATATTTCAACCGCGGCGCCTTCTTCGTTAAGATTAAGCAGAGTTCTTGTCTCCATAGGTAAGACTATTCTGCCCATCTTATCTATGCGCCTTACAATGCCTGTTGACTTCATTTAATTCCTCCGTTCCTTCAAATTTTGACATATTTTACCATATTCAAACAGAAAAGTCAATTTCACAGAGATAAAAAAATATATACCTGACTGAAAATTTATGCTATAATAATGTTATAAACAACGCAGAATATAATTCTGTTTTGTTTAAATATAATTTTTGGAGGAAAACTATGAGATACGAAATTAAAGGCGGAAGCTTCCCCGTAGTAATCTGCTCGCTCGATGCTAACGAGTCCCTTATTTCAGAGGGCGGTGGAATGAGCTGGATGAGTCCCAACATGAAAATGGACACATCGTCAAACGGCGGTTTAGGCAAAATGCTGGGCAGAATGATGACGAAGGAAAGCCTTTTCCAGAACATTTACACGGCAATGGGCGGCGAAGGCTCCATCGCATTTGCAAGCAGCCTTCCCGGCGAGATTATGGCTCTTGATATAGCTCCCGGTAAAGAGTATATCTGCCAGAAATCATCCTTCCTCGCTTCTTCTCCGACAGTTGATCTTTCAACTTTCTTCCAGAAGAAATTCGGCGCAGGTCTTTTCGGCGGCGAGGGCTTTATTATGCAAAAGCTTTCAGGTAACGGTACTGCTTTTATTGAGATTGACGGCGCTGCCATCAAGTACAATCTTGAAGCCGGTCAGCAGATTATCGTTGACACAGGACACGTTGTTCTTATGAGCGCCACCTGCAGAATTGAAGTTCAGACCGTTAAGGGCGTTAAAAACGTTCTCTTTGGCGGCGAAGGTCTTTTCAATACTGTTGTTACCGGACCCGGCGAGGTTGTTCTTCAGACCATGCCCGTACTTAAACTTGCAGGCGCTATTCAGCCTTACGTAATCACACAGGGCAAATAAGCAGGCAATAATTAAAAGTCTCACTGAAAAACAGTGAGACTTTTTTTATCATATTTAACCTGCAATCTGAGGTTTGTTGCTTACCTTCCATGCAATATTTGTAGCGTGGTCGCCTACTCTCTCAAAATCTGTAACAGTATTTATAAACAGCATACCTGCTCTTGTTTCGCATATATGCTTATTGAGTCTGTCAATGTGATTCTGCTCAAAGTCGCGCTGCATATCGTCGATGGAAGCTTCAAGATGATTAAGCTCCATAGCCTTGTCGTAGTCAAGATTCTGGTTAGTGAATACCTCTATGGCTCCGTCAAGAAGCTTTATCGTGGTATCAAACATTTCCTGCAATTCACTCTCGCCCTCGGGAGAGAACTGAATATTCTCATTGGCTCTCGACTCGGCGGCTTCGGAAAGGTTAACCGCATGGTCGCCGATACGCTCAATATCATTTATAACGTGGAAAACACGCCCTATATATTTCGCGTCCTGATAACTCAAATCAAGCGCGTTTATTTTTACAAGCAACGGCGTAAGAGTATGATTAATATAGTTGATAACTTCCTCTGTATGCTGTATGTCCTCCTTATGCTCCGTACTTGCGTTTAACAAATCGGCTGCGGCAAGTTTGAAATTATCTCTCGCAAGCAGAGCCATTCTGTGAACTTCCTTTGAAACCTGAGCAACAGCAAAGGGAGGCGTGTTAATCATAAGGTCATCAACATAAAGCATTCTGAAATCGTTGTCCGCAGAGCCTTTACGGTCGGGAACAATCAGACATGACAGCTTTACAAGCACCTTTGAAAACGGGAACATTATCAAGGTTGAAACAACGTTAAAAATTATGTGGACAAGAGAGAGCTGCATCATTGTATTGTCGCTTACCGACTCTATCCACGAAACAAACGGCAGGAAGAAAGTAATCAAAAGGAAAGTCAATGTTCCGAAAAGGTTGAAAAGGACATGCATAACAGCGGTTCTTTTTGAGTTTGTCTTTGTTCCCAAAGCGGAAATCAGCGCAGTAATGCAGGTTCCTATATTCTGACCGTAGATAACAAATACGGCAAAATGCAGCGGAATAAGACCCTGAGAAGCAAGAGCCTGCAAAATACCGATACTTGCCGCAGAACTGTGAATAAGCGCCGCGATAGCCGCACCTATAATAATGCCGAGCACAGGGCTGTTTGCATTAAGTATCCAGTTTTTGAATACTACGGAATCCTGAAGCGGAGCCATTGCCTCCTGCATCAGTCTCATACCGAGGAAAAGCATACCGAAGCCGGTCAGCGCAAGACCGATATGCTTGAGCATATTCTTCTTTGAAAACGTAATGAAGGTAACGCCTATAGCAATGGCGACGGGTGCAATCATACCAAGATTAAGAGAAACAAGAATACTCGTAGTCGTGGTACCGATATTAGCGCCCATAATAACGCCTATTGCCTGAGTAAGATTCATTATACCCGTATTGACAAAACCAACAACCATAACGGTAGTCGCAGTTGAACTTTGAATAAGAGTTGTAATGACAAAGCCGACAATTACTGCAAGAAATTTGTTGTTTGTCATCTTCTCAAGCAGACTTTTAAGTTTTGCGCCGGCAGCAAGTTCAAGACCTTCGCCCATGATTTTAATGCCGTAAAGCAAAAGACCCATACCGGCAAGAAATGTAATAATACTTTCTACTGTCATTTTATACCCCGTATATAATTATTCACGATTTATTAAAACGTCGTTCTTTTTAAACTCTTTTCCGTCTTCTCCGAGATTATACGTTGATTTTCTGAAAAAATCAATTCCTTTTTCAATTCTTGAGTAATTTATATTCTGATGACGCATATAGGTTTTATACCATGCGAGGCGCTTGTAAAAATCTTTATACCTTCTGTTTTCAAATAATGTCCACGATACCTCGGCAAAGGCATTAAGACGCGGATAAAGCGAATATTCAAGAGCTCTGCGCGTATCTATAAACTCCGTCCAAACCTCACATTCAAGTCCTGAAAGTCTTTGACGGCTGTCGGTAAATCCGAGCTTAAATTTATTGAATTTATAAACCTTTTTAAGCGAAGTTACCGAATATGTATAGTCAAAATAAAAATGTGAAGTCGGCGAAGCGGTAATATCGCGCTCAAAAGACTGCTTTCTGACGTTTGCTGTTGCAGAGGTTCTCCAAAGCTGACAGTCAATATCCTTGTCAAGCTTGTCTCCTACACAGTCATCCCATGAAATACAGTGTTTACCGTGCTTTTTAAGTAAAGCGTTTACACGGTTCATAAAGTAAATCTGCAAGTCTTTGTTGCTGCATATGGAATTCTTTTCTTTAACGGAATTACACTTTTCGCATTTTTCCCAGATTTTATATCCCTTGAACGCCTCATCTCCGCCGATATGGAAATACTCGCACGGGAAAAGAGGACATATTTCCTCAAACAGAGTGTCAAGAAACTCAAATACCTTTTCGTTACCGGCACACAGTATTGCGTCGCTAATACCATTTGTTGTCATAACGGCACTTTTTTCGCCGTTACAGGAGAGTTCGGGATAAGAAGCAAGAATTGCGCAAGTATGTCCCGGAAGGTCAATTTCGGGTATTATTTGAATATTTCGGGCATCTGCATACTCAACAAGCTCTCTGATTTGCTCTTTTGTATAGTATCTGTTTTCCTCTACTCCGTCATTATCGAGCCCGTAGCCCTTTAAATGACGGTGTTCTCTTTTTGAGCCGACAGAATTAAGTAACGGATAGCTTTCGCTCTCAATTCTGAATCCCTGGTCATCTGAAAGATGCCAGTGAAAAGTATTGAGCTTTAAAAAGAACATATTATCAAACAGCGCTTTTATATCGTCGGGTTCAAAAAAGTTTCTTGAAGAGTCAAGCATTACTCCCCTGCGTTTAAAATCGGGACTGTCTTTAATAATAAGAGTATTAAGAGCGGCTTTTCCGTCCTTTTTCTCTGCCTGCATAAGAATAGTCTTAAACGTAACTGCGGCGTATAGTGCGCCGGAGAGAGACGACGAATTTATAAAAACTCCGTCATTTGTAATTTTCAGCTCATATTCCTCAGGTTTAAGAGAGTCCGTTTTGCTGATTTTAATAACCGTATCGTCATTATCTGTCCCTGTCTTTAAATAGGAAGTAATATAATCAGCCGCTTTTACAAACTCCTTTGCGCATAAAACGGCTGTAGACGGCGAAATGTAATATGTACTGTTACCGTATTTATAATAATTGGGTTTTGGGATAATATTATAAAGTTTAATATGTATCAGCTCCCTTAAAAAAATCCTTAACTTTCGGTAAATATTATACCAAAGGTTAAGGATAAATAAAAGACCTATTTGATTTTATTTATTAAAAATTCATATACTTCAACTATTTTAAATCTCGGCTCATATTTCGGGTCTGATTGAATAAGATTTATTTGGTCGGAGCTGAGGACGTCCTCAATATCCGTTTCGCTCTCGCTTACGGGCAGACACATGGGAGGAAACATAACGCACCACCAGTTATGCCCTTTTCCCTCCCCTATCACAACGTTTACTGCGTCATATACGCCTGCGGGAAGCGTTATGCTGTTATCGTACGTCCTGGTAGGAAACAGGCACTTTCCGATATTTATTTTAATTTCGTAATTATAACCGTTTTCCGTTATTACATCTCTTGCGATTTGATACAGCTCGTCCCTGCCGTCAAGAAGTTTCTTCTCTGCCTCACAAGATGAAGCAGCGCCTTCAAAAATGTTTTTTCCTTTCTCAAGAAGCGCATCCCTTACCTTAAGCTTTAACTGCTGATCCGAATCGCTGTCCGAATTTGCAACAATGTGCATACGCAGTACGCTGTTCCTTATTCCCTCGCAGGTTTTTCCGAAAGACAGTATGCTGAAAATAAACGAAAACAATAATGCAAGACCGAGTGAAACAAATAAAATTTTAAGATTTCTTTTCATAATATGTTACTTCCTTTCGGAGCATATTATTGGAAAGAAATCTTATTTTTAATCAGCTTATTATGAATTTATAAGTTTAAGTTCCTCATTGGTTATAACTCTGCAACAACCTTCTTCAAGAGTTTTATCAAGAGAAAGTCCGCCGATTTTGATTCGCTTTAAGGAAATAACTTCGCTTCCGACAGCGTCAAACATTCTTTTTATCTGGTGGTATTTGCCTTCGAAAATAACAACCCTGAACATTCTGTTATCCCCGTCAAGCGCAGTAATCTCTGCAGGTTTGAAAACAGTACCGTCATCAAGCGTAAGACCGTTTTCAAGCAAGGCAATACCGTTCTTGTTAACCGGCACGGATAAGCCGACAATATATGTTTTGCCGACGTGCTTTTTAGGTGAAAGAATATTATGGGCAAACTCGCCGTCATCGGTTATCAGCACAAAGCCCGTAGTATCCTTGTCCAGTCTGCCTGCAGGAAACAAGCCCTTACGGTAAAGTCCGTCGGGAATAAGGTCGATAACCGTTCTGCAGGTTTTGTCATCCGTTGACGAAATTACGCCTTCGGGTTTATTAAGCATAATATAAATATGTTTTTTTATATTTATTACTTCTCCGTCAAGTGTAACGGTGTCATTTTCGGTATCGGCTTTTTGAGATAAATCATTTACGGTATTTCCGTTAAGAGTTATCCTGCCCTGCTTTGCAGCCTTTTTAAGTTCGTTTCTTGAAATACCCGTAACATTGGATATTATTTTATCAAGTCTTTCGTTTTCCATAATCTTTTAATTAACTTCCCTGCGAAATTGTTTCGTTATTTACATCCTGCGCCGTTTCCGATGCAGGATTCAAAAAGCCGTGCATAAATCCGTTAAGCTCAACCGAGCAGACATCTCCGCCAATAACCTTGCCGTTGATAATAAGAAGCGTTGCACGGATGCAGTCCTTACCCTCATATCCGGGATAGTTTATAACGGTATATGTCCATTTCTTTGCTCTCTGCGCCTTATACTGCTCTAAATCGAAGCCCTGCTCTTTCTGTATGTTATTGTAGTTTGAGTAAACCTCGTCAAATTCTGCGGGAATAATAATCTCCTTTACCTCAACGGGTTCGGGATTAACACTCCAGCCGAACTGAGAAAGATAAGCAATTCTTTCATCAGCGGTCTTTGCACTTAAATTATACTCGTTAATTTTGATTGTTTCAATACTTTGTTTTGTAAGAGCCGCAAGGATAAGACACATAGTCAGCAAACAGAAAACTATAAGCGCGAGCTTAATCTGCCTTTTATTTACGGAATATACAAACATAAAAAATCACCTCATAACAAATAATATGCCATGAGGTGGTTTTTAATACTAAATTATTCGTTTGCGTTGTCGAAATTCTGTGCTTCCTTGCGAAGAGACATTCTTGCTTTTCTGATTTCATTTACGGAAGCGGTCAGAGCCTCGTCTGCAGTAATAACTATGTTCTCAACGTAGCGTCCGGCGTTAGTTCTGAGGTCTGTTGCCCACTTACGAGCCTGCTCGGTAATCTCACTTGCGTTACCTCTTGCCTGCTCAAGAATTTCGGTAGCCTGAGTACGCGCCTCCTGAATTATTTCAGCCGCATTTTCCTCAGCGCCCTTGGTAATTGCGTGCTCGGAAATAATCTCCGCAGCCTGCTTGTGAGCTTCCTCAATAATACCGTCAGCCGTATTCTGTGCAGTATCGAGAATATCCTTTCTCTCGGTGGCAATTTTCCTTGCCTTTGTAAGCTCGTCGGGCATATTAAGACGTATATCCTTAATTATCTCTCTGAGCTCATCTGCGTCAACAGAAACCTTTGACGAAAACATAACGTTTTTACTGTTATCAAGAACGTCTTCAATCTCATCAAGTAAGTTTTCTATACTCATTTTAAACACCTCTCTTAATTCTTTGGGTAATTTCCTCGCAGACCTCGGGCGGAACAAAGCTTGAAATATCCGCGCCTAAGCTGCAAATATGTTTAACAACGCTTGAACTGAGAAACATATTCTCACTTCTTGTTGTAACAAATACCGTATCGACCTCTGAGTTAAGCTCCTTATTTATAAGAGCCTGCTGGAATTCATACTCAAAATCGGAAACGGCACGCAAGCCTTTAACAATGGCTACCGCGCCCTGCTGTCTTGCATAATCGGCAAGAAGCCCGTCATAGGTATCAACCGTAACGTTATCGAGATCGGTAATACAGCGCCTTATCATTTGCATCCGCTCCTCGGGAGTAAACGAATAGGCATCTTTTTTGTTATAGTTTGTCATTACAAGAACAATAACCCTGTCAAAAAGCTTAGCGCTCCTTGTAATGATGTCAAGATGACCTAATGTAATAGGGTCAAAGCTTCCGGGACAAATTGCAACTCTCATAATTACTCCGTTATCCGTGCTTATAGACAGTAAGCTTTATTTTTGAATATTTATAATCTTTATGCTTAATAAAATCGCCGCACTCCTCGGGAAGAACCTCGTTAAACTCGCTTTCGCAGATAATAACTGAATTCTCCTTGCAGGAAGCAACCGCATAAGGAAGCACCTCGTCAATAATACCCTTATTGTACGGAGGGTCGAGAATAATAATGTCGTATTTATTTCTTGAATTCTTTATATACGAAATGCTGTCTGCATTAAGTACGAAAGCTTTACCGTCAAGCTTTGTAATTTCAAGATTTTCTTTAACGGTATTATATGCGTTGATATCTCTGTCAACAAAGACCGCGCTTTTCGCTCCTCTGCTGAGAGCCTCTATACCGAGCTGACCCGAACCTGCAAAAAGGTCAAGGACATCGGCGTCGGGAATATCAAACTGAATAATGCTGAACATAGCCTCCTTAACCCTGTCGGTTGTAGGTCTGACTATATCCCCGCCCTCAAGCGTTTTTAGTTTCCTGCCGCGGGCAGAGCCCGTTATAACACGCATATTTATAATACTCCAATATTTTATAACTATATTATTTTCTTATTTTTTTAAGAAAAAGTCAATACTTTTTTAAAATAAAATGAATTTTTGAAGTTCGTCGGTATTCTCTGCGAAGTATTTTACGGGGAATTTTTCCAGCTCAAATCTCTCGCGGAAGCCCCATAAAACACCAATGCAATCAATATCTGCGTTTAAAGCTGTCTGAATATCTACCTCGCTGTCCCCTACGAACACCGAATCCTGTTTTTTTACTCCGAGTTTTGTAAGAGCATACAGAACATTATCGGGCGCAGGTTTATTCGGTCTTTTATCGGTAGCGCCGACAGTTATATCAATATAATCTCCGAAAAGCTCTCCGCAAAGCGTATTTGCCGCAAAATCGGCTTTATTTGTTACAATGGCAGTTTTTATGCCATTTTCCTTTAAAGTCTTTAAAAGCTCGTAAATACCGTCATACGGCTTTGTTTTGTTATTAAGATTGGTCTTATAGTGTTCGCAGAATATTTCAAAGCATTTTTCAGTCAATTCGGGTTCTGCGTTATCCGGAACGGCTCTGTCTATAAGCAGACGTATACCGTTACCTACAAAATGTCTGATTTCGTTTATATTTCTTTTTGGAAATCCGCATTTTTCCAATGCAAAATTTGTGCTGTCCGTTAAGTCCTCAAGCGTATTGAGAAGCGTACCGTCCAAATCAAAAATAACTGCTTTATAACTCATTTTCACTCCGATAGTAATTAAATATATTTTCAGCGGTATTTCTGCTGATGCCTTCTGCTTTCATAAGCTCGTCAACTGATGCGCTTTTTATTGCCGAAAGGGTTTTAAAAGTCTTTAAAAGCTGTTTTGCGCGTTTTTCGCCTACGCCCTCAATCTTTGTCAAAGACATTGAAACAGAGCTTTTTGTGTGCTTTTTATGATGATACGCAACGGAATATCTGTGCACCTCATCCTGTATTGAAGAAATAAGCGTAAAAACTGCCCTTTTGGAATATATTTCGAGTTCTTTGCCTCCGGTTGTAACGGCTCTCGTTCTGTGCTTTGAGTCCTTAACCATACCGAATACGGGAACATCAATATTATATTCCCCGAGTAACGGGAGTACGGCGTTAACCTGCCCTATGCCTCCGTCAAGAAGAATAAGGTCGGGAAGTCTGCCGAAGCCTTCTTTATTGTCCTTATTGTTCAGATACTCATTAAATCTGCGGGAAAGAACCTCGTTCATTGAACCGTAGTCGTCATTTGTAAAGCCTTTTACCGAAAAGCGTTTATATGCCTTTTTATAAGGTCTTCCGTCTTTAAATACGACCATACCTCCAACGCTGTCTGCGCCGGCGGTATGAGATATGTCGTATGCCTCAATATAGTCGGGACTCTGCTTTAAGCCGAGAAGTTCCCTTAATTCCTCAAGCACGGCAACAGTTTTACCGCTCTTTCCTTTATACAGCGCAAGTTTATCAACAGCGTTCTCACGGCACATGTTTACAAGCTGAGCCTGTTCTCCGATTTTAGGCAGATAAATAACGGACTTTTTACCGCGCTTTTCGCTGAGCCATCTCTCAAGCAGTTCTCTATCCTCCACCTCGCCGTCAACGGTAATCTGTCTGGGAATACTGTCTCTCATACCGTAATAAGATGTTATATAGTTTAATCTTACTGTTTCGGGCTGCTCATCATTTTTATCAAAAAAGAAATGCTCGCTGTCATACAGCATACCGTCGTTAAAACGAAGAACAACAAGGCATACCGTTCCGTCATGCTCGGCAGTGGCAAAGACATCCTGATTCTCAACAGATTTAAAGATAACCTTCTGCTTGTCCTGCATTTTTCTGACGGCATTTATCTTATCTCGGTAGGACGCCGCTTTTTCAAATTCAAGATTTTCCGATGCCGAATTCATTTTTTCATTAAGTTCGGCAATAACGGATTTTGTATCGCCTTTAAGGAATTTCAGCGCCTGAGAAAAGCTTTCATCATATTCGCTCTCGGAAATCTTACCCGTACAAACACCGCAGCACTGCGATATATAAAAATTCAGACACGGTCTCTGTTTTCGGAAATCTTCGGGAAATCTTCTGTTGCAGGTATAAAGCTTGAATATCTTGTTTGCCGTATCTACGCTCTGTTTAACGGCATAGGAGCTTGTGTAAGGTCCTATATACACGGCATTACCGTCATCTTTTTGTAAAACCGCCTCAATTTTTTTGTATTTATCTCCCGATATTTTTATATAACTGTATCCCTTATCGTCTTTGAGCAGAATATTGTATTTAGGCATATTCTGCTTGATAAGACTGGCTTCAAGGACAAGCGCTTCAAACTCGCTGTCAGTAACAATATAGTCAAAGCCGTCAACGTTTTCGACCATTTTTCTGACCTTCACGGGATGATTATTCTGCGAGCCGAAATACTGGCTTACTCTGTTTTTAAGCTTTTTCGCTTTGCCGATATAAATAATAACGCCCTTTTTGTCCTTCATAATATATACTCCGGGCAACAAAGGCAGACTCATCGCCTTTTTGCGCAGCTCATTTAACTTCCCGTTCATTTAAAGCACCTCCCCTTTTAAAAAATAAAACACCGAAATAAATTCGGTGTTAAATATGTGTTTTTAATTATTCCTCGGAAAAGCCCGATTCAACAAGTTTAACAAGCTCGTCAACAGACTGTTCCTCGTCAGGACCGCTTGCAATAATGCGAATCTCGGTTCCGCCCATAATGCCCAGAGAAAGTACACCGAGCAAACTCTTAGCATTTACTCTTCTCTCTTCCTTCTCAACCCAGATGGACGACTTGAACTCGTTTGCCTTCTGAATAAAGAAAGTAGCCGGACGAGCGTGGAGACCAACCTGATTTTGAACAAGAACATCTTTTGTATACATATTATTATCTCCCCATATCTGAATCATTAAATAACTTCATTTTCATTAACATATTATACCACAAATCTTGTCCCCGTCAACAATTTTGACACGATATATGGTAGTTTTGGCAATAATTCGGATGGTTTTCCAAATTACAAGAATTAAAAACCAAAACTTTGTGCAAAATGACAATCACAGTTAGATAATAATATTAAATATATACAAAATTTAATTGTTGACTCCGTGATGAATCTGAGGCGTTGAAGAAGTGATAACGCCGAAGCTGTAACCGAGACTGCTGTAATACTCTATAATCTGCGGCAAAGCCTCAACGGTTGTTGTCTTTGACGATGAATCGTGAAACAGCACGACAACGGTATTTGCCGACGGAAGCTTTTTTGACGCCTCTACTATCCTCTCAACGGGAACGGTATTTCCCGTTGCGTCATCCGAACAGCAATTCCAGTCAAAGTAATGATATCCTCTTTCCGTAACGCCCTTCGTCAGCCTTGACATAATACCCTCATTATACTTTCTGCTGACAGTATTGCTGCTGCCGCCCGGAAATCTCATTATATTTGAGCGAACACCCGTATTGGCATAAACAATATCGGATATTTCCTGCAAGTCGGCATAAAAAGCCTCATCGGACGAGTAAATCTTTTTATAGTTGTGCGTTGACGAATGTAACGCAATAGCGTTTCCTCTGTTGACAATCTCAGTCATATACTGGTTATAGCCGGGATTATTCTTGACAAAAAAAGTCGCCTTAATACCGTAGTTGTCAAGAATCTGCAAAATCTGCGGCGTTACAGGCGACGGACCGTCATCAAAAGTCAGGTAAATAATTTTATTGGTACCGAGCTTCAGTAGAAGCTGTCTGTTTAAATCTTCAATTCTATTATATAACTCAGCCTTTTCACTCTCATGAACGGCATTATTCTCGTCTATGGCAGCACTGTATGACTCCGCTTCAGAAACAGCATTACTGATTTCATCACGGTATGACGATGCCTCGTTTGATGCCTTTATCCGTAAATCGGTTTCGGCAGCGCGCGAGTCAAGATTCAGTTTATAAAGGTATCCGGCGAATCCCGATAACAGTACGATTAAAATGCACAGTATCACAATTACAGCCGTAGTTTTCTTTGATGATTCTTTCATCCGATCACATCCTGTTTGATATTATATCAATATCAAATTCCCGATGTCAATGTATTTTAAAAAAATCCTCTGAAAATTCAGAGGATTTTAAAATATTATTCATATTTTATATCAGGTTTGAAGGAAGGCATAACCTCGAGCTTAAAAAGGTTGTTTTTATGCATTCTGTCAATACGCTCCTTTATTTCGGGGTCATCTATCTCCCCCGTTCTGATATAGCGGTCAAGAACAGCATAGGTAAAGCCGAGGTTGTCCTCATCGGTTTTGCCGCAAAGCCCGTCAATGGGAACCTTATCTACAAGAACGTCGGGAAGCTTTAAAAGTCTGCCTATCTGTTTCATTTCGGCAACGGTTAAGTTTGAGCAAGGGCTGAAATCTCCTACAGAATCACCGTATCTTGTGGAATATCCAACCCAGTCCTCGGAGAGATTGCAGGTATTTGCAACTCTGCCGTTATTACTCTGAGAAACGGCATAAAGCGTTGCCATACGGATTCTCGGAGGCAGATTTATAAGCGACTGCTTCTCAAGAGGAAAAGGAATACTTCTGATAACGCCTTCAACAGCGTCTTTGATATTTACAACATAGTGCTTAATGCCGAGATGCTCAACGAGCAGCTTTGCCATATCAATATCGTGCTGCTCGCCGTTAGGCATAAGCACGCCTATAACACGGTCTTTGCCGAGTGCCTCAACGCACAAAGCGGCAACTATTGAACTGTCCTTGCCGCCGGATATACCGACAACCGCATTACAGCCTTTTCCGTTTTCTTCAAAAAAGTTTCTTATCCACTCAACGCATTGATTTTTAACCGTAAGAGCGTCAAACATAATTATCTCCTTTTACAGTTCAAAACGCATATAAACAAGTTCCTGAAACTCGCCTGCTTTATTTTTGAATCCTCTTGGATTTCTGCCGAATTCTGTAAAGCCGAATTTTTTATAAAGACTTATTGCCCTGCTGTTATCGGCTACGACCTCAAGTTCAAGCTGAAGACACCCTGCCGTTTCGGCGCATTCAATAACAGCTTCCGTAAGAGCGTAACCGATGCCGAGCCCCCAGTAATCTTTTAAAACAGATATACCGAATTCCGCACGGTGTTTGACTTTGAGCCGCTGACCGACGGATGATATGCCTGCCGTACCGACAAGCTTGCCGTCGAAAAAAGCGAGTATTTCCGTTTCGTTTTCGCTTTTATCCATCATTTTAAGAAACTCGGCTTCATCTTCAAGCGTAAAGCCCTTTTCGTTGGGATACGACAGTAAATAATCGGTTTCTTCGTGGGTGGTGTTGAAAACGTCTAAAACTTCACGCGCATCATTTTCGTTACAGCTTCTTAACAGTAACTCTTTTCCGTTCTTGAGCGTAACTGTCTTTAAGTATTTCATATCAGTAAAGCTTGGCGCCTGCGGGAATATGAGGGTCAACCGTAAGCAGGTGGAGCTTTTCCTCCCCGTCCTCGCTGTGAACGGCGCTTAAAAGCATACCGCACGATTCAATTCCCATCATCGCTCTCGGAGGAAGATTTACTATTGCTATACAGGTCTTGCCTATAAGCTCCTCAGGTTCATAGAATGAATGAATACCGCTGAGAATTGTTCTGTTCTCGCCTGTTCCGTCATCAAGAGTGAATTTAAGCAGCTTCTTTGACTTCGGTACAGCTTCGCATTCAAGTACCTTTACTGCACGGAAGTCGCTCTTTGAGAAGGTATCGAAATCTACCTCGTCCTCAAACAAGGGTTCTATAACAACCTTTGAAAAGTCAATGACTTCGGGTTCTGCCGTATCATTGCTTTCTGCCTTTGACTCCTGCTTTGAGCTGTCCTTATCAAGACGCTTCATTGTCGGGAAAAGAAGTACATCCCTTATAGCGGATGAATCTGTAAGCAGCATAACCATTCTGTCTATACCGAAACCGATTCCTCCTGTGGGAGGCATACCGAGTTCAAGCGCGTAAAGGAAGTCTTCATCTGTGGTCTGAGCCTCATCGTCGCCCTTAGCAAGTAAAGCTTCCTGAGCCTTGAAACGCTCACGCTGGTCTATCGGGTCATTAAGCTCAGAATATGCGTTTGCCATCTCCCAGCCGTTCATAAAGAATTCAAAACGCTCAACAAGCTCGGGATTACCCGGCTTCTTCTTTGTAAGCGGAGAAATCTCAATGGGATGGTCCATTACAAAGGTCGGCTGAATAAGATGCTCCTCAACATATTCCTCAAAGAAAAGGTTTAAAATATCTCCCTTTTCATGTCTGTCCTCATAATCGACATGGTGCTCGTCGGCTGCCTTTCTCGCCTCATCAAGAGAATGAATCTCATTAAAGTCAACGCCCGAATACTTCTTAACGGCATCGGTCATTGTAATTCTTTCAAAGGGCTTGCCGAGATCCATTTCAATTCCGTTGTATGTGATTTTGGTTGTGCCTAAAACCTCATTGGCAACGTAACGGTAAAGGTTCTCCGTAAGGTCCATCATACCGTGATAATCGGTATATGCCTGATAGAGCTCCATAAGCGTAAACTCGGGGTTATGGCGCGTATCAAGTCCTTCGTTGCGGAATACTCTGCCGATTTCGTAAACTCTCTCCATACCGCCTACAATAAGTCTCTTGAGGTAAAGCTCAAGTGAAATTCTCAACTTGAAGTCCTCGTCAAGCGCGTTGTGATGTGTAAGGAACGGTCTTGCCGCCGCTCCGCCCGCATTGGAAACAAGGATAGGCGTCTCAACCTCCATAAAACCTTCCGAATCAAGATAACGTCTGACGGCGCTGATTATCCTTGAGCGCTTGATAAATGTATCCTTAACCTCGGAATTCATTATAAGGTCAATATATCTCTGTCTGTAACGCGTATCGGTATCGGTAAGTCCGTGGAACTTCTCGGGCAATGTCTGAAGACTTTTTGAGAGCAATACAAGTTCCGAAGCGTGAATAGAAATCTCGCCTGTCTTTGTTGTAAATACCTCGCCCTTAATACCGATAATATCGCCTATATCAAGCTTTTTAAAGGCCTTGTAAGCTTCCTCGCCTATGCTGTCTCTTGCAACATAAGACTGAATATTTCCCTTTAAGTCCTGAATATTGCAAAAGGACGCCTTGCCCATAATTCTCTTGGACATCATGCGTCCTGCAACGGATACAGACTTACCCTCGAGTTGGGCATAATTATCTCTTATGTCGGAGCTGTGATGAGTAACGTCATATTTTGTAATAACAAACGGGTCGTTTCCGCCCGACTGAAGTTCATTAAGCTTATCAAGGCGTATCTGACGCAGTTCGTTAACATCCTGTATCTGATTTTGATTATTATCCTGTGCCATATTATTTCTCACTTCCTGTATTTTAAAAAACAGGGCGGAATAAACCGCCCGTAAAATTATTTATCAATGGAATTTATTTTATAGACAACAACGCCGTTAGGTGTTTCAACCTCAACCTTATTGCCTACCTTATGTCCTATGAGTGCTTTTCCGATAGGGCTTTCATCGGAAATTTTGCCGTTTGCCGGGTCTGCCTGAGCAAAGCCGACAATTTTAAACTCCATCTTTTTCTTTTTTGCTGTATTTGTAACCGTAACTTTTGAACCTATATGAACTGCCTCTGTACCGATAGCGTTCTCATCATAGATTTTTGCGTTTTTAATTAAATTCTCAATTTCACTGATACGGGCTTCAAGTTTAGCCTGGTCGCTCATAGCCTCGTCATATTCAGAGTTTTCGGAAAGGTCGCCGTAGCTTCTTGCAACCTTAATTTTTTCGGCAGCTTCTTTTCTGCCTACGGTTTTAAGCTGCTCGAGCTCGTCCTGTAACTGTTTGAGACCTTCTGCAGTAAGTAAAGTTTCCTGTAACATTTTATAAAAACTCCTTTCGGTTTTTCCGTTTACACGATAAATTATTATAGTTTAAAAAGCGGATAATGTCAAGAGATTAGGCTATTTTATAGCAAATTATTGCTTTATGGTTTTTATCGCTCTGAAATCGGTAAAACGGCAGTTTTCAAGACATTTTACTCCCGATATTTCGTACAGCGCAGACAGAAACTGCATTTTGTCGGCAGAATGCGGAATTAAATGTTTTATATAATCGGGGCAATCTGTTTTACTGCCCTTATATAACTCCGTCTCTCCCCTGCCGTTTTTTAAAAGCATCGAATTGCAGATAAGGTAATTTTTTAAAAACGACGGAGATATGACGCAGTCATATTCTTCAAGACCGGTTATACTGTCTTTAAGAATAACTGTTGCTCCCCATTTATTAAAAATATCCTGCTTAATCATTTTATATTTCTGTGTGATATATGTGATAACCGTAAGGTTTTTGCAATTCTTTATAAAATCGTCCGTATTTGCCGTATATTGCGCTTTCGGGTCAATTACGCATAAATTCATATCTTTTGTGTTAAGTCCTCCGATACAGTCAAGAGATGAATTTATAAGAAGCTTTTCTTTAAATGCGTTTGATTTAAACTCGGGATACGGAAAATCGGACGGTAAACGGTATGAATTACAGCATATATAAAACTTTATACCGCTGCCGAAAAGCTGTTTTATAACGGAATAATCATTTATAAGCTGTTTTTCACATATTTCAAGATAATAAAAAGGATATGCATCTTTGATATTTACCCTGCACAGTTCGGGCTTCGGCTTTATTACGGAATTTTTTATTCTCTTAATAAAACGCCGTTCATCCTTTAAAACATTTATAACTGCAAACATAAAAAAACACCTCGCATAAATCTATGCGAGGCGCTGTTATTAAATACTATGCGTTTGTACCGGAAAGAAGCTCATAAGCCTTTTGATACTGGTCATCCTCACTCTGTGCGAGTATCGGAAGAATTTTATTCTTTTCGGGAGCAAGCTTAACCTCAAAGTCGGGTTTGAGACCAACACCGTTATAGCTTTCGCTGATATATGGCGTAATCTCTGCAACAGTCAGTACAAGCGCACCGCCGTTGCTAAGGTCAAACACCTTCTGCATAGTGCCGTTGCCGGCTGTATTTGTACCGACTAACGTTGCCATACCGAAATCACGGAGGTCACAGGCAAAGAGCTCTGCGGGGCCCGACGTCTCGGAATTAACAAGAATAATCATCTTAGTCTGAATATTGTCTGAATCGGAAGTAAAAGTATCAATGACATTACCTTCCTTATCCTTTGCAATAGCAAGCGCACTGTTTCCGCTGCTCGCAACGGGGACAAGCACATCAAGGGTTTCTGCGGCAAATTCTATGGTGCCGCTTGACGTTCCTCTCAAATCAATAATGATATTTGCCGCACCGTCGGAAATAAGCGAATTGACCGCCTTTTTAAGCTGTCCTGCAGTTGTCGAGAAGAAATCGGTAATCTTAATATAGCCGACCGTACCGTTCTTTGAGGGATAAACGCTCTGCGCACTGTATCCCTTGACTACGCCTGCCGCAGATTCACTTCCGTCGTGAACAAAACGCACGGATATGGAACTGAGTCTGTCGCCCGTAAGCTTATCAATAAGCTCCTTATAGTTGTATGCGGTAATCGGTTCCTCATCAATGGCAATTATCTTGTCGCCCTTTGAAATACCGCTCTGAGCCGCGGGAGAATTCTCGGAAACCTCGGAAACATAGATTGCATTGTCGTTTTCGTTATAGAAAACAATTACGCCGATTCCGACTTTATCTCCGTTTAACTCGTTCTTATAAACTTCATAATCTCCTGCTGTGAGATAATAGCTGTATTTGTCGCCTAAGCCCTCTGCATAACCTGCATATACTTCGGAATTCAAAAGACTTTCATTGATAAAGCCGTAATAATTCGTTCTGATTATATCGTCTATTTCCGAAACATTTGAGTAAATCTTTGCGCGGTTAGGCAAATCTTTAATCAGCTTATTATACATATTCATTGACACGGACATTGTTATCGCAACAGTAACGGCTATCGCAATAAACAGAACTGCCAGAGAAACGCCTAATGGAATTTTTTTATTCATTAAATCCCCTCCGGGTTAATAGTTAATGAGGAAGTGAAGGAATCCAGGGCTCGGGGTTAACACGGTTTCCGTTAACGATTACTTCAAAGTGAAGATGTGCTCCCGCGTGCGGGTTTTCATCCGTAGGCGCGGGGTAAACATTACCCGTATTGCCGACATAGGCAATAACCTGTCCCTGAGTAACTTCAGCGCCTGAAGCAACAGCAACCGAACTGCAATGTGCATAACGCGTGCTGACACCGTTACCGTGGTCAATGGTAACAAAGTTGCCGTAGCTCCATGCAGAGCCTGTTCCCTTACCTGCAAAAACAACCGTACCGCCTGCCGCGGCTCTGATTTCCTTGCCGTATGTATTGCCCGTACCGCCTGAGGTAATAATATCAATTCCCTTGTGGCCTGCATAGCTTCCCCACCATGCACTGAGCTTGGCGTTTGAGTACTGCAAGGGGCAAATCATACCCTGAGAAGAAACCTTGTAATTGGAATTCGTCGGCTGGTCAATAATTACGCCGCCGCCCGTTGACAGCTTTGCGTTTTGCTGTCTGTTGAATTCTTCTTCCTGTTGCTGAATTCGCTGAATAGCCTTTCTGTATTCCTCTGTACTCTGGTCGAGATTGGCTATTATTTTATTTATCTGGTCCGATTTCTTTTCCATATCGGACTGTTTCTGTTTAACCGCATTGGAGGAGGCCTGAACATCGCTTCTCTTGGAAACAACCTCTGCTTTTTCACTCTCTGCGGCCGCCTTTTTCTCTTCCTGAGCAGCCTTCTTTTGCGATATTTCTTCCTTTTTGGCATTGAGAGCTTCAATATCATTCTGCAGAGATTCAAGCATATCGTTGTCATGCTTTGCTACAGCCTGAAGAAGCTCAAGACGTGTCAGGAAGGACTCAAAATCAGTCGAACCGAGCAAAACCTCAAGAGTTGACATATCGCCTGCCATATATGAGGCTCTGAGTCTGTTCTTTAAAAGCTCATAAGTCTCGTCAATCTTCTGATTAAGCTTTTCGATTTGAAGGTCGGCAGCGTTGATTTCACTGTCAAGAGCGGCTATCTCGCTGTCATACTGAGCAATAGTAGCCTCCTTGGTCTTGATTTCATCATTGAGAGAATCAATTTTCTCCTGATATATATCAAGCTGACTCTGTAAATCATTTATATCTCCCTGAAGCTCTTCCTGAGTTTTTTCCTGATCGGCTTTTTTGCTGTTTGCCGCATCAATTTTTTTCTCGATAGCGTCAATCTCGGCCTGGAAGTTTCTCTCGGCATACGCATTCATTGAAAATACGGAAAAAAGAAGCGAGAGAACTGCAATCAGAGAAACAGTTTTCAAGTAAAAAAGCTTGGCATTACTCATTATTAACAATGCTCCTTTGCTCCTTAAGATATTTATTCATTGAAACCATACTGCCGACCGTGCCGGTAAAGATACCGATAATCGCAAAGGCGGCAAGAATATACCAAATATAATCAAGGAAGTTAACGAAATTAAATCCGAGCGACGAAACAACCGACGCAAAGGCGTAAACGATAAGCTCGTAAATTCCCCAAAGTATGAGAACCGAAACTACGCTTGAAATAACACCGAGCAAAATACCCTCTATCAGGAATGGCCATCTTATAAAGCTGTTTGTCGCGCCGACGGCTTTCATAATGTTAATTTCAAGCTTCCTCGAGTACATTGTAATACGGATAGTATTTGAAATAATGAACAAAGCGACAAGGAAAAGCATAAGTACAAGTCCTGCGCTGACAATGGTAACGGCGCGCCTTACCGAAACAAGCTTTGAAGCAAGGTCGCTGTTTTCTCTTACGTCAAGTATATGCGGTATGGTTTTTATCTGCGCAACCGTTTCGCTGAACCGGGTTAAATCTTTTACGGTTACTCTGTATGCGTCGGGAAGCGGACTTTCCTCAAAGCCCTCAAACAGAGCCGAGTCGCTGCCCATCTCCTCTATCTGCTTGCGGAAAGCGTCCTCCTTGGGTATAAAGGAAACATCCTCGACATTTTCAATGTTTTTAAGCTGATTGCCGACATCCGTTGTATCAAGGTCCTGCGTACCGTCCTCAATATAGACCATAACGACATTCTGTGCCTCAACAATGTCAAGCAGAGAGTTAATATTGAAATACAGCATTGAGCCGACGCCGATGATTATAAGGCAAGCCATAAGAACCGTTACGGAAGCCAGAGACATCAGTCGGTTAACCCATATATTTCTGAATCCTTCTCTTGTCAGATATTTTAAAGAACCTCTTTTCATTATCCGTTACCTCCGTTTTCCTCTGTTAAACTGTCAAGATAAACAGAATAATCAATATCGTCCTCGGCAAAATCGCTGTCGTCCTCAACTCCGTAATTCTGAATAAACTTCTCAAGTTCGGGGTCGGAATTCGGCTCCGAGAAGAATTTACCGACTTTTTCGTCGTCAACCTTTATTTCGGTTGTTACAACGCTTTCAATATATTCCTTTCTTTTTTCGTCCTCCTCAACGGTAACCTCGTTATAAATAATATCGAGGTCATCGGCAGGCTTGTCCTCACTTTTTACAAAGCGTTTAACCTCTGAAGGATGCTTCTGCTCATACTTGGAATAATCTTCGGGTACGGCGTTTGTATCAACCGAATCGGAAACGACGGTACCCTGGTCAATGGTAATAACTCTGTGGTGGAAATGTCGTACAAGGTTGTGCTCGTGCGTTACCATAACAACAGTTGTGCCGTTTGCGTTGATATGGTTAAGCAGGTCAACAATTTCGTAGGACATTTCGGGGTCGATATTACCCGTTGGCTCGTCCGCAATAATAAGGCCTGCGTTGTTGACAAGTGCTCTCGCAAGCGCAACTCTCTGCTGTTCGCCTCCCGAAAGCTGATTTGGAAGATGACGTGCTTTTGAACTGAGTCCTACAAGACTGAGAATATAGGGAACTCTCTTTCTGATTTCCTTTTCCTTGGCACCGATAACGCGCATGGCAAATGCAACATTGTCAAATACCGTCATAGTGCTTATCAGACGGAAATCCTGGAAAACTATTCCGAGAGTTCTTCTGAAATAAGGAATTTCTCTTTTTTTAATATTATTCAGATTATAGTTGTTTATGGTAACGGTTCCTTTATTGGGAACTTCCTCACGCATCATAATTTTCAAAAACGTACTTTTACCCGCTCCCGACGCACCGACTATAAAGACAAACTCGCCGTCATCAATTTTGATGTTGATGTCTTTAAGAGCTTCGGTACCGTTTGCATAAGTTTTTGAAACATTATCAAAAATAATCATTATGCTACCTCGCTTTTACTCCAAAAAAACTAAGCAGTAAATTGAATATAAAAATCCAATATACTGCTTAACATTATATCACAAAAGTATCAAGTTGTAACGAAATTAAAACAAATTTAATAATATTTGTAGAATTCAACAAAAAATACCGTATATCATATACAAGTTAACGATAAAATCACAAGATATTGTTAAAATATACCGTTTCTGTACGACAATTAGTATTTTACAGGGTTGGAGTCAAGGTATTTCTTGACCATAAGCGCAACCTTGAAAATTATCGCGTCATCAAATTCTCTGAGGTCAAGTCCCGTAATCTTTTTGATTTTTTCAAGACGGTAAACAAGCGTATTTCTGTGAACGAAAAGTTTACGCGAGGTTTCCGAAACATTGAGGTTATTCTCAAAGAATTTCTGAATCGTAAACAGAGTTTCCTGGTCAAGACTGTCAATAGAGCCCTTCTTGAAAACTTCCTTCAAAAACATATCGCACAGGGTTGTCGGAAGCTGATAGATAAGTCTTGCAATACCGAGATTGTCATAGCTGACAATGGTCTTTTCGGTATCGAATACCTTACCTACTTCAAGAGCTATCTGCGCCTCTCTGAAGGAGCGAGCAAGGTCTTTCAGACTCTCAACGGTTGTTCCTATACCGACAAGAACGTGTGAATAGAAGTCGGAACCGAGACTGTCAGCTATAGAGTGAGCAAGCTTCTCAAGATCCTTGGTTTCTATGTTTGCGCTGACCTCTTTGATAAGCGCAATATCGCTCTCGTTGACATTAACAACAAAGTCCTTGTTTCTGTCGGGGAAAAGTCCCTGGATAATATCAAATGCGGAAACGTCTATTTTATCGTCAATTCTGACAAGGAAAACCGCTCTCGCTACGTCCGTGCTGAAACGAAGTTCTCTTGACTTGAGATAAATGTCTCCCGGCAGAATATTGTCAAGAATAACATTCTTTATAAAATTACATCTGTCATATTTCTCGTCATAGTACTGCTTGATAGTGGACATGGAAACGGAAAGAAGCGCAGAATACTTAACGGCAAGGTCATCGTCTCCCGAAACGAATACGGCATATTCGGGATGTATATGAGTACCGAATACTCTGTATGTATTTCCGTCATATACCACATACTCGGTACTGTTACCGAAAATTGAGGTAACGCTTGAAGAAAGAACTTCTCCTATTCTCCCGAGTTCGCTGCAGGAAATAACCGTACCGGTTTCATCAATAACGCCTATTGTTCTGTCAATAGAATCTGTCATCTGATGAACTATTCCCTGAAACAATCTGTTGGACATTGATATACCCCCTATATGGTTTATACAAAATGAACAAGAAATTACTTATCTATTTTACACAATGTTATACAAATTTGCAAGTGATTTTTTGATATTTTTAAAAATTTTATTTGCATTTTAAACAAAAAAGGTGCGATTTTTTGTGAAAAGAGTTACACACAAAAAAACATCGCACCACAACTTATTGTGTAGTTTTCAGTCAAAAAAGCAAATTGAGCAATACTCGTAGCCTTCGCTTAAATATTTATCAAGTTCATCTTCTTTAATAAAAAATTTATTGTCCTCGCTCATTTTTTCGCACGCTTCACAGGTCGGCAAATGAATTTTTTGAGAATTCAAATTCAAAACATAGTCGTATGAAGTGCCTGTTTCATTTTCTTTTGAAACGGGAACGCTGTCATTTACATAGGTAATTTCGGGGCGTTCCCTCCCCTTTTTTGAATATGAATCTGCGCGTAAAAAAGTCAGGACCTCACAGATAAGTGCAAGAAAAAATATAACGCTTACTGCACGCAGTATATACATAACGGTCTTTTGCTTCTTTGTAAGTCCTGTTTTATCACTCATCACAGCCACCTATTATAAAGCCGTTGCAGTAAGAGCAGAATTCATATCCCTCGAGCAGCAGTTCGTCTGCCTTATCGGCGGGAATAATAACGGCGGTTTCCCCGTCAAGATTTGCAGCATACGGACAGCTTCTTGAGTGCAGGGTTTTACCGTTCTGCGAATAAATAAAGAATTCATCGTAAACCGTAACCTTTTCGGTTGTTTCTCTATACTCTGAAGTTTCTTTTGAAGTCGTCTCCTTCGTTGTTTTAGGAGGCTTTTCGGTAACCGCCTTGGTTGTCGTGCTTTTTTTGGCTTTGGAATTTACTTTCGTCTTTTTGTTCTTAGACTGTTTATTATCGGAGGGATATTTGCTTGTATAGGTATAAGAATACTCTCCCTTATCCTTTATGCTGAACGATTCGGTTGTATTTTCGGGTTCGGGTAAATCTCCGTATCTGTTATTCATAAGTCTGTTTGCGGTCATAGTATGGACAAACAGTATCCCAACCGTACACAGAATAATAACTATAACAGATATACAGACTGATACCTGATATTTGTATTCCTTATCGTTTTTATCCCTGCCTCTTTTCATCCGAAACCCTCTTAAAGCAATTCAATATGTCTGCCTATTTTTATGATTTTGCCCTCATCCTGCAATTCGGAAATAACTCTGTAAAGACTTGCGCGGCTAAGGTTTAGCATACTGGCAAGCTCTGTCATTCCGATATTCAGTTCAAGCGAATTCCCGTTACAATGACCGAGCAAATAATTATAAAGCTTATTAGCAGCGTCATTTGTGGTATATGACTTGATTTTTGAATTAAGAAAATAAATTCTGTCAGACAGATACTCAATATATCTCTTTGCAAAATCGGAACTGCTGTTAATCAGATAATCGGCGCCTGCAAGAGAAACATATATAACGGAACAGTCGCCGCAGGCAATTATATCGTTTACAAAACCCTGCGAGCCGTGATAAAGTGTAATCGCTCCGAATATATCCCCTGCTTTAAGTCTTGAAATAACAAGTTTTTCCTTTTTGACAACCGCTTCTCCCGAAGCAATAACGCCTATGCACTTTTCCTTATTTCCGTCTGAAAAGATAATATCGCCTTTGCCGTAGTCTGCGGTTTTGCAGTGCTTACAGGCAAGTTCAGCGCAAAGACTCTTATCAAGTCCGCAAAAAAGGTCGGTTTTGTTAAGAACAGCAGTAATCTTATCAATATTAAGACTTGTCAATTTTTCACCCTCTTCTGACAGTAATTATAAAGGCTTTACAATAAATCTGAATTTAATTTCATCGTCAAAAGCAAATCTGTATTTCGGCAGGGTGTCGGGTCCGCAGCTGAGTGAACCTGCGCCTCTGTAAAAACCGTCAACGGAAAGGAAAACCGTTCTCTGGTCCTTTAAATCTTCTCTGTGATTTGCCTTAATCAGCGCAGACTGAGTATAGTTGTGAATACTGAAGCTGAATTTGGGGCATCCGTAAACGGCGATACCGTTTCCGTTTGCGTCGGTTACTTTAAGATACTTTGTACCGCCATGATTTGAGTTATCCTGAGGCATAATATAGTCCTCGTGCATTTCCGCAACAGTAGATTTATATATGCCGATTTCACAGTGTCTGTTCATATCGCAAACATTTTCATAAGGTCCCCTGCCGTAATACTCAACCTGCTGTCTTTCGGAGTTCAACTCAACCGTCAGACCGAAGCGCGGAATATCCTTGTCCGCAAAAGGACTGCGTTTAAGCGAAGCGGTAACGGTCATACTGCAATCGGGATGAATTACATACTCGACAGCAGAGTTATAAAGAAGCTTTTTACTGTTTGATACTCTGTAATAACAGCGAACGGTTACGCTGTTATTACCCTTATCGCTTTCAAGTCCCATAAATTCCGTAACGGCTTCCTCAAGCTTCTTTGAGTCCCACTTATTGATTCCGCCGTGCGAATCGTTGTCAATAGGCGCTCTGAAGAAATTGGGCACAAAGCCCTTTTTGTTGTCCGCGGGTCTTGTATTGAGAATTTCATTATCATTGACGCAATAGCTTATAATTTCTCCGCTTGTTTTACTGAAAACGACTCTGCCGAAGCCGTTTGAAATACCGAGATTTTCATCGCTTTCAAGTACGGTAAGACTTCCGTTTGTGTCAACGGTTTCAAATCTGAGCCCGTCTTTAAGAACTATCTGCTCGCTTGCGATTTCAAAGCCGTTTTCATCCTCGTATTTTACATTGAAGAAATAATCTGCCCTGTCATCATCGAAAATAAACGGGAAGTTTACAATTTCGCTTCTGCCCGGCTTTATACAAAGTCTGAATTCCTTTGATTTAACGGTTTCGCCGTTTTTGGATATTGCACACTTAAAAGCAATGTCGGACGTATCTTTAAAGCAATTTGTGTTGATGAATCTGTAAAGACCGTCGCTAACCCTTTCACATCTTACGGGACGGTAAACCGCTTTCATCTGCAAAGCGCCCGTATGAGGCTTGCGGTCGGGATACATAAGTCCGTCCACGCAGAAGTTTCCGTCATGCATTTCTTCGCCGTGGTCTCCGCCGTATGTATATTCATACTCGTATTCATTTGCAGAATCCGAGAGGTCGTGCCGTACTGCATGGTCAGCCCACTCCCAGATACAGCCGCCCATAAGATTGTCATATTTATAAAATATATTCCAGTAGTCTTCAAGACAGCCGGGTCCTACTCCCATTGCGTGGCAGTATTCGCAGAGGAAAAGAGGTTTGCCTATATACTTTTTGCCTCTTGTGTGAAGTCCCGTTTTTTCGCAGTTATCACTGCTTGTATACATTTCGGATATTACATCATACCCTACCCTTTTTGTACGAATTGCGCCCTCATAATGAACGGGTATTTCGGGACATATTCCGTTGAGGAAGGTATAGCATATATCCTGATTACGGTAACCGCCTGCTTCATTGCCGAGAGACCACATAGTAACGGAAGGGTGGTTTCTGTCTCTGTAATACATTCTGCAAACTCTGTCAACGTATCTGTTCGCCCACTTGACATCATGACTTATGAGATTCGGTTTATACAGTTTTTTCGGACCGATACTTCCCGTTCCGTGAGTTTCTATATCAGCCTCATCAATAATATAAAAGCCCATAATATCAGCAAGAGAAATAAGCATAGGATCGGGCGGATAATGCGAAGTTCTTATTGCGTTGACGTTAAACTGCTTCATAAGCGTCAAATCAAGTTTAATATCGTCAGCGCTCATAACGTATCCGTTAACGGGATTTGTATCGTGATGGTTAACGCCCTTAAATTTTATTTTTTTATTATTGAAGGTAAATACCTCGTCTATGATTTCAACACGCTTATAGCCGATATACGACCTGATAACGCTAGATATGCCGTTTTTGTCTTCAAGAGTAAGATATAACTCATAAACATTGGGCAGTTCGGCGCTCCACTCATTAACGCAGAGATTTTCAAAAGAAAAATCAACGTCGGGATTTGCCTGCACGCAGTCGGACGCCAACAGCTTTTTGCCGTCGTAAAGCTCTGCTTTGACGGTATATCCGCTGAATTCGCCCTTAATATCAATACAAATATCAGTACTGTATGAAGAACCGCCGAGGAAGGTGTTTTTAACCTCGTAATCGTTTATATATGCTTTCTCGTATTCGTAAAGCAGAACATCCCTGAAAATGCCGTTTTCACGGAACATATCCTGACACTCAAGATAAGTGCCCGTTGACCATTTATGTACTACGGCAACTATTTCGTTAGTGCCTTTTTTTACGAATTTTGATATATCAAATTCGGCTGAATTATGAGCGCCCTCACTGTAACCGACAAACTCTCCGTTGATATACAAATCAAGACAGGAAACAACGCCGAGGAAGGACAGAACATAGTTTTTGCCTGCCTTGTCCGTTTCAAAAAGTTTTCTGTAAACGCCGACGGGAACCTCATCGGGAAGCTCGGGAGGATAAAGATGAAATTCATATCTTGTATTGAGATAAACGGGACTTTCAAAGCCCGTCCTCTGCCATGTTGAAGGAACATTTACTTTGACAAACTGAATTCTGTCGGTATCGAAGTTAACGGGTAAGATGCTTGACTTTTTATAATACTTAAAGTCCCACTCGCCCGAAAGAACTCTGACCGTATCGCTGTTGTAACGCTCCGTCAGAACATCGGTTGATTTTAGTTTCCTTAAATTTTTATACGGAATAGCATAAACTCTGGGTTTGAGCTTGTTAATCTCAAAAACGTCAAAGTTTCTGAAATTGTCATTGATAATCGAATACTTCATATATAATTATCCTCCGAACTCGGTATTATTTGAATATCTTTTTAAGATATTGTCCCGTATATGATTTTTTACACCTTGCAACCTCCTCGGGAGTACCCTGCGCGACAAGTCTGCCGCCTTCGTCCCCTCCCTCGGGTCCCAAATCTATAATATGGTCGGCAACCTTGATAACATCAAGATTGTGTTCGATAACAAGCACCGTATTGCCCTTATCAACAAGTCTTTGCAAAACCTCAATAAGCTTGTGTACGTCTGCCGTATGAAGTCCCGTTGTCGGCTCGTCAAGAATATAAATAGTCTTACCCGTTGACGGTTTCGAAAGCTCTGTCGAGAGTTTGACTCTCTGCGCTTCTCCGCCGGAAAGAGTTGTCGCCGGCTGCCCGATTTTAATATAGCCGAGACCGACATCGTAAAGCGTCTGAAGTTTACGGCTTATCTTCTTATGATTTTTAAAGAATTCAAGACCTTCCTCAACCGTCATTTCAAGTACGTCGTAAATCGTCTTTCCCTTGTACTTAACCTCAAGAGTTTCGCGGTTATATCTCGCTCCCTTACAGACGTCGCAGGGAACGTATATATCGGGAAGGAAGTGCATTTCGATTTTGTTTATTCCGTCGCCCTGACACGCCTCGCAGCGTCCTCCCTTGACATTAAACGAAAATCTTGATGCGGAATATCCTCTGATTTTCGCCTCAGAGGTCGAAGCGTAAAGCTCACGTATATCGTTAAAAACTCCCGTATATGTCGCAGGGTTCGAACGCGGCGTTCTGCCTATCGGAGACTGGTCAATATCAATAACCTTATCAAGATTTTCTATGCCTTCAACGCTTCCGTGTCTGCCTACGGGGTGGCGTGCCCGGTTGAGTTCATTCGCAAGCTTTTTATAAAGAATCTCATTTACAAGCGAAGATTTACCCGAACCCGAAACGCCCGTTACACAGATAAATACTCCGAGAGGAATTTCAACATCAATGCCTTTGAGGTTATTTTCCTGTGCTTTTTTAATAACAAGTTTTTTACCGTTTGAAGCGCGTCTTATTTCGGGTATTTCAATTTTCTTTTTACCCGAAAGATACTGTCCGGTAACAGATTTTTCGCATTTTATAATATCGTCAACGCTTCCGCAGGCTACAACCTCTCCTCCGTGAAGACCTGCGCCGGGTCCTATATCGAGAATATAATCTGCCTGTCTTATTGTTTCTTCGTCATGCTCAACAACAATCAGCGTATTTCCCAAATCACGGAGATTTTTCAGCGTTGAAATAAGCTTGTCATTGTCTCTCTGATGAAGTCCTATGCTCGGTTCGTCAAGTATATAGAGAACGCCCATAAGCGACGAGCCAATCTGTGTTGCGAGTCTGATTCTCTGGCTTTCGCCGCCCGAGAGAGTTCCCGAACTTCTTGACAGAGTAAGATAACCGAGACCGACACTTGACAGAAAGCTTAATCTCTGTTTAATTTCTTTAATAATCTGACCGGCTATCATCTGCTGTCTTTCGGTAAATTCAAGCGAATCTACAAATTCTACCGCCCTGTCAACAGACATATCGGTAAATTCAATTATATTTTTACCGCCTACGGTTACGGCAAGAACCGACTTTTTAAGCCTCTGTCCGTTACACTCGGGACAGTTGCACTCCTCCATTACCTGAGTAATCTCATAGCGCGACCATTCGCTTGTCGTTTCGTTGTATCTTCTCTGAAGGTTATTACAAACGCCTTCAAAATCTGTAAGGTAAGTGCCCGAACCGTATTCGCTGACTCTTGTCATTTTAATTTTTTTGCCGTCGGTTCCGTAAAGAATTGAATTCAGTTGTTTTTCCGTGAGGTCGCAAATCGGCGTGTCAAGGGAAAAGCCGTATTCGTCGGCAAGCGCCTGATAATACATCTGTGCTATTGTACCGCTGTCTGCCTTTGACCAGCCCGTTGCATTTATAGCGCCCTGATTTATGGATAAATTTTTGTTCGGTATAACAAGGTCGGGACTGATTTTCATAAATACGCCGAGTCCCGTACATTTTGGACAGGCTCCGTATGGGTTGTTAAAGGAAAACATCCTCGGCGACATTTCCTCAATAGCCGTACCGTGCTCGGGACAGGCAAAATTCTGTGAAAACAGCATTTCTTCGCCGTCTATAACATCAATAATCACATTTCCGTCGGCAAGACCGCAAGCCATATCAACAGAATCGGCAAGTCTTGAACGTATATCCTCATTTATAACAAGTCGGTCAATAACGACCTCAATATTATGCTTAATATTCTTGTCAAGCTTTATTTCCTCGGATAAATCATATATTATGCCGTCGATTCTGACTCTGACATAACCCGACTTCCGTGCAGATTCAAGTTCCTTGAGATGCTCTCCCTTTCTGCCTCTTATTACGGGAGCCATAACCTGAATTTTAGTCCCCGTATCAAGCTTCATAACGCTGTCAACTATGGAGTCAACGGTCTGTATGCTAATCTCCCTGCCGCAGACAGGACAGTGAGGCGTACCGACTCTCGCATAAAGAAGTCTTAAATAGTCGTAAATTTCTGTAACCGTGCCTACTGTGGAACGGGGGTTTTTTGAAGTCGTCTTCTGGTCTATGGAAATTGCAGGCGAAAGACCTTCTATATAGTCGATATTCGGCTTTTCCATCTGACCGAGAAACTGTCTCGCGTATGACGAAAGCGATTCGATATATCTTCTCTGTCCCTCGGCATAAATAGTATCAAAGGCGAGCGAAGATTTGCCGGAACCCGAAAGACCCGTAAAAACAATAAGTTTATCACGGGGTATTTTAATATCAATATTTTTCAGGTTATGCTCTTTTGCGCCTTTAACAATGAGATATTTGTTCTGCAAGGTTTATTTTCCTTCCTTAAGCTTTTTTATCTTATCCCTTAACATTGCCGCGTGTTCAAATTCAAGTATCTTTGCGGCTGCTTTCATTTCCTCGGTAAGCTGAGCTATCAGCTTTTCACGGTCAGCCCTGCTCATACGTTTACCGTCCTCATTTCTGTGGGACGAGGATATTTCAAGAATATCGCGTACACCCTTTTTGATGGTCTTTGGTACAATGCCGTTTTCTTCGTTGTATTTCATCTGAATTTCACGGCGTCTGAAGGTTTCGCTGATAGCCCTTTCCATTGACGGAGTAACGGAATCAGCGTACATAATAACCTGTCCGTCCGCATTTCTCGCGGCACGTCCTACAGTCTGAATAAGAGAGGTTTCCGAACGCAGGAAGCCTTCCTTATCGGCGTCAAGTATCGCAACAAGAGAAACCTCGGGAATATCAAGGCCTTCTCTTAGCAGGTTGATACCTACAAGTACGTCAAACTCACCGAGACGAAGGTCGCGTATAATCTCCATACGTTCAATGGTATCAACGTCATAGTGCATATACTTGACTTTAATATCCTGATTCTGTAAGAATTCGGTAAGATTTTCAGCCATCTTTTTAGTCAGAGTAGTTACAAGCACTCTCTCTTTTTTCTGAATTCTTATATTTATCTCGGAAATCAAATCTTCTATCTGATTTTCCGTAGGTTTAACCGTTATTTCAGGGTCAAGAAGTCCCGTAGGTCTGATAAGCTGTTCAACGGTCTGAGCGCTTTTTTCCTTTTCAAAATCTCCGGGTGTTGCGCTGACAAAAATCTTCTGACCGACTCTCTGATAAAATTCGTCAAAATTCAGCGGTCTGTTATCAAAAGCCGACGGTAGTCTGAAACCGAAATTGACAAGAGTTTCCTTTCTCGACCTGTCGCCGCCGTACATACCTCTGACCTGAGGCAGAGTAACGTGGGATTCGTCAACAAACAGCAGGAAATCATCGGGAAAATAGTTAAGCAGAGTAAACGGAGCACAGCCCGGCTCTCTGCCTGCCATAACCCGTGAATAGTTTTCAATGCCTTTACAGAAGCCCGTTTCTCTAAGCATTTCCATATCGTATTCCGTGCGTTGTCTTATTCTCTGCGCCTCTAACAGTTTGCCCTGAGATTCAAAGAATTTTACTCTCTCCTCCATCTCGGCAAGAATATCGGCTATCGCCTTTTCAAGTCGGTCCGGAGACACAACGTAATGGGACGCGGGATAAATCGCAACATGGGAAACCGTGTTTTTCACCTGTCCCGTAAGTGCGTTTATTTCGGAAATTCTGTCTATTTCATCGCCGAAAAATTCTACTCTTATTGCGGTATCGTTTGAATAAACGGGAAAAATCTCAACGGTATCCCCTCTTACTCTGAATTTGTTACGGATAAAGTTGACGTCATTTCTTTCGTACTGAATCTCGACAAGCTTTTTCAGCAGTTCGTCTCTGTTCTTAGTCATACCCTGACGCAAAGAAATAATCATATTTCTGTAATCAATGGGGTTACCGAGAGTATATATACACGAAACGCTCGATACGATAATTACGTCCCGCCTTTCCGTAAGCGCAGATGTTGCCGAGTGTCTCAGTTTATCAATTTCGTCATTTATAGCAGAATCTTTTTCAATGTAGGTATCGGTATTCGGTATATATGCTTCGGGCTGATAATAATCGTAATAACTGACGAAATACTCAACAGCGTTTTCGGGAAAAAACTCCTTGAATTCCGAACAAAGCTGTGCGGCAAGCGTTTTGTTGTGAGCAAGTACAAGCGTTGGACGGTTAAGTTTTGCAATTACATTGGCCATGGTAAATGTCTTTCCCGACCCCGTAACGCCGAGAAGTGTCTGCTCTTTATAGCCTTTGTTTACGCCGTCCACCAGCTTCTCAATGGCCTGAGGCTGATCTCCCGTTGGCTTAAAATCGGAAACAAGCTTGAATTTGTCCAAAATAATTTCCTTTCATCACACAAACAGATGTCTGAATTTAGAGTGTTCCGCCATGGAATAATAGTTGTTGCCCGCAACGATAATACTGTCCCGCAGTTTCAGATTTAACTTGTTAAGCGTCTGATTCAACTGCCTTACCGCGTCAATATCATCGGTTGACGGAGCCGCAATACCCGACGGATGATTATGAGCAATAATGATATTCGGGGTATTGTAGTTAAGCGCATAGTTAACTATTTTTCTGTAAGGTATTGCGAGTTTTGAGGACGTTCCTTCGGAAACAACAACGGTATTTTTAACGCAGAGCTGACTGTCAAGAAAAGACGCGACCAGCACTTCATTCGCATAGCAAAGCAACTGTGATACAAAATAATCGCCCGACTTTTCGGAGCTGTCAAGAATTATCTTTTCCTTCGGGAACTTGCTTTCAAGATATTTTGAGTACATAGCAGGTATAAGCTTAATAAGCACAGCTGTATTTCTGCCGACTCCCTTTACGCTTTCAAGCGACTCAACAGATGCGTCAAAGACGCCGGCAAGAGAACCGAAATGATTTAACAGCTCATGCGCAAGCTCATTTGTATCCTTTTGAGGAATAGAGTAATACAGCAGCATTTCAAGAGCGATATGGTCGTCAAATGAAGCGATACCTTCATTAACAAAACGCCTTCTCACTCTATCGCGATGCCCGATATGAAGCGTATTCTTATCCCTCTCCTTTTTATTATTACCCAAAGTCAAAATACCCCTTATACACAGTTTCTTTTTATTATACTATAAATTCTGCAAAAAGCAAAGTAAAAAGACACAAAATGTGTCTTTAATACTTAAATATTTTTTTGAGTCTTTTCTGCCATCTGAAAAGGTAAAGCTTAATCAGATTCGACAGCGCAAAATCGTAGAGAAGAAATACGATATTGCCTACGCCAAGCAGTATAAACGCGGCTATGGGACCGTACTTTTCCATCTCGTCAAAGGGTATTTTAAAAACATACACCGAGATTAGAAACGCAAGAATCATACTGATATTGAAATCAATAAATTTTAGCACCCAGGAAACAGGTACGCTGAAATGTTTTTCAAAGACGGCTTTGAGTATCGGATAATATCCGAAAAACATTATATACATCACAGCCGCTTCCTTGTCGGCTACAAGCAATACCGATAAAAGGCTGACTGCAGCATAAACGGCAAAAGCCCATTTTTTATCAATTTCAATAACTATTATGCTCAGCAGAACACCTGCCGCCGCAGGAAGCGCATAAGTCAGCGTCGGTATAACGCTTGTCATAAACATAAGCACAACCGACAGCGCGGCAATTACTCCGCCGAGAGCTGTTTTGGCAGATTTTTTTGAATTATTCATATCAGCAACACGGAATCAGATCCCCACCCATACACTCACAGCAACAGTCGGCACAGATAAGTCCCGAACATATATCGCAGGCACCGCAGGAACTGCCCGACGAGCCCCGCGTCTGTCTGTAACCGCCTGAGGAGTTTTTATTTAACGAATCAAAAGCGCTTCTGTACTCGGCATTTGAGGGATCCATCTGACAGGCCTTGCTGTAATTTGAATATGCCTCGTCAAACCATCCCCGTCTGTGCTGAATCTGACCTTTGAGGAAAAACCACTCGGCATTTCTCATATTGGCAGGAATGCCGTTTAAAACGGTTTCGGCGTCGTCAATGCGGTTATTGTTAATCTGCTGACGCACGTCGTAATACTGCGAAGTCTGAGCGTTATATGAACTGCTGTCAGCCTGATAACGGGTATATTCCGCTCCGTTGCCGTTTCTCAGATTCATTATCTCGTCATACGCTCTGTCAAGCTCGTCCTGCTTGTTGCGGGCAATATCGGAAAGAGGGCTTGCATCTCCGAGCTGCGACTGATATTTTCTCGCGAGCTCTCTGTAAGCCTGTTTAATCTCTTCATCTGTGGCATTTTCATTAACACCGAGGACTTCATAGGGATTAACCATTATGTTTTGAGCACCTCTTTTTATTGATAAGTCTGTTTAACTGAGCTTCTGTCCCGTCATAGATGATATTCTCGCAAACCGAAGCATAGCTTTTATGCTTCGCAAGGTCAAATGCGCCTGCCGCTTCGTTTGCGCTGAGCCTTAAAGCAGCGGCTATACCGTCATAAACATCATCCGTAATATCTGAAATATTATTCCTGTCAAGACCGTATTTTATTGCAAAGGGGTTAAAATTACCGTTTTTAACGTCTTTTTCAAGGTCGTCAAATGCGTCGGCAAGATAAACCCACCTGCCGACACAGTAACCGATTCTTGACAGAATTCTCTTAACTTCCTCATCCTGAATTCCGTATGAGAAAATCTCGGCAAGAGCTGAAGCCGAAGGGTCGCAGGCACGGTCAACCGAACATTCGAAATCACTTTCGGCTTCCGTCTGTCTTTCCACCGACAGTTTTATAATATCATCAAAATATGAATAGTTTTTTACAGCTTTTTTAAATTTAAAAGAAATATACGGATAAAGCAAATAATACAGAAACTTTCTAAAATTACCCGAGTCCCTTAAACCGTCCCTGACCTTGTAATAAAACATAATTACCGTCAGAGCGGCTGACTGCCTTAAAATACTGTCTGCGGGAATATAAAAGCATTTTTTAAAAGGGTTGAATCTGCATACTCCCCGTTCTGCTCTGTCGCATCCGTCCTGCAAAAGGCATTTAAGAACAAGCACATAAAACGCCGCGTCATAAGTCAGAAGAAAACGGCTGAAAATGCCGTACTCCTTACCGAGAGTCTTACACACGGTACAGTAAACTGCCTTATAGGTTTCGTATTCTTTTATTTTAAGCTCGGCTTTTTCGGGTTTAATATAACCGAACAATAAATCACCTCTTAAAGAATTGACGACAGATTATCCATTATCTTTCCCGCAACCTCGGGTTTGTTCATCGTGTAAATATGTATGTTGCTTACTCCGTTTGAAATAAGGTCGATAATCTGCTCTGTTGCATAGGCAATACCTGCCTGCTTGAGAGACTCGGGATCACCTGAGAATCTGTCTATCATCCTTTGAAATTTTGACGGAAGCGTAGCACCCGAGAGCGCGCAACTGCGTAAAATCTGTTTTTGATTTATTACGGGCATAACGCCGGCAATAACAGGTACGTCTATTCCGATTTTAAGCGCTCTGTAAAGGAAACTGTATAAAGCGGCATTGTCAAAAAACATCTGCGTAACAAGGTACTGCGCTCCGCAGTCAACCTTTGTTTTAAGGTGCCGCAAATCATCTATAGAGTTCTTTGCCTCGGTATGGCATTCGGGATAGCAGGCTGCACCGATGGAAAAACCGCCCGTTTCGGCAATTCTTGAAATCATTTCGCTTGCATAACGGTAATGGTTTCCGTCGTCCTGCGCGCCCTCAATTCTGTCGCCCCGAAGCGCAAGAATATTTTTAATATTTCTGCTTTTTAAATCTTGTAAAATCCGGTCAATTTCGTCCTTGGTTGACGAGGCGCAGGTAAGATGCGCAACGGAAGGCAGATTTAACTCATCCTGAATATACGAAACTATTGCAGGCGTATTTTTAGAGGTTCCTCCCCCCGCCCCGTATGTAACGCTTATAAACGAGGGCTTTAATGCCGACAGTTCTTTAACCGCATTTTTTACCGGCTCAAACGGAGCGTCATTTTTGGGCGGAAAGACCTCAAATGACGTAGATATTTCGTTGCTTTTAAGTTTATCAAAAATATTCATTGTGCAGCTCCCCTTTTAAAATATATTTTAACATAAAAATCTGAATAAGCAATTATTTTGCTGTAAATTTACATTTTATTAACAAAAGTATATAATTATATTAAGCACTTGCAAAATCGTCAAAAAGTATTACAATATATACAGAGGTGGTATAAATGTCATCATTTAAAACAGAACTTCACTGTCATACAAGTGAAACAAGTAACTGCGGTCAGGCAAGCGCAAAGGAGCTTGTTGAAGAATATTTAAGAAACGGATACAGCACCGTTGTAATAACTGACCATCTGAGTACACATACATATATCAAATACAACTATAAAGAGCTTAAATGGAACGATAAAATTGACATTTTTCTGCAGGGATACAACGCTGCTCTTGAATGTGCCCGCGGCAGACTCAACGTATTGCTCGGTATGGAGTTGAGATTTGATTCTCCGTCCGAGAATGACTATCTTGTTTACGGCATTACGGAAAAATTCCTGCGCAAAAACAAGGACTTAATCGATATGAATTTAAAGTCCTTTTACAAGCTCGCCAAAAAGAACGGGCTGCTTGTCTGTCAGGCGCATCCATTCAGAATAAATATGAACGTTTCCAATCCCGAATATCTTGACGGAATTGAAATCTTTAACGGCTGTGTAAGGCACAATTCAAACAATGACGTTGCCGAACTCTGGGCAGATAAATATAAACTCCTCAAAACATCGGGCTCGGACTTCCATCAGGTCGTTGATGTCGCACGAGGCGGTATAATTACCGAGAACGAAATAAAAACAAATGACGATTTATTAAAAGTCATCAGCGACGGTTTTTATACGTTGATAAAGGTTTAAACAGCAAAGAAAGAACCCTCTTTTTCAAGAGGGTCCTTTTTTATTGTAATTTTGCTTATGCATCAAACATACCGTTTTGGTCCATACGCATAATTATCGAAGCTATCTGCGCTCTGACAGCCGTGCCCTTGGGAGCAACCGTGCCGTCCTGCATACCTGAGATAATGTTATTCTCAACTGCCCACGCAAGAGGCGCTTTTGCAAATTCGCTGATATTTCCCTTATCGGGGAATTTAGCAAGTTTACCGTCAACATCAGATACAGCAGGGTTCTTCATATATCTGTAAAGTATTGTCGCAACCTGCTCACGGTTAATCGGGTCGCCGACACCGAACTTACCGTTCTGATAACCTGCAATAATTCCCTTATCAACTGCCCACGCAACTGCCTTGCCGTAGTATGCGTTCATATCTACGTCTGTGAGTTTGCA
>SVOA01000033.1 GCA_015066635.1 Oscillospiraceae bacterium | reverse complement strand
CATCGCGGCTCCCGACGCGGCTGTTGATATTCTCAGTCTCGCGGAGATGAAGGACTCGTTTGCGGGACAGAATTTCCACGCAACAGGCAAAATTGTTACGCCTCTCGGTGCAAACCTGCTTAAATGCGGCAACCTTGAAAGCGGCTACATCATAGGCCTTGACAAGAGCTGCGCTCTCGAAATGGTAGAGGCAGGCGGCATTATGACCGAATATGACAAGCTCATTGACCGTCAGCTTGAGAGAGCCGCAATTACCGAGATTTCGGGCTTTGCAAAAATCTTCCGTGACGCTTCAAAGGCGCTTGCAATTTAAAGGAGTACATAATGATAGATGTTGTTAATGCGGTCAGGGCGGTCAAGGGACTGTCGGGAATATCCGATGAGGACGCATTTGACATTGTGCCGACGGTAAGAACTGCCTGCGCCGAAATTTACGGACGGCTCAAGGACAGAGAGAATTCGGACGACCTGCGCGTGATGAACGTCTGCATATATCTGAGTTATTACAGAATACTTCTTCACAAAATGCTTACGGGCGAACTCAGCGAACGTTTCAAGGTCGGCGACATCAATATCACTCAAAGTCCGTCGCTTCTGCTTGAAAAGGCAGCGGAAATGCATGATTCCGCCCTGCTTTCGGCTGCCGAGCTGCTGACCGATACCGATTTCATTTTTGTTTCGGTGGGCTCGGGGAAGGACAGTGATAACTCTGAAACAGGTTAACAAAATTCTTGACGCAGTCGGGCGCAGCGTGTTCGTTTACAGCAATAACAGACGAAGCAGTGTGTATAAAGCCACGATTCAGCCGCTTCGCTATAAAAACAAAATGTATCTCAACGGCGAGGTCAACGAAATAGGACACTACGGAGAGGGCTACTATCTCTATATAGGACCCGCCGAAATTTCGCTTGACAATCTCGACGAGTGGTCGAGCATAGTAACGCTCGACGGTATCTACTATAAAATCGAGCGAAGCGAGAGAGTCTATTTCAGGGACGAAACGGTATATACCTGGGCAGTCCTCAAGGAGAGAATATAAATGCTTCTTTTGTTAGTGATATTAAAAATCAAGCAGCAGCTTGTCGATAATGAAAATCTTGCCTTTACGCAGATTATCGAGGCGTTTGACCACGATATAAGTCCGAAGTCGATTCCCACGAGGCTTATTACCATAGGACTCAAAAGCTTCCGCTTCGGAGAAATTACGTCGTATAACTCATTGGGGCGTCCCGTCAGGGACTATGACGCGGCAGTCAAAATCAGGGTAATGGTACCTTATCAGATAGGCAACCACGTCGCTTATCAGACGGTAGGGGAAATATTTGAGTCCCTGATTTATCACGAGCCTGCCAATCTCGGCTTCACGATAGTCAACGCAGAGGTCAACGAGCCCAAATATGAGCGCTGTACCGAGTCGCTGGCTGTTGACGTAATTGTCAATGTCAAGGGCAGTTACAGCGACGTAACTCCCGTTTAAAAATTTAATACTTAATACGGAACCCCGCGTTTGCTTTTACAGGCAGACGCGGGGTTTTGCTGTGCGGAAATTCACTCGGATTTTGTAACAAATTACACAAAAGGCACTAATAAACTTCGGCACTTATTTGAATAAAATAGTCAAAAAGACCTTGAATTCTATATAATAGTTTGGTAAAATATAAGATGAAAAAATTTGGCGAGGTATAACTTATGGCAAAAAAAATCGTTTCTTCTGCCGAAAAGGAAAGAGAACTGCCTTTGTATTTATTCCACGAGGGCAGCAACTCGCACTCGTATGAGTATTTCGGTTCGCACAGAAAAGATAAGGATACTGTCGTATTCAGAGTCTGGGCTCCTCACGCAAGGGCTGTCAGCGTTGTCGGCGACTTCAACGGCTGGGACAGCGGCAGAAACACAATGTATCACATTGATAATTCGGGCGGCGTCTGGGAGTGCGAGATTCAGGGCATAAAGCAGTACGACATATATAAATATTCGATAACGGCTTCCGACGGCAGAGTTATCTTAAAGAGCGACCCCTACGGCGTTCATATGGAAACCCGTCCGGGTACGGCTACAAAATTCTATGACCTTGACGGCTGTTACGAGTGGCATGACGCTAAATGGATAAGCTCCCACAACGGCAAGAATATCTATAAATCGCCCGTCAACATCTACGAGGTTCACGCAGGCTCGTGGAAGCAGTACGACGACGGCAATTTCTATTCTTACAGGGACCTTGCCGACGAGCTTGTGCCGTATGTCAAAAAAATGGGCTACACTCACATTGAGTTTATGCCTCTTACGGAGTACCCGTTTGACGGAAGCTGGGGTTATCAGGTTACGGGATATTTTTCCGCAACCTCGCGTTACGGCAGTCCCGAGGACTTAATGTATCTTATAGATAAATTCCATCAGGCAGGCATAGGCGTTATACTCGACTGGGTTCCCGCGCATTTTCCGAAGGACGCAAACGGACTTTACGAGTTCGACGGTCAGCCGCTTTATGAATATGCTGACCCGCGCAAGGGCGAGCATTACGGCTGGGGTACCAGAGTATTTGACTACGGCAGGGCAGAGGTACGCTCTTTCCTGATGTCGAGCGCAACCTTCTGGCTGAAGGAATATCACATTGACGGTATCAGAATCGACGCCGTGGCAAGTATGCTGTATCTCAACTACGACCGTAAGGACGGCGAGTGGGTTGCCAACAAAAACGGCGGCGCCGAGCATCTTGAGGCAGTTGAATTCCTGCAGAAATTAAATGAGAATATTTTTGCCGAATTCCCGTATGCTTTAATGATAGCAGAGGAGAGCACGGCGTGGCCTATGGTTTCCAAACCCGTGTTTATGGGAGGACTCGGCTTTAACTTCAAGTGGAATATGGGCTGGATGAACGATATGCTCAAATACTTCGGTATGGACGGCTACTTCCGCAAATATAACCACGACCTTGTAACCTTCTCGATGTTCTACGCATTTTCCGAGAACTTCGTGCTTCCTATTTCGCATGACGAGGTAGTTCACGGCAAATGCTCGCTCATAAACAAAATGCCCGGCTCCTATGAGGAGAAGTTTGCGGCGGTCAGGGCATTTGTCGGCTATATGATGGCGCATCCCGGCAAAAAGCTTATGTTTATGGGCTGTGAATTCGGTCAGTTTATCGAGTGGAATTACGAGAAGGGACTTGACTGGCTGCTACTTGACTTTGACAAACACCGTCAGTTGCAGAATTACTTTAAGAGTATAAACGAATTCTATAAAAAGAACGCCCCTCTCTGGGAGGTTGACGACTCATGGGACGGCTTCTCGTGGATTTCCTCGGACGACAGGGATAACTCGGTTATCGCCTTCCGCAGAATTGACGGCAAGGGCAAGGAAATTATTTCGGTTTCCAATTTTACGACCGTCGGCAGGAGCGACTACCGCATAGGCGTTCCCAAAAAGGGCTCGTACAAAATAGTCTTTAATTCCGACGACGCGGAATTCGGAGGCGAGGACAGAGGCAATAAAGATAAAATTGTTACGGAAAGTATCAATATGCACGGCTTTGAGCAGAGCATCAGTCTTGAACTGCCGCCTATGTGCACGGTCTATCTCAAAAAGACAAGATAATTATTTGTTTACATATAAACGGAGGAATTACTATGGCAAGAAAAATGGAATGTATTGCAATGCTTCTTGCGGGCGGTCAGGGCTCAAGGCTCGGCGTGCTTACCAAGAATATTGCGAAGCCTGCCGTACCGTACGGCGGCAAATACCGTATAATTGACTTCCCGCTTTCCAACTGTGTGAATTCGGGTATTTCAACTGTCGGTATTCTCACACAGTATCAGCCGCTGGAGCTCAACGACTACATAGGAAACGGTCAGGCATGGGACCTTGACCGCGAAAACGGAGGAGTGCATATGCTTTCTCCGTATCAGCAGATAAAGGGAATGGAGTGGTACAAGGGTACAGCCAATGCGATTTATCAGAATATAAATTTCATTGACAGATATAACCCCGACTATGTTGCGGTTCTTTCGGGCGACCACATCTACAAGATGGATTACAACAAAATGCTCGACTACCACAAGAGAAACAACGCGGCCTGCACGATAGCCATGCTTGAGGTTCCGTGGGAGGAGGCAAGCCGTTTCGGACTTATGGTTCTCAATGACGACAACTCAATAGCGAAATTCGAGGAGAAGCCAAAGAATCCGTCGTCAAATAAAGCGTCAATGGGCGTTTACATCTTTACATGGTCAAAGCTCCGTCAGTATCTTATTGACGACGAGAACAATCCCGATTCGTCAAACGACTTCGGACATGACGTCATACCCGCAATGCACGAGGCAGGGGAGAGAATGTTTGCATATCTCTTTGACGGCTACTGGAAGGATGTCGGCACCATCGACTCACTCTGGGAAGCAAATCTTGACCTTCTCAACCCGAAGGTTGACCTTGATTTGTCGGACAGCTCGTGGAAGATTTATTCGAGAACTCCCATAGCGCCTCCGCAGTACGTTTCGGCAAGCGCCGATTTGCAGAATTCAATGGTAGCCGAGGGCTCGCAGGTTTACGGAGAGGTTGACTACTCAATACTTTTCCAGAACGTTACGGTTTCAAAGAACGCAAAGGTAAGATACTCGATAGTAATGCCCGGCGCGTATATCGGCGAGGGAGCGGATGTTGAGTACGCAATTATCGCAGAGAATGCGGTTATCGGAAAGGGCGCGAGAGTCGGACTTCGTCCCGAGGACGCCTCAAACCGTGAGGCGTGGGGAATAGCCGTTGTCGGTGCGGATGTTGAGATTCCCGCAGGCGCCGCGGTTTCACCTAAGGAAATGATAGGAAAGGAGGATAAGTGATATGACAGGCAAAAATATAGTAGGCATTATCTTTTCAAACGCGTATGACGAGTGTATTCCCGAGCTTACGGGACTGCGCACAATGGGTTCCGTACCCTTCGCCTGCAGATACCGTCTTATAGACTTTCCTCTTTCAAATATGGTAAACGCCGGTATTGAAAAGGTCGGTGTAATCACAAAGGCAAATTATCAGTCGCTTATGGACCACGTCGGCACGGGCAAGCCGTGGGACCTTTCGAGAAAGACGGGCGGACTTTTCCTTCTGCCTCCGTTCTCGACTGCGGACGCGAGTTCAAACGGCGATAAAATCGAGGCCCTCAAAGGCATCAAGGACTTTATCAGCCGTTCACAGGAGGAGTATATTCTGCTCTCCGACTCAAACAGCATTTTCAATATCGACATAGAGAAGCTGACCGACTTCCATACCGAGAACGGCGCCGATATTACCATCGCCTATAAACGCGGAATTCTTCCTAAGCTCGGCGACGCGGTAACCTTTGAATTCTCGGAGGGCGGCAGAATTTCCTCGGCGGCGGTTTCTCCCGTTGCGGAGAATGAGGTTAATTACAGTCTTAACCTCATTCTTATGAAAAAATCTCTGCTCGAAAGACTTATGAATGAGGCTGTCAGCCTTAACTATCACGACTTTGAGTCGGATATAATTCAGAGGAATGTTTCCAAGCTCAATATGTTCGGCTATGAGGTAAAGGGATATGCCGAGACAATAGACTCAATTCAGTCCTACTTCAAGGCAAATATGGAGCTTCTTGACACTGAAAACTGCTCACAGCTTTTCAACCCCGAGAGACCCGTATATACAAAAATCAAAGACGATATTCCCGCAACCTACGGACTTGTTTCAAGCGTCAAAAACTGCCTTATCGCAAACGGTTGTATCATTGAAGGAGAGGTCGAGAATTCGATTATCTTCAGAGGCGTGCGCATAGGCAAGGGAGCAGTTGTAAAGAATTCTATTATTATGCAAGAGAGCTTTGTCGCCGCAGGCACAACGCTCAACAATGCAATAGTTGATAAAAATGCGGTTATCACTCCCAACAAGTTCCTTTCGGGAGCCGAGAATTATCCTATTTATGTAGGTAAAGGAATTGTAATCTGATGGATGCAAGATGTGAAATTTGCGGTTGTGCAACAGATGCAGAACAGCTTAAAACTTATAAAATTGCTGACAGAGAGTATTCCGTATGTAACTTCTGCAGAGGCAGAATAAACGGAATTATCAAAAACCCCTCTGCGTCCGTTTCTGAGGCGGAAAACCTACTGAAAATGGACACTAACGGCAAGAGGAGCGCAGAGGCGCAGAAATCGCTCGAAGCTCTCTTTAAGAGCGCAGGCGTTTCAAAAGAGCCGGCAGCTGCCGCCGCGCCTGCGCCTGCACAGAACGCAGAGGTTGAGCAGCTTAAAGAACAGCTTGAAACCCTGTCGGCAGATTTTCAGGCATTTAAAAAGCAGTATTTTTTAAGTAAAATTCTGTCGGTGGCTATTCCCGTAGGACTTATTATAATAATGCTCCTCGTTATGATTTTCAGCGGAGCGTTCAAGAGTCTTTTTAACTATTACGATACGATAATGGAATACGCAAATATGTAATTTGCAAAAAAGGAGAAAACTATGAAAGTATTATATGCAGCCAGCGAAGCGCTTCCCTTTATGGCTTCGGGAGGACTCGGAGATGTTGCGGGCAGTCTGCCTCAGGCACTTCGCAAGCGCCTTATAGGCGCCCGTGTGGTAATGCCCATGTATGACACGATAAAGCAGGAATTAAAGGATGAAATGACCTTTATAACGAGCTTTACCGTTCCCGTTGCGTGGAGACGGCAGTACTGCGGAGTTTTTCAGGCGAAGTGCGGAGGAGTAATATACTATCTGATTGACAATCAGTACTATTTCAAACGCGACGGTATTTACGGCTACTACGATGACGCCGAGAGATTTGCTTTCTTCTCGAGAGCGGTTCTCGAAATGCTTCAGTATATCGACTTCAAGCCCGATATAATTCACTGCAACGACTGGCAGACGGCGCTTGTACCCGTTTATTACAGCACTATGTATGCTCAGGCGCCCGGTTATGAGAACATCAAGACCGTTTTCACTATTCACAATATTCAGTATCAGGGTACCTACGGCAAGGAAATTATCCCCGAGGTGCTCGGCATACCTGCAGAGGCGACGGGAGTTGTCGAATACGGCGGAGACGTCAACTTTATGAAGGGCGCTATCGAGAGCGCAGACCGTATCACGACCGTAAGCCCGAGCTATGCAAACGAAATAATGGACCCGTGGTATTCGCACGGACTTGACGGAATTTTAAATGAGAGAAGCTGGAAACTTTCCGGCATACTCAACGGTATTGATACCGTGCTTTACGACCCGTCAACGGATAAGGACATCTTCAGTAATTACTCTGCGTCCGACTTTAAAAACAAGGCAAAGAATAAGCAGAAGCTTCAGGAGCTTATGGGACTTCCGCAAAAGGCGGACACTCCCTTAATCGGTATGGTTACAAGACTTGTTTCGCACAAGGGACTTGACCTCGTAAAAGCCGTTATGGAGGAGCTTATTCAGACCGCCGACGTGCAGATAGTCGTTCTCGGCTCTGGCGACTGGCAGTATGAGGAATTCTTTAAATACCTTGCGGGCAAATATCCCGAGCAGGTTGCAATAAAACTCGGCTTCGTACCCTCGCTGTCAAAGAAGATTTACGCGGGCAGCGACCTTTTCCTTATGCCGAGTAAGGCGGAACCCTGCGGACTTTCGCAGATGATAGCGCTCCGTTACGGCTCGATTCCGATAGTTCGCGAAACGGGCGGACTTCGCGACAGCATACACGACAGCGGAGACGGAGAGGGTAACGGCTTTACCTTTGCAAATTACAACGCACACGAAATGCTTCACGCAATAAGACGCGCCATTGAGGGCTATCAGAATAAAAAGGGCTGGAAGATACTCGTAAAGCGCGCTATGGAGTGCGACAACAGCTGGGGCAAGTCTGCAAACGAATATATTAAGCTCTACAATGCCCTTCTCAAGGGCTGAAAAGGGGTATAACACAGAGAAGGACACCTGATTTGGCAGGTGTCCTTTTCATTTTGGCTTTTTTCATTGACAAAACTTTGTTTATGCTGTATCATATTGCAAGTCCTTCGGGACGGTCAGTTCGAAACCATCCTGACCTAAAACAAAACTAAGGAGAAAAAACAATGAAAAACAAAAAGACCGCAACTCTTACGCAGACCGCGGTAATCGCCGCCATGTATGCGGCGCTGACTTACGCTCAGGGCTTTCTGCTCCCCGGCACGACTACCGCCGCAGTTCAGTTCAGAGCAAGCGAAGCGCTCAACGTGCTCGCTTTTTTTACGCCTGCGGCAATACCCGGACTTACGCTCGGCTGTGTGATTTCAAACATATACAGCATAGGGCAGGGACTTCCGCTTGATATGATTTTCGGCTCTCTGGCAACGCTCGGCTCGTCCGTGTGTATGTACCTTCTGAGAAATGTAAAAATCAAAGATTTTCCCTTACCTGCAATGTTTATGCCTGCGCTCTTTAACGGAGTGATAGTCGGCTGGGAAATCGAAACCTTCTTTATGGAAGGACCCTTCCGTCTCGGCAGTTTCCTTATTCAGGGCGGATGTGTGGCTCTCGGAGAGCTCGCCGTAATGTTCACTCTCGGTGTTGCGCTGTACTTTGCGTGCAGGAAAATCAACATTAAAAAACAGCTTAAATAAGGCTTTTACACCCTTGCGAAAACTTCGGCTTTATGCTAAAATTTCGTTAAGGGTGAATTTTTATGAAAAAGATTATTGTTGCCGATGACGAACAGCTCATCAGAAAACTTTTAAACGACTTTCTTACTGCCGAGGGCTATGCCGTTCTCGAGGCGGCTGACGGAGCGGAGGCTCTTTCTCTTTTTGAGGCGAACCCCGACACAAGCCTTCTGATACTTGATATTATGATGCCCGAGTATGACGGCTGGGAGGTCTGCCGTAAGGTGCGTGAAAAGAGCAGCGTCCCCGTAATGATGCTTACCGCACGCAGTCAGGACTTTGACCAGATTACGGGCTTTGACGCAGGCGCGGACGACTATGTTACCAAGCCGTTTTCTCCCGTTGTGCTTGTCAAGAGGGTAGAGGCGCTCATAAGGCGTCAGGGAGAAAAGACGCCCAAGGTTACTGGATACTGGGGACTTACCGTTGACCGCGAAGCACACGAGGTAAAAATTAACTCCAAGCCCGTTGAACTGACGGTCAAGGAGTTTAAAATACTTGATAAGCTTATAGGAAATGTTGAGCGTGTTTACAGCCGCGAGCAGCTGCTTGACGATGTCTGGGGCTTTGACTATGACGGCGACATCAGGACGGTTGATTCCCATGTCGCAAGACTCCGTACCAAACTCGGCAGCTGGGGCGAGAAGCACCTCAAAACCGTTTACGGCTTGGGCTATAAGATTCAGGAGAGTGCCGATGAGTAAAAAAGGCGAGCGTAAATTCACGAGCATCAGAACCCGACTGTTCCTGCAGGTCGGGTTTATCGTGCTGCTTGCCATAGCGGTCATTCTGGCTCTTAATAACTTCCTGCTTCCCAATATTTACACGCGTTCCGAGCTTAACGATATGTATATCTGTATGCGTATCATTGACGGCTTCGACATAAACGACAGCCAGTTTTCGCAGAAAATTGCGGGACTTGAGCGCAATAACGGCTTTCTTATCGACATTTATCTTGAGGACGGTACCGAATTCTATCTCGGCGCTAACGAACTGTTTTCCGAGGGCGGTAAGATAACGATTTCCGACCGTAAGGAACGCGATTTCGGCGCGTTTACGGAAATTCTCACGGATGAAAACACTCACAGTCAGTACCTTGTTTACGGCGGTAAACTTTCCAACGGCGCAGATGTCGAGATTTATTCGCACAAGGACACCATTGATGCAAACGCCAACACCGCTATTCTGATTACCTCGGGAACGAGCATACTTGCGCTTCTGATTGCGCTGACCTTTATATATTTTTACACGGGCAAGTTTACAAAGCCGCTTATTAAAATGAGCCGTATCACGGGCAAAATGGAAAAGATGGACTTCTCCGAAAAGTGCGAGGTCCAAGGAAACGACGAAATCAGTATGCTTTCACACTCCATAAATGAAATGTCAGATTCCCTTGACGAAACGCTCAAGGACTTAAAGGAAAAGAACGACAGACTTCTTCTCGATATTGAGAGGGAAAAGGCGCTTGACAAAATGCGCAAGGAATTTATTTCCAATGTTTCGCACGAGCTTAAAACGCCGATTTCGATTATTCGCGGATATTCCGAGGGCGCAGAGCTTATGCTCGATAACTCCGAAACAGACAAGGCAAAGGAATACTGCTCTGTAATAGTCAGGGAAACCGAAAAAATGAACGCCCTTGTGTATGAGCTTTTAGAGCTTTCGAGCTATGAATCGGGTGCGGTAAACGTCAAAAAAGAACGCTTTGAAATCTTCGGACTTGTTGACGACTACGCCGTAGATAACGAAATAAAATTCAAAAACAACGGCATAACCTTTATCAACGAGGTGCCGCGTGAATTATACGGCTCGGGCGACATAGTCAAACTCGGTATGGTGCTCAACAATTATATCTCAAACGCCGTTTCCCATGCGGACGGGGATAAAATAATAAAGGTAACTCTTACGGAAAACGAAAACTCATACACTCTGTCCGTTTTCAATACGGGCGAGCATATAAAGGAGGAGGACCTCGAAAAAATCTGGACCTCCTTTTACCGCGCGGACAAGTCGCGTTCGAGAAACGAGGGACGTTTCGGACTCGGACTTTCCATTGTTTCGGCTATACAGAAACTTCACAAAATGCCGTACGGCGCAGAGAACAGCGAGGGCGGCGTAACGTTTTATTTCAACATAGAAAAGGCATAAAAAAGGGCAACCGCGTTGCCCTTTTTCTTTATTCTTTAAAACCATTTTTTCTTTTTGCCGATTATTCCGAGCACGGTTACAACAAGCACCGACAGCGCTATGACGTAAACATAGCCGTACTTCCAGCCGAATTCGGGCATTGAAGTAAAGTTCATACCGTACCAGCCGACTATCAGAGTAAGCGGGAAAAATATGCTTGTAATTACCGTAAACACCTTCATTGTGTGGTTGAGCTTTAAATCGAGAAATGACGAGTACGCGTCCTGAAGGTGCGTTACCGAGCTTGACAGCGAATCGGTATCCTCGCGCAGTCTTGTTATTCTCAGCCCGAGGTTTGCGATATATCTTAAATCGTCCGTTTCAAAAATATCGTTTTCGTTCTCCTCAAAGGCGTCCGTTATGTCGAGCAGCTGCTCGTAGTAGTTATGGAGCGTCAGGAGTTCTTTCTTTACTGTGAGCAGTTCAAGGTTGAAGTCCGTGCCCGTGTTTTCCTTTAAAACGTCCTCATCAAGCTCCGTAACCTCCACGCCCTTGTCCTCGATATACTCAAAATCGTTTGCGATAAGGGAGTCAAAGAAGGCATATATAATCTTCTCAAGCGTTGCGGCGGAGTAGGGGTATTTGCGCACGGCTGACATGAATTTGTCTCTCGTTGAGTTGTCGCGGTCCTCGACATCGACAACGAGAATAAAATTCTTTTTTATATACAGCGCAACGCAGTCGTTGTGTCCGCTTATATCGTTCGGGTTTATTATGCGAAGCTCCGTAAACGTGTAGTCGTCATAGACCTCGACTCCCGAACGGAAGTGCTTGTTTGCAACCTTGCATGAGTCTATCGTTGACTGCGAGAAACCGAGCACGGAGCCGATTTCGTCAAGTCTGTCCGCGCTGATATAACCCGCGGTTATATAGCTTTCGTCAATTTCGTCAATGGTAATGCTTTTTAATACTTCGTTAATCTGATAAAACACGGTTTCACCTTCTTTACCGAATATTTTATCATATTACGTCCGTTTCGGCAATAAAAAAATGAGCGTTTTCTCATTTGACAAAAACGCTTTGCTGATATAGAATTAAGAAAATAAATCTTTAAGGAGTAATTATGGATTTTGACGCATTTGACCAAGGCATAGAGCTCGGGGGACTTCGCAACCGTGAGGAAATCAGAGTGCTTATCTGCTATCTTTTAAATACGCTTGATATGCCGATAATCAAGGAAAAACTTAACGACGCGGTGCTCGAAAACGGACTTGCAAATTACTTTGAAATAAATCAGGCGATAACGGAGCTTCTCTCAAACGCGTGTATCGACACGGTTATCGAGGACGAGGAGGAGTGCCTTGTTATTCTGCCCAGAGGCAGAGAAATCGCCGAGAGTCTTGAAACCACGCTTCCCAAAACAGTCAGGGAAAAGGCGGTCAATTCGGCTATCAAGATTACCACGCTCGCCAGGTCGGAAAAGGAAAACAACGTTGAAATCGCAAAAGCCGACGACGGCGGATACAATGTAACCTTTTCGCTTATGGGCGCTAAAAACGAGCTTATGCACCTTACCGTTTACGCAGGCGACAGTATGCAGGCGGAGCTTTTAAAGCGAAAATTCCTTGAGGACCCGATTAAACTTTATTCGAGTATTATCACGGCATTGACCGTATAATAAGCAGAGGCGCCTGCGGGCGCCCGCTTCTTTTATAACGAATTAAGGGACGCCCACGGCGCCCCTTTGTTTTTGCTATATTTCCAGAATCATCTTTTTGTGCGGTATGCCTGCCTCTGTAAATTCCTCCGAAACGATTTTAAAACCGAGCTTTTCGTAAAAAGGAATTGCCTGAACCTGCGCGTCAACCTTTATAACGGACTTGCCCGTCATTTGCTTTGCCGCTTTAACTGCCTCGTTCATTAAAAGCCGTCCTAATCCCTTTTTCCTTTCCCGTGAAACAACCCTACCGATTTTTACGCTGTTATCGGTGTTTTCAAACATACGCAGATATGCCGAAATTTCGCCGTTTTCACTTAAAAATATGTGATATGCCTCACGGTCAAGCCCGTCAACATCGGGGTAGAAGCAGTGCTGCTCAAACACAAAAACATCACAGCGCAGCTTCAGTATCTCATAAAGCTCATCGCGCGTCAGTTCGTCAAATTTTTTAACCGTTGTTTCCATTTTTTCTCTTTCCAAGTATCATATTCTCAAGGTCTTTAAACGCTCCCGAATTCACCGTGAAATCGGTAACAAGCTTCAGAAGGAAAGCCGACGCAAGAGTTATTGCAAGTATTACCGCAAGAGTCAGCATATAGTCCTTTGCGCCCAGAGGGGAGTAAACCGCAAGCACTCTCACTATTATCTGGTGCTGAACGAGGAAAACGGGATACGACAGCGCGCCTAATTTCTCAAAGAGAATTTTCAGCGGCTTTGCCCTTGTGATGAATTCGCCTACCCAAATAAACGTGATATACATTGACAGTCCCATAACGTGCTCGATAAGATTCTTTACCGAAATATTATCGTTCACGGGGAATTTTACAAAGGCGAGTATCAGCATTACCGCCGCCGCACCGATAAATACGGGGAATTTCTTTATTGTATCGCGGTATTTCATAACGAGTATGCCAAGATAAAAGCTTATAAGGCAGGAGAAGAAATTGCGCAGAAGCTTTATATCAAAAACATTATAAACAAGTATCCACGCATACAGCGCGGTAACTATGCCCGCCGTGATATACGGTCTTTTGCGCACTCCGTTTGCAAGTGCAGGGTAGAGGGCGTAGAGCATTATCAGCGCGCCGAGGAACCACTCGCCGAGTATGTAGTAGCTCGGTACGGCATAGAGGAAGTATCCGTCAATTCCGAATAAGGTAAGAACAAGCGAAAGGGGATTGACGTCCTCTCTGAAAAGGAAGTGCCGGTACTTTAAAACGTCCCACATAAAGAAGGCGAGGAAGCCTATGTAAAACGCAGGAAAAATTGACTTCCAGCGTTTATAGTAGAAAGTCTTTAACGAGGGAACCTCTTTGTTGTTGAGGTATATCATTGAGCCCGACATCATAAAGAAAAGCATTACAACGGCGTCTCCCCACTGACCGTTGGCATAGCTGAAAAACAGCTTGAAACTGCCCTCAACGTGGCAGGAGAGATGATATACGACAATTCCCAATGCGCACACGGTGCGTATAAACTCTATATCGGATAATTTCTTTTTTCTGACAGCCATAATTATACCCCGTTTACTTAACAAATCTGTCAAGCGCTTCCGAGAATTCCTCAAGCGCCTTTTTGTCGCCCGACTGAGCGGCGTCAACTATGCAATGCTCGAGGTGGTCCTTGAGTATGAGCTTGCCCGTGTTGTTGATAGCCGAACGCACCGCAGACAGCTGAATAAGCACATCGCTGCAGTCCTCGCCGTTTTCAACCATTTTTTTGACCTTTTCAAGATGCCCTATGGCGCGGGCGAGACGGTTTATGACCGCTTTTGTGTTCTCGTGCTGATGGCTGTGTACGGTAACGGAGCCGTCCTCGTTTATGTGTTTGTGAATACCCTTTTCCATTTCATCACTTCTCAATAAATTTAATGAATTTATTATATCAATTTAATTGTCTGTTGTAAAGAAAAAAGGTACGGAAAAAATCCGTACCCTTCTTTAACTGTCAGATTTACTTGTTTGCAGACTTTTTGATAACGCCCTTGGGGTCCTTTGCAAAAAGTATGATGAGCCATGCGACAAGACCTATTGCGACAACGGTAACTCCGAGAAGGGAGTCGTTCATAATGTCGCTGAGTCCCTGCTGAAAGTAGTCTGCTTTCAGCTCTGCATACTCAAACACAAAGTCCATAAACCACATAAGCGATGCGCCCCAGTAAATGAGTGCGAGAGCGCCGAGCTTATAATCTTTTCTCTTATCGCAGAAATACCATACTGCCGTTGTTACGGCTGCCGCGATAATTGTAATAAGTAATGTCATAGAGCGTTCTCCTTATGCGTTATCCTTTGCAATCGCCTTTTTAACGCTTTTAAGCTTTGCGTCCGCAAATGCGCAGATACCTGCCCATACAGCTGTAACGCAGACTGCCATCGAAACGCCGACGGTCGCCATTTCGTGGAACATCTCCGCCGCGTCCTCGGGGTCAGCCATCGCCGTTAAGAACGGCGGGAAGGGCACAACCTCTCCGTGCCAGAAATGCTCAAATGCAAGTAAAAGTAC
>SVOA01000032.1:6179-15521 GCA_015066635.1 Oscillospiraceae bacterium | reverse complement strand
CTATGACCGCAGCTATGAGCACAATGCAGACAATGAACGCCGTATATAACCCTGCGTTATTGTTAGAGCCCTTGACCTTCATCCATTGGGAGTTCATATACTGAAGCGTCTCGTTGGGCAGGTCGTGGAAGCTCTGCGCATTGGCAATTTCGGACTCGTCGGGATAAACTGCCGCCGAGTCTATGAGCGAATATTCGTCGTTTTCAAGCACCGATTTATTGGGCGTTGCATAGTAAATATACTCTGCGTTGGCAAGGGCGATTTCCGGCTCCATCATAAAGTTGATAAATGCCTCTGCGCCCTTTTTATTCTGTGCAGTTTTCGGAATAATAAAAGCGTCATAGAAGGTGTTTACGCCTTCCTCCGGCAGACAGTAATCAAGGTCTTCATTGTTTGCCTTCATTATCTCATAGTCGCCCGCATAGTAGGTGGCAAGCGCATAGTCGCCGCTTTCCATCTTGTTGAAAACCTCGTCCATAACGTACGTCGGATGCACGGTTTCGCGCTGCTTCTTTAAAAGCTCCGCACATTCGTCCCAATCGTCGGGGTTGACGGTGTTAAAGTCAATTCCGAGTATTGCCTGAGCTATTGCAAAGGAATCGCGCGGATTGTTGAACATAAGCACCTTGCCCTCATACTGCTCATCCCAGAGCACCTTCCAGCTTGTGGGCTTTTCGGTAACGTACTTTGTGTTATATATGAGAATTGTTGTTCCTATGTTGTAGATTACCGCATAGTCCGAGATTTTTTTGCCCTCGATTTCACTGTCAAGCAGATAGCCGTACTGCTCGGCGTCAAAGTATTTCTCAACGTTGGGAACGTTATTGAAGTCTATGGGCAGGAGCATATCCTCGCGCACAAGCTTCTCAACCATATAGTCGGACGGTACAAGTATGTCGTAGCTGACGCCGCCGCCCGCAATTTTGGAGTACATATTCTCGTTTGACTCAAAGGTAGTGTAGTTTATGCTGCAGCCTGTGAGCTTTTCAAACTCGCCTATAACGTCAACTTCCTCGTCGTCAATGTATTCGCCCCAGTTATAGACATTGATGGCGGTACCTTCAAGTCCGAGAGAGGCATAATATTCCCTGACCTCGTCGGAGAAGTCAACTCCGTCATCCGCAAAGCAGGGGAGACTGACTGAAACGAGCATAACAATTACAAGTAAAAGAGAAACGGCTTTTTTCATATTTCGGCGTCCTCCTTTGACTTTTTCGGCTTCTTATCCGACTTTGCCTGAGCGATATTCATAAGAATTAAAAGTATGAAAATCGCAACGAAAATCAGCGTCGAGAGTGCGTACATATCGGGCTTGACGCGCTTCTTTGTCATTGAGAAGATGTGTATGGGAAGCGTCTGGAAGTCAGGTCCGTTTGTAAAGTAACTGATGATGAAGTCGTCAAGCGACAGGGTAAACGCCATAATCGCTCCCGAAACTATACCCGGCATAATCTGCGGCAGAACAACCTTGATAAAGGCGTTTGCGGGGGGACAGCCGAGGTCTTGAGCCGCCTCGAAAATACGGGGGTCGGTCTGACGGAGCTTCGGTAAAATCGAGAGTATAACGTAAGGCAGCTGAAATGTTATATGGGCTATGAGTATGGTGCCGAAGCCGAGCGTGTCGGACTTCGAGAACATTCTGCCGATAAAGACAAACAGCAGCATCATGGAAATACCCGTAACGATTTCGGGGTTCATCATCGGGATATTTGTAGTAGTCATAAGCGCAGATTTAACGCGCTTGCTTTTCATTGAGTTAATGCCTATCGTGGCGAGCGTACCGAGCACGGTTGAGATAAGCGCCGAAACAACCGCAAGTATAACCGTGTTTTTAAGCGCGTTCATTGTAACCGTGTCCGAAAACAGTCTCTCGTACCATTGCAGGGAAAAGCCGTGCATGGTGTAGGTGCTTTCGTTGCCGTTAAAGGAAAAAACGGTCATAACAACCATCGGAGCGTACAGGAAGATAAATACAAGCGCAAGATAAAGCTTTGCGAGTCTTGAGGTTTTTGCCGTCATACAAGTACACCTCCGTCATCGTCGCTGTCGGCGAAGTAGTTGAGTATCGCAAGGCATATAATAATCATTATCATAAGCACCAGCGAGAGCGAAGCGCCTAAGTTGAAGTTGTTTGCAACCTGAAACTGTCCCTCTATAACGTCGCCGATAAGGTTGATTTTGCCGCCGCCGAGCTTCTGAGTGATGTAGAAGGTACTGACGGACGGAACGAATACCATTGTGAAGCCGCTTGCGATACCGGGCACCGAGAGAGGAAATACAACCTTTCTGATGCACTGCATCCTGCCGCAGCCGAGGTCCTCAGCCGCCTCGATAAGAGAGCGGTCCATTTTGCTCATTACCGTATAAATCGGAAGTATCATATAGGGCAGGAAGTTATACACCATACCGAGTATAACCGCACCCGCATTGTTGAGAAGGGGAAGGGGACCTATGCCGAAAATACCGAGGAAACGGTTGATAACGCCCGAGTCGCCGAGAATTGTTATCCACGAATAAGTCCTGATAAGGAAGCTCATCCACATTGGCAGCATAACGAGCATAACCGACATCCTCTGAAACGACACCTTGGTCTGCGCGAGAAAGTAGGCAAACGGATACGCTATCACAAGACTTATCAGCGTAGCAACGGCGCCGTAGCCAATCGACAGTATAAAGGTGCTCGCATAGTCGTTTATCTGTGTGATATTGTCCCATGTAAAAGCGCCGCTTCTGTCGGTCAGCGCATAGTAAAGCACCATAATAAGGGGCGCAATTATAAACAGCACAGCCCACAGAATATACGGAGCGTTCAGAATTTTAGAGGTTAGAGAGGACCTTTTCATTATTCGTCCTCCTGTGAAACGGTCGGGTCGGACAGCTCGTCAAACTCGTCGCTGAAGGAGCTGTAGTCGCCGTAAAGTCCCGAGTATTCGCTCTTTTTCATAATGTGCATTTCGTCGGGCTTTATTGATATTCCTATAACGTCGCCGACCTCTGCCTTCTGAGTGGTCTGAATCATCCACTTGAAGTTGTCTATGTCAACGATTATTTCGTAGTGAACTCCCTTGAAGGTTACCGAAGTAACCTCGCCGTCAAGCATACCCTTGCCCGCGGGAGTAACGTCAATATCCTCGGGACGGATAACTACGTCAACGGGTTCGTCTTTTTTAAAGCCCTTGTCAACGCATTTGAAACGCATACCCGAGAATTCAACCGAGAAGTCCTCGTGCATAACGCCGTCAAGAATATTGCTCTCGCCGATAAAGTCAGCGACAAAGGCGTTTTTCGGCTCGTTGTAAACATCTGTCGGACTGCCTATATGCTGAATTTCGCCGTTGTTCATAACAACTATCGTGTCGCTCATCGAGAGAGCTTCCTCCTGGTCGTGAGTAACATAGATAAAGGTTATGCCGAGCTTCTGCTGGATATTCTTGAGTTCAATCTGCATATCCTTACGCAGTTTAAGGTCAAGCGCGCCGAGAGGCTCGTCAAGAAGGACAACCCTCGGGTTAACCGCAAGCGCGCGCGCTATCGCAACTCTCTGCTGCTGACCGCCCGAAAGCGAGTCGATATTCCTTGAGCCGAAGCCCTTGAGGTTTACGAGAGCGAGCATTTCACGCACCTTTGCCTGAATGTCCTTTTCCTTCATCTTTTTAAGTCTCAGACCGAAGGCAATATTCTCATATACGTTAAGATGCGGGAATAACGCATAACGCTGAAAAATGGTGTTCACCTGACGCTTGTATGCAGGGACACCATTTATATTTTTACCTTCAAAAATGACGTCGCCCGAGTTCTGCTGTAAAAAGCCTGCGATTATTCGCAGGGTAGTCGTCTTGCCGCAGCCCGATGGACCGAGCAGAGTAACGAACTCGCCGTCGTGAATCTGAAGATTGATGTTATTAAGTATGGTCGTATCGCCGTAGCTTACGCAGATATTCTGCAAATCGATAATAACAGGATTGTTTTTCAATTATGCAGCCCCTTTCCAACCGATAGATATAGTTGGGATTTCGCACCTCGGATTGCTCCGTAATGCGCCACCCTAATTGGTATGGATAAATAATAGTTTTTTTGGAGTAAAAAGTCAATATCATTTTATAAAATTTATAATATATTTATATATAAAATACAATTTGAAGATAAATACGGTAAATATAATACCCGTTGAAATTAAAAAAGCTTTGCTGTATAATAACCGTATAAATATAAAAAAGGACAGGACTATGAAGTTAAGAGACAGCGAAATCTACCGATATGCGGGTTTCAAAGGAAACACCCCCGACAGAGAAACCGTCGCAAAAACAGAGGAGCTTAAAAAAGAAGCAACCTCAGCCGTAACCCCCCTTTTTATTTCGAGGGAGGCAGATTTTGTGTGTCCCGACGGAAACACCGTTGTAATTGACGGAGTGAAATTCCGTAGTCAAAAATTATCTAAACTGCTTTCCCGTGCGGATAAGGTTCTGCTTTTTGCCGCAACGCTCGGGGTTGAGAGCGACAGAATTCTGAGAAAATACAGCGTTTCGGACTCGTCAAAATACGTTCTCGCTCAGGCGGTGCTTACGGAGATGATTGAGAATTGCTGCGACTCAGTACTCGGGGAGCTTTTAAAGAAGTACCAAAAGTCGGGGTATTCGTTTTTACCGAGATATTCTCCGGGCTACGGAGATTTGCCGCTTGAATATCAAAGGGAGTTTTTCTCGCTTATGGATATAACCAAGCGCATAGGCGTTACTCTCAACGGCGACTGCCTGATGACGCCGTCCAAGTCGGTTACGGCTTTCATAGGCATAACGAGGGAAGCGCTTGACTGTCCCGTGCCCTGCGAATTGTGCGATAAAACAGACTGTCAGTTCAGGAGGAATTAAAATGAGCTTTAAAGACAGAATAGGCAAGGAAATTCTTTTCTTTGACGGCGCTATGGGTACCGTCCTTCAGAAGAACGGTATGGGCGCGGGCGAACTGCCCGAGATATGGAATTTCTCACACGAAAATCTGATATATGAAACTCACAAAAGCTATATTGACGCAGGTGCGGATATTATCAGCACCAATACCTTCGGTGCAAATTCCTTAAAGCTTGACGGCACGGGATACTCTGTCGCAGAGGTTGTAACCAAGGCGGTTGAAATCGCAAAAAGAGCTTCGCGCGAATCGGGCAGAGAGGTCTTTACGGCTCTTGATACGGGACCTACGGGCAAACTTCTTGAGCCCTACGGCGAGCTCTCGTTTGAGGAGGCGTATTCGCTTTACAAGGAACAGGTTATTGCAGGTGAAAAGGCAGGCGCAGACCTCGTTTTAATCGAGACTATGGGCGACCTTTACGAGATAAAAGCCGCCGTGCTTGCCGCAAAGGAAAATTCTCATCTGCCCGTTGCCGTTTCCATGATTTTTAACGAAAAAGGACAGCTTCTTACAGGCGCCGACATCAAGACAGCCGTATTCACGGTCGAGGCTCTCGGCGCAGACGCGATAGGACTTAACTGCGGACTTGGACCCGTTCAGATGAAGGACTATGCAAGGGAGATGTTAAAATACGCTTCGCTTCCCGTATTCGTAAACCCCAATGCGGGACTTCCCGAGGTCGTAAACGGCGTAACCTGCTACAACGTGGGCGCGTCCGAATTTGCCGAGAGTATGCGCGGAATTGCCCTGCTCGGCGCTTCTGCCGTAGGCGGCTGCTGCGGAACCACTCCCGAGCATATAAAAATGACCGTTGACAAGTGCCGTGATATTAAAATATCCGAACCCGTAAAAAAGAACTATACGGCAGTAACTTCATATTCCGAAACCGTCATTATAGGCGAAAAGCCCGTCATTATAGGCGAGCGTATCAACCCCACGGGCAAAAAGAGATTAAAGGAAGCGCTCAAAGCAGGCGACCTTGACTATATCGCAGGCGAAGCCGTAAAGCAGACCGACCGCGGAAGCGATATTCTTGACGTAAATATCGGTCTGCCCGAAATCGACGAGGTTTCAATGCTTACATCAGCCGTCAGAAAGGTGCAGAGCGTTGTCAACGTTCCTTTGCAGATAGATTCGTCCGACCCCGAAGCGCTTGAAAAGGCGCTGAGAATTTACAACGGCAAGCCGCTTATAAATTCGGTAAACGGCAAAGAGGAAAGTATGTCCGCAGTATTTCCGCTTGCAAAGAAATACGGCGGCGTAACCGTATGCCTTACTCTTGATGAGAACGGAATTCCCGATTCCTCAGAGGGCAGAATTAAAATTGCAGAGAAAATTATTAAACGGGCAGAGGAGTACGGAATTGACAGAAAAGACCTTATAGTCGATACCCTTGCGCTGACCGTCAGCACGGGCTCGGAGAATGCGAATATCACGCTTGACGCGCTTGATTACATCAGGAATAAGCTTGGCGTCAACACCGTGCTGGGCGTTTCAAATATTTCCTTCGGACTTCCGTCAAGGGAGAGTGTCAACGCGGCGTTCTTTACCATGGCTTTGCAGAGAGGACTTTCGGCAGGTATTGTAAACCCGTTAAGCGAGAGTATGATGGGCGCTTACTATTCGTTCAACGCATTGACGGGACTTGACAGGAATTGCGAAGACTATATCAAAAACGTTACAAGCGCGCCCGTAAAGGAAACCGTCAGCGAAGAAATCAGTCTTAAACACGCCGTAATCAAGGGTATGGGCGCCGCCGCAGAGAAATGTGCGGACAGACTCTTAAATGACGGCAGAGACCCCATAGACGTTATAAATTCGGAAATAATACCTGCGCTTGACGAGGTAGGTCTCGGCTTTGAAAACGGCACGGTTTTCCTTCCTCAGCTTCTTATGAGCGCAGACGCGGCGAAGTCTGCATTTGAGGTTATAAAACGCAAACTGCCCTCCGACGGCGGCAAGCAGTCAAAGGGCAGAGTGATAATGGCGACCGTCAAGGGCGACATACACGATATAGGCAAGAATATTGTTAAAGTATTGCTCGAAAATTACGGCTTTGACGTGCTCGACCTCGGCAAGGACGTCGCTCCCGAAAAGGTGCTTGAAGCCGTCAGGGAAAACGGAATTAAGCTCGTCGGTTTAAGCGCTCTTATGACCACCACCGTCGTACATATGAAGGAAACCATAGAGCTTTTGCACAGGGAGTGTCCCGACGTAAAAATAACGGTAGGCGGCGCAGTGCTCACTCAGGACTACGCCGACAGCATAGGCGCTGACTTTTACAGCAGAGACGCTATGGGAACGGTGCGATATGCAGAAAAATTCTTTGAAGGAAACGCTTAAAATTCAGGGCGCTCTGTGAGCGCCCTCTGTTCATATTCCCACTTGAAATAAATAAATTTTAATGATATAATCGGTTTTCGGAAAAATGAAAGGCAGGACTTACATAAAATGTGGTTAAAAATTGCGGTCGGTATTTTAATTCCCTTACTCGGCACGACGCTCGGCGCGGCGAGTGTGTTTTTTCTTAAAAATGACATAAGCGACAAACTCGGACGTGCTCTTTCGGGCTTTGCGGGCGGAGTTATGATGTCGGCTTCCTTTTTCAGTCTTATAATGCCTGCGCTTGAGCAGTCAAAGGAGTACGGCAAACTGTCTTTTCTGCCGCTCGGCATTGGCTTTGCATGCGGAATGCTCTTTCTTCTTTTCCTTGATTTGCTCATTCCCCATGTGCATCTTGACAGGAGCGAGGAGGGACCGAAAAACGGGCTTAAAAGAACTACCAAGCTGTTTCTTGCCGTAACGCTTCACAATCTGCCCGAGGGTATGGTTGTCGGTATAGTTTTTGCGGGCTGGCTGTACGGCAAAACCGCGATAACTCTTGCAGGCGCAACGGTGCTTGCGATCGGAATCGCTTTGCAGAATTTCCCCGAGGGCGCAGTTGTTTCAATGCCTATGAGGGCAGAGGGTATGCCCAAGAGCAGGACCTTCCTTTTCGGCACTCTGTCGGGTGTCATTGAGCCCGTAGGCGCGCTTATGACTATGTTTGCGGCGTCGTTTTTCCTTCCGATTATGCCGTTCCTTCTGACCTTTGCGGCAGGCGCTATGATTTATGTCGTTGTCGAGGAGCTTGTCCCCGAAATGGCAAGCGGACAGCATAATAATTCGGGTACCGTCTGTTTTGCGCTCGGCTTTCTGATTATGATGGCGCTTGACATAGTTTTCGGATAAAATAAAAAAATAAAAGCAGGGATTTGTCGGTTCAATTTAGAGAATTGAGGCTAAAAGCACTACAATATCCTATACTCCTTGATTTTACTAAGATTGCAGACAGCTTAAAAAGGTATTAAAAAAGGTTCTCAAATTTGAGAACCTAACGCACATACTATTTTTGTCAGCAGATAGTTGATAATATTAAAAAATGTGCTATAATAAAGGTGCAAACAGAGGACAATTAAACGATTGCTCCGATCTGTTGATTGATTCGAAAATAGAAAACAACCGCTAGCCCGAAATTTTAGCGGTTGTTTTTCTTTTGTCTATATTTGTCATACAAAACAATGGCAAACATAATTATTGAGGAAATATTATCACAAAAACTAAATATTTTATGTAGTATTTCAAAAATATTTGGCATTAGCAGTCCCCCTTAATAATAGGATATCTATTTAAAGAGGGGAACAAAAATTTGAAAAACCTCCCCTCGCTAAAAATGGTTTTTAGTTCGGGGCAACCGCTTAATCGCTTAAAAGCAGAAGAAATGGATAAAGACTACTCTCCGCAACCGCCAAAGGCGGCTTATTCTCTGTTCGCAAGGCAATTATACAACCCTGTTTTCGATTTGAGTCAAGGTAAAGACCAAAATTTTTACAAAATAATAGCACAAACGACAAAAGAAGGAGCGTCAGCTCCTTCTTTCTACTTATATTGCTATATATCAATATTTATCGTTATATGGGGTATCTTCGTAGCCTTCGTTCTGCAGTTTTATAACCATTCGGTCGAGTCTGCCACGCCACAGCTTTTTGAACCAAGCCGTTTCGCCGAACCATTTAACGAATGTCGGGCTGATTGCGTAGTAGAGCATAATGAACAGTCTACCGTACCAAGTCGTATCAAGTCTGTAATCTCTGTAACGCCTTAAAGTCCAAACCTGCGGACAGTCGTATGAACCGTAAACCGCCGTCGCGACGTAGCATCCGCCGGATTTTTTTGATGTTGGTTGTACAGATTGTACAGGTTGTACTGGTTGTATAGGTTGAGGTTGCACAGGGCAACCTCAACCTATATCTGTAACACTGTTGGGAATAGTGACACTTGTGAGCGAACTGCATCCGCTGAACGCGTCATTACCTATGGATGTAACACTGTTGGGAATAGTGACACTTGTGAGCGAACTGCATCCGCTGAACGCGTCATTACCTATGGATGTAACAC
>SVOA01000032.1:0-6169 GCA_015066635.1 Oscillospiraceae bacterium | reverse complement strand
TGTAACACTGTTGGGAATAGTGACACTTGTGAGCGAACTGCATCCGCTGAACGCGTCATTACCTATGGATGTAACACTGTTGGGAATAGTGACACTTGTGAGCGAACTGCATTCGCTAAACGCATAATCACCTATGCTTTTAACACCGTTGGGAATAATGACACTTGTGAGAGAACCGCATTTGTAAAACGCATAATCACCTATGCTTTTAACACTGTTGGGAATAGTGATGCTTGTGAGAGAACTGCATCCCCCAAACGCATAATCACCTATGCTTTTAACACTGTTGGGAATAGTGACGCTTGTGAGCAAACTGCATTTGCAAAACGCTTTCTCGCCTATTCTTGTAACACTATTGGAAATAGTGATGCTTGTGAGTGAACTGCATTCGCTAAACACTTCACTACCCATACTTGTTACACTGTCGGGAATAGTAACACTTGTGAGTGAACTGCATTCGCTAAACGCATAATCGCCTATACTCGTAACACTGTCTGGAATAGTGACGCTTGTGAGCGAACTGCATTCGCTAAACGCACTCAAACCTATGCTTGTAACACTGTTGGGAATAGTGACACTTGTGAGCGAACTGCATCCGCTGAACGCGTCATTACCTATGGATGTAACGCTGTCGGGAATAGTAACACTTGTGAGTGAATTGCATCCGCTGAACGCAAGCACGCCTATACTTGTAACGCTGTCGGGAATACTGACGCTTGTGAGAGAACTGCATCCCCCAAACGCATAATCACCTATGCTTTTAACACTGTTGGGAATAGTGACGCTTGTGAGGGAACTACATCCCCAAAACGCTTTTTTGCATATACTTTGAACGCTATTGGGGATAGTGACGCTTGTGAGCGAACTGCATCTCCAAAATGCACTGTTGCCTATGCGTGTAACGCTGTCGGGAATAGTGACAGAAGTTATTGCCAAACCTTTAAAAGCATTGTCACTGATTTCTTTAACGGTATTGGGGATTACAACGTCCGTCGCGGCTCCGGTGTATTTTTTTAACAAGCCCGCTTCAATTTCAAAACCGTCGTTCACGCTCCCGTAAACGGTCACATTCGCGCCCGCTCCGATGTTGACGTTATTTGTAATATTGTAGTTGTTAATCGCGTCCCGAACAACGTAAGGCGTATTACATAACGGACAGACGGCGGCTTTCTGAGAGTCATCGACCGCCAGTATTCCTCCGCAGTTTTCACATTTCGCCTGTACAAATGCCATATTGTTTCCTCCTAATCCTTTAATACACTTTTTTATCAGTTTTTATTTGACAAATCAATCTATTTATATCTTTTTAGACTCAGCTTCAGTCATATCTACCTATGGTTCAATTATAACAAAAAGGGAAGAGGATTTTCAACCCTCTTCCCTTAAAAAGCCCTAATTCTCTAAATTGAACCGATTTGTCCCTGCTTTTTCTTTTTGTAAATGTTATCAAAAACCGCATTTTGTAAATATTGCGGAGCTCTTTTCAACGCTGTATTGTGTGTCCTTTTCAAGCCTTTCGTAAAAAATGCAGGAAATAAGATACAGAGCCGACAGAGCGGTAAAGACGTTTTTGAGATTTGCCTTGTAGTAATTCGGCTTGTGAGTGTTTTCGTCGGTCATACTTCTGTAATGCTTGACATAGGTGTAGTCGTGCCACCAATCCGCGCTTGTCTTGCCGAACTTTTCAAACGGTACAAGATTATAACCCTCAAACCTCTCGTTTATGTCTGCCTTGTATTTGTTGAAATTCGGCACGCTGTCGCGGATAATACCGACCTTTTCGTTGATGTTTCTCTGTCGCTTTTCGCCCTCTATGTGGTTACAGAATTCCGTTGTAACCGCGTCGAATTCGTTGCACAGCAGGATAAAAAGACTTAAATATTCAAACGAAAACGCATCGTTGTTTTCCTTCTCGATGGAAACATAACTCTCGCTGTCGAGAAATCTTTTTTCGAGGTAGAGATAGTTTTTCCAGTAGTTTCTTATGAATTCGCCTCTTGTTTTCATCATAGCACCTCACAAAATGATTTCAAGCTTATTTTATCACTCGCCGCTGAACAATGCAAGTTATTCCGGGTAATATTCGCCTTCAGAGCCGTCTGTGAATCCGTCATCATAAAGGTAGCCCCACAAAATCTCTCCGTCGGCTTCCGAGAATTCAATATGCGCCCCGTCAAGCGCCTTGATACAACGGAGCGTTGACAGCGAAAGCTCGGTTACAGCAGGCTTCGGCATAGTTATAATGTCCTTGCCTTCGGAATCTTTTTTAAGCTCGATTTTATGGCGTGAGGAATAATCTTCATAGGTGTTGTAAAAGAATTTTACTCCTGCTTCCGCTTCGTTTCTGATACCTGCGTCCTGACATTCCGACAGCTTTATAAGCTCGGGCAGGGCAGACTCCCGTGAGAGCGAGGCAATATATTTCACGTCAACCGACTGAAGCTTGCCGTTTAAATAAGCGTCTGTGTTGTAACGCGCAACGGTGCGGTCAATTCCCGCGAAGCTCACGGCGGTAAAGATTAAAAGCGACAGGATAAAAGCGTATTTAAACACCCTTGCGCCGTACCTGTAAAGACGTATGATGAGCGCAAGCACAAACAGAACGCTTGCCGCCATTATCACAAAGGTTACAAATCTTTTTACCGTCAGACCGTATGAAGCGACGTACATTTTCATCTTGAAAAATGCGGTCGAAACAATGAACAGCGAAAACAGATTAAGAAATGTTACAAGCGCCTTGTTAAGCGCAAAATGCTTTGCGTTTTCCTTCCTTTCGCCGAAGAGCATAACGCCGAGGCTGACCGCATAGTTTATCATCAGAATTGCCTCTGCTTCAAAGAAACCGCGCCTTGCATACTCCGCAAAGGAAAAACTGTCGGGCAGCAGTCCTCCGAAGGAATTAAAAATATAGGCAAACTGCGACACAAGATAAATAAGATATACAAGCGAAATAAGTATAAGGAAGGTAAAAGAAAACGGCTTTTTAATAAATCTTTTTATTTCTCCGTCCGAGCTTTCGTTTTCGTACATTCCGTATCTGTTGCCCGTGGCGTAGGAGAAGATAAAAACAAATACCGTAATGCTGATAATTATTTCGAACAGGGTTCTGCCGAGCGTTTCGGCAACCGATTTCATAAGCGCGCTGAAAGCCGTGTCGTAGCTTACGAGCAGGGAAATAATGATAACGATAACGGGTATGCTCAGAAGCACGGCGAGAAGTATCTGCAACGCGGTTTTTCTGTCCTTGCCGACCTTTGTAAGACCTTTGAACGACGGCGCAAGATTCGAAAAAACGGTAATTGTATTCGCGTAAAACAAATCTTTTATGTCCTTGAAGGTGTCAATGTCTCCCGAGCGCACGGCAACCGAGAATACCGCCGCCGAGGCAAGACAGACAGCCGCCGCGGTAAGTCTTGCATTATCGTCAAAATGAATTAAAAACACAAACGGGATTACAAGACTTATTAAAAGCGTCCCTATGCTTAATACGGTCTTTTTGCCGTCTTTAAGCATATACAGTCCGTAAACGAGAGTCAGTATAAACAGAGAAACGGCAAAGCCCGAGGCAAAGCGTTCAAAGAAGCCGGCAAAGACCAGCAGCACGGATGCCGCAAGGAAAAAGGCGGCAAATATACAGTCTCTTTTTGTGAGGGTAAGCTCTCTTTTATTTGAGGGAGCATAGGGCAGGGGAGTAATGCCTGCGGAATTCTGAATATTATCCATAATTATTCCTCCGTGTATTCTATAATGTCGCCCGGCTGACAGTGAAGCTCACGGCAGACGGCGTCAAGCGTTGAGAAGCGTACCGCCTTTGCCTTTCCCGTTTTGAGTATGGAAAGGTTTGCCTGAGTTATACCGATTTTTTCAGCCAGCTCGCCCGAGGACATTTTCTCTCTGGCGAGTATCATATCAAGATTTATTTTAATAGGCATATCTGTCTCCTAAACGGTAAGTTCGTTTTCTTCCTTTATAATAATTGCTTCCGATATTATGTTGCGCACAACCCGTACAATAAGTCCGATAAAAAGCGCCGATATGCCGACAATTATAAACGGATAGTATCTGTACGAGGCAAAGCCGCTTAAAAAGCCGACATAAAGGCACAGCCACGAAAGAACCGTCAGCATACGGGTATTCTTAACAGAAAAGACAATACCCTTGTTGATGTTGAACAGAAGCTTTAAAAGAATTATTATCGCTCCCCAGCCTGCGGGCACGGCACAGTAAACAATGCCGATAAAGAAGTGCAGGAACTGCTGCTTGGAGAAGCAGTCGCAGAGCAGCGAAACTATCCACGGCCCCGCAAATGTCAGTGCCGCAAGAGCGAGCGCAAACATACAGGTAAATAATATGGATACCTTTAACGCGCTGTTTTTGATTTTCATTGTATTACACCTCCAAACAGCCTTAATATAGCATCAAAATTATTGTTTGTCAATAATTTTTTATTGAAAAACAATAAAAAATCGATAATAATTAAGAAAAGAGGCTCCTAAAGGCTACCTGTCATAAGGATGTTTATAAAAACAGACAAGCAGCCAGACCGGAGAGAAAAGAAAACAGGCAACGGAAAGAAAATTCCGTTGCCTGTTTTCTTATGGGATGAAATACCCAGTTTAATTATGCAAGACCGTTTATGCGTTTATCAAGATCGAACAGGTCAAACGCATCAACTGCTTTGTCCTTATTGATGTCGGCATTGTAATAAACCGGAGTGATGATAACACCGTCATCATAACTATCCTTTATGCTGTCATATTCAGCCGTAAGATAACACTTGTCAAGCAGGTCTGCGGGATGATTCTCATCCGAGTCAACGCCCGAAATATGAGCCTTAACCATTGCGTAATCGACAAGGTCAATATCTCCGTCCTGATCTACATCGCCCTTGTCAGAGTCATTGGCGAAGAGTATTCTGTCAAGCTCTGCCGCATCAAAGGCATCTACAATGCCGTCACCGTTGAGGTCTGCTTTTGCTGACTGTGAAGCAGTCATTTCAACCTCACCAACGGAAGCGGAAATAATAAACGCTATATCGTTGACGTCAAATAAACCGTCCTCGTTGATGTCATAATTTGCGACTGTCGGAACAATTCTGTTGCCTGCTATATTAGTTTCCATCGCAAGGGTTGTTGTTCCGTCAAGGAAGAAATCCTTTGCAAACGTAAGAGTATAATACGAATAACTGTCCGCCTCAATATAATCGCCTGCATTTGTCCAGCTGAGCGAAATGCTGACGGGTTTGGTTGAAACGTTTGTGCGAAGAATATCGCCTGCGCCGATAATATTTGCCGTTATCTGACCGCCCCAGATGTTAACATCGCCGTAAGCCAAACCGGACTTGGTGGTGCCGGTAGGAGGAACACATGTGCCGCCGCCGATACCTGCACCGTAATAGTATGTACCGCTGCTTTCAATCCTGCCGCCCTGAGCATCAATCTCGCCGCCATAGATTGTAATTTCAAACTGTTTGTTTGTAGTTCCGGTGACATTGTAGCCCGAACCGATACCTGCTGCGCCGTAACCGCCTATTGCAGTAATCTTACCGCTGTGAATAGTAATCTGACCGCTCCTTAAACCGCTGCCGATACCTGCACCGCCGTGAGCAGTGGAAGCCTCTGAGCCCTGTGCATAAACCGTCGCACGTGCAATTTCAATGCTTGTTGCGGGGTTCAGTGCGCCGCCGATACCTGCGCCTCCGTAATAACCGGTTGCATAAATCTTACCGCCGAAAATGTAGATTTCACCAACATCATCGGTACCGGCACCGCCGATACCTGCAAGAGCCGTTGTACCCGACGCAGGAGGTACATTACGGAACGTGCCTGTGTTTTCTTTCTGACCGTAGATGTAAACAGCGCCCGAAGCACCGACAGCGATATTCTGCGCACGAAGCGTTGCTCCGTCACAAAGAATAATATGCGATGTGCCGTTAACATTGATAGCTCGGGTTATTGTTGTGTCAGCATTTACTACATACCAACCGCCATCGTTCAGATAAACTGCACTTGCATCCGTCAGTACAGTGTAGCTTGTGCATGCAAGTCTGTTGCCGAAGCCGTCATAGTATTCTACGAAATTAGTCGCAGGAACAATTGTAGTGTAGCCGTTAAGCGGAATGTCAACGAGATTTGTCGTTCCGCTGTAGAAGAAATCGTTTTCAAGAGTT
>SVOA01000031.1 GCA_015066635.1 Oscillospiraceae bacterium | reverse complement strand
GTTGTAACCGGTGACGGCGAGCTCGGCGAAGGTTCAAACTGGGAAGGTTTTATGACCATTAACCATTACGAGCTTTCAAACTGCATCGTATTTATCGACCGCAACCACTGTATGATAGACGGCCCCACCGAAGAGGTTATGAAGCTTGAACCTCTGGCTGACAAAATGACTGCCTTCGGCTTCAATACCATAGTTGTTGACGGCAACAACATCGGCGAGCTCTGTGATGCCATTGACGCGGCAATAGAGCGTTCAAAGACAAAGTGCGCACCGACCTGTATTCTTATGGATACAAAGAAGGGCGCAGGCATCAAGGACATTGAGGGCGACTATCACTGCCACTATATGGCACTCGACGAGGATACCTTCAACAAGTACAACAGAGAGCTTGAAGAAGACTACAAGGCTCGCTGCGAAAGAGCAGAAAAGGAGGGCAAATAATTATGGCAGGCGGATTTGTTTATAACGCAATAGACCAGACCGAAGTTGCTACTGCCGAAATTTACGGCAAGGCGCTGGCTGATATTATTCTTAAGGACCCCAGGGTTGTAGCCATTACGGCTGACCTCGCCAAATCGACAAAACTCGGAGACGTTCTTAAGGTTTGCCCCGAGAGAGTTATCAATGTAGGTATAGCCGAGCAGGATATGTTCGGTGTTGCCGCAGGTATGGCAAAGGCAGGCTGTATCCCGTTCCTTTCGGGCTTCTCTGCATTTACTTCAATGAGAGCCTGCGACCAGCTTCATACGGATATCTGCTATCAGAATGTCAACGCGAAGATCATCGCAACTCACGCAGGAACGTCCTTCGGTCAGGCAGGCTCAACGCATCACGCTATCGTTGACCTTGCTATCACAAGGGCTATGCCCAATCTTACGGTTATTGTTCCCGCTGACGGCTTTGAAACGGCAAACGCAGTCAATGCGGCTTATGACAACTACGGACCGTATTACATCAGAATCAACCGCGGTTTTGATCGTGTGCTTTATGACAAACAGGATTACGGCTTTGAGGTCGGCAAGGCGGTCGAGGTACATCCCGGTACCGACATTACCGTTATTGCCTGCGGAAGCTGTGTTTTCCAGGCAAGAGAAGCTGCAAACTTCCTTGAGAATTCGGACGGACTCAAGGTCAGAGTTCTCAATATGCATACCATTAAGCCTATTGACAGAGAAGCAATTCTCAAGGCGGTTATGGATACAAGAAGGATTATCACTGTTGAGGACCATTCGGTTATCGGCGGTCTCGGCTCTGCTGTTGCAGAGGTTATGGCTGAGGCAGGTAAGGGCTGTGCCTTCAAGCGCCTCGGACATCAGGACCGGTTCGCTCCCATCGGACTTCATGAGGACATTATGTCTCAGGTCGGCATTGACGCCAACGGCATTATTGCCGCTGTCCGTGAGGTTATGCAGGCTGACTTTGAGGAAGACGATAACTGGGACGACGATGTATAATATACTTCGTATTTCTATATTTCGGAAAGTGAGATGATATTATGCATGAGCAACAGGAAATTTACGCTAATAAAATATTCTTTAACGCTGCGCTCCCGCTTATCAAAGTAATTGCGGCAGATGTTCCCTCGCTTAAAAAGCAGTTTAAAAACGTTCACTCGGTAATTCAGGTTACTGCGCTGGACCCCGAGGCAGAGGGCGGCAAGGTCGGTATGCACTTTGTAGTTAACGGAGAGGATGACTGGCAGGTACATCTTAACGCGGTTGAACCCAACCCCCACGTTGAGCTTCAGTTCAAGTCCATTGAGGCGATGAACTCCTTCTTCAAGGGTAAGATAGCGCCTGCAACGCTTCCGAAAATGAAGGGCGTCGTATCTCATTTCGGAGCTTTCAAAGCGTTCCTTATGACGCTGCTTAAAATGGCTAACGTACTCGGTGCAACCGAGGCGCCTAAGGATGCCGAAACACAGCAGCTTATGGTAAAATGTATGTTTTATCTGCTGACGAGCGGTATCAGCCAGCTTAACAAGCTCGGACATCAGGAAATTCATGAGTGGACTTCAAAGTCTCCCGACAGAGTTTACGCGCTTGCGGTCAATGAGCATCCCGAGGTTGCGGCGTTTATCAGAATAAAGGCAGGCAAGTCCAGAGCAGGACGCGGCGAGTATAAGAGAGCTATGCCTTTCTTTACGCTTCGCTTCGACTCCTTTGAGAGTGCGCTCGGTATTCTGCTCGGCACGGCGGATATGCTTGACTCTGTTAAGAAGGGCAAGCTTATTATGGACGGCGCTCCCGAATTCGGCGCGCAGTTCGGAACGTTTATGCTTATGATAGGCGACCTGGCAAAGTAAAAATCTTTTAACAAAAAAGACGGAAACCGAGTTTCCGTCTTTTTTTGTCGTCATATACCCCGTTTTGTATAAAAAGTTGATATTTTACCACAAAATATAGTTATTTTGACATTGTCAAACACTACCTGTATGTGTTATAATACTATATAATATACATAGTAGAGTAGATTATTATGCCCAAGGGGAATTTTATGGCAGACAACGAAAGAAACAGCGACCTTCTTATCGGCAGAAATGCCGTTACCGAGGCGCTCAAATCAAACAGGGAAATAGATACGCTTTTTCTTGCGAGAGGAAATTCCGCGCCTGCGCTTGCAAGACTTGCGGCGATAGCGAGGGAGAACGGCGCAGTGGTCAAGGAGGTTGACTCCAAAAAGCTTGACTATATGTGCGCAGGGGGCAATCATCAGGGAGTTGCGGCGTATGTTGCGGCTCACGAATATGTCAGCGTTGACGATATACTTGCCTATGCAAAGGAAAAGGATGAGCCGCCCTTTATAGTGGTCTGCGACGAAATAGAGGACCCGCACAATCTCGGCGCAATTATCCGTACCGCAGAGTGCGCGGGAGTTCACGGGATAATAATTCCGAAGCGCAGAAGCGCTTCGCTCAATTACACGGTCGGCAAGACCTCGGCGGGAGCGCTTGAATATATGAAGGTTGCAAGAGTGGCAAACCTTGCGTCCGAGATAGATAATCTGAAAAAGCAGGGACTCTGGATTTACGGAGCCGATATGGACGGCGAGGACTACCGCAGGGTTGACGCTTCCGGACCTGCGGCGCTTGTGATAGGTTCCGAGGGCAGAGGGCTCGGCAAGCTTATAAGACAAAAGTGCGACGTGATAGTTTCGCTGCCGATGAAGGGCAGGATAAATTCTCTGAACGCCTCTGTTGCGGCAGGAATTTTAATGTACGATTTTTCATCAAAGAGATAAATATATTTCGGGGTGTATAAGATGGATAACAAGGAATTATACGACGAGTTTTCGGTTGACGCGATACTCGACGAGGTAAAAAAGCTTAACCGCAGGGATTCAGAAACTGCTGCCGAAGCCCCGTCCTCCTTTGAGGGTACGGGAGACAGCGAGCTTGACGATATACTTGCGGGACTCAGCAAATTCAGAACCGAATATGATGCAGAGGATGTTTCTGACACGGACAGCGCCATAGTAAACGCTGCGTCGGACTATGCCCATATCAGCGCCGATGAAGAAAACAAGATTCCCGACATCAAGCTTATGGATTTTGACCGCCTTAATCTTGACGAGAGCAGGGCCCCCGCAAATAAGGACGACTTTGCAAAAATCGAACCTGAAAATGATGCGGCGGAGGAAACCGCTCCCGAGATTAACGAAGTCGGGGAGGAAAAACCCGTTTTTGAGGAAACGGCGTATGAGGAACTTGCTCCCCTTATTGACGGCGCGGGCGAGGAAATATCGGAGGAGGACGGCGCTCCCGAGACCGAGGAGGAGGTTTATGTCCCCGGGCAGATAAGCATTGAAAAGACCCGTGTCTTTAACGAGGTTCAGGCAAGACCCGTTCATAAAGAGGACATTGAGCATCAGATAGGCGTGCCGAAGGTTATCAAGACCGGCGACATCCCGAACAAGTCCTCGACAGACCCGTACAGAGACAGATTCTTTAACAAACCCGAATTAAATATAGAAAAGACACGCGACCATATCAAGCTTATGCAGGGCGTGCCTAAAAAGACCATAGAGAGAGTCGGCGTTGTAGTAAAGAAAAACGACCTTCAGAAAACAGACGCGAACGGACTTTCTCCGTTGCCTACGCTGGTTGACGCCGCAGAGGAATACGACGCACAGCACCGCAGAGAGCTTGAGAGCGGAAGCGGCGCTTTGAGCGCAAACGCCTTTGAGGAGGACGATAACCAGATTAAACTCGAGGGCTTCCAGTTTGAGGAGGACAGAAACATAGTCAACGAGGACGAGGCGGAAAAAGAGCTTTATGAAAACCGCAAGTTCATAGTTGAGAATTTCAAACTTTATCCCGAGGCGGAGGATGAGGAGGAAGAAACCGAAACAGCCGAAGCCTCCGAAGCCGAGGAGGACGAAAGCGCCACAAGAGTTTTTGACGCCGAGGCCATTGCCGAGCAGTTTGCTGACGAGAGCGAAGTTCACAGAGGCATAAAGTACAGAAGAAAGCGCGCGGCAAAGAAGGAAAGAGTCAGAGTCGAGAGGGAGCTGTTCGGGCCCAAGGACTTCAAAGCGGTAAAGGCTATATTTGATAAGCAGTATTCGAGGACTAAATTAAGACTTATCATTACCGCAGTATGCTTCGGAATACTTCTTCTGAGCGCAGTTGTAACCTCTTTCTTCGACAGCTTTGCGATTTTCGGCGACAGCCCCGTTGCATACAGCACGGTAAATATTCTGTTGCTTTTCACGGTCGGAGCTTTGAATTATTCTTCGTTCAAAACGGCGTTTGAAAAGGCATTTAAGAAGCAGGCTGATTATAATACGGCGATAAGCGTTGCGATAATTATAGGAATTTTCCAGAGTCTTGTATCGCTCGCATATCCCGATTTAGTGCTTTCCGGCACGCACATCTACGCGGCGGTTGCTCTTTTCGGAGTTCTTATGATAAACATAGGAGAATTCCTCAAACTCGACAACGATATAAAGAATTTCAGACTTCTTGAAAAGAATCAGGGAGCGTTCTGGGAGGCAAAGTCCGTTGAGGACGAGGAGCAGGCATTTGAAATCGGCAGAGGGCTTATGATAAGAGAACCCGACGTCAGATACTGCGCCAAGGTAAGCTTCCCGTATAAGTTTGTCGAGATGACAAAGGCAGTAAACCCGACGGACGAGGTCTATAAACTCGCGCTTCCGATTACTCTTGCGGCGGCGTTTCTGATAGGCATTGTTTCGCTCATTATAAATAAAAATCTGTTTATAGGCATTACTTCGTTTACGGGCGTAACGCTTATGGCTCTGCCCGCGGCGGTCGGTATTTCTGTATTCGGACTTCTGCGCAAGGTCAATGAGAAGCTCAACTCCGGAACCTCGCTGATTTCGGGCTATGAGGCTGTCGAAAACGCCTTTGAGGCAAATGCGGTTGTAGTTGACGCCGCAGATTTGTTTGAGCATGAGGCGGCGAGAATAGAAGGCGTCAAGCTTTTTAACGATATGAGAATTGACGAAGCGATACTTTATACTGCGGCGTTTGTTCTTGACTCCAACGGACCGCTCCGTGACGCTTTTGACGCGACGGTCGGCGGAAACCGTGATATGATTCCTCCTGTTGAATCTCTTGCTTATGAAGATAAACTCGGTTGCTCGGGCTGGATATATAACTACCGCGTACTTGTGGGCAGCCGCGACCTGCTCTTGAAACACAATGTTGAGGTTCAGACAAAGCAGGAGGAGGATGAACTTAATCCTCAGGGTAATCCGCTTGTATATCTCGCAGTTGAGGGCAAGGTCGCAGCTATGTTTGCGGTAAGCTACTCGGCAAACGAAACCATTGCAAAGTATCTTCGCTACCTTGAAAAGTCGGGAGTAAACATACTCGTAAGAACTACCGACGCCAATATTACTGAGGAGCTTGTTGAGCAGCGCTTCGGACTGCCGAGGAATTTCGTCAAGGTCATAAGCCCGGTTGCGGGAGTAATGCTTAAAGACCTTGTCGCAGAGGAAACCGAAAACGAGCCGTGCAGAATCCTCAGCGACGGCAGACTCAGGTCATTCCTTTATTCCTTTGCAAACGCTTTTGTTCTCAAGGAAAGAAGCAAAATCGGTATTTTCCTTCAGTATATAGGAGTGGGAATCAGCATACTGCTTATGGCAATGTTCTCGTTCCTGTCGGGAATGGCTCAGGCGGGCGTGCTTCAGACAATACTCTTTGAGGTTTTGTGGAGCCTGCTTGTAATATTTATCCCGCGTATCAAAAAACTTTAAGAAAGGGTTGACGGCATGGAATGGATTAAAGACACGGCATTGACGCTCTGGCAGATAGACACTTTAAGATATACGGTAGTCGCAATTTGCAGACTCTGTCTTGCGGCGCTGCTCAGCGGACTTATAGGCTATGAGAGAGAGCATTCGCACCGTCCCGCAGGACTAAGAACTCACGTTCTAATTTCGGTCGGTGCAGCTCTTATAATGATGAGCGCAGTTTATTCGGCAAAGCATTTCAACGATATTTCGGGCATTGACATTACTCGAATGAGCGCTTCGGTTGTCGGAGGCATAGGCTTCCTCGGAGCAGGTACCATTCTCAGAGAAGGCTTTTCGGTAAAGGGACTTACCACGGCGGCAAGCATCTGGGTTGTATCGTGCGTAGGTACGGCAGTCGGTCTCGGCTTCTATGAGGGCGCAGTTGTAGCGACAATTATTATTTACATAACTCTCCACTTAATGAAAAAAGTCCTCGCCAAGGGCAAGGACGGAGTGGTTCTCTATATCGAGGTTAAGCATCTTGCTTCGGAGGTACCCGAAATCAACTCAATACTGCATCAGCAGGAAGCCGTGCTTCAGACAATGGAAATTGTTGAGCAGGGCAGAGACAACGCTATTGTAAAGAAGAATTCCGCAACTCTCAGGGTTCTTATTTATCCGAAAGACGCAGATTCGGTTAATACGATTATTACCAACCTTCGCGCAAATCAGAATATCCTTGATGTTTATGTTGAGAAATAAAGAATAATAAAAAAGGACTTGTCATTTGACAAGTCCTTTTTTTGCTGGTGGACCTGAAGAGATTCGCCCGAGTGCTACCGCGCTCGGCACGCACCCGTCGGCAAAAACAGTCCACCGGACTGTTTTTTTCCGTTTGCTTCGCAAACTCCCTCCTTTTCAAATCTCTTCAAACTTAATTCCGACCAAAGAAAAAACCACCCTTGCGGATGGTTTTCCCTTTGGTGGACCTGAAGAGATTCGAACTCTCGACCCCCACAATGCGAATGTGGTGCGCTCCCAACTGCGCTACAGGCCCATACAGTAAATATTTAATTTTCTGCACCCGATTTGTTTTATCTTTCGAGTCCGCTGCGCTTTCCTTCAGAAACATTGTCGCACTGCTCGCTTGGAGCGCATCGCATTGCTCTGTGTTTCTTCCCCTGCGTCAAACGCCTTTATCTGCCGCAGGCAGCGGCGTTCTCCTCGCCCAACTGCGCTACAGGCCCTTATATACGGAACAATGTATATTATATTCCGTAGTTACATAATTGTCAATTACTTTTAAAAGTAATTGACCTGCTTGACATTGAAGCCGTAATAGGATAAACTATATCTTTGATATACATTAAATAAATAATATGTTGAGGAATGATGCCAATGCTTAAAAATACCGAAAAATCACTTGAAACGCTCGTTGCTTTGAGCAAGAACAGGGGCTTTGTTTTCCCCGGCAGCGAGATTTACGGCGGACTTGCAAACACTTGGGACTATGGTCCTCTCGGTGTGGAAATAAAGGAAAATATCAAAAAAGCCTGGAGAAAGAAATTTATTCAGGAGAATAAATATAATGTAGGACTTGACTGTGCAATTCTTATGAATCCGCAGACGTGGGTTGCGTCGGGACATCTCGGCGGATTTTCCGACCCGCTTATGGACTGCTGTGAGTGTAAGACAAGACACAGGGCAGACAACCTTATTGAGGAGTTTGACGGCACAAACGTTGCGGGCTGGACCAACGAGCAGCTCAGCAGCTATATTGAGGAGAAGCAGATTCCCTGCCCGAACTGCGGCAAGCACAACTTCACCGACATTCGTCAGTTTAACCTTATGTTCAAGACCTTCCAGGGCGTTACGGAGGACTCCAAGGATGAAATATATCTGCGTCCCGAGACCGCTCAGGGTATCTTTGTAAACTTCCAGAACGTTCAGAGAACTACGAGAAAAAAGATTCCTTTTGGAATCGCTCAGATAGGTAAGTCCTTCAGAAACGAAATCACTCCCGGTAAGTTTATTTTCCGTGTGCGTGAATTTGAGCAGATGGAGCTTGAATTTTTCTGCGAGCCCGGAACCGACCTTGAGTGGTTCGACTACTGGAGAAGCTTCTGCCGCGACTGGCTGTATTCTCTGAATATCAAGCCCGAAAATCTCAGACTGCGCGACCACGACCCCGAGGAGCTTTGTTTCTATTCCAAGGCGACTACGGACTTTGAGTATATGTTCCCCTTTGGCTGGGGAGAGCTTTGGGGCGTTGCCGACAGAACGGACTACGACCTTTCACGCCATATTGAAACGAGCGGAAAGAATCTTGAATATTTTGACCAGACCACGGGCGAAAAATACATACCCTATGTTATCGAGCCCTCGCTCGGCGTTGAGCGTCTTTTCCTTGCTCTTATTACCGAGGCTTATGACGAGGAGGTCGTTGACGAGGAAAAGAACGACACAAGAGTAGTTATGCATTTCCACCCTGCCATAGCGCCCGTAAAGGCTGCTGTGCTTCCGCTTTCAAAGAAGCTTAATGACAAGGCGGAGGAGATATACAATGAGCTTTCAAAGTATTTCAATGTCGAGTTTGACGACGCGGGCTCAATAGGTAAGAGATACCGCCGTCAGGACGAAATCGGAACGCCGTACTGCATTACGGTTGACTTCCAGACAGTCGGCGACGGGGAAACGCCCGCAGATAACTGTGTAACCGTCAGAGACAGAGACACAATGGAGCAGGTAAGACTTCCCATTGACGAGCTTGTCGGTTATATTCAGAAAAAGCTTGAGTTTTAATCAGGAGGGGAATTATGGACGCAGCAGGAAAAAAATTACTTCTGGTAATCAACCCGGTTTCGGGCAAAAAGCTCGGCAGACAGTATTCCAGAATGATAATTGACAAATTCAGCGAGGCAGGCTTTGCAGTAACCTGTATTTTTACGACAGCAAACGAAAACGCCTATGATATGACCGTTAAGAGAGGACAGGATTTTGACCTTGTAGTCTGCGTAGGCGGAGACGGCACCTTAAAGGAAACCGTAAACGCAGTAATAAAGCTCGGCAATAATATGCCCATAGGATATATCCCGATGGGCTCCACAAACGATTTTGCCCATTCGGTAGGTATTCCCGACAAGGTTGAGAAGGCGGTTGACTCCATTATCGAGGGCGAGGCGAGACCCGTTGATATGGGACTTTTCGGCGACAACGTTTTTATCTATGTTGCGGGCTTCGGCAATTTTACGGCGATATCGTACTCTGCAAGTCAGAGACTTAAAAACATCTTTGGCAAGAACGCCTACTATCTTGAAGCGGTCAAGGACTTTTTCCACCTTCGCGGTTATCACGCAAGGGTTGAAGCCGACGGAGAATTCTTTGAGGGCGACTACTTTTACGGAGAGGCCTCCAACTCGTACAGCGTAGGCGGTATGCCTATACTTCACAATATCGGCGTCAGATTTGACGACGGTTATCACGAGCTGGTGCTTGTAAAGATGTTCAAGAGTCCTAAGGAATTTCTGAGTATGGTAAAGTCGGTTATACAGAAGGATGTTACGGGCAACGACCTCGTTGTTTTCAGGCACTGCAAGAATATTCGCTTTATGTTTGACGAGCCCACGCCCTTTACTCTTGACGGAGAATTCGGCGGCGACCAGACCGATATAAACATCAAATCGCTTGAACACGCGGTTTGCATTATTACAGCAAATCCGCTTCCCGTTGAGGAGGACGCTTCTGAGAGCCCCGATATTAAGGCGACTAAAGAGGAAAAGGAAAACGAAACCGTAAGCTGATAAATAACTAAAAAACAGAGAACCGAAATTTTTTCGGTTCTCTGTGCTTTTTGCTTTACATTTTTTGATAATTTGGTATAGTAAAAATGATATAATTTTATTATATTATCTATACGGGTAATAAAAGCCCCCTGAAAAGGGAGTTTTTGTTTTGCCGTTACATTCCGAAAATTCCGTATGTGATAAGCGACATTATAACGCCTGCAATAAATACGCCGAGAGTGATTATCGGCAGAGCCCGTTTGAAATCGACATTCAAAAGCGAGGCAAAAAGCGCGCCCGTCCAGCCTCCCGTACCCGGCAGAGGAATTGCAACGAAAAGAAGAAGACCCCACGATTTATAACGAAGCACTTTTTCCTTGTTTCTGTCGGTCTTCGCCTCGAGCTTTACAATGATTTTTTCAAAAAACTTAAATCTGCGCAGCCACTCAAAAATCTTTTTGATAAACAGCAGGATAAACGGTATCGGGAGCATATTTCCGACAAAGCATATTGCAAAAGCCTTAAAGAAGTTTACTTCAAGAAGTCTTGCCGCTATCATACCGCCTCTGAGCTCCAGAATGGGCATAAGCGAGATTACGAATATCGTCAGCTCGGGGGGGATTTTATCCTGAAATAGGTCAACAAAAAATCTTGCCAGTGTTTCAGCCATAATTAACTCCTATATATTATTCTCGTCAATAAATTCCTGCGCCTTGGTAAGAATTTCCTTGTCGTTGGGATAGTTGAGGGTTTTCATGGCGGCGTCATAGCCGAGCCAGATATAGTCCTCAATTTCCTCGGGTTGAATTTTTGTCTGCGTGTCCGTGGTGGAAGCGAGGAAAATCGCAACCGACTTCTCAATTTTGTTTCTGATTGTGTATTCGGACTTGTGACAGAAGCCCTCAAAGATTTCTATATTAAGTCCAGTTTCCTCAAGCACCTCGCGCTTTGCGGTTTCCTCTCTTGTTTCGCCCTTTTCGATATGGCCCTTTGGGAAACCCCAGTTGGTGCTTCTTCTGTTCTTTATAAGCAGAAATCTTCTCTCGCCGTTTATAAACCTGAATACCACCGCACCGCAGGAACGCTCATATAAGCATTCTATGTCGTATTCGTCGGCGCCATACATAAAACTGACGGCGTCTTTAATTTCGTGTACTATGAATTTTTTGCTCTTGGGCGACACAACAATATAAATTCCACTGCGGTCTTTGGGCTTGATTACGGCTGTTACCCTGCCTTCAAAACTTCTGACAGGATGGTTTATTCCCATGATATAAGCGCCCTTTACAGGCGTTCTGCGGTCAAGTCCGCTCTCAACAATACCGTAATTCAGCTGAAAAACCTTACCGGTTTTATTGTCAAAGGCACCCATGGGTTTAATTACCCTCACTCTGACATATTTACCCAGCATTACAATACTCCTTAGGAAAATCTAAGTGTTATTATACAATTTTTTGCTTTTGGTTTCAAGGTGTTTTAATCATTATTGTAATGCAGATATAAAAAATGCATATTTTTTAATAAAATATTGTAAAATTTTATTCAAAACAGTTGAGAAAAACATATATTTCAGTTAAAATATAAATTGAATTAAATTTACGGAGAAATGATAATGGACCCTAAAGATTTTAAATTTAACGACGATGCGTTTGACGGTGTCTTCCCCGAGCAGGAGGACTCCTTTGAGGATATTTATTCCGGCAGACAGAGCGAGTCTCACAGACGGAGCTTTGAGTCTGAGTTCGACGATATCTTCAGCGGCAGGCAGGACTGGCTTGAGGACAGACCTTATGAGGATAATTACTATGAGGAAAACGATAAGGACGGACAGTTTGAGTCCGTTCACACCTCGTCAAACAATATCCCCGAAAATTCCGAGCAGAAGCCATACAGTTACAACTATAACAAGGCGGCTCAGAACAGAGCAAAAAAGGTTTCGAGAGAGAGGTTTTCCGATAGCATTGAAGGGGATGAAGTCTCCTCGGGAAGACAGCCCCGAACAAAAAAGGAAAAAAGCTTTTCCACGGGCAGAGCAGTAAAAACGGTTATCGCCTTTTTACTTGTCTTTTCACTTATTGCGGGAGTCGGCAGTTTCTTTTATGCCAAGGGGCTTACGCGCAAGGTAAATAACGTGCCGTTAACCGAGAATAAGTACATAAGCGCTTCCGAGCTTATGAGAAAAGACGGGGTTAAGAATATAATTCTTATCGGCGTTGACGGCGGTTCTCAGCGCGAGGGCGAGGCAACGCGCTCCGATACAATGATGCTGCTCACCATTGACGAGAATAACAGACAGCTGAAACTCAGCTCATTCCTCAGAGATACATATATCGAAATTCCCGGTCATTCGCAGAATAAGCTTAATGCCGCACAGCAGTACGGCGGGGCACAGCTTCTTGTCGATACGCTTGAATATAACTTCAAGACAGATATTGACAACTATATGCTGGTAAACTTCGATATGTTTATTACGATTATTGATTCGCTCGGCGGCGTAAACCTTGAGGTTACCGAGGCAGAAGCAAAGTATATTAACAGCAAGGACCATATGACTGAGGTTGAGGCGGCGGCATTCCCCGAGGATATAGAAAGCGGCAGCTCCGTTCATCTTACGGGAGCGCAGGCGCTCTGGTACGCGAGAATACGCTATCTTGACAGTGACTTTATGAGGACTCAGAGACAGAGAAAGGTTATTTCCGCTATTGTAAAGAAAGCGACAAGAACCAACCCCGTAACACTTATGACTATGCTCAATAAAATCGTTCCTATGGTTGAAACCGACCTTGACAGCAACGAGATGATGAAGCTCGGTATGAGCGCGCTTAAATATCTTCGCTATGATATTGCACAGCAGCAGATTCCTGCGCCCAACACATGGCAGAACGGTACGCGCAAGGCGGGTTCCGTACTTGTTATAGATCTTGAGGAAAACAGAAAAATTCTCAAACAGTTTGTCTTTGAAAAGGTCGAAATAAAGGACGATAAAAAATCGTAATTGAAAATAAATTTGTTGTATGATAAAATAAAATATCATTTGAATATGAGGTTGTTTTATGAAAAAAGCGAGAATTTCACTTGCCGCAGAATTTAAAACCGCAAAGATTGACCCGAGAATTTACGGCTCTTTTATAGAGCATCTCGGCAGGGCGGTTTACGGCGGAATTTATGAGCCGACGCATCCGCTTGCAGACGAAGAGGGCTTCCGTAAGGATGTCATTGACGAGGTTAAAAAATTAAACGTTCCGATAGTCCGTTATCCCGGCGGAAACTTTGTGTCGGGATACAACTGGGAGGACGGCGTAGGACCGGTTGACGAAAGACCTGCTCGCCTTGAACTCGCATGGGGCGTTATTGAGCCCAATCTTTTCGGCACCAATGAATTTGTTTCCTGGTGCAAAAAAGCGGATACCTCCTGCATGATGGCTGTAAACCTCGGGCTCAGGGGAGCAGAGGACGCAAAAAATCTTGTCGAGTACTGCAATCATCCCTCGGGTACAAAGTACAGCGATTTAAGAATAAAGCACGGATATAAAGAACCGCATAATATTAAGCTCTGGTGTCTCGGTAACGAGATGGACGGCGACTGGCAAATCGGACATAAGACAGCCCGTGAATACGGAAGAGCAGCTTCAGAGGCAGCCAAAGTAATGAAATGGGTTGACCCTGATATTGAGCTTGTGCTTTCGGGTAGCTCAAATCTTAATATGAAGACCTTCGGCGACTGGGAGCTTGAAACTCTTGACCTTGCATACGACAAGGTTGACTATGTTTCGCTTCATCAGTATTACGACAACCGTCCGGGCGATACGGACAGCTTCCTTGCAAAGAATATCGCTATGGATGAGTTTATAAAAACGGTTATCTGTATATGCGACACTGTAAAAGGCAAGAAACACTCAAAAAAGCAGATTAACCTGTCCTTTGACGAGTGGAATGTCTGGTACCATTCAAACGGAGATTATATCGAGAAATGGTGTACGGCGCCCCATCAACTGGAAGATTACTATAACTTTGAGGACGCTTTGCTTGTCGGACTTATGCTTATGACAATTCTGAAGCACGCCGACAGAGTGAAGGTTGCCTGCCTTGCTCAGCTTGTAAACGTTATCGCGCCTATTATGACGGAAAACGGCGGCAGAGTTTTTGAACAGACAATTTTCTATCCCTTTATGCATATTTCAAACAATGCAAGAGGCAGCGTACTGCTTTCAAAGCTTGAGTGCGACAGCCACGAAACAAAGGAATTCGGCGCTGTTCCCGATATGGACTGCGTTGCCGTTATAAACGACAGCGAGGACGAAATAGTGCTTTTTGCCGTTAACAGAAGCAGAACCGAGGACTACACGCTTGACGTTACGCTTCTTGACAGGGAGGGCTTCAAAGCAGCGGAACATACGGAAATGGCCGGCTTTGCCGCAACCGACGGCAATAACTTTAATACCTGCCCCGTAAAACCCTGCGCGGCGGCTGTGCCTGAAACAGACGGCAAAAAAACCGAGATTCATATAAAACCGTTTTCATGGAACGTTATCAAACTTAAAAAATAATTGTAAAGGACTGATGGTATGGCTGCAAAATGTCCGCATTGCGGAGAACCTTTAAGATGGTATAATTTAAGGGCAGAGTGCAAACACTGCGGAGTTAACATCCCCAATTACAACTGGGAAAACCGTCTTGAGGAGGACGCGGAAAAGGCGGAGACGGCATTTGCTAAGCTTCATTACAAGCTCGGCAATTTCAAGAGCGCAACCGTAGGCAGCGTTTTCAGAATAATCAGACTTGTGTTTACTCTGCTTCCTCTCGTCGCGCTTGTTGTCCCGCTTATAAATATCAAGCTCAGCTTCCCGTTTTATGAGAAGTCGGGTTCGGTTTCCTTTTTGACGCTTATACTTAACTATATAACAAAGCTCGACTTTGCAGGCGGCTTTAAGCTTATGTCGGCTACCGCACTCGGACCGTCTGTTAAATTCCTTATGATAGCAATAGTGCTTGCTTTTGCGGCAGTTGCTGCGGGCGTACTTAATTTCTTTGTTACGCTTATTGCGGCTGTAAATCTCAAAGCTGGCTTCAATGTAGTACTTAATGTTATTGCGGCTGTGTGCTGGACTGCTTCCGCCGCAACGCTTTCGGTATTCGCGGCAAATGCGCTTCAGAATACGGTCAACGTCTTTGAGGGCAAGGTTGTACTGTGGGGTTATGCCGTCGGCATAGCGCTTTTCACCGTAAACGTTATAATCAATATCATTACATCAAAGTCATTTAAAAAACAGCTCGCTTCTCAGCCCACTCTTGAGGAAGCTGTCGAGAAGGAACTTGCCGAAATTCGGGCAGAGGCATAAAAAATATAAAATTAAAACTCCGGTTCATTTGAACCGGAGTTTTGTTTTATCTGTAATTATCTTAAACCTTTTTTCTCAAGCAGAGATTTGATTCTGTCTGCGGGGTTGAGAAGGTGGCTTATGGACATATCGTGGTTGAGCGTGTCAATGATGTATGCAAGATACTTTGACATATCAACTTCACAGTACCACTTGCGCTTTAAAAGCTCGGGAGTGCGGTAAACAAGGTTTGTGGTAAAGACCTTGTTAATAGTGCCGTCCTTGTACTTCTCGTCAAAGAGCTCAAGTCCGTTGCAGAAAAGACCGAAGGAAGTGAAAACGAAAATTCTCTTTGCGCCTAATTCCTTAAGCTTTGTTGCAACCTCAAGCATTGATTCGCCCGAGGAAATCATATCGTCAACTATCATGACGTCCTTGCCCTCAACGTTTCTGCCGAGGAATTCGTGAGCAATAATCGGGTTTCTGCCGTTGACTATCCTTGAATAGTCGCGCAGTTTATAGAACATACCGAGTTCAAGTCCGAGAACGGTGGAGTAGTAGATACATCTGCCCATACCGCCTTCGTCGGGGGAAATAACCATTGTATGCTCTGCGTCCATTTTGAGGTCGGGAACGTTATTTACAAATGCCTTGATCATCTGATAAACGGGCTGAACATTTTCAAAGCCCTTGAGAGGAATTGCGTTCTGAACTCTGGGGTCGTGAGCGTCGAAGGTAATGATGTTGTC
>SVOA01000030.1 GCA_015066635.1 Oscillospiraceae bacterium | reverse complement strand
CATAAAACCTTCCCAGTTTGAACCTTCGCCGAGCTCGCCGTCACCGGTTACAACGTATGTAAGATAGTCCTTGCCGAGAATTCTCGCCGCAAGAGCAGTACCTGCCGCGATGGAAACGCCGTGACCGAGAGAACCCGTCGAAGCGTCAACGCCCTCAACCTTGTTTGAGTCAAGGTGCATACCCATCTTGGAACCTGTAAGGTTAAAAGTCTTGAGCTGCTCAATGTCATTGTAACCCTTGTCGCAGAGTACGGGAGCATATGCGATAGCCGCGTGCCCCTTACTGAGGATAAAGCGGTCTCTGTCCTCCCACTTGGGGTCCTCAACCTTAATACGAAGGTACTTATGATAAAGTACGGTAAGCAGGTCCATAACGCTCAGGCCTCCGCCTATGTGACCCGAACCTGCCCAGTCAGTGGTCTGAAGGCAGAGCTTGCGAAGCTCAAACGCCTTTTTCTCAAGAGCCAACCACTCCTGTTTAGCTAAATTAGCCATATAATTTCCTCCCTTTTTGTGTGAGAATTTAATTTAAAACAATTTCAATTATCTGAGCTCGGGATGATTCTTTCTTACTACGTTGAAGGCATCCTCTGCTATGTCGATAGACAGTTCAACATCATCATCGGTAAGAGAGCCGTTTATGAAATGGTTATGGTGCGAAGCAAGGAAAAGTCCTCTGCATACACATTCCGCTATCCATTCCTGATGAAGCATAAGGCTGTCATCATTTGCAATTCTCAAATAGAACAGCGCCGGCTCGCCCGATATAACAAGGTCAAAGCCGTTGTTTGCAGCCGCTTCCTTCAAGCCGTTGGTAAGCTTCGTTCCGAGTCTGCGGCAATGTGCGGGAAGGTCGATTTTCTTCATCTTATCAATACACGCAATGCACGCCGCGAAGGGAACCGCGCTCATCCAGTAAGAACCCGTATAGGTCATACCGGCAACCGTATTCTTCATATGTTCGCCTCCGCAGAGCGCAGACATATTGTAGCCGTTTGCAAGAGCTTTACAGAAGCAGATAAGGTCTGCCTTAATTCCGTAATAGTGGTCGCTGCCTGCAATATCAAGACGGAAGCCTGCTCTGACATCGTCAAAGATAAGAACTACGCCGTGGTCATCACACCATTTGCGTACCGACTGCCAGTATTCCTTGTTTGCGGGAACGTTATCGTAAAAGTTTCCGTGGTCATAGGGCTGTGCGATAAGTCCGGCAATATCGCCGTCATACTCATCATATAACTTCTGCAACGCGTCAACATCAAACCAGGGCGCAACAAGGTTATGGCAGACATCCTCGGGAAGAACACCGGGATAGTCTATCTTCTGAGCCCACTGGAAGTCTCCGTGATAATAGCCCTTCAGGAAGATAATCTTTCTCTTATGTGTATGCGCTCTTGCCGTCATAACCGCAAGAGTTGTGGTGTCCGAACCGTTCTTGCAGAAGAACGCCCAGTCAGCCGAAGCAACGGTATCGACAAGATTCTCCGCGCAGTCAACCATAATCTTTGACGGCGCTGTCGTGCAGTTGCCGAGTTTAAGCTGTTTCATAGCCGCAGCGTCAACATCGGGATCGTTGTAGCCGAGTACGTTCGGTCCGTAAGCGCACATATAGTCAATATACTTATTGCCGTCAAGGTCCCAGAAATATGAGCCCTGAGCCTTTTCGGAATAGAAAGGCCATTTTTGAATCGGAATCCAAAGTCCTTCGGAGGGTCCGAGATGTCCGTAAATACCTGCAGGGATAACTTTTAACGCCCTATCAAAATAAGCTCTGCCCTTGTCATGTTTATATTCGGGATATTTACTCATTTTACTGTCCTCCTTAGCCTAAATACAGAGCAACTCTGTCAAGAAGTCTGTTCATATTATCAATCATTGAAGCCATTCCGTGAATTTCAATACTGCCGTTGCAGACGCACTCAAGTGCATTTGCCGTGCCCGTAAAGAGCGCATATGCAAGGTCAAGATCGGCAAATTTCATAATTGCGCGGGGATTTTCGGGTGCTTTCTTAATTGTAACAAGGTGATGGTCCTTGACTCTGAGAGTAGCCGCAGGGCTGTCGCCGATGCCGAAATAAACGTCGCCGTCAACCATATAAGCGGCGCTGTGAACACCTATCGGGTCCTGATTGCCTATCTGTGCGAGAGCAACTGAAATGGTATAGAAGGTTAAAATTGTTGAAAGCTCAAAGAACTCTCTGTCTTTAAGAGCCTCCTCGGTAGGACGCATAAGCTCCGCAAGTCTGTCAGTAAGAGCCGTGAAAGTCTTAAGCAGGAAGCCTATCTTTGCAAAACCCTTTGACGGAACAGGTGTTACGGTGCCGTCAATAATCTTGTTGAACTTCTCGCAAGATGAAACGGGAATTTTAATGTCGCACTTGCGAACCCCATCCTCCATTCGACAACCTTTTTGTGAAAATGTAAGCGTTGCCGCAGGTCCGTCCTTGACATCAAAGCAGAGCGAAACGGGTTTCTTGAGAGAGGAAAGAATTTCCTTTGACTTGCCGTCAAGCTCGCAAAGATTTTCCAGGGTACCGAGTACCGCGTACATATTCAGGTACGCCATCGTTTTCTGATCAATCACGATAATTCCTCCTAAAAAGGTTATTTTGATAAATCCAAATACTTGCAGATATATCAATTAAATCATATCAAAATAATTATGCAAAGTCAACCAAAATGCGCTATATCTTTGGATAAAATTAGTTTATTTTTGACTAAACAAATATTATGCGGTTTTTAAAAAATATAAGCAAATTTTTTCTGTCATTTTTTCCGTATTTGTGGTAAAATATATTAAATAATCTGATCAGGCGGTGAATTATGAAAAAGGTAGCTTTGATTACGGGAGCTTCAAGAGGTATAGGAAAAGCGGTCGCCGAAAGGCTTGACGCCGACGGATTCAAAACCGCGCTGATATATCTGCACAGCGAAGACAAGGCAAAAGAACTTGCGGACAGTCTTGCAAACGAAAGCAGAATTTACTGCTGCGACGTTTCCGACGGCAGCGCAGTTAACGAAACCGTTAAAGAAGTTGTTTCCGACTTCGGCAGAATCGACCTGCTTGTCAACAATGCGGGTATTGCCGGACAGAAGCTCTTTACCGACATTACGGACAGCGACTGGGATAAAATGCTCGGAACAAATCTTTCCTCGGTGTTTTATTTCTCAAGAGCCGTTCTCCCCGGTATGATAAACCGTAAAGAAGGCAAAATAATAAATATCGCGTCAATGTGGGGCGAAATCGGCGCCTCGTGCGAGGTGCATTACTCCGCCGCAAAAGCGGGAGTTATCGGACTTACCAAAGCGCTCGCAAAAGAGGTTGCCCCTTCGGGTATAACCGTAAATGCGGTTTCCCCCGGCGTGATTATGACCGATATGATGTCCTCCTTCTCTGAGAACGATGTAAAAGCGCTGACCGAAGAAATACCCCTTCTGCGCACAGGCACTCCCGCGGATGTTGCGGGCTGTGTTTCCTTCCTCGCAGGCAGCGACGCCGGCTATATCACGGGGCAGGTAATTTCGGTAAGCGGCGGTATGGTAATATAACTTCTTGCATTGAGGTCTGAAATAATATATACTGTAATAAATTCAATTCTGTTAAGGAGCTGATTTAATGGAACCCATAAATGTTGATTTCACAAAGGGAAAGAAGGACGGCGGGGAGCCCGTAAACGAGGTGTATATTCCCGTTAAACACTCCGTCAGAAAGATTCTTATCAATCTTGCTCTGACGGTTGTATTCGGACTTATCGCATACTACGTTATGATTCCGGCGCTCAACCCCAAGGCAATCGAGCTCTATATCTATATTGCCTGCGTCTGCCTTATATATCTCGGACTTACCGTGCTCTCGACAAAGGTTGCGGTGCATCCCGAATATACTCCGTATCTTAAAAAGAGGGCGAGAATACCAGGCATTATTATCGGAATTGTTGCAATCGTCTGCATCCTCGGTTATATTGTCGGCGCGCAGATTTTCAGAGCGCACTCTTATTCTCATCTTATTACCGTTGAGGACGGAGACTTTACCGAGGACGTTGCTGAGATAGACTTTTCGAGCGTTCCCACGCTTGATTCGACCTCTGCGACCAACCTTGCAGTAAGAACTCTCGGCGACCTTTCCGATATGGTTTCGCAGTTTGTTGTTTCGACCTATTCAACCCAGATTAACTACAAGAACACTCCCGTCAGGGTTTATTCTCTTGCATACGGAGATGTGTTTAAATGGCTTAAAAACACGAGGAAGGGTCTGCCTGCATATATCATAGTCGATATGACTAATCAGAAGAGTGAAATCGTAAGACTTGACAAGGGTATGAAATATTCTCCCTCGGAATATCTCAACCATTATCTGTTAAGACACCTTCGCTTTAAATATCCCACCTATCTTTTCGGTGAGCCGAGTTTTGAAATCGACGAGCAGGGTCAGCCCTTCTGGATAGTTCCGATTCTTGACAAGACCATAGGTCTTTTCGGAGGTACGGACGTTATAGGCGCAGTTGTGGTAAACGCCATTGACGGCAGCTGTAATATCATTTCGACAAGTCCCGAGCACAAGACAAAGCTTCCGACGGGCAGCTTCGTAACGGACGAGAACTGGCAGTGGATAGACCACGTTTATTCGGCGCAGATACTCAACGACCAATACAATTACTACGGCAAGCTTTCAAACGGCTTTATAAACTCAATTATAGGTCAGGAAGGAGTAAAGGTAACAAGCTCAGGTTACAACTACCTCGCGCTCAACGACGATGTATATATGTATACGGGCGTTACCTCTATAAGCTCCGACCAGTCGATTATCGGATTTGTGCTTCTCAACCAGAGAACAAAGGAAACGCATTACTATCCGATTTCCGGTGCGCTTGAAAATACGGCTATGACCTCTGCCGAAGGTAAGGTTCAGCAGTATTCGTACAATGCGACCTTCCCCCTGCTTCTCAATATCAGCGGAGAACCCACCTACTTTGTAGCTCTCAAAGACTCAAGTGAACTTGTAAAAATGTACGCTATGGTCAACGTTAAGCAGTCAACAATAGTCGGAATCGGCGCAAACCTTACCGAATGTACCGAGAACTATGCCGCCGAGCTTAAATCAAACGGCATACACCTTGACATTGATATTGACTCTATGGCTGAAAGCGACAGCACGGCAGACGCTCCGAGTCTTGACGAAATCACGGGAGTAATTACCGAAATCCGTTCGGTTGTAACGGGCGGCGAAACCTACTTCTATCTCAAACTCAACAGCTCCGCCTCATATTATAAGCTCAGCGCCGCAAACGCGGAAAAGGTTGTCATCCTCAATATAGGAGACACAGTAACGGTCAGCTTTGAGGCAGGCTCCGACGGAGATATAATCACGGCAAAAGGTCTGGTGTAAAGTAAAAGCCGTACAGACAAAATAACAAAAGCTCCCTGAGAAGGGAGCTTTTATTTTTGCTTTCCACTCAACGGGAAGTCTGGTCTGTAAGTGCGCCGCAGGGCGCTTCTTCAGTTTTATATTTACCTGCGGATTCGGTATATAGGCAAAATGAACAGATATTCACCGTAAAGTTTGTTGTCCCCTCATATTTTGTAATCGGCACGTCCCGTCTGCATATATATTGGATTATCTCCTTAGTATTAGATATTTTTTATCTATCGCAGACAGCTTATAGATATTTTTTATCTATAACTGACAACTTGCACAATTATTCACCGAAAAAATCTGCCTGTTAATTACTTGACAATTTATTTTTATATTGTATAATCATAGGTGAACGGCAATTCACTTTTAGTGTTGCATCAAAATTATTTAACGGAGGAATTACAAATGGACACAAGATTCGCTATTTCCGAATACCATGACGCGAAAGCCATCAACAGAGAGCTTGACGAGCTCATCAAAAAGCCCATTTATTCAATCAAGCCCGACGTACTCAAGAAGTATGAGGAGGAGTATTATGACAAGAAATGCTCCAAGTCAAAGGCGATGATTGAGGAGGCAAAGGCTATCATCCCCGGAGGTGTTCAGCACAACCTCGCATTCAACTATCCCTTCCCTCTTGTATTTACAAAGGCTGACGGCGCATATCTCTACGATATCGACGGTAACAAGTACTTTGACTTCCTTCAGGCAGGCGGCCCGACAGTTCTCGGCTCCAACCCCAAGGTAGTCCGCGAGCAGGTTATCGACCTTCTTAATACCTGCGGTCCTTCAACAGGTCTTTTCCACGAGTTTGAGTACAAGCTTGCAAAGAAGATTTCAGACTCCGTTGAAACAGTTGATATGTTCCGTATGCAGGGCTCGGGCACAGAAGCTTGTATGACAGCTGTCCGTGTTGCACGTCTTGCTACAAAGAAAAAGAATATCCTTAAAATGGGCGGCGCATACCACGGCTGGTCAGACCAGTTAGGTTACGGTATCCGCGTTCCCGGTTCAAAATTCACACAGGCAAGCGGCGTTCCGCTTTACATCTTCAAGCACACTCAGGAGTTCTTCCCCGGAGACCTTGAGGACCTTGAGAGAAAGCTCTGGATGAATCAGTTCAGAGGCGGCACGGCTGCAGTATTTATTGAGCCCGTAGGTCCCGAGAGCGGTTCTACTCCCGTTGACTTCGACTTCAATAAGGGCGTTGAGAGACTTTGCCGCAAGTACGGTGCTCTGCTTGTATTCGATGAGGTTGTTACAGGCTTCAGAATCGGTATGGCAGGCGCTCAGGGCTTCTTCGGCGTATCTCCCGACCTCACAATCTTCGGTAAGGTTATCGCCGGCGGTTATCCCGGAGCGGGCGGCTTAGGCGGCAAGAAGGAATATATGAAGTACCTCGGTGCAGGTCTTGACGCTACAGGCGAAAAGATTAAGAAGGCATTTACAGGCGGTACAATGACTGCTAACCCGCTTTCATGCTGCGCAGGTTACTTCACTCTTGAAGAAATCGACAAGACCAACGCTTGCCAGAAGGCAGGTCAGATGGGCGACAGACTTACAGCAGGTCTCAAAGAGCTTGTTGCAAAGCACGGACTTCCCTTCGTAGCATGGAATGAAGGCTCTATCTGCCACCTTGAGACAGTCGGTACTCTCCACTTCTCCATCAACTGGAAGAAGCCCTGGACCATCCCCGGCGTACTCGATGAAACCTCAGTCAGAAAGAAAGAGATGCAGCACATGGGCGCTGCTTATATGGCAGAGGGACTTGTTACACTTGCAGGTTCACGTCTTTACACTTCGGCTGCTTACACTCCCAAGATGATCGACCAGGCTCTCGCTTGCTTCGACAGAGTTCTTGAGAACGTTGCAGTTAAGGCTGACTGATTATAACCAATAAGCTTTAAGGGCGGACGGGTTTCCGTCTGCCCTGTTTTTCAAAAAGCCAAGGAGGAAATCCAATGGATATTTTAGAAGCAAAGGAACTGGTCATCAGAGCAGGTAAAGAGCTTCTCAAGGCGGGAATTATAGTCCGCACATGGGGAAACATCTCGTGCCGTATTTCCGATACACAGTTCGTTATCACTCCCTCGGGTCTTGCTTATGAGGACCTTACTCCCGAGCAAATAGTTCTCGTCAACATTGCCGACCTCAGCTATGACGGAGACATCAAGCCTTCTTCCGAAAAAGGTATTCACGCCGCAGCATACAAACTGCGTCCCGATGCCAATTTCGTAATTCATACGCATCAGGTTCAGGCTTCCGTAATCGGTTCGCTCGGCTTTGACATAAACTATGTCGCTCCCAAGAGCGCTGAAATAGTCGGTAATGATGTTCCGCTGGCAGCTTACGGACTTCCCGGTACGGGCAAGCTTCGCGAAGGCGTTATCGCGGCTATCAAGAGAACCGATTCAAAGGCGGTTCTTATGGCTCATCACGGCGCACTCTGTATGGGTGCCGACTATGACGAGGCGTTTAAGGTCGCTTCAGAGCTTGAAGTCATCTGCGAGGACTGCCTTAAAAGAAGATATAATAAGGTTACGGGCGAAATCGCCGAGAGCGTTTCGGCTATTGCGGACTATATCGGCGAGAAGTTTGCTTCTGCAAAAGCGGCGGCCTGCCCCAAGGTTGATGCCTGCAACAGCCACAGAGACGGCAGCGTATTCAATATCGCAGCTGTTGACGGAGACGGTACGGTTACAAGAATTGATATTAAAACAGGCAAGGTTGTAGCCGGCGACGATTATCCGAACTCGGCAGAGCTTCACAGAGCGATTTACAGAAAATATGCCGATGTCAACTACATCATCCATAACACCTCTCCCGAGGTTAAGGCCGTGTCAATGAAAGGTAAAAAGATGAAGCCTCTCCTTGACGACTTTGCTCAGCTTGTAGGCGTTACCGTACGCCATACGGTATTTGACCCCAACAGCACATTAAAGACCGCTAAAAAGGCGGCTAAAGCGCTTAAAGGCAGAAATGCCGTGCTTCTTGACAACAACGGTGCAATTTGTGTCGCAGACAGCGAATACAACGCAACTGCAGTCGATATGGTTATGGAAAAGGGCTGTAAAACTCAGATAGGTGCCGACCTTTTCGGCTCAGGCTCTCCGATTAACCCGATTGAAACTCATCTTATGAGATTCATCTATCTCAAGAAGTATTCAAAGAAAGCTTCAAAGTAATCTCAGATACAATAAAAATCTCCGAAGATAATCTTCGGAGATTTTCTTTTTTTGTTTTTCTGTTTTTATTTATCGGATTTTTCTTCCGTATTAACGCTTACGGAATCGGAGTCGGTTTCCTCATCTTTCTGTTCTTCCGCAATAAGCTCAAGCTTCATCTTATGAACCTTGCCGAGCAGAAGTACAAGTACGAGTCCGAATACCGCCGCAACGGACACGAGTATACCTTCTTTGAGTCCCTGCGGGAAGTACTGCATCTGAACCGTATGCTCTCCCTTTGAAATCGGGAACATCATTATATGGCTTTCGTGCTCATGCAGTTCCACGGGTTCGCCGTCAACGTAAACCGTCCAGCCGAGGTCATAGGGCATTGACATCATCATAAAGCCGTCAACGGTCGATTTGACAGTTCCCTCAATGTGAGTGTCGTCAAAGCGAGTAACATTCAGCGTGCCGTTTTCAAGTATCCGGTTGTAACCCTCAAGGAATTTCTCCTCGTTTACCGAAGCGACCGACATCTGAATCGAATCTGTCAGGGGATATTCAGCATCATATTCCGAAAGAGGTCTGTCAGGTTCGCAGACGGTAAGAGTATATTTCTCGCCCGCCTCAAAATATCCGAGGTCGCTGATATGACGGTCATCAATGTCAATTTGTCTTTCTTCGCCATTTTCACGGGTTACCTTAAGAGTGGTAAAACTGCCGCTGTAAACGAGCGCCATTATTTCTCCCTGCTCCTTTGCCGTGAAGTCAAACGAAACATAGAAGCCTTCATCCGTTGCCTTGAGCGAATAAACGTCGCCGATAAGACTTGTAATTTTGCTGATATTCTCCGCAGTCAGGTCAAATTCATACTGAGAAGCTGTTTCGGGATGGTCAAGCGGCGAAACATACTCGTCATGCTCGTGCTCATGGTCGTGGTCGTGATCATGGTCAGCTTCCTCGTATTTACTGTTTTCCTCTGTGGCATTATCAATAATATACTTTGATACATCATCTGCCGATACCTCGTAGCAGTTAGTGTAACTTATATTGTCCGGCTTGGTATAGTCCATTACCCCGTCAACGCCCGTTGTATAAAGCCACAGAAGGGACTGAACCGAGGTTGACAGATAACTGTAAGGACTCCATGCTTTGATATCCTCTCTTATGCAGTAGCCGATAGGCAGCGTGTATTTAACCTTATACAGAGTGCCGTTGCCTATATCTGCAACCTTTTCATAATAGGGACTGTTTTCTGTATCAACTACCTTTTCGGCATCATAGATATATTTCATGCTGAACATTGCGTTATAAATCGGGCTTTGCATAACGTATGAATATGAATTGCCGAAATTACCGAAGTTGCCGAGCATTTTCTGAGTGCCCGAGAAATCGCCGTCGGAAAGTGAAGAGAACGTTGATATTCCGTTATATGTATAAAGTGCGGGATACGTCTGAATTTTTTTGTGATTCTCGGCAATATCTACTCTGCAGAGCGTATCGTTTTTTTCATTTTCTGCGATATACTCTTTAACTTCATCAAGTTCATTTGAATAAGTGTAAAACTCGTCTAAATCCTTAACCGCAACATAATTCTGATAATTACCCGTAATTATTTCGCCGATAATTAAAACAGCAAGTACGGGATACAGAAGTTTGGCGTTTAACTTATCATACTTATAAAGTATAAGTAAAAGAATATAGACAACTGCACAGACAGCGCTAACTATAAGCGCTTTTGTCGGGAAACGGTCCGAAAACTGTGAAAACTGTGAATACACAAGCGCCGCAACTGCAAACAGTCCCGATATTCCGAAAGCCCATACAGGAAGCTCTTTTATGTTTTTAACCGTCTCATAAGCGAGCGTTAAAATAAACAAAAGATAGATAAAGGTAAATCTGTACGGCAGATTGGCGGGCGCCGCAAAGCCGTGCCAGAAGTAATTCATTTTAGGCACTGCAAACGAAAAGAAGAATATTGCAAGCACAACCGCCGAAGCCACTTTTTTATTTGGCTTGATATTCTTAAGGCAGAAAAACGCAGGAACGGTAATAAGCGTCAGGATACTGCTCATAACATACGGCGCAGTACCTGTGGTCTTTTCAAGAGCGAGCGGAGTCGCACCGGTAAGATGATATGACAGGAAGTCAAGGAAGTTAAAGAGCATATCAACATTATCAAAGTCGCTCTTGTTCATTCCGTAGTTAATCGCAAAATAGACGGGCAGTATTACTACCGCGGCAAGCATACCTGCAAGTAATGAGGCAAAGCCGAACTTCAAAAGCACGGTTGAAATGGGCAGCTCGTCCGCCTGCTTCTCAGCCGCATTCCTTGTAACGTCCTTTGCAAAAAGGAGATAGAAGAAATAGAGCACCGAGAAAATGCAAATCATATATCCGAGATAGAAGTTAACAAGAATCGCATAGGCGAGCGACAGGAAGTAAAGCGTCGCCTTTTTGCCGTTAACTATATTTTCAAGTCCGAGAGCTATCAGCGGCAGCATAATAAGTGCGTCAAGCCACATTGTATTGTAATAGTAGCAGATATAAAAACCGCCGAAGGTATAAGCGAGAGAAAAGAAAACCGTCAGAAAATTGCTCTCGCCGAATTTTTTCTGGAAGAAATAACATGAACTAAGACCGATAAAGAGGGTCTTTACTAATATAATCAGCCAGAATGCGATGTCAATATTTGCATTATTAAACGGGAGCGCAAGCAGATTAAACGGACTTAAAAGATAGTAAGCGGTAAGCGCATACTGATTAACGCCCGTGCCCGTATTCCATGAGAAAAGAAATGACGAACCGTCCTTGATTCTCTGTATGTAATTTGCAAGAAAAGGCGCATACTGATGAATTGCATCGTTTCTGAGCACTGTTGCCGTTCCGAAGGGCGCAATACTATTGATTACCGAAAATGCAATAAATATAAGTCCTGCCAGCCCTGCCGACAGCAGGCACCATAACAGAATTTTCCTTTTTTCGTTCTTTTGCTGTTTCATATTTCCTACCTCTTTTGCAGAGTTTTTATTTATTATACAACATTTTTTTATATAATACAATACAGTTGTTTATCTGCAAAAAACCATAGCGGACGCCATATTACGGCTAATATATCTGATTCCGTGTCGCCGCTGTCTTAGACTTATAAAAAAGAAAAAAAGACGGGGGCGCTTGCCTCCGTCCTTTTTATGTGGTGTGTTAACGATAAATTAACCGTTATGATTTTCCTGGCTTGCTGAGCCTGCTGCAGTAAGGCACTTAACCTCATATGTGGTCTGAGCTGAAGCAACCTTGATAGTTGCCGAGTAGCAGCCTGACGCTTCCTCTGCAGCTGTTGCCGACGGGCATTTCGGAAGAACGCCGCCGTCAAAGAGTGCCAGGAATGATGACTCGGTTGTAATTACCATATCGGTACCGGTAACAAGCTCAATCTGGTCGCCGTTATTTCCTGTCATGGCAAAGGTTTCCATATTGCCCTTGATAACTCTCATATTGGATCTGCATGACTTAACCTTTGCGTTCTTGGTAACCGCACCGAAAATCGGAACTGCAACCGCAACAAGGATACCGAGAATAACAACAACGATCATCAATTCAACGAGTGTAAAACCTTTTTTGCTCATAAGCTTTCTCATAGTAATTATCTCCCTTTTTTAAAATGTTAACATTTTATAAAGTCGTTTCCCAAACGGGAATAAACCGTAACTTTACAGTTAGATTATATGCTATTTAATTCCATTTGTCAACAGTATTTTATATATTTTTTTATTCTTTTTTTGACGGGTAGCGGATGATATCCGCCCATACAAAAAAAGAACAGAGGTTTTACCCTCTGTCCTTTTTTAACAAATTACTTATTAGCCGTTGTGGTTTTCAGCAGATGTTGTCATGATCTTGCAGGTTGAAGTATAAGTTGTCTTAGTAGCTTCAACTGTTACAAGTGCATTGTAGTTATTATCAGCTGAATCAGCTGAGGGGCACTTCGGAAGATTACCGCCATCAAACAGAGCCTTGAAAGAAGGTTCTGAGCTGATGTCTGAAGATGTGCCTGCGCCAAGAGTGATTGCGCCGCCGTCAGCAGCACCGGTCATCATGAATGTCTCCATGTTGCCCTTGATAACTCTCTGGTTTGACTTGCATGACTTAATTCTTGCATTCTTGGTAACTGCACCGAAAATCGGAACTGCAACTGCAACGAGGATACCAAGGATAACAACAACGATCATCAATTCAACGAGTGTGAAACCTTTTTTACTCATAAGTTTTCTCATAGTAAAAATCTCCCTTTTTAAAATTTTATATTTTGGGCTTGCGCCCAGCTTACCTGATTTAATGTGTTACGGGAACTTTCCGTAACCCCTGTATAAACATTATATAACACTGACAGGAGTTTGTAAAGTACTTTTTTGAAAAAAATTGAAAATTTTTTCAATTTTTATTCCGAAACTGTTTTAGAACCTTAACGGGAACTTTCCGTAACTCTTTGTGTGTTTATTATATTACAATAATTAACACTTGTCAATAGTTTTTTTAATTTTTTATTATCTCACGGTATTTATTACCGTTGCCGCAGCTATGAACATCGCCTTAAAGAATTCCTTTGACTGCGGAATTTTATTCTCTATTGCGATAATCGCAGGAGAAATAGTATTGTAATACTCGTCAATGAACCAGTCGCCGAAAGCTGTTCCCTTGAGGGTATTGTCTCTGAAATCGCGCATGGAATTGACTACCGGAATAAAGTACTTGGAGCCTTCAATGGAGGACTTCAGCGAGCAGCGGTATGTAACATTGTTGAAGCCGGGGGAGTTTGCGTCGCCCTTGCTTGCAAAGTACGCTGTCTCGGAATAGTACCTGAGCACGTTTGCACCGTGATGAAGATACGGGAACGTTGAAGTTGAAACGTTTGCCGGATATCCTCTCTCATTCTTGTCAGTCGCAGTATTGATAGTGTCAGATGTCCAGCCCGCAATATATGTCGAGGCAGGGGCGCCGTTGACATAGTTCATCGACGTACCGTTTTCAAAGTTTCTGAAAGCAAATGATGTATCAAGCGTGTAAACCGAAGGAGCGTATCCCTGAATAACATTCTCCTCGCGTCCCGTGATAACGACACGCAGGCCGTCGCTCAGATATCTTGTTTCTGCTCTGTCGGCTCCCTCATGGTAAACTCCTGAGCCCTCGCTTACGGGTTCAAGGGGATTCGCCGATTTATTGATTTCAAAGTAAAGCTCAATTCTCGTGTCATCCGTAAGGTAATATCTTGTAGCTACTGTCTGACCGTAGTTGAGAACGTACATAAAGCCGTTCATACAGAAAATATATGTATATTTTGCAGATGAATTCTGGAAGGTAACTGTTCTCGCAGCGTCGTCAAAGGTGTACTCGCCAAGCTCCTCAAGAGCGTTGAAAGTACCCGTGTCGCCGTCCTCTATACCCTCCATATCGGGTTCATAGAAAATCGCCGCCTCAAACGCGGTGGAAATAGCGTCAACATTTGTCTTGTACTCGAAGGCATTCATTACATATTTGACTTCGTTCTGAAGAATATATCTTTTTTCTACAAGGTTATAACCTTTTTTAACAGTTGAGCCAAGAGAGAAAATCATTACCGCAACCATAGCCATAATTGCGCACACGACTAAAAGCTCGGTCAGAGTAAACCCGCGTCTGTCGCTTTGAAGTTTTCCCATCGTCCTGAACATAACGATTGCCTCCTGTTTCTTTAATGTCTGCCCGCACCCGTAAGCACGGGCAGATATTGCTTTATAAAATGTTTATCCTTCCTGTGAAGCCATTGAGTTGATCTTACCGAGAGTAACGGTCTGAATTCCGCCCGAACTGCCGTAAACATTGGCAGTTGATGCAACGCTCCAGTCGCCGTCCATCGGGTTCTTTGAATACATAAATATACCGCTGTCGGGATTGTAATGGTCATGACCGGAAATGTACCAGTAACCGTTACAGAAGGATACGGATTCAATGTCGTACTGGCCGCCATTAACCTTTATTGCCTTCCAGTTATAGTTAAATGTGCCGTTAGAATTTTCGGTAACATATCTTACATTGATATAGGTTCCGTTGCTTGCCTGGTCGTAAGCCCTGTTTCCGCAGTAGTTGGATGGATTCTTACCGCTCCAGTCACCTACTGCAACCCAGACATTGTCGCCATAGGTTACCGCATTGACAGAATCAAGTACCGAAACAAAGCCGTAATCTCCGCCGCTGCCGCTTCCCTGCTTGACGCTGTAGAAGTCATAGAAAGCGTCCTTCCAGCTTCCGAGTGAAACTGATGAGCCTTCCTTGGTGGCCATATGACTGTTAAGAAGCGTCATCGGGAAAGCAGTGTTGTAGTTGTTAAGTCCTGTGTTAGCCCATTTATCATACCATTTATAGCACTCAAATTCCTTGGTTACGCTGGTAATCTTGGACTCATTGGAAGCTCTTGCACTGAAGAGTCCCGATGTGCCCTCATTATTAACCTCGGTAATGTATGCCCAGCTCAGGAGCGTGCCGTTGGTGGTACCCCACATAAGCTGAGTATCGCCTGCCGCCGTATTACCCTTGTTAACACATCTGACCTCGCAGTACTCCATGGGATGAGTATTCTTACCATGCTCAAAGCCATTCATTTCGCCTGTCGGCCATGCGCTGTATGACGGTCCGGGCGCCTTATTATTCTTGGTCGAGATGTTGTGGAACATCTTATGATATCTTGTATCCCAGCCTCTTGCGCCCATCAGGTACTTGGACTGACCGGTTGCATAACCGTCAGTGTACTGGAATGTCGAGTAGAACTCATGGAATACGTTAGATTCGGTGCCGAGACTCCAGCCCTTACCGGAAACAAACGAGCCGACATCGTCGTTGTTATTGCCGTCGCCGGTACCCTTGATGAATACCATACCGGTATTCATAACCATTGCAAGACGTGTCCATGACGAACAGTCGTTACCGGAAAGCGATACCGTGTATCCGCCGGCTATCGAGAAATTCTTATCCTTGATGTCATCATGCCACGACTTGATGTCAAGCAAGGTAATAAAGTCACGAAGTCCCGAGCCGATGAAAGAGTGGTCAAACTTATCGTCAACCAAAGTGTAATTACCTGCGTTCTTTGCCGCAGCGGTCTTGCCTGTCTGACCTGCGGGTGTAGTGAACATATAGTCCGAACCGATAGAATCAATACCGAACCAGTTCGTTTTACCCATAAGGTCCGCCATTCTGTACGGGTTAAGTACCGAAATAGCATAAGGATGTGAGGTATATCCTATCGTGATGTCAACTTCCTGACCGGAAGTAATATAGTAGTCATTTTTCTCGGTTGCAAGAATATTGGGGTTGCCTGACCAGTTAAGGTTAGTGTTCCATCCGGGAGCATATTTATCGCCAAACTTTGCAGTGGGATAGAAAACTCCTCCCGAAACCTTGGCACCAAGCGCTGCCTGATAGGTCCATGTCTGCATTTTACTGTCATTATATTTACAACTAAGTGTATTAACAACTGCCGGAATATAACCGCAGTAAAGGTTATATGACTGCGTCGGGTAAAGGTTACTTGAAATAAGTCCGTCTGTAGCCGTTGCTATACCCTCTGAAGAAATCGGAACCGCACCGACCGAGGTAATGGTTATCGTGTTTGCATACTCATACCCCGTTGACGACTTATAACCCTCATAAGTCATATTTGCAACCTTTGAGTCAGTACCCTTGGCTATGGTAAAGTTACTGTCGCTGTCTGAGCTGCTGCCCGTCAGATAATAAACCTGAGCCGTCTTGGTATCGTCTCTCTCATTTCTCTTGGTGTCCGCCGTAAATGTTGCATAGGA
>SVOA01000029.1 GCA_015066635.1 Oscillospiraceae bacterium | reverse complement strand
CGGCAGGGGCTGGTGCGGATATGCGTGCTGGACGGCTATGGTGCTTGACTTTTTGCCGTATAAGGTGCCGAATTCTCCGGGGAAGAAAATCGGATGGCTCAGATATGTTACCTTTGTGCTTTCTCTTGTTTTTGTCGGTGCGCTGTTTTTAAGCAAGGTCGGCAACATTGAGAGAATTATGTTTTGGGCGTTCATTATCGGCAATATTCTGTATTATGCCGTTGGAATTGCGCTTGCCTTTGCTTTTAAAGACAACCGTGCATTCTGTAAGTACATCTGTCCCGTTACCGTATTCTTAAAGCCCGCAAGTTATTTTTCACTTATCAGGATAAAATGCGATAAAGAAAAATGCATTTCCTGCGGTAAATGCAAAAAGGTATGCCCTATGGATGTCGATATGACGGACAATTCGAGAAAACGCAGAAACGGCACCGAATGCATACTCTGTATGGAATGCGTAAGGAATTGTCCGAAGGATGCGCTGTGATGTAATGGAATAAGGACTGCAAGCGGCAGCCCTTATTGTTATATGCAGCTGTTGTAAGAAGTATTGTATTTAACTTATAAAAAAACTGTAATGCTTTTTTTGAGCAAACAGCCTTCAAAAGAATAATAGATGTTTTTTAACTAAAATCAAGGAGAAAAAATGAACAACACCTATTATACAATCCGTACGGTAAGAGCGGATTTGACTTTGCAAGCAAATTCGGAATCAGATATCACGACCTGCCCGAAGATGCCGACTCGTCATTTTTTCTTTGCAGGGAACTGAAAAACGGCTTTCTTGATAATGTTACGGGCGTTTATCAGATCCCGCAGGGTTACTATGTTGACGATAAGGACGTCGAAGAATTGGACAGCTCTTTTCCGCCTAAGATAAAACTGAAACTGCCGGGACAGATTTTTGACTGATTTTTTATTACCGAATATCTATTGCAACGAAAACCCCCTCGGGCTTAAACCCGAGGGGGCGGTTTTATTCTTCAATTATCGGCATTTCTGTCATACGGAGCTTTGCACAGCCGTAGGGATAAAGCTCGATTTCTGTTTTATCCGAAACGGGCTTCCTCGATTTTGGCACCTTTGCGCAGACGGTGGGAAACATAAATCTGTGTCCCCAGTTGATTCTCTGCATTTTTGCCGTAACGGTAACGGGCGGACGGGTTTCCGAAAACGGCGCGTATTCAACGCCGTTGTACTTTGTTTCAAAACCGTCGCTGCAAAAACCGTAATTCCATTTACCTGTCGGTATCAGCTCGTAGTCGCAGTATGGGAACTTTCTCTCAACGCCATTTTTGGTGTACTCGCGCATCCGCTTTCTGTAAGGGATGGGGAGCGAGTAAATCAGAGAACCTCTCCGAACCGCAAACAAATTATTCGGTCTTTGCATTAAATAAACGGGAGCGTCGAATTCGACAGATATTTTGGTTTCTCCCTTTTTTATGTGAATTTCTACGTCCTTTGTCTCTGAATTTTTACCGTTGACTTTTAAATTCTCGGCAAAAGAGGGTATGCGTATAATGAAGTCAAATTCCTTTTCTGCGCTTACGGAATAATTCATTTTATTCTCAAACGGATAGTCGGTCTCAAGTTCGATTGTGATTCCGTCCGTTTCAAGATTGCAGGGGAGCATGACCGAGTTTATAATTGTGTTTCCGCTGTGCATAAAAGACGATAGCGCAAGCTTCGGGAAACCCTGGCTGAAGTTTGCCGTACAGCAGCCGTAATTCGGCTCCAGCCCGAAAAGATGCGCGGACGGACCGTTTGTGCCGAAGGGAGTTTTTAAAAAGAATTTTTCACAGGCAATCTGATTTACCATCTGGTCGTATTGGTGCGTCCACATATCCTCGCTTATCGTTGCGGGAAGGGCGTTAAATGCCAAAACTTCAAGGCGTTCTGCCCATTTTCTGTCTCCCGTAAAGGCAAACAGCTGCTCGTAAGAATACATCTGCTCGGCTACCGAGCACAGCTCCGTACCCTGAACGGGACTTATGCCCGACAGACACTCGTCTCCCGTAAAGCCCCCGAATACCGTGCCGTTGTATCTGTCGAGTATTTCACGCAGTTTTTCCGCATTGTCCGTATATTCCTCGCCGAGCAGTCCGTGTGAAACTGCCTCGCTTTTGAGCATCATTGTAAGGTTGACAATATGTGTTTCGAAACGCCAGATTCTCAGAGGGGTTTTCCACAATTTGACGGCTTTGCCGTAATCAAAGCCCTGCTCTTTGAGAAGAATTGCAAGGTCTTTTATCCACTCCTCGCGGTAAATTCCGTATATAAAATTCATCGCGATAAAGGTCTCGAACCACCTGAATTTGCCCCAGTGGAACAGAGAGATTTCCCCGCTTTTTAACAAGTCGTAATAATTACGCAGAGCCTTGTATATGACTTCGGGAATTCTCCCGTCAGCCGAGCACTCATAGTAAACCGTAAGAGTTTTCAGAATAAGCTGGAGAGCCCAGGTGTCATACCTGCTTCTCGACTCGTTGTTTTTGAGCGGACATATCCAGCCGTCCGCTTCCTGACGCGACAGAATTGCGTCTATGTACTTCTTTGCAACGGAGATAAGATCCGCGTCATCAAGCAGATATGCAAGCGGAATAAAACCGTCGAGCCAGTAGGGAACTCTTTCCCAGCCTTCACGGTTCCCGCCTGTCCAGGCGCTGTCTCTGATGTCTGGCCAGACCTTGTGAAGGTTGCCCGAAAGTCCCTTTGCCTGAATACTGAGCTGACGGCGAAGCCAGCCTTGCGGCTTTATTTCCTTTGATGTGTAAAAATCCCACTTCTTCATATATTCACCGTTTTACAGCGTATTTATTCTATGCTCTTTTCTCGGAGGAATTCTCTCATATTTTACATCGGGATAGCCGATTATGAGGCAGGTTACCGCCTTGTGTCCCTTCGGGAGACAGAGAGCCGATTTAACCTTTGAACTCAGTTTCGTACACGCGCAGAAAAAACCGCTGTAAAGCACGCCGAGTCCCATAGAGTTGGCTTCAAGCTCCATATATGCGCTCGCTATGGTTGCATTGACTGCGTTATGTCCCGAAACGACGATTACAAGCGGAGCGCCCTTAAAGAAAAAGTCGTCGGTGATTTTAGTGTTTCGCAGACTCTTTGAAAAAAGAGAACCGATGCCGACTCCCGCCTTAAAGATTTTAACGCATTCGTGTTCCAATTCAGCCTGCTTTGAACCGAGAATTGTAAACGCAACGTTTTGCGAGTTTGAACCCGTCGGCGCATACTGACCTGCCTTGAGAATTCTGTCGATTTTTTCTTTCTCGACGGGAATATCCTTGTACTGCCTTACGGTCCGTCTGCTTTTTATACCCTGAAGCAGAATTTCAGATTCAATTTCACTTAAATCCGTAATCTTAACGCAATCCGTTTTGTCATACCCGGGCATATCTATCGCCTCTGCCGGACAAACGGCAAAGCAATGGCCGCATTCTATACAGCCCTCTCTGATTTTTGCTTTCCTGTCTGCAAGATAAAGCGCCGAGGCAACGCAGTCCTTAACACATTTTCCGCAACCGATACACTTGTCTGTGTCGATTACTACACTGTATTTTTTTGCACTGTCCATTTTCTTCGCCTCCTTATAAACTACAATTTGATAATAGCATATTGAGTATTAGTTTACAAGATATAATATTGAAATATAAAAAGAAGGAACTGCCGGGCAGTCCCTTCTTTTTGTGGTGTGTGCGCTTAATCTTTATAAAGCGTAAGCGTCTGGTCGAACGGTCTAACTCCGCTAATGATACCGTCTTGATCGAAATAGTCGAAAGCGTCAATTGTTCTGTCCTTTGACAGGTCGGCTGCTATATAGAATACCGTGTCTGCCTGAATATTGTTTGCATCCTCAAATGCGTCTGCTTTGACAAGTTCTTTGTCGTCGTAGTCCACACGTCCGTCGCCGTTCACATCGCCGTAAAGAATAACTGTTGCAATTTCGTAAACAATTGAAGGATCGTTCTTTGAAACGCATTTAACTACGCATCCCGTACCGACAAGTTCATCAGCTGTAAGCTCAACATCATTTCTCAGAATGATAATCGTTGTGCCTTCGTTTTCAAGCTGATTCTTAATGTCGGCAACAGAGTTTGCGTCAGGATAAATACCTACCATGTAGGTGTACTCTGTTCCGGTGTTTCTGTCGACATGGATGTCGGATGAAGCTTTGGGAGTTATTACTTTGAGTGTAAGTCCATTGATTGCGTTTTCAATACTCTCAATCGCGTCTTTTATCTCATCGGGAGTTGAGTTTGGATTGTTGATTACATCCTCGGCGTCCGTGATAGCGTCCTCAAGTGCCTGAATGCTTTCATCGGTGTAATTATCTGAATTATTGTTTACAATATCTTCAGCATTATCAACAGCTTCCTCAAGAAGATCCTCAAGAGCATTCCTGATAGCCTCGGTAGCCGCATCAATTTCAGCCTGAGAAGCATCGGGATCGTTATATACTGTCTCGCCGGCTGCTATGGCCTCCTCAAGCGCCTGAACGCTTGTGGGAGTATAGGCCGATGTATCGCCGTTTACTATAACGTTGCCGTCCTCTATTGCGTCTGCAAGTTTGCTTCTGTCAACGAGATTATTAATTGCATTCTCGATAGCCTCTATTGCGTCTTTTATCTCATCGGGAGTCGAGTTCGGATTGTTGATTACATCCTCGGCGTCCGTGATAGCGTCCTCAAGCGCCTGAATGCTTTCATCGGTGTAATTATCTGAATTATTGTTTACAATATCTTCAGCATTATCAACCGCTTCCTCAAGAAGATCCTCAAGAGCATCCCTGATAGCCTCAGTAGCCGCATCAATTTCAGCCTGAGAAGCGTCGGGATCGTTATATACTGTCTCGCCGGCTGCTATGGCCTCCTCAAGCGCCTGAACGCTTTCGGAAGTATAGGCCGAGGTATCGCCGTTTACTATAACGTTGCCGTCCTCTATTGCGTCTGCAAGCTCGCTTCTGTCAATGAGGTTGTTAATTGCATTCTCAAGCGCTTCGTAAGCGTTCTGAATCTCCTCGTCGGTAGCGTTCGGATCGTCAAGTACCGCCTGAGCGTCGTCGATTGCATCCTGAAGAGCATCCGAAGTTGTATCCGTATAATCGTCCTGATTTATTGCATTAGCCTCGTTAACAAGATTCTGAAGATCGTCCTTGTCAATGATGCGTGAAAGAGAATTGATAGCGTCAAGAATTGCCTGAGTAGCAGAAGCTATCTGCTCTGCAGTTGCATTTGTATTGGCATAAACGATTTCGCCTGCCGTGAGAGCATTTTCAAGAACGCTGAGAGTATCAGCGGTGTACTTTCCTGCCTCTGCGGGATCCTCGGCAATTAAATTACCCTGAGCTATAGCCGCCGCAAGTGCGGACTTGTCAAGAGCGAGCTGATTGAGAGCATCTGTGAGTTCCTCAATAGCGTTATTGATTTCGTCCTGAGTTGCGTTAGGATTGTCAAGAACCGCCTGAGCGTCGTCAATGGCGTCCTGAAGGTTTTCAGCGGTTTCTGAGGTGTAGTTGTTCTGATCAACCGTATTTGCCTGATCGACAAGGTCCTGAAGAGCGGCCTTGGGATCCGCGATAGTAACAGTAATTGTTATTGTTGAAGCGTTTGTTAAGCTAACGTCTTCCTTATTATAAAGTGCAATTGAGAAGGTGTAGGTTCCCGTCGAGGTCGGAGTACCCGAAAGAGTACCGTCCTTTGAAAGCGTAAGTCCGTCTGGAAGAACTGAACCGTCGGTAAGGATGAAAATTGCATCCTGGTCGGTTTCAATCGTATCCGAATAAGGAACGTTGAGATAGCCGTTGTCAAGCGTGTCGTCGAGAACGGTGGGAGCTTTAAGCTGATCCCAGATTGCATAGAACGTAACATTTTTGTCAACGCCGTATACATCGCCCGGCTGAAGAACTGCGTCAGAAGCGTCAGCCGAAAGTCCCCAACCCTTGAAGGTGTAGCCGTCTCTTGTGGGAGCTACGCCTGAGATTTTAAGATCCGCGCCGGGATTTTTAATCTGTGAATCGGGAGCATTACGTCCGCCGTTTGCGTTGTAGTCAACCGTGTAGCCCCAGCGTGCATAGAGGTCTGCGTTACCGTTAGCCGTGAAGCTCGCGCCGTCGGCATACTCAACGTCGCCGCAATCTACGAGTGCCCATCCGAGGAAAGGCTGACCGTCATTTGTGAAGCTGTTAGCCGTAAGGTTTGCGGTGTAATGACCTGCCGCAAATGTCTGTGTAACAGTTGTTTCCGGCTCTGTATTTGAGTGGAAGGTTACTGTGTAATTGGGAGCCTGAGCAACGAATTCAGCTTTAAGGGAAATGTTCCGGTCAACAACAAACTCATAGGGGTTGTTGCCCGAAACCTCAGTCCAGCCGCCGCCGGAAGCCACTTCATTGTTAATGTCTATAATGTTCTGCGCACGTGTAACCCAATTCTGAAGAGCAGTCGTACTAACATTTGAATAGTTGCTTATTGTACTATTTCTTGCTGTGGTGATAATCGCCTGAATCTCAGCGTTTGTTGTGGTAATGTTGATAATTGCTGTTTTGATTGCCTGAGCTGCAGTTCTGCGCCTTGTGCCTGAGGTTGCGCTGCCTGCTTGTGCAATTGCGCTTTCAAGAGCTGTAATGCTGCTTGCGCTTACGGGGGGCTCAACTACTGCGTTGGCATCCTCGAAGAGCCATTTGCTGAAATAGTAGCCGCTGTCGGGAGTAGCTTCAAGCTTGACTGTAATGATTTCTTCTGCACTGACAACAGAACCGTCGGTTATAACGATATAACTATCGCCGTAAATTGTACCGCCCTTGATTGAGCCGTGCTCAGATGCCTTAACCTTAATGGTATAGATTGTTTTGCCCTCGCCGAGAGAATTTGACGAACCGATGAGAGTTGTTTCTCTTTCGCTGTCGTCAAGAGCATTGCCTACAGGCATATCTGTCGGTTCAACCGCGCTGCCTGCGAAGAAGGTGGTGTCATCTTCGTCGGTAAAATACATTCTGATATTGTCGAGATCCGAATAATCAAAATAAGTCGGAACGCCTTCAATGTCGCCCTGATAATCACCGCTGACGGGTGTGTACAGCTCGCCCGAAGCGTTCTGAACAACTGCGGGCTTGCTGAAGTCTGCGGTTGACTCTGTGCCGTCGCCGGCAAGAACATTACCCGTTACATACGCCGCAAAAAGATTATCGGTATTTGACGAGCAGTTCTCAAGAGTAGCTGTACCGCCGGAAACTGTGCCGACTATTGAGTTGTAAGCCGTAACATCGTTACCGCTGTAAAGACCAATGTCGTTGGGAGTAACGGTCTGAGTTGATTTATTGATATAATAGTTGTTGGCAAAAATACTGTTGACAGCCTTAACAACGCAGTCGTTGTCGCCTACAGCGCCGCCGAAGTTGTTGCCGCCGTTGCAATAGGTAACGTTGCCCGTAAAGGTGCAGTTCATAATATAGAGCTCGCCACCCTTGCAGACATTGATACCGCCGCCGATTTCGGAACTGGTATTGTTGGCTACCGTACAGTTGTTGAGATATGCATAGCCTTCGTTTTCACCTGCTCCGCCGCCGCCTGCAACGTTAATTGAACGGTTTTCCGAAAGCGAACAGCCATCCATAATCAGTGTGCCGTAATTCATAAAGCCGCCGCCATAGATAGCAACATTACGGACGATACTTGAATTTTTCATAATAACGTAAGCCGTTTTATGAGAAGTATTCTTACCGTCTGAAAGGTTCTGAACGCCATTCTTAAGTCCGCCGCCGGCGTTGTCGTCGGAACCTGAACGGGTTATTGTGACGTTGTCGAGATAGAGTTTACCGGTTTCGTTGATAACCGCAGATATCGAACCGCCCATGATTGTCATATCGTAAATATGAACAGTTGCATCTGAAGCAGTTTTGAAAACAGTATAATCCGAGCCGTTCTGAACAATACCCTGCTCATCAACACCCGTAATCTCGGCGCGTACTGTCTTGCCGTTACCGTAAAGCTCTGTCCCGTTGGGAAGAGTAATAGTCTGAGTAACTATAATCTCATCGATGTCGCTATCGGTAAGTGCCGCAGTAAGGCCTGCAAGCGAGCTTACGCTTGTGGTTAACGCAACCGATTGAATATCAAAAACAGGAGTAAGACCAAATAGCATGCAAGCGCAGATAACAACGCTTAAAATGCTTTTGAATTTTTTGTTTTTGCAAATCATTTTCTACACCTCCAATGAGTAATAAAAACATATAAATAATATTTCTATACTATAATAAAAGGGAATGTCTAACAAATGTCCAACAAAAACGGGCATATTTTTGATTTTTTTGAAAAAATGTACATTTTCCGTACATAAAAAATACGCTTTCCGAACCGGAAAGCGCATTTTTTTCTTTTATGTTATTTCTTATTAGTCGATCTGTCGATAAAAGCTTCAGTCATGCTTGACCAGTAATATGAGGTCATATACTCTCCGCGATAAGAGTTAACTGCTTGCACATCGCCCTTTAAAAGACGGTACAGATCGCAGTCAAACAAATCCGTGTTTACGCGAAGCTCACCTGATTTCGACTCAAAAATTTCGCCTATGCCGTTTTCGGCAAGAGTTTTTTTAAGACTCTGAACTATTACGTCAAACTGTTTTTGCATTTTGCGGTCATAAAGTTTATCCTCATATAGCGCTGCAAAGGCGTCCGCCCTTTTTACGCCCGCGCCCTGTCTGTCGATTAAGTAGGCGAGTAATTCCTTTGATTTTGACCTCGCAAAATGGACGGGATTACCGTCAATAAGGAAGTCAAAAACGCCAAAGGTTTTTGCGAAAATATGAGGATATTCAGTATTCTCCTTTGCGCTGAGAATATGGTCTATTTCTGCCTCCAGCTTTTCCTTCTCAATGGGTTTTAAAAGATATCCATTGGCATGAATTTTAAACGCCTCGACAGCGTACTGAGAGTATCCCGTAAGGAAAACTATCGCTGTATCGGGATGAAGTTCTTTAATTTTTACCGCGAGATTTATTCCGTTCATTTCGGGCATATCAATATCCAGAAAAGCTATGTCGGAATGGTTGCTCTTGAGGTAATCAAGAGCTTCAAACGGGCTTAAAAAGCCTTTGACGTCACTTGTCTGAGGTAGCTGGTTACACAGATGAACAATGAGGTTCAGAACAAGTGGTTCATCGTCAACGCATATAATTCTCATGGTTATCCCTCCGGTAATGTTATAGTGATAACCGTACCTTTGTTTATACGGCTGTCAATGATCATTGTGCCGCCGCACATCTCGGATATTCTTTCTTTTACATTGTCAATTCCGATATGTGACTTGTCTGACGGTAAGGGCTTGTCAATATTGAAGCCTATGCCGTTATCGCTAATTATTATCACATAGCCATCATCCGTTTTTTTGGTTGTGACTTCGACCAGACCGTGCTCGCGGTTGCGCACACCATGGCGTATTGCGTTCTCAACAAGCGGTTGTACCGTAAGCGCGGGGACAAGGAAGCTGTCAGCTTCTATGTTATATTTAACGTTGATTTTCGGGAAACGCTTCATTTCAATTTCAGCGTAAACCTTTGTGTGCTCAAGTTCCTTCTTTATCGGTATCAGATCGGGCTTCTCCAGCGAGTCAAGGTTGCTTCGTAGATATGCTCCGAATTTGCCTGTTATCGCTGCCGCTTCCTTTGGGTCGGTCAGACAGAGCGACTGAATAGTGGCAAGCGTGTTATACAGAAAATGTGGCTGAATCTGAGACATCATTATCTTTATTCGTTGTTCAGCCATAAGTGAATTTTCGTGCTCTTTGACATATTGCAGATGGAGCCAGATGTAGTAAAACAGGGTACAGCTTACGACTGCAATAGTAAGATATGAAACAGGGTAGTCGATATACATTGGAGTAATGTCCAAAAATGCACCTAATCCGATAATTGCAACATTTATTATTGCCACCCAAATACTTGTCGACCCGTGACGGTATTCGTAAACGGTGCAGTAAGCGAGATATATAAGCAGGGGTACGCTGACATAATATACAGTAAAACTGAGAGGTCCTCTCATGAAATGATTGCCGTCGGAAATATAGAAGGCAATACCGGAAAAAAGAGCAGTCAAATAGACAAGCGCATTAAGTGCAACAAAGATTTTCGGGATAATATGCTTTTTGTATGGCTGAACGAGCTGACAAAAAAGAATAAGTATCAGCGGGCGCAGACAGTAACCCATAATACTGAATAGCGTTCTATATGTAGGTGACGACACGATATTTGATGTTATATAGTCGCCGCAGTTCTGTAATATCAGCAGGAAAACTGAGGCTATGATACCCAGCATTATATACTTTTGCTTTTTGCTGATATATTTTTCAAGCAGTACGATGGGCGTTAAGCCCGCGAGCTGAATTAAAAGAGGAATTAAGATAATAAAATCTCTGATGATATCCATATATTTAGCCCTTTCCCTGAATTAAAGCGTTTACCGCCAATCCTTAAAATTTATTATATATCAGCTCATATTATTTCGTCAATAATTTTAACTTTATATAAGTGTGAAAAAAGAACTGTTTGACTGTCCGTCGTTTTCTGCTTTTATAAATATATTGACGCAGAGCGAAGAACAGGAAAATCTTATACACTGTAAAAAGCATATGGGTGTCAAATTTGAATAAGAACAATAGTTTTTGAAATTCTTGATTTTCGTATATTGATATGATAAAATATTATGATATATTTTATAGAGAATAACCTTTTTGCAAAGGAGTGTTTATTATGAAAAAATATGCGGTTGCTACAGTAACCAGTATGGGACTGCGCATTACGCCGCAGGACCGTATGGCGGTACAGAACAGCAATCTGTTTTACTTACAGGCGACCTCTGCCGAGACCAACGTGCTGAATGTTGCGTCAAGCCTCGGTAAAGAATGCCTTGTTATGACGAAATTCGTTGAGGGTTCTCCGATGGCGGATTTCATCAAGCGTCAGCTTCGCGCGCGCAATATCCGATTTGAAGGAAAAGATGTCGAGCAGGGTGGTCCTTGGGGATACAGACATCAGTTCAATATCGCCGATTCGGGCTTTGGACTCAGAGCGCCGAGAGTGTGGAATGACCGCGCAGGCGAGGTCGGCAGAACTCTGTCGGCGGACGATTTTGACCTTGACCGTATATTCGGAGAGGAGGGCGTAGGAATTCTGCACCTTTCGGGACTTATCGCCGCTATGAGTGAGCAGACTACAAAATGCTGCCTTGAGGTTGCCAAAACAGCCAAGAAGTACGGCACGCTTGTCAGCTTTGACCTTAACTACCGCGCAACCTTCTGGAAGGGACGCGAGGAGGAGCTGAGCAAGGCTTTCCACGAAATTGCTTCGATAGCCGACATACTTGTCGGCAACGAGGAGGACTTCCAGCTTTGTCTGGGCTTTAAAGGCCCTGAGGCAGGCGGCAGGGAACTCGCCTCCAAAATTGAGCGTTTTCAGGTTATGATTGATCAGGTCAGAGAGAAATATCCGCAGGCAAGAGCTTATGCAACTACGCTGCGTCAGGTAATTTCGGCGAATGAGCATCTTTGGGGAGCAATTCTCTGGGCTGACGGCAAGTGGTATATTGAGGAGCCGAGACCTATTCAGGTTATGGACCGTATCGGCGGCGGAGACGGCTTCTCGGGCGGACTTCTCTACGGCGTCCTTAATGATTGGACTCCTGACAAATGGCTGCAATTCGGCTGGGCAAGCGGGGTGCTTGCGGCAAGCAGTCTGAACGATTACGCAGAGCCGGCCGACGAAAAACAGGTATGGGATATTTACAAGGGCAATGCCCGTGTACAGAGATAAAAAGGAGATAATCTGAAATGAAAAAAGCAGATATAGGTTTAATCGGTCTCGCCGTAATGGGCGAAAACCTTGTAATGAATATGGAGTCCAAGGGCTTCACGGTTGCGGTATATAACCGTACAACATCTAAGGTAGATAATTTTATAAACGGCCGTGCAAACGGCAAAAACATAATCGGCTGCCACAGTCTTGAGGAGCTTGTAGCAAATCTCGAAAAACCGCGCAAGGTCTTTATGATGATTAAGGCAGGCGCTTCGGTTGACGCGCTGATTGATCAGCTTCTTCCTTTGCTTGAGGACGGCGACATCATCATTGACGGCGGCAATTCGCATTTCCCCGACACAATTCGCCGAACGGAATATGTCGAGTCCAAAGGCAAGCTCTATATCGGCACAGGCGTTTCCGGCGGCGAAGAAGGCGCATTGAAGGGACCGAGTATGATGCCCGGAGGTTCTCCTGCCGCATGGCCCTTTGTTAAACCAATACTTCAGGGAATCTGTGCAAAGGTCGAGAACGGCGAGCCGTGCTGCGACTGGGTAGGCGAAAACGGAGCAGGACATTTCGTTAAAATGGTTCACAACGGCATTGAGTACGGCGATATGCAGTTAATCTGCGAGGCTTACCAGCTTATGCGCGACCTTCTCGGTATGAGTTATGACGAGATGCACGAAACCTTTAAAAAGTGGAACGAAACAGAACTTGACAGTTATCTTATTGAGATTTCCCGCGACATCCTCGCATACAGGGACGAGGACGGTTCGCCTCTCGTTGAGAAAATTCTCGATACGGCGGGGCAGAAGGGCACGGGCAAATGGACAGGCATTGCGGCTCTTGACGAGGGCGTTCCGCTTACCCTTATCGGCGAGGCGGTATTTGCAAGATGTCTGTCGGCAATGAAGGACGAGCGAGTTCACGCAAGCAAGGTATTCTCGAGAAAAATCCCAGAATTTAAAGGCGATAAGGCGGAAATGGTCGAGGCTATCCGTCAGGCCCTTTTTGCTTCCAAGATTATTTCGTATGCACAGGGCTATACTCTTATGCGTACTGCGGCTGAGCACTACGGCTGGAATCTGAACTACGGCGGTATTGCCCTTATGTGGCGCGGCGGATGTATTATCCGTTCCGTATTTCTCGGCAAAATCAAGGAAGCTTTTGACAGTAACCCCGAACTTACTAATCTTATACTCGATCCTTATTTCAAGGAAACCATAGAGAAGCTTGTCCCTGCGTGGCGTAAGGTTGCGGCGGCGGCGGTTCAGTACGGCATTCCCGCGCCTGCGATGACCTCGGCGCTCAGCTACTTTGACGGTTATACCACAGAACGTCTGCCCGCAAACCTGCTTCAGGCACAGCGCGACTACTTCGGTGCTCACACATACGAGAGAACAGACGCTCCCAGAGGCGAGTTCTTCCATACCAACTGGACGGGACACGGCGGCGATACGGCAGCTACTACATACAATGCATAACATTAAACTCATTGCTCTTGACCTTGACGGAACTTTGCTTGATTCCGATAAAAATCTGTCATATGAGAACTCCGCGGCGCTTGAAAAAGCGGCAGAGCAGGGAATTGAAATCGTTCCCGCTACGGGCAGGTTTTACCTCGGTATGCCCGAGATAATCAGGAAACTTCCCTATGTGCGTTACGTCATTTCAATAAACGGCGCTCAGGTTTATGACGTTGTAAACGGCAGAACCGTATGCGGCTCGGAAATCCCGTGGGAACGCGCTGTTTCCGTTATGGAGCGGTTCGACGGAATAGACGTCATATATGACTGTTATCAGGACGGCTGGGGCAGAATAACGCAAAGGTTTTACGATACGGCTGACCGCTATGCCGCGAATATACACAGCCTTGAGATGATAAAAAACCTCCGCACTCCCGTACCCGAGCTCAAGGAATACCTTAAACAGCAGGCTCACGGAGTACAGAAGGTTCAGGCCTTCTTTAAGGATATGGAGCTTCGTTCCGAAATGCTCGGAAAACTTCCCGCGGAGTTCCCCGACCTCGTGGTAACGACTTCTATTGTCAATAACATAGAAGTCAACAGTCGGGAGGCAACCAAGGGAAATGCGCTTAAAAAACTTGCGGAGCATCTCGGTATTCCGATTTCTCAGACTATGGCATTCGGCGACGATTTAAACGATATTACCATGCTCAAAGCGGCAGGCATCGGCGTCGCTATGGGAAATGCAGACGCAGAGGTTAAACGCGCGGCGGAGTTCATTACTGATGACTGTAACAACAGCGGCGTAGCAAACGCCGTAAAACATTTTCTTTGGGAGAATGACTGATGAAGGATATATATTTAATTGCAGAATCGGACAACGGTCTTACAAAGGAAGAAATAAAAACAGCCCTTCTCAAATCGCTGGAAGGGCGTTCTTTAAAGAAGGTTCTGATTCTTCCGCCAGACTTTACCCGTTTTCACTCGGGCGCGGGCTATATCACAAATGTATATTATCACACGCTGACAGAGCAGGGCGTACAGGTTGATATTATGCCTGCGCTCGGCACTCATGTCGCTGTTACGCAAGAGCAGTGGAAAGCCATGTTCGGCGATATTCCGTACGACAGAATGCTCGTTCACAACTGGCGCACGGATGTTGTCAGACTCGGAGAGGTTCCTGCCGAATTCCTTTCCGAAATAACTGAAGGACTTTGGAATGAACCCGTTACGGCAGAGGTAAACCGTCTTGTAATGGATGAGAGCTATGACCTTATTATTTCTCCGGGTCAGGTTGTGCCTCATGAGGTTATCGGTATGGCAAACCACTCCAAGAACCTCTTTGTCGGAGTCGGCGGCAGCGAAATGATAAACAAATCTCATATGGTCGGCGCCGTTTACGGTATGGAACGTATGATGGGCAAGGACCATACTCCCGTCCGCAGAGTGTTTGACTACGGAATGGAGCATTTTCTGAAGGACCGACCCATAATGTTCGTTCTGACGGTAACAACCGCACCGGGCGGAAACATACACACGCACGGAATTTTTATCGGCGAGGGCAGAGAGTGTCTAACAAATGCAGTCAAGCTTGCTCAGCAGAAGAATATAGACTTCGTTGAGCACGGGCTGAAAAAATGCGTGGTCTATCTTGACCCTTCCGAATTCAAGAGCACCTGGCTCGGAAACAAGGCGGTTTACCGTACCCGTATGGCGATGGCTGACGGCGGCGAACTGATTATCCTTGCGCCGGGCGTAGAACGCTTCGGCGAGGATGACAGGGTTGACGAGCTTATCCGCAAATACGGTTACAGGGGCAGACTGAAAACGCTTGAGGAATTCAGAAAACCCGAAAACACCGATTTGCGTGAGAATATGGGTGCTGCGGCGCACCTTATACACGGCTCGTCGGACGGCAGGTTTACCATTACTTATGCCGTAAAGAATATCACAAAAGAGGAAATTGCCTCGGTCGGCTTTAATGCGTCAGATTATTACGAAACGGCACAAAAGTACAACCCCGACAAATTGAAATACGGTTACAACACCGTTGACGGCGAGGAGATTTATTATATCCCCAACCCCGCTCTCGGTCTCTGGATAAACCGCGAAAAATTTGAGGGATGACAGAGAACGGAATAGCTATATTGGCAGTAAAAATATATAACAATAATAAAAAAACAGGCTGTACTTCGCGCAGCCTGTTGATTTTTTGTAATCAAAGTCCGAATATATGTACTTTGCTATTTGGAATGACTTGAAATTATTATATGATGTGTTATAATTCAATTAAAGCAATTCTTCACAGGAGAATTTTTTACCGGAAGGCAGCTTGACATTTGCTGTTATTATTTATGTACTTCAAGGGAATTGAGGCATTCTGTTATTACTTAAGTGATTTCGGAATGCTTCAATTCTTTTTTCAAACTTGATTTGCAAAACTAGACAATGGTTAATATGAGCAAAATCAAAAAGCCCTTGACTGTATCAAGTCAAGGGCTTTCACCATGGTGAGAATAATGTGACTATCGGATGTGAAAGGAGATAAGCATCCAACAATCACCAGTCAATGTCCTCGTCATCAATCATTCTAAACATTTCTTGTATTTCTTCCTCTTCTTCACGGCGATATTCACTATCATCCCAGTTGTAAGTGTATTCGCCTCTGTCTACATTAAAACCGTCACGTTCAATATTTGCAAATTCGCCGGTTTCATAATCAAAGCACCATTTTGACATAATCAGATCTCCTCCAAATGTTCTGTGATATTAATAATCTTTTCGTATGATTCGTTCAACTCTTCAGCTAAATGTTTAAGAATAGGAGTTTTTGGTATCTTTTTGATATGCGCAATGTTGGTTATAAGTCCATCATAGTTCTTGTCAGAATAGCGTGCATCAAATAACACGAAGTTGCCCTCTTCAATAAAAGCAAAACTCTGTTTGCATACCATAATGCACATATCCTTCTTGTATTCTTCAGAATAATACGGATCATTTTTTATGGTTGTAATCAGTTCTTTAAGTCGGTTATATACCATCTCATTATATTTCAAGCATTTCTTTAATGCCGTTTCCAAGAAATCTGAGTTTTCAAGAATCATTTGGTCAAGCAGTTCAGAGATAAACGGATATTGGAACGTATGAGTACGCCTACTGCCATCTTTGGCAACTGCTCTGTCCGGAACAGTAAAGGTGTCAGTGAAATAATCGAGAATTTGCTCATTTTTTGAAGATGCTATGTGCTTTATCAGTCTTTCGTTATAACCGCCAATAATCTCAATCCCTTGTACTGCGTAATAATCTGCTTGCCAATATAATTGAGGAACTTCTCTGGCATGGAGTTTGTCTAGCATCTCATAATCATTATTATCTATTGCAAGGGCAATTAGATCAGTCCGCAACTTATCTTCCTCTCTGAGTTTTCCTTCCAGTCCCCAATCAATAAGGCTGACATCTCTACGCTTGAAAGAGGATCCTGCGCCAAAAGTTACGATATACTTGTTCAAGATTTTCGGCGGCAAAGCCGCAGGCGCTTACTCTCATAGCCGCACCGTTGCCGAAGCTGTTATACGGCTCGGGGTATGCTTCCTTGAAAAGCCAGCGGTAAAAATGCGCGCCGAAGCCGCGATGCGGATAGTACTGACCGACAGAACGCATATATTTAATCGCCTTTTCGCTCAGGTCGTCATAATCTCCGTTGAACTCAAGCAAAGCCTGACAAAGCGCTATTGACATTATGCTGTCATCGGTAAAATCGCATTTGTCTGTAAACAATTCAAAATTCTTTGTCTTGTTGTTTTCCCATTCAAATCTTGAACCGACAATATCGCCTATAATTGCTCCTAACATAAAATCACCTCAATTATAAATTATAACACATATTAAGTTACCTGTCTAAATAGCATTTATAATGCTCGCTGTTATCATATTTGATAACAGGCTCGTTTTCTTTTTCAAAAGCATTTTTGGTAAGCCGATAGCAGTACATATTATAAAGGCACAAAGCCTTATGCTCAGATTCCGTTTCAGTACTCGCTTCACTATATTGAAAGCGAAGGCGGCGAGTT
>SVOA01000028.1:18666-18923 GCA_015066635.1 Oscillospiraceae bacterium | reverse complement strand
GGTGAGCCATCGGAGAATCGGCAAGTTTTCAACTTGCCGAATTTGCTTCGCAAATAAGTCTATTTTATGTCCGTCTCGCTCTGCCTTCGGCATACCGCTCGACACGGACTATTCCGTTCGATTCTCCTCGTCTCTTTTTTTACCATAAAAAAATGCACCCGCAAGGGGTGCGTTTTTTATGGTGAGCCATCGGAGAATCGGCAAGTTTTCAACTTGCCGAATTTGCTTCGCAAATAAGTCTATTTTATGTCCGTCTC
>SVOA01000028.1:0-18656 GCA_015066635.1 Oscillospiraceae bacterium | reverse complement strand
GGTGAGCCATCGGAGAATCGGCAAGTTTTCAACTTGCCGAATTTGCTTCGCAAATAAGTCTATTTTATGTCCGTCTCGCTCTGCCTTCGGCATACCGCTCGACACGGACTATTCCGTTCGATTCTCCTCGTCTCTTTTTTTACCATAAAAAAAAGCACCCGCAAACACCGCAAAAAGTTGGTAGCGACATTTTTTCGTTGAGAGGGCGCTTGCAACCGAACAGAAAAAACGAACGAGACTTTTTGCGGAGAGGAGGAGTAGCGGAATGAGCAAGCTTTTCGCTTTTGCGGAAACGAGCGATATGGAGCTTATGACGACGAGGTGAGCCATCGGAGAATCGGCAAGTTTTCAACTTGCCGAATTTGCTTCGCAAATAAGTCTATTTTATGTCCGTCTCGCTCTGCCTTCGGCATACCGCTCGACACGGACTATTCCGTTCGATTCTCCTCGTCTCTTTTTTTACCATAAAAAAATGCACCCGCAAGGGGTGCGTTTTTTATGGTGAGCCATCGGAGAATCGAACTCCGGACACCTTGATTAAAAGTCAAGTGCTCTGCCAGCTGAGCTAATGGCTCATTTTAAGGCGGAATGAGTCCGCCGTAAAAGCAATTATTTTAAGAAAAGAAGTACTACCGTTGCTGCGAGTATAAGTACAAAGAAGAAAATTCCGAAATACTTTGTGAACTTCTCTAACTTTGCCTCAACGGTTCTGCCCTTATTCTTACCGAAGAAGGTATCCGCCGCGCCGGAAATAGCGCCCGAAAGTCCTGCCTCACGGCTCTGCTGCATAAGGACTACTACTATAATAATGATTGATGAAATAATTACTAATGCTCCGATTAAAATCTGTATTGCCGACATTTTTACGGCCTCCGTTTCTGACTGTTTTTTTACAGCGCCCGAACATTTTATCATACAAGACGCTAAAATGCAATAGTTTTTTTAAAAAATAATGGTATGCGAAACAACCTCTTCCAAACCTGCAAAAGGCGCAATCTGTGCCGTTTTGATAAGCGATAAGGGGTCGGAACCCGTCTTGCCTATCACAAAGCATACTATGCTTATACAGATAAGTATTGCCGCAAGCGCAAGAATAAATCCGCCGAGTCTGCTTTTACCTGCCGCGGGCTGCTCTGCCTGTTTTGCGGCGTGAGTTCTTTTTGACGACGAGCGGTAAACAACGGGAGCGAGTTCCTCCTCATCATTTGCCGTATTATCCTGTCCAAAATACACCCTCTGCTCCGTTTCGGCTCTCGGGCGTGAGGAATTAACCTCAAAATCTTCAAAATTTATCTCGTCAATGCTTATGTCGTCCGCTTCGTCATAACCCTCGGTTTCGGCTGACAGAGAGTCAAACGCCGCATTTATTTCGTCCTCAAATTCAGCAGGGACTTTTTCCTCGGCTTCGTTTAAGCTCTGCTCATATGCCTCAACATATTCCTCATAGCGCGAGGTTTCGCTCTCCGAATCCGCTGTCTGCGGTTCCGCTTTGACTTCTTCAGTCTCTACCGTTACCGTTTCGGGTTCTTCTGCTTCAGGCTCCTCTGCGGGTATTTCAATTTCCGTATTTTCGGGAACCATATCGGGTCCGTTTGGTCTTTTGGGGCCGAAGGCTATATCTGCGTTACCGACATAGTCGAGATCCTCCTCCTTAGAGGCGAAATCAATAGGCTTGAAGTCAACGTCGTCGTTATCTATTTCATTCTCCTCAAGCTCGAGATATTCCATATCGTTCTCTGCCTTTGAAAAAACCTTTTCAAAGACTGTAGCCTGATGATATACTTCCTCGGTATTGGGAATCTCGTCAAGGTAGCCTATAAGGTCAATTTTGCAATACGGGCAAACCTTGACCGTGGAAGGAAATTTATTTCTGCATTTAGGACAAATCATATTATCCCATCCTTTCGATTCAAATTGTATTTTATCATTATATAAGTAAAATGTCAATTTCTTAAATTGAGAAGTCTTGCAATTTCCACCAGAAGTCCGGGCACATATACCGCCCCCGCCATATCACGGAAAAGAATAAAAAACTCGCGGCGGTAATACAGCATTGTGTCGAAGTTGCCGAGTCTCCCCAGCGAAAAGTGGCAGAAAAGCGCGGCAACCAGCGACAGCCAAACTACCATGCCGCCGAATCTTATGTAATATCTCGATATTTTATTCATTCCCCTGACGCACTGTATTATAAGCACCAAAAAGCCTTTCATTCATATCGCCTCAAAGCTATGATAACTCGCTTTATTCCCCTGCTCAACACACAAAAAATGGAATTATTATATTTAGTACTTTACAATCAAAAAAACAAGTGATATAATACAACATATGGCAAATAGAAAATTTTTAACTTAAATGTGAGGGATATTATGAAGTGTCCGTTTTGTTCATGCGAAGAAAGTAAGGTTATCGACTCAAGACCCACAGACGAGGGCGAGAGAATACGCCGCAGGAGAGAGTGCATTAAGTGCGGCAAGCGCTTTACCACCTATGAAATAATTGAGACTGTTCCGATTCTTGTTATCAAGAAGGACAAGTCAAGAGAGGTATTTGACAGAAGCAAGCTGCTTGCAGGTATGATGAGAGCCTGTGAAAAACGTCAGGTCAGCATTGAAACTCTTGAAAAGGCCGTTGACGATATTGAGCTTAATCTTCAGAATTCGCTTGACCGTGAGGTTACCTCAATTCATATCGGCGAGCTTGCCATGGATAAGCTCAAGGACATTGACGAGGTTGCCTATGTCCGTTTTGCTTCGGTTTACCGTCATTTCAAGGACATAAACGCATTTATGGACGAGCTTTCCACCCTGCTTGAGTCAAAATAAAGTTAATTAAAATAAAGGAGAATGACATTTTGTCATTCTCCTTTTTTATGAATTCAATTAAAAAACATCATTTGTTGCTATTATGTCAATGCCCGTTGAAAGTATATCGTGAATTACCGTGTCGCCTATTCTTACGGGTGCTGTGAGCGTAACCTTATTGATTTCCTTCATACAGTCAAAAAGCATTTCCTTGGGCAGAGGCGAAGCCGATTTTACGGGAACGACGGGAAGCCTTCCCCCCTCTACCTTTACGGTGGAGGTCAGCATTCTCTCGGGATGTGTGCACTCCTGACGCGCATATTTGTCGCCTCTCGGACAGGTGTTGCCCGTTACGGAAACGACCTCGTTAGCGTCGTTAAGTTCAACCGTTATCGCACAGCCTATGGGGCAGGATACGCAAATCATTTCTCTCTTTGTCATTTTTACGCCTCCTCTACCGTTACCGTGATTTTATCGCCCGAAAGCGACTTTACAGTGTCAAGCTTAATGAGTACGTTTTCCATTTCGCCGGGAGTCATTTTCTTTTTGTTTCTCGACATAATGACCTCATCGCCGCATTTGACGACAAGCTTGACATTTTTAAAGACCTGTCCGACACGGAAGTAAAGCTTAACGTCCTTGTCGGTTTCTCTGTTTATTCTCTGAGGCACGATATAACGGACGCCGTTGGTTCCTTCCGTGGAAATAAATTCGCCCGTCTTTTTCTCGCCCTTAATGAATTTTGCGGCGCCCTCGCCCGCTATCTGACTTTCCTCCGTAACATAGTCAACGAGGTCGTGTACCTGAAGCACGTTTCCGCAGGCAAATATGCCTCTGCGCTCGGTTTCGCGGTATTCGTCAACCGTGGGACCGTTTGTGATACGGTCAAGCTTTATACCGGCATTGAGCGAAAGCTCGTTCTCGGGGATAAGTCCTACGGAAAGCATAAGCGTATCGCAGGGTATGTACTCCTCGGTGCCCGGAATCGGCTTGAGATTTTCGTCAACATTTGCGACGGTAACGCCCTCAAGTCTGTCCCTGCCGTGAGTTTTGACAACCGTGCAGGAAAGACGCAGCGGAATACCGAAGTCCTCCAGACACTGTACGATATTTCTCGTAAGTCCTCCGGAATAAGGCATAAGCTCGCAGACCGCCTTGACCTTGGCGCCCTCAAGAGTCATACGCCTTGCCATAATAAGACCTATGTCGCCAGAACCGAGTATAACTACGGTCTTGCCGGGCATATAGCCGTCAATATTGACATACTTCTGCGCCGTACCTGCGGTCATAATTCCCGACGCGCGGCAGCCCGCTATCGAGAGCGCGCCTCTCGGTCTTTCACGGCAGCCCATAGCAAGAACTATCGCCGTGGCTTTGATAGTAAGAAGTCCGTCAAATTTGTTACACGCAGTAACAGTATTGTCGTCGCTTATATCGAGCACCATTGTATCGGTCTTGATGTCAATATCGGTATCATAGACCTGCTTCATAAAGCGCCCTGCATACTCGGGGCCCGAAAGCTCCTCGCCGAAGTAATGAAGTCCAAAGCCGGTGTGAATACACTGCTCAAGAATTCCTCCGAGAGTGTCAGCTCTCTCGAGTATGAGTATTTTTTCAACACCCTCCTCGCGAGCTTTGAGAGCCGCCGCCATACCTGCGGGGCCGCCTCCGACAACTACCAAATCGTAATTAAGCAATTTTTCACACCTCACTTTGTCCTGTCGTAAATAATCTTTGAGCCGCGTCCGAATTTTGTAATTTCATTCATCGGTACGCCGAGCTCTCTTGCAAGTATCTCGACAACCTTGCTGCCGCAGAATCCTCCCTGGCATCTGCCCATACCTGCGCGGGTTCTCCTCTTGACGCCGTCAACATCTCTCGCCCCTGCAGGAGCTCTTATGGCGTCTATGATTTCTCCCTCTGTAACCGTTTCGCAGCGGCAGATAATTCTGCCGTATGCGCTGTTTTTCTTTATGAGCTGCTCTCTGTCCGACTTTGCCATATTACGGAAACGGACGGGAGCTTCTCTTACGGGATTAAAGCTTTCCTTTTTGTTTGCGCCGATTTTCTCCGTAAGAAGTTTCTCAACGTATTCGGCTATTGCGGGAGCCGCGGAAAGTCCGGGAGATTCAATGCCTGCGCAGTTGATAAATTTTGAATTCTTTTCCGAAAAGCCGATTACGAAATCGTCTGATTCGTCATGTGCGCGAATACCTGCAAACGAGGTAATTGCGCCTCTGAGATTAAGCGAAGGAATTGACCTGAATGCCTTGGCCGCAACGAATTCAAGTCCCTCGGGAGATGTATCGACATCATCCTTGTCCTCCTGGTCAACGGCAGACGGTCCTATCAGCAGGTTGCCGTCTACTGTCGGGGTTATAAGCGCACCCTTGCCCATTTTGTTGGGACACTGGAAAAGCGTGTGGTCCGTCATTCCGCCGTAGGACTTGTCCAGAAGATAGTAGTCGCCCTTTCTCGCAGTTAACTTAATACTGTTATCGCCTATCATGGCGGCAATCTCGTCAGAATGGTTGCCTGCGGCATTGACTATGTAATCCGCCTCGATTTCTCCGAGGGTTGTGGAAAGCACAAAGACGTCATTTTCCTCTCTTATTGCCGTTACCTCACAGTTTCTGAGGAATTCCGCTCCGTTGGTAACGGCGTTCTCGGTAGCGGCAATAGTCAGCTCGTAGGGACATACAATGCCTGCCGTCTTTGAGAGAAGCGCTCCTTTAACCTCATCGGAAACATTGGGTTCAAGCTCTCTTACCCTGTCGCCGTCAATTATTTCAATCTCGGGTACGCCGTTGGCAACGCCTCTGGCGTAAAGCTCCTTTATATGCTCGACCTCCTCGTCGGAAAACGCGAGAACAAGCGAGCCGTTATTTCTGTAAGGCACGTTAAGTTCCTTGCAAATTTCAGGCATTATTTCGGTGCCTCTGACGTTGAACTTTGCTTTGAGCGTTCCCGTCTTTGCGTCGAAGCCGCCGTGAACTATGGCGCTGTTTGCCTTGGTAGCGCCCATAGCGACGTCATTTTCCTTTTCAAGCAGAACAATGCTCAAATCGTATTTTGAGAGTTCGCGCAGAATAAGAGCGCCCACTACTCCGCCGCCTATGACGGCAACATTGTATTTCATATTATCACCCCTGATAAAACTGATTTAATCTATGCTCTGTCCCGCGAAGTCGTCCTTTTCGTCTTTCTCAACGATTACCATACCGTCGTCGCCGAAGGAAAGCTGCGAGAATTTATTTGAGATTTTGCTGTTTATGCCGAGCAGTTTATCGCGAAACGGGAACTGGTCGCAGAAGTATTCGTCAAGTCCCTTTGCAAAGCTGCCGTCAAGCACGGCACCTGCCGAAATATGAGGTCTGCCTGCAAGAGTTCTGTTCTCAAGAACGGAAACCTCCCTGTCCTTTGTAACGATACTGCCGACAAAGAAGAATATGAGAATCAGCACGAATACGCAGATAATTGCAAAAGCCGCGTATGCGGAAGTAACGCTGTATCTTTTTGCCTGATTTTTCTTAGCCGCCATACTGTCCTCCTAAAATCTGAAATACAAAAACGGATTATAGCTGTCGCCGACAAGACACGCCGTCGACACAAGCAGACAGATAATTACGGCAGCGGTCTGAACTGCGCCTGTTATAATTCTGCCCTTTTTATTCTCCGAAAGCTTAAAGCCGATATTCCTGAACACCTTTGCAATCGGGAGCGAGAAGATTATTCCGATTATGAGCACAAGCAGATAATTCGTGATAACCGTTCTGTCCGACAGAGAAAGGAAGCCGTTTGCAAAGAACAAATCTTTAAAGAAAAGACGAAGTCTGCCCATATCCTCAAAGTAGAAGAACGCCCAGCCGATGATAATAACGGCAAGCGAATAGATGCGTCCGATAAAGGACGGTATCCTTTTGAGTCCCTCGCCTATATAGACCTTCTCAAGCATAAGGAAGAAGAAATAGTAAAGTCCCCACAGAAGATAGTTCCAGCTCGCTCCGTGCCAGAAGCCCGTGAGCACCCAGACCGTAAACATATTGACAGCCCAGCGTTTTCTGTTGCCTCCGAGAGGTATATATACATAATCTCTGAAAAAGCCCGACAGCGTCATATGCCAGCGTCTCCAGAAATCGTTTACGGACTTTGCGGTATAGGGGTAGTTGAAATTCTCGGGGAAGTCAAAGCCGAATATCTTGCCCAGACCTATCGCCATATCGGAGTATGCCGAGAAGTCAAAGTAAATCTGAATTGTAAACGCAATTATGCCTGCAAAAGCGCCGAGGGACGAGGTCTTTGCAAGATTGTCCCCGAGCAGAGCCGAGCAAAGCTCGCCTGCATAATTCGCTACAAGAGTTTTCTTTAAAAGTCCTACGCTGAATCTGAGTATTCCCGAGGACGCGCCGATAATGCTTGTCCGCCTTTCCGCAAGCTGTTTCTCTACCTCGCTGTATCGGACAATGGGTCCCGCGATAAGCTGAGGGAACATTGAAACATAAAGCAGCAGCTTTGGGAAAGAGCGCTGTACCTTTACCCTGCCTCTGTAAACATCGGCGACATAGGTAAGCGCCTGGAAGGTATAGAAGGAAATACCTATCGGCAGACTGAAGCCGAGAGGTCTGATATTAACCGAAAATACGGAGTTGACATTTTCCGCAAAGAAATCTGCGTATTTGAAAAGCGCAAGGAAGGAAAGCGTTATAACAGCCGAAACCGCAAGAAACAGCTTTGAATACTTTGTCCCCCTGTATTTGTCAATGAGCAGACCGCAGATATAATCGACAAGCACGGTCAGCACCATTAAGAAAATGTACTTTGGCTCTCCGTATGCGTAAAAGCAAAGAGAAAATATTAAAAGAACAATATTTTTAACCCTTATGTCCTTGACAATAAAGTAAAAAAGCAGACATAAAGGCAGGAAAATATACAAAAAAGTCAGGCTTGAAAATACCAAAACGGGACCTCCGGAATAGCAGAAAATCTAAACAGTTTCATCTAACTTTTTTAGTATATCATAACTGAAAAAGAAAAAACAGACTTTTTTATATATTTTTTTATTTATTTTATATTTAATTCATATTTTTACAAAAGCAAAAATTTTTTATTTCAGATTACCTTTTCAAGTTCTCTGCGAAGGCGGGAAATTATCCTCTTTTCAAGCCGTGAAATATAGCTCTGACTAATGCCGAGCATATCGGCTACCTCCTTTTGCGTATAGTCCCTGCCTCCGCCGAGTCCGAAGCGCAGAGTCATAATAACCCTCTCCCTCTCGGGCAGAGCCCTGACCGTCTTTAACAGCAGATTTTTTTCGTCCTCTGTTTCAAGAGAACGGTTTATTTCGTCGGGCTCGCTGCCGAGCACGTCGCTGAGCAGTAATTCGTTTCCGTCCCAGTCAACGTTGAGCGGCTCGTCGATGGACACGTCTGTTTTATGTACCGAAATTTTACGCAGATACATAAGAATTTCGTTCTCTATGCACCTTGAGGCATAAGTGGCGAATTTGATATTTTTCTCCGGCTTGAAGGTGTTAGCCGCCTTGATAAGTCCTATAGTGCCGATACTGACAAGGTCATCCTGCGAAACACCCGAATTCTCAAATTTTTTGGCAATATACACGACAAGCCGCAGGTTGCGGACTATAAGCGGTTCGCGAGCCGAAGCGTCGCCGTTTTTCATCCTTTCAAGAAGCTCGTTTTCCTCCTCCTCGCTGAGCGGCTCGGGCAGGTTCTCCTGACCGCCGACAAAATTTATGCCGTATGGCGTCAGCAGTTTTTTTATCTTTAAAATGAGTGTGAGTACGGTCTTTCTGAACATTGTTTTTTGTATCCCCCTGTATTATATCATGATTTAAAATGACGGAATAATCTCCCTTGCCGATTTCGGTCTTTGACTGGGCAAGAAGTATATTCTTTACGGTTTCGTTCCTGCTGTCAAAGGTCAGCGCGTCAAGTCTTACAGCCGTAAGGACGGCGCTTGACGAAACCGTGTTTACCGCAACAAACCGCAGTTTTGCGGACGGCTCGTTCAAAAGCTCCTCAGCGCTTTTACCCGTAAGGCGTGTAAAAATCTCTCTGTCTGCTATGGCTACGGGCATAAGTGATACGGAATCTCTCAGAGAGTGTCCCGAGTCGATAAGCGCCGCGGTGCTGACGCTCCTGCCGTTATATGTAAGGGTTACATTTTCAAGTCTGTTTTCGGGCGCCGTCTTAAACATAAATCTCATTATAAAGCGCACGGCAAAGAAACAGACAACGGTCGATATGACAATAAGCTTGGTATCGGTTTCAAAATACAGTATGCCGTTTTGATACAGGAGCTTTCCGCCCTTTAATTCGGCGAGAAGCATAAGCCCTGCAAAGAGAAAATTCAGTATTAAAAACGTGCCCGTGCATTTGATGAATTTCCTTAAATTCAGCGGATAGAAGGCAATTATTACCATTAAAACAAGCACCGCCGAATTGAGTAAAAGCCGTAAGGAATTCCCGAGCCCCGTACAGAATACCGTCAGCGAATACAGTCCGCCGACTGCCGCAGAAATTACAAGCCGCGTTTTCCCTGTCCCGAGCGAGAGAATTCTGTCGGTAAGATATAAAAGGAAAAAATCAAGATACAGATTTATGCACACAAGAACGTCGGCATAAACGGTCATAGTCTCACCACACATAGAAATAACCCTGAAACCATTATACAGTTTCAGGGTTTAATATTTTGTCGAATTCAGTTTTTTGATTTGAGATAATCTTCAAGAATTATTACCGCCGCAAGAGCGTCAACCGCATCCTTTCTCTTTTTGCCGAAAACATTTCCTTCATTGAGCATACTGTAAGCCGCCGCCGTTGTAAGTCTCTCGTCGTAAAGCTCTGCGGGAACGGAAGCCGCCTGCCCGAGCTTTTGCGCAAATTCACGGCACGCTTCGGCACGGAAGCCCTCGCTGCCGTCCATATTTTTGGGAAGTCCGACAACTATTTTTCCGGCATTTTTCTCGGAAACTATTTCTATGATTTTTTCAAGAAGCTTATCCTGATTTTTTTCCTTTATTACGGTTACGGGAGAAGCCAGAGTTTCGGTCTTGTCGCAAACGGCGATACCCGTTCTTGCGTCCCCGTAATCAACTGACAGTATTACCATAGGCTTACGCTGCGGGAGTCTCGGGAGTCGGTGTCGGCTCGGGAGTCGGCGTCGGCTCGGGTGCAGGTGCCTGTGTTGCGGGCTCGGGCGCAGGTGCCTGAGTCGCAGGTTCGGGTGCGGCTGCCTGAGTTGCGGGAGCCTTTGTAACGGTCTCGCCCTCGATTACAACCTCTGCTACGTTGCTTTCTTCCTCAGCGCCGTGATGCTGAGACGGGTCGCATCTGCCGGGCATATTGCCCTTTGCGTACCAGCCGAGAGCTGTTTCGCCGCAGCCTGCGCTTGCAAGTTTACCCGTGTTTACACAGTAGGTTGCGCTTGTAACAAGCGGAGAATAAACCTCAAACTGCTTTGCCTCAAGTCCCTTATGAATTCTGTTCATAACGGTCTGGAATATCTTACCTGCAGGGTTGCCCGAAACGTACTTTGACAGCGTCTTGGGATAGTCGCAGCCGTACCATACGGCGGCAACATAGTAGGGAGTTCCGCCGACAAACCAGCGGTCCTTATCCTCTGTCGTAGTACCTGTTTTTGCAAAGGTCTGGAAACCTGCAACGCCGTAATTGCGTCCCGTTGAAAGGTGCGCCGCGTCGGTTACAACCGTCTGCAGAAGTTTATTCATAATATCGGCGGTTTCGGTCTTGATAGCCTGCTCTCCGCCCTTATTCTCATTTGAAAGTATAACCTTTGTGCCGTTTGCGTTAGTAATCTTGTAGTAGCAGTACGGCTCGTGGTAAACGCCTCCGTTGCCGAAGCAGGCAAAGGCAGCCGCCATCTCAACGGTTGTAACGCCGTAGGTAAGACCGCCGACCGCAAGGGGCGCGTATGCCTTGTCGTTCTCGACAAGGGTGGTCAGATGGAATTTCTCATAACCGTACTTCCAGCAAAGGTTGATACCGAGCTGACGGACAAGCTGTGCGGGTACGGTATTGTACGAAACGGCTATGGCTCTCTGAACCGTAAGGAAGCTGTTGGGCGAACCCATATCTCCGCCGTAGTTCTGAGGCCAGATTTTGCCGCCGACCTTAAAGCCGTAATTCATTATCGTAGTGCTGTATGTTATTTTCTTTTCGTTAATTCCGGGCGCATAAACCGTAAGCGGCTTGATTGACGAACCGGGCTGTCTTACAGAGGTCGCTCTGTTAAGACCTCTGTTCTCGGTCTTGGGTCCCGTGCCGCCGACTATGGCGACTATTCTGCCCGTATAGTCCATGATGGTCATGGCAGAGTTTGCGTCGGGTACGTTCTTGTTGTACTCGGGCATTGAAATTTTGTTGACATATACGTCCTCAAGCTGAGACTGAACTCTCTGGTCGATAGCCGAGTAGATACGAAGTCCGCCGTTGTATATGAGCTTCGACGCCTGCTGCTTGGAATAACCCTGCTTGGAAACAAGGTCGTTTATTACCGACTGAATTACATAATCGACATAGTAGCTGTTGATAACGGTTTCCTGCTGCTGAGGCTCGCTTGAAGTTGTCTGATTGCCCTGATATTTCTCGCTGTTTGAGAGGATAAGCTCATAGTCCTTTGCCTCGTTATATTCCTCCTCGGTAATATAACCCTCCTCTCTCATATAGCCCAGACACAGAAGCTGACGGCGTCTGTTATTCTCGGGATGTATAAGCGGGTCGTTGACCGAAGGATTCTTTGTGATAGCCGCAAGGCAGGCGCACTCCGCAACGTTGAGGTCGCCGACCTCCTTGCCGAAATACTTCTCCGCGGCGGTTTTGATTCCGTAACAGCCGTGGCTCATATAGACCGTGTTGAGGTATGCCTCAAGGATAGTGTTCTTGTCCGTATTTTTCTCAAGGTTCAGCGCGTTGAGAATTTCGTAATACTTACGGGAAATGGTTTTTCCGTTCTCGCCCGTGAGGTTTTTGATAAGCTGCTGGGTAAGGGTTGAGCCGCCGCCCGATTTACCGAAGGTCAGCACGCTCTTTAAGGTTCTTATCCAGTCAACGCCGTCATGGTCGGGGAAACGTTTGTCCTCAAGCGCAATATAGGCGTTCTGCATATTGGCGGGAATCTCGTCAATGGTTATCCACACGCGGTTCTGCTCGCCGTGAAGTCTTGCAAGTTCGACAACCGCCTCATTATCGTCATAGGCGTAAATAATGGTGGTCTGTGCCTGATTTTCTTTATACTCGGCAATGTCCATTTTGACCTCGCCGTTAACGTAATCGGAGGAAAATTTAAGAACATAGGTTACGACAATAAAAACCGACAGCGCGGCAGTAAAAGCCAGAGCCAGAACAGCGAGTATCAGCTTTCTGGTTTTGGGGTTAAGCGGCTTCTTTGCCTTTTTCGGTTTTCTTGCCCGTGAAACGGGCTTTGTCCTTCTTACGGGTTTCTTTACATTTCTGCCTTGCATTTTCTTTCCTCCGTCAGAAAAATAAGAAATTATCACATTGGTAATATATTATAACATAATATCTGCATTTTTTCACTATTTTTTGCAAAAATTTTTGAAGTTATATGAAAAACTGCATAAACTAAATAAAAAACAGTAAAAAGCGAGTGATAATATGCTGAGATTTTTACTTAAAGCAACGGCGGTTACAGCCGTGCTGACGCTTGTAATCACGGCGGCGGTGCTGATTTCCTTTAACCTCGCGTCAAAGGATGACCAAAGCGTTGAAACGACCGCCTCTCCCCTCTACACTCTCGGTGTTTACGACGGAAGGGTTGCTCTGTATAAAAGGAATTTTTCAATGCCCGTCGAAATCTACGACGTATATCTCGACACCCTGCCCGAAGCGGACAGAGGGCTTATCGAAAACGGCATATACGCGTATTCCGACGAGGAAGCCGAGAGGTTAATCGAGGACTACACAAGCTGAATTTTCAACGAGAAGCTCTCTGTTTGTGCGGGAATTTTAACCTCGCACGCAGAGGTGTTTCTCATCCTGATTTCGGCTTTTTCGCCGTTAATAACGGCTTCATAGCGCTTGCCGTCGGGAATTTCGTCGCTCATTACGGCGATAAGGGTACTGTCCCTTCGGCAAAGGTGCTCAAACTCGCCCTCAAACGAGGTAAATTCATCATTGAAGCTCTGACGCTCACAGAAAATGTCAAAGCCGCCGTTGACGGTGCCCGCCTTAAAGTAAGCCGCCGCCCAAAGATTTACGGGCGCGGAAAGTCCGCCGAAATTGTGGAACCAGCCTCCCCTGCCCGTCGTTACGGACATCATCTCAAAGGTGTAATAGGAATACTCAACCTCTTTTTTCCACGAGTCGAGCGCAATTTCGGCAATTCTGTATGCAAAATCGCTCTCGCCGAGGTCAAGCATTGTTTTCCAGACAAACCACTGATGCGAGAACCAGACGTTGCCGTTCCAGTAACCGTTGGTACGGAAGTAGCCTGCCGACATATCGACGGCGCTGATACCTACGGGAGAAAGCATTTCCTTCCCGTTCTTTAAATGCGAGAGTATTTTTTCGGTCTGATTACTGTCGGTAATGCCCGCAATAAGAGGATAAATTCCGTCCATTGTTTTGTTCATATTCTCGCCGTTTTCACTGCGAAGCTTTTCAGACGGGTTGCCGTCCTCATCGTGAACGACGTACGAGAAGTAACCTGCTTCCTCATCCCACGAATATTTATTAAGTGCCTGCGTAAGGCGTTTTATGTCCTCGGAATATTCCCTTACGTCCCCGTCAAGTCCGAGACGCTTTGCGACAGCCGAAAGAAGCTTTGCCGTCCTTATAACCTGCGAGGAGGAAATGCAGGGAGCAGTTCTCAGCTGAAGATTTCGTCTGTAACACTCGACCTGACTCGGAAGGTCGTCCATACCCGAGCAGTTATAGAAATAGTCAAAGGTCGTGGTAAGACGGCTTTTGAATTTGTCCGTGGCAGAGCCGTATATTTTGCCGCTTAAAAATTCATAGAACATTTTTGCCCTGTCATAATAGCCGTAAAGACGGGTTTTGTCGTTGGCGCGGCAGAGCATTTCATAGTACTGATAAATGTGTACGGGTACGGGCGAGCCGTGAAGCAAAAAGGCATAGTCGGGATTGTCCCTGTCAGAGAGATACATATCGAGTATGTACTCGGCGATTTCGGGACAGAACATAGCCATATCAAGACCTATAAAGCCCGAATCCCATGTATAGAAGGAGTCCCAGCGTTTGCCCGGCGTGTGATGGACAACGTACCTGCCGTGGCAGTAAAGCGGATAAACGGTATTGAAGAACATGGCGGCGCGCAGAAGTTCGTTTGAGAACTCATACTTTTTGCCGTCCTTTGTAAGGGTAAATTTCTCGGTGCCGTTCTTTGCGTCAAGATAGATTTTTTCGTATTCCTGCGCGGTAAGATAATCTGTTTCTCTGTCGGAAAGCACGGCGTAGATAACCCTGCTCTCGCCGGGATTTATAAATACCGTGTGAACAAGGGTATTCTGATAAAAGCCCTCGTCGGAGTGCTTGTCGCGGAACTCTCCCGAGAATGTTTCGGTAAGTCTGTCAAAGCTCGGGTCGGGCTGTGAAAGTCTCGGGCTCAGAGCGTCCTCGATACAGCCGCTTTCAAGCGTGCGAAGGCGTGTGTCGTCGCTGAAGGTTCTTAAAATGAAGTTTTCCTTCACTCCCTCATACGAGAGAGTTATTTTTTTGCCCTTTTCGCAGTCCTCGGATTTGATTTCGGGCACGAAGTTGTTTTTGACGGTAAGACAGATAATTCCGTCGGTATCCTTTCTTTCGGTAATGCAAAGAAAGTCAAATTCAATTCCTCCCGTACCCAGAGAAACAAGCTCAAGAGGAAGGTTTCCCTCCGCAATCTTTCCGAGCGGGAAATACGCCGTGTTCTCGTAGGGGCGGAACTCGAGCGTTTTGCCGTTTACCGTAAAGGACGGAGTGCTGTCGGAAACGGCGAAATATCTTATGACGAGCACCGCGTCGTCATAGCTGTTTTTAACGTCAATATCATAGGTTATTCTGTCGCCCTTTTCCTCTCCGAGACGTGAAAACTTCGGCAGTATATATCTGTTGCCGTCTCTGTCCCCGAGCCCTCTGTGCAGATAAAATCTGTCGTCAAAGAATTCGCCCTTTTTCATAGCGTCCATGGTTTCCTTATCCCACGGGCGCGGTGTTGCGTAGTCATAGGTTTTATAGTCAAGAGCCTTTATGAAGTCGCATTTTTCGGGTAAGGTCAGTTCAATTCTGTTGACCGTCGGGAACTGTACCGCGGAAAAGAAATTTACAAGACAGTTCTGCATAAGCGGAGAATTGTTGAAAATCTCTGTCCTTACAAGAGTAACTCCCTCGTCTGCCCTTGTAAACGAAACGTCCGCATAGATTACGTCCTTCTGTTCAAGCTCCTGACGGTAGGCAAAATACGAATAATCGCTCCTGCACTCCCAAGGATGAACGCCGACGGGAATTGTAACGTTGGGCGCCTTACAGTCGGTATTCGCAACGCAGGGAAGCACCGAGAAGTCAAAGCGCACTCCCTCCTCCTTATCGTGTGAAAGGATTTTGGAAATTCCGAAATATTTTTTTGAATACGGTCCCCATAAGGGCATTACATTTTTCATATTCTTTCCTTATCTCTCGTCGCCGAGCACTGCCTCGGCGGTTTTAATTCCGTCAACGGAGGCGGAGACAATTCCGCCCGCATACCCCGCTCCCTCGCCGCAGGGGTAAAGTCCTCTGATTTTTGTCTGATAAAACTCGTCGCGCAGAATTCTCACGGGGGACGAGCTTCTCGTTTCGGGTGCGGTAAGCACAGAATCTGGCTTGGCAAAGCCCTCAAGCATTCTGTCCATTTTTATAAGCGCTTCGCTCATAACGTTAACCGTTTTTTCGGGCAGAAGCGTGCGAAGGTCGGTGTATTTAACTCCCGTCGGACAGCTCGGAACGATACTGCCGCCCGATACGGAAGGTTTGCCGTTTAAAAAGTCGCCCGTCAGCTGGGCGGGAGCGGTATAATCTCCGCCGCCGAGGATAAAGGCGTTTTTCTCGATTTCGCGCTGATAATACATACCTGCAAGAACGTGCTCACTCGGAAAGTCCTCGGGTTCAATGCCTACCAGCACGGCGCTGTTGGCATTTTCCTTATCCCTCAGGTATTCGCTCATACCGTTTGTAACCACGGTGTTCTCCTCACTCGGAGCGCATACTACCGTGCCGCCGGGACACATACAGAAGGTGTACGCTCCCCGTCCCCCTTTGGGGTGGCAGGCAAGCTTGTAGCTTGCGGCGCGAAGTCTGGGATGCGAGCAGAATTTACCGTACTGACTTCTGTTTATCATTTCCTGACGGTGCTCAATTCTGACGCCGACGGAAAAGGGCTTCTGCATCATAGGAATACCCTTTGCGTAAAGCATCTCAACGGTGTCTCTCGCCGAGTGTCCTATCGCAAGAATTACGGTGTCGGTTTCAATATCCGTTCTTTTGCCCGTAACGGCGTTCCATACGGTAACGCCCTGAACGCTGCCGTTATAGACTATTATGTCGTCAAGCACGGTGTCGAAACAGATTTCGCCGCCGAGGGAAATTACCTCGTTTCTCAGGTTTTTTACGACCTCTTTAAGTCTGTCGGTGCCGATATGGGGAAGCGCCGAATACATTATCTCCTCGGGCGCTCCGAAGCGTACAAAGCTTTTAAAGACCTCTCTTATTCTCCTGTCCTTAATGCCCGTTGTCAGCTTGCCGTCCGAGAATGTCCCTGCGCCGCCTTCGCCGAACTGAACGTTGGAATTTAAATTGAGCTTTCTCTCTTTCCAGAAGTTTTCCACGCTCGCCGTTCTTTTATCGACGGTCTGCCCTCTCTCGATAACGAGGGGTTTAAGCCCTGCCTTTGCAAGTATCAGCGAAGCGAACATACCCGCAGGTCCGAAGCCGACCACAACGGGACGAAGCGAAGAAACACGCCGGCACTCGGGCATTTCATAGCTGTACTCCTCAGCCGTCTGAATTCTCGCATCTCCGAGACGGGAAACGATATTCTCCTCGTCGTTTTCGTTTTCAAGGCACACGTTTACGCTGAAAACGAATTTAATATCGTTCTTATGTCTTGAATCTATACTCTTTTTGAAAATCTCGACCGACCGAATACCGCTTTCGGATATTTTAAGCATTTTGCAGACGGCCGAGGTCAGATCTCTTTTTTCATCCTCATAATCGAGCGGAAGTTTGATTTCATTGATTCTGAGCATTACTTCTCCTCCGCTATGCTGTCGGCGCAGAGCCGTGCGGACGCCCACGCCCACTGAAGATTGTGTCCGCCGCAAAGTCCGTCAACGTTGACGGCCTCGCCTATTACATAAAGTCCCTTTATCTGTCTGCACTCAAGGGTGTCGGGGTCTATTTCACGGGAGCCGATTCCGCCCGACGTAACCTGCGAAAAGTCAAAGCCGCGCACATCCGAAACCTCAAAGCGTTTTTTCTTGAGAAGGCTTACAAAACTGTCGGCTTTTTCCCTGCCGATTTCCTTTATCGGCGCACAAAGACCTATGCCGCACTCCGACAGATAACTGCCTGCAAGCGCCTTGGGCAGCATCAGAGATGCCGCGGTCTCCGCCTTCATATCGGGAAACGCCTTTATCATAGAGGAAATGCGGCTGCCGAGCTCGGCGTATGAATAATCCGGTATGCTGTCAAGTATGATTTCGGCTTTTCTGCCCTTATTCCTTGCGATTATGCCCGAAAGCTGCATTACAGGTATGCCCGAAAGTCCGTAGTCGTTAAACTGAACCTCGCCCGTTTCACGGTACTTCTCCTCCCCGTCAATACGCAGGGCAACCTCGGAAATGTTGCGCACTCCCTTTAACGCTTTGGGGAAATTCCTTATAACAACTCCCGTAAGCGCAGGTACGGGCCCGGTATATGAAAGCTTCAATTCTTTAAAGAAGTCAAATGAGGCGCCGCCGCTTCCGTGCACCTTTGCAGAGCAGCCGCCCGACGCGATAACGACAGCGTCCGACTCAATACAGCCGTTAAGGATAAAGCCGTTTTCGGTTTTTTCCACCGTCTTTATTTCGGTATCGGTTTTTATGATTACTCCCGTTTCCTCCGCCGCGCCGAGAAGCGCGTTGACAACGCTGCCTGCCGACTGGGAATTGGGATAAACTCTGCCCCCGTCCTCGGTCTTTAAAAGAAGTCCGAGAGAGTTAAAAAACTCCTGAGTGCTGTCGGGTCCGTACTTTGCAAATGCCGTTTTGACAAACTCCGTTTCTCCTCTGAAATATTCCTCGGAGGAGTGCGTATTTGTAAGGTTGCATCTGCCGTTGCCCGTAACAAGAACCTTCTTTAAAACACGGGGCATTTTCTCATAGACGGTAACCTCTGCATTATTGAGTTTTTGACGGAGAGCTACGGCGCAGACCATACCCGACGCGCCGCCTCCTATAACCGAAATTTTCATAACCCTGTCCTTAAATAAACATATTTAATATATTTTATCACATATATAATGTATTTTCAAATATTTTTTAATTTATATTTTAATACTTTAATTCGCTGAAACATCCCCCCTGAGGGCTTGTGAATACGCGGTAAAAAGACTATAATTTTTAAGTAAATTATTTTTAGGGAGGTTAATTTTATGGCATGTTTTGTTGTACCTGCAGTTGAGGCGGTTGTTGTAACAGGCGTTTACCTTGCAGTTAAGCATTCCGAGGAGAAAAAAGCTCTCTCAATGCCCAAAACCGAGGACAGCGCTCTGACAAAGGACTCAAAAATCGCATGGTCAAAGAAGCTCAGCTGGCTCATGGGACTTCTCTGGGGCGGC
>SVOA01000027.1 GCA_015066635.1 Oscillospiraceae bacterium | reverse complement strand
CAGCACCTCGACACGGTTGTCGCCCGTTATTCTCGGAGGTTCAACTATCCCCTGCCCGTCTTTAATGATAATTTCCGCAAGGTTATAGGGCTTGACCGAAATGCTTCCGCCCTTAACACTGTAAACATCTCCCGACTTGTCCGCATAAAAAGTAATATTGCCGAGCTTCTTGATAATCGAGGAAGCCGCAGGAGACGTATATGTACCGAAATACAGAGAATGTTCTCCGTCTCCCTGCTGCTCGGAAAGTTCGATTTTTGTACCGTTAAGCATAGCCCAAACAATTATGCCTTTTTCTGCCTCGCAGGAAACACTAAGTTCTGAATTGCCTTCTGTTTCAATGTTTCCGTCGGGATAAACCGAAAAAATCAGTTTTTCTTTCGGTTCCGTAACGGGTTCAACAGGAGGCAGTAATTTTTCGGGAGTAACAAAGGAATATTGAGAAGAATAGCCTGTCCCGTCATTTCGCTTTTGAATTGCAATAATTCCGTCCGCAAGGAGCAGTAAAAATATATCCTGCAGAGCAATCAAAGCCGTAAATACCGCAAGCAAAACAACCGCTGAAATTTTTAAAATCTTATCCTTCATTTGCTTTCTCCGAAAATTATTTTTAATATTGTATCACACTTTCGGCATTTTGTAACTCTTTTTTACAGTTTTCGTTGATATTTTCCGAGAAAATATATGAGTAAGAATACAGACAGAAACCGCTGATTTTATCGTTAGACAAAATATATCTAATCTGTCTTTCAATGATGTTTTCATTGTTTATCCATTCTTCCGAACCCGTACCCGCATAGGTATCCTCTCTGCCGCATTTATAAAATGCAAGTCCGAAGGCAATATTTACATATTTGCACCTTTCGATTTCAAGCCATTTTTCGGCAGTGCTTATATAGGGCATGTTTTCGTTCTCAAAGCCAAAATACAGCTGAGGAATAATATAATCAATATAGCCCTCCTCGGCGCACCATTTATATATATCGGCATAGCAGGAGTTGTAGTCCTTGTCAATATTCCCCATAGGACTTACGGAAAAGATAAGATTTTCGTTTTTTGATTTAACAAGCGAATAGATCTCGGAAATAAGAGCGCTGACATTTTCGCGTCTCCAATCGTCAAGAGATAGTCTGCCTCCCTCGGAAACATATACCGAATAATCGCCAAAGTCAAACCCACTGTCTGTCGGCGGATAAAAATAATCGTCAAAATGAATTCCGTCAACATCATAGTTATCAAGTATTTCGCGCACTCCGTCAACTATCAGTTTTTTGACCTCGCTTTTCGCGGGGTTATAATAAACGGCATTATCAGTTATTACTACATTTTTCTGTTTGCTTTCGTCATTAAGAAAAATTTTTGCGGGGTTATTTTCCGATAGTAAATTTATATCTATTGAGTAAAGAACTCTGTACGGGTTTATCCACGCATCAAGTTTTATTCCCCTTTTATGCGCCTCGTCAAGCATAATTTCGAGCGCATCAAAAGGGACATTTCCTCCCTGAACACCAGCCAGATACCTGCTTGACGGGAAAATCTCCGAATTATAGAAAGCGTCCGAAAATGGTCGTACCTGCATAATAATTCTGTTAAACCCGTGTTCGCTAAGCTCCGAGATAATCTCCTGTGCTTTATTACGGAATACATTTTCGTCCGGCTCTGCGCCCGACATTGAAAGTTCATTATAATTGAGCCATACCGCTTTGAAATACTCAGTTTCCTTGTTTTCGGCAGGCTCAGATTTTATCTCCGATTTTTCCGTATTGCAGGAGCAAAAAGCAAAAAGAACTGTCAGTAAAATTACAAACGCTGTTTTTTTCATATTCATCACCGAATTGACTGAAATTGTTTGCCGTGTTAAAATCTATGAGGTGATAAATATGCAATATTACATCTTTTATTTTCTTGCCGTGTCTGTTGCCTCGGTTATTTTTACCGTTTATGACAAGCGCTGTGCCGTTAAAGGAAAACGGAGAATCAGCGAAAAAACGCTTTTTCTCTTTGCTCTGCTCGGCGGCGCGCTCGCTATGTATATTACAATGAAATGTATCAGACACAAGACGCTTCACAAACGCTTTATGATAGGTTTACCTGCGATTTTCATAATGCATACGGCAATAATATTCGGTTATTTTTATATAAAAAATCAGTATTGATTTCTCAATACTGATTTTTGTTTTAATCGTCAACTATAATTTCGAGGATACCCTCTTTCTTTTTCTTCGGCTTTTCTTTTTCGATTTTTTCCCGATATTCCCTGCCCTCATCGGTAAGGAATTCCTTAAAGCCGTCAACACGCAGTACACGGCTGTAAACTATACTGCCGCATTCAATACATACCGTGTGCTGAACCGCCGTGCCGAAAACTCCGCCTCTGAAGTCGGAATATACAGCTCCGCCGTCATTCTGATAACCTGCAGCAAGAAGTTTGGAGTGGCAGTAAGGACATTCTTCAAAAACTATCTGTTTCATTTATCCGAGTCCTCCGTATTCTTTTTATTCTTTCTGAGTATCGGAACAGCGAGAGCAAGCATTAAAAGTCCGCCGACGCCGAAAACTATTCCTAACTTGGTATAGATATTCATACCCGAATTTTCGATTACGGGAGCGATTACCTCAATTTCGGTCGTTGTTTCGGGAGGCAAAGTAATAATCTCTGTGGTAGGTTCTTCGGTAACAAGCTCGGTAGTGGTCTCCTGCTGCTCATTTCTGACGGTATTTATCTGATAGGTTCTTCTCGAACCGTTTTCGGCAGTAACATAGACATAAGATTTATTTGTGCCTACATCAAGATTAAGATAACCGATAGGTATATTAACCTTTGCCTTGCTGTCATTTGTATCGACGGATATTTCAAGCTTTACAATTTCATAGGGAACCGTTAAGTTATATGTTCTGAGCGTAGGACTGAAAGCAGGGTCAACGGAAAGCTCTCTGCGCTCGCCGGACTCTGTAAAGCCGACTACGGTCATTGATTTTAATGCGTTATCCGAGGAACGGCTGTTATTTGCCGGCTGTGCCGCCTGAGTCTGCGAAGGCTGCTGAGGCTGTTCCTGCGGTGTTTCCTGAGCGGGCTGCTCGGGTGCGGGCTGTTCTGCGGGCGCCTCGGTAACCTGCTGCTCGGGCACAGTGGGCGGTTGCTCCTCCTCTCCCTCTGCAAAGCAGAAGAAAGAGAAAACAAACATAAGTGATAATATAAATGAAACTATACTTAACAGTTTATAATTCTTTGCCATAATTAACCTCCGAAACAATATACCTTATATTAACATAACAAGCAAAAAATTTCAATAAAAAATGCCCTGTTTTTACAGGGCATTTAAAAATTATACTTTCAACGCTGAGTTTAGGAAGCTTTTAAGTCTTTCGCTCCTCGGATAGTCAAATATCTCCGATGAAGTTCCTTCTTCGGCAATAATTCCGTTATCCATAAACAGTACACGGTCAGAGACTTCTTTTGCAAAGCCCATTTCATGAGTAACTATGAGCATTGTTCTGCCCTCTTTGGCAAGCGAAGAAATAACGTTGAGCACTTCCCCTGTAATCTCGGGGTCAAGCGCGCTCGTCGGCTCGTCAAAGCAAAGAATTTTGGGCGACAGAATCAGCGCCCTTGCTATTGCGGCCCTCTGCTGCTGTCCGCCCGAAAGCTCACAGGGATAAGATGCAAGTTTATCCTTTAATCCGACACTTTCAATAATGCTTTTTGCCTGATTTTCTATTTTGGCAAGCATTTCTTTTTTCTCGGCCTTTGAAACCTTCTTTTCTTTTAATTCTTCCTTTAAAAGCAGTTCCTTTGCCAACGTTACATTTTTAAGCACGCTGTATTGGGGAAAAAGGCGGAAGTCCTGAAAAACAAGTCCCGTCAAAAGCTGATAGTGTCTTTTCATGGCCTTGGAAACGGGCTTGCCTCGTTTGCTGTCAAAAACCGTTTCTCCCGCTACGGAAATCAAACCGGAATCTGCCGTTTCAAGTCCCGTAATACATCGAAGCAGCGTTGTTTTGCCGCTTCCCGATGAACCGATAACCGACAGCACGTTACCTTCTTTAAGAGTAAAAGAAATATCCTTTAATACGGGAGTTCCGGAAAAGCTTTTTTTGAGATTTTTTACTTCAAGTATATCCATTTCCGTCCCTCCTTATATTTTAAAATAGCTGAGCTTCTTTTCTATTCCGGAGAAAAGAATTGTAAGCAGTCCGCTGAAAATCAGATAATATACGCCCGTAAAGAACAGCGGCCAGATTTGTCCCGAAATACCCTGAGAGCCCTTTAAAAACGCCTGACCTGCCCAGATAATTTCCTGCAGAGCAATAATTCTTGCAAGAGACGTGTCTTTTACAAGAGTAATAATCTCGTTTGACATAGGAGGTACTATCCTCTTTATCATCTGCAGCAGAGTAACCTTAAAGAAAATCTGTCCCTTTGACATACCGAGGACTATTCCCGCCTCGTGCTGTCCTATCGGCACGCCCTCTATTCCTCCGCGGTAAATTTCGGAGAAATAGCACGCATAATTGATAACAAAGGCAACGCAGGCAGCAAAAAATCTGCCTCTCTCTCCGCCTCCCCACACGGGGTTATTGAAAACAAGACCGGGGAAGTAATAGATAATGAGAAGCTGTATCATAAGCGGCGAGCCTCTGACTATCCACACTACTGTTTTTACTGCCTTGCTTAAAGGTTTGAATTTTGACATAGAGCCCATTGCTATAATAAGTCCGAGCGGTATTGCTCCTATAAGCGTAACCGCAAAGAGCTTTAGCGTCTGCAAAAATCCGACGTTAAGAGCGCTGAAAACAACGGGGAACTGCTCAATAAATGAATTCATAACTACTCCGTATAACGCCAAAACAGAGAGCATCCGAAGATGTTCTCTGTTTATTCGGTTTATAATTCAAAAAGATTATTTAATAAGCGAAGCCTGTACGCCGTATTGCTCTGCAACGACCTCGATAAAGCCGTTGTCTGTTGCCTGTTTAAGGAAATTGTTAAATGCGTCTGCAAGCTCGGAACCCTTTCTGAAGCCAACGCCGTATTCCTCTGAGTTGAGGTCAACCGTATATGTAAGGTCGGCATAATTTGTGCCCTCGCCCACCATAGCCGCAGCCATAAGCTTATCGATAACTGCAGCGTCGCAGGTACCCGACTTAATTTCCATAAGTGTTGTTGCCTGGTCCTTAACGGCAGTTGCCTTAAAGCCGTTTTCGGTTGCGATTTCTTCGCCCGCAGAACCTGCCTCAACGGCAAACGTAAGTTCCTTGCAAGCCTCAACAGTATTATACTTATCGGCGTCTGCCGCCTTTACGATAACAACCTGAGCGTTATTGCAGTAAGCGTTTGAACACTCCATAGCAGATTTAACCTCGTCTGTAAGCGTCATACCGTTCCAAACGCAGTCTATTGATTTGCCGTCAAGCTCAAGAACCTTATTGTCCCAGTCGATCTCAACGAATTCAACGTCAATACCGAGCCACTTAGCAAAAGCGTATGCCATATCGGCGTCAAAACCGATCCAGTTGCCGTTCTCATCCTTATAGTCCATAGGCTCAAAATCAGTAATTCCGACAATAAGCTTGCCGTTAGACTTGATGTAGTCGTAGTCGTCGCCCGAAATCTCGGCGGGTTCAAACTTAACGGCCGCATAAGCGTCTGCAATACTGTACGTTGTTTCCTTGTTTACTTCGTTATTCTTTGTGCCGCAAGCCGCAAAGCAAACAGTAACAAGCACAACTGCCATAATAACTGCTAAAATCTTTTTCATAATATTTTCCTCCGAAAAAACAAATCGCTTTACTTTGCTAAAGCGTTAACGTGTCATAATGATAACACAACAGTAAAAATTTGTCAAGAAAATAATTTGTTTAATGTAATATTGACTTTGCAATTAAAATTATATATAATACAAAAGCGGCAAAAATGCTGGTGTGGCGAAATCGGCAGACGCAAGGGACTTAAAATCCCTCGGTAGCAATACCGTACCGGTTCAAGTCCGGTCACCAGCACCATATAACAGGGGTAACCATCCGGTTGCCCTTGTTGTATTTTGATTAGGACTTGAACCGATAGTCCATCTTTTGCGTCAGCAAAAGGGACATACAATCGTTGCCGTGACGGCAAAGCGAAGCGTTCGCCGTCAAGTCCGGTCACCAGCACCATATAACAGGGGTAACCATCCGGTTGCCCTTGTTGTATTTTGATTAGGACTTGAACCGGATAGTCCATCTTTTGCGGGTTGCCGAAGGCAGAGCAAAAGGGACATATATAAATCGTTGCCGTGACGGCAAAGCGAAGCGTCCGACGTCAAGTCCGGTCACCGGCACCATTTAAGAGGCAATCACCTTTGTGGTTGCCTTATATTTTTTCAAGGACTTGAACCGGATAGTCCATCTTTTGCGGTTAGCAAAAATAAAAGGCAGGGAATAATTCCCTGCCCGTTAATCATAAAACTAATGTTTACTGTCATTATCATTTTCGTCTTTGTTTTCATCTGTGTTATCATTTTCGTCTTCGTTGTCCTTATTTGCTCCGAAGGCAATTCCGAGACAAAGTCCGATTGAAATTCCTGTTGCCAACCATACAAAGTTATCTGTCAGATTCCATAGAGCCGTACCGACTCCCGCACCGAGACACAGACCTATGGCAATTCCGCTTGCCGAAAACGAAGTTTTTTTATCATTGGAATTATTGTTTTTTTCGCTCATAAAATTCCCTCATTCTGTTTATCATTTTTTAACAACTGCTTTAATCCTTGTGCATCTCCTCTATTGAGAGTTTAATCTTATCCCACTTCTCTCCGTGCAGAGGATACCATTTAAGAGATATTGCAGTTATTATCAGCAATAAAGCGGGAATCGCCATCCACGCAACGAGAATACCCTGCTTTGCCCATTCGGTCTGATTGCCGACCGCCGTATTGCTGTAACCGAAGGCGGCAATAATCTTAATGAAAGCCGCATTCGCAAGGCTTATGGCGGGCTTTGTTATAAAGCTGTTAACACCTGCATACATACCCTCACGGCGCTGTCCGCACTTGTGTTCGTCATAGTCAATAACGTCGCCGTTCATAATCGGAACGAGATACATTCCCCCTGCAAAGCCGAGACCTGCAAGGAAGAAACCGACAGCGGCTACCGCAAAGATTTTACCGAAGAATACAACAGCCGTTGCGCCCGAAGCAAAAAGAACGCACATAATGAATATGCACTTTCTGACGCCCCAGGGCTTTAATCTGTTGAGCCAGAATATCATACCGAGAATTGCTCCCGCACCGAGCGCACCGTAAGCATAGGGCATTAGATTAGTTCCGAATTCGTTAAAATAGTAGTTAACGCCCATAAGCAAATCTGTCTGAATAAATATTACAGAAAAGCTGAGCACTTCAAAAATGACAAAGCTTATATTCTTAAAGCAAAGATAGATACTCTTAAATATATTCATACTGTCGTCGGGCTCGGTAGTTACCTTTTCTTTTATAAAGAAGGTCGAGAAGAAAATAATTAAGAAAGCGAATATGCCAAGTCCTGCAACAACAATATGGAATGCAGTCGCAGGCTCGCCGGGTTTCGGCTGAATAATCGGCACAACGACGAGCGGAAAAGCAAGCGAAATCAGACTGAAACAGATTTTCCATATAAAGATATTACTTCTTGCCTTATTGGAAACCGCCATTGTATACGGCAGAACATAAAGAGATGTTGCGATTGCCGTATAAAGCGTATCAAACAGAAACAGAGCCGCAAGAAGCTGAATAAACATAGAAATCTGACTTGTTCCGAAGGGCCATCTGAACCATGTAATAATAAAGAACAGCGAATAAAAAATTGCGCCGTATCTTATATACGGAAGGCGTCTGCCGATTTTAGACTTGGTCTTGTCGGAAATAAAGCCGAAAAGCGGGTCGTTTACGGCGTTCCATATACCGAAAACTATCCACGCAATACTTGCATAATTCTCATTAAGACCCCAGTAGGTTGTAAAGAAATATGTCAGCGCACCCGCAGTCATAAGAGAATTGAGCACGCCGCACATACAGTCGGCAATACTCAGCCAGAACTTACTTTTAACAGGTACTTTTTCCTCGATTTCAACAACCGCATTTTCATTAACGTTTTCGCTCATCGTTTATTCCCCTTTTTATAAATATTCCCCGTTCTGAAAATAATGCCGTCAGAACGCTCGGGATATTGTCTGAATTTTGATATTCTGTCATTTTTCTTATAAAGGGCAAGTATTTCCCTGCCCCAGATAACGACCTGCTTTATATAATCGCTCTCAAGTTTTCCGCTTCTGTGTCCCCAGTAAACGGCGTATTCCTTACTCATTTCGTAAAGCCACTGAGCCGAGGGAAGCCACTCCTCCACGCTCGCCGTTCCGGGCAACATCAGCCACAGAGCGTCGCAGACATTGTCTCCGCTGAAAATAATTTTGTCGGTTTCGTCAATTACGGCAACCGACCCGAAGGTATGCCCGGGAGTGTGATGAACCGTAACATGCTTATCTCCGAGGTCAAAGCTTTCGTTTCCGTTCATTCGGATAATCTCGGGTTTGGGCTTATTCCCGAATTCACTGAAACTGACGGGCGTATCCTTCGCCGTATTTCCTGCCTTTAAGAACAGTTTTCTCAAAGCATAAGAACGCTGAATATCGTTTAATAATCTGCAATCATCCTTGTGGACATAAATCTGCGGGAACTGCCACGCTCCGCCGAAATGGTCAACGTGCCCGTGAGTGATAACAACCTTTAACGGTAACTGTGTAAGCTTTCGGACAGCGCCTTTGATATCGGAAAACCCGAGACCGCAGTCTATAAGCATTGCCTCATTTTTGCCGACGATAAGATAACAGTACACTTCATTAGGGTCCTTGAGCCAAAAAACACCGTCCACAATTTTTTCAACGTCAATATCGGTACGGAACATATTTTCACCTCTTTGTATTATGATAAATTTACACAACCGTTTTGTCAATACCAAACGCTTAAAGATGTATTGTTAAAATCAGATTGATTTATACCGCGCAAAGTGATATACTGAATTTATTAAGGGGTAAAGGAGTTGTTTTTATGGAGAATGAAAAAGAATTATTAACCACTGAAGGAAAGAAAGAGCACCCTAATAAAATAGGAATCAAGGAAGGTATGGGCTATATGCTCGGCGACGCAGGTAATCTGTTCGTACTTACCTATGTTTCCTATGCCTTAAAGATTTTCTATACGGATGTTCTTAAAATTGCCGCCAACAAGGTTGCAACGCTTTTCCTTGTTACAAGACTGTGGGACGCAATTAACGACCCGATGTGGGGAGCCATTGTTGCAAAGCGTCCTCCCCGTCCCGACGGCAAATTCAGACCATATCTTAAATTTATCGCAGTTCCCGTTGCACTCGCACAGCTGTTCTGCTTCTATGATATATCCAGGAACACAAGCAACCCGATACTGATACTCGTTTTTGCATACATAACATATATCACTTTCGGAATGATGTACACGGGTATTAACGTTCCCTTCGGCTCGCTTGCATCGGTTATTACAGACGACCCCGACGGCAGGACTCTGCTCTCAACCTTCCGTTCAATAGGCGGCGGTATCGGCGGCGCGGCTCCTCTGCTGGTTGCTCCCCTGCTCATTTATGACAAGCACGTCCGTCCCGACGGCACATCCTTCCAGACGGCAAGTTCGGGAGGTATGTTCAAGTTCGCGCTTGCTATGTGCGTGCTCGCAATTATTTTCTACTTCGGATGCTATGCCTCCACAAAAGAACGCGTAAAATCGGAAGCACGTCCCCACGTCAATATCAAAGACGCATATATCGGTATGTTTAAGTCAAGACCGTTTGTCGTTCTTGCCGTTACAGGCGTACTTATCAGCGGACAGCTTCAGTTTGCCTCTTATAACAACTATCTTTACAAAAACTATTTTGAGAATACAAACCTTTCCATTATCGGCTCTGTTGCTCAGTATCTGCCTATGGCGATTATGATACTCTTTACTCCGAAGCTCGTAAAACGTTTCGGTAAAAAAGAGCTTGCCGGCTTCGGCTCAATGTTCGCCGCCATAGCGGCTGTTGCCTGCTATATAATCAAGCCGAAACCCGACCAGCCGTGGATTTTTATGGTAGTTCTGTTTATTATCGGCTTCGGTTATTCCTTTGTTTCAATTACGAACTGGGCGGTTGTTGCCGATGTCATTGACTATCAGTATGTCAAGACGGGCATCAGAAGCGAAAGCGCAATTTACGCGGTATATACCTTCTCGCGCAAGCTCGGTCAGACCATAGCGGATTATGTAGGTCTTATGCTTCTCAACCACGTCGGATATACCGAGGAAATGACAAGAATCGGTTATAAGCAGGGCGTCAGCGAAGGAATACTATGGATATGCACACTTATACCCGCCATTACATATACCGCTATCTGGCTGCTTTACAGATTCGCTTATCCTCTTACCAAAGAAAAGCTCGAGCCCATTTATGAGCAGGTCAGAAAGTCAAACGAAGAAACGGAAAAACGCGAATTTGAAACCCAAACGGCAGAATAAACAATATAAAAAACGGACAGCCTGACTGTCCGTTTTTTTATTAAGTAATTCAGTTATCGGCAAGATTATAACCGTTCTTCATTGTAACGCTTGACTCGTGAAGCACCTTTGTAAGTGTCGACATAGTTTCTTTCTTTGCCATCTCACAGAGCTTTTTGTTTGCTTCTTTAAGCAAAGCGGCGTTTTCATTTTTGATAATTTTTCCGTCGTATTCGTTTATAATCTGTCTGCCTCCGGTAACAACGGCATCCTGATAACGTTCAATATGCTGTATGCACTCGGGATAGCTGTGATCCGCAAGCGCTCCTATAAGGCGGCTGCTCCAATAGAAGTTATCCGTTGAGGCTTCAAGCCCGACATCTTTAAGGTATGACGGAATATCGTCAACATTCGCATAAAGAGGAAGTATTGCGTCAAATGTTGTTGAGCCGAAGCAAACCCACTCAATTCCCTTAATAATATCAGGAACGTTATTTCTTATCTGACATATTGTCGTAACTCCCGTGCGGTTGATACCTATTGAACGGTATATACCTCTCTTGCCCGTATCCTGATTGGAATAAGGGTTATAGGGAGTTCCCTGATAGTTTGACGAAAGAATTGCCTTAACATCCTCCGCCGCAATTTTTCTGTCGGGAACAAGACACCACGGAATATTCTCACTCTCGGGTGTAAACTCGGCATTTTCCCCGTCCCACTTATGGGAAAACGGCGTAAGATACCTGCCCATATACCACGCTCTCGGAGTGTTGTATATATGGTCCATATTGGTATGCGAACCGAAAACATCTCTCGGATTGAATTTACCGTTCTGATTAAGGTCAAGATTATTCTTTTTTATAAAATCTCTGAGGTCCTCGGAGCACATATAAGACTTCTTATTCATATATGCGTCCTGAAAATCAAAGGAGTCCATACCGAACTGATTAGGCGCTATAACGCAGCAGTCGTCGGGAACCTTTCTTGCCATCCAATGATGTCCGCCTACGGTTTCAAGCCACCAGATTTCCCTGCTGTCGTTAAAGGCAATTCCGTTTGACTCGTATGTGCCGTATTTCTCAAGCAGTTCTCCGAGTCTTATTACTCCCTCGCGGGCACTTTTAATATAAGGAAGTACGAGTACAACTATATCCTCCTCGCCTATTCCTCCGGGAATATCCTTATCCTTCTTTGACTTTGCCTTCTGATACTTAACAAGCGGGTCAGCTGCAAGCACGCGCGGATTTGAGGTAATTGTTTCTGTTGCCGTCATTCCGACATTTGCCTCGTTTATACCTGTTGCTGCCCAGATTCCGTTTTTGGGGTCAACGCTCGGGCAGGAGGTATAACGCATCGGATTATCCGGCAAGTCTATTTCAAGATGTGAAATAACGCTTTTATACTTCCTCGGCTGCTGTTCGGGCAGAACAACAGTCATTTTTTTAATATCAAAATGTCCGTCATCGGTTCTCGCTATCATTGTAGAACCGTCATTTGACGCATTTTTACCGACAAGAATTGTAGTACACGACATAATTTTTGCTCCTTTTTAATTGCTGAGATATATGTTATCACAAGGCAAAAACAATTTCAAGTTAAACAAAATATAATAAGTTATATTATTGACTTAAAAATGATTTCTGTTTTACACTTAATAAATACAAGGTATAAACAGTTGTAAAACAATACACAAAATGATATAATATTGATCTATGGGATTGAGGTGTAAATATGGCTAAACGGATACAGAATAATAACGAGCCATACCAACAGAATTACAATAATTCAGGCAGTACAATTATAAAGTTATTTTTGGTTATTGCTATTTTTTCATGCGGAACAGCAAATCTCTCGGATAAAACTATAGAAAGAATTATTCAGCTATTAAATTAAAACAGCCCGAAAGGCTGTTTTTGTTTTTTCACCTAAAACGGATGAGTTTTTCCGTAAATAATGACTATTGACTGAAATTAAATATAAATTATATAATTAAATATAAATAATTATCCGTCGGGAGGGTTTATATGAAAAAGGTTGTTTCAGTAATTCTTTCGCTTGTTATGGCTCTGTCCTGCTTTGCGCTCACGGCAGGCGCGGCGGCACAAAGCGATATTCCGTGCGTTATCGTACCCGGAATCGGTCAGTCGAGGGCATGGCTTGTGGACGAACACGGAGATTACGTTTTCAATGATAACGGAGAAAAGATTCACTGTTTTCCGGGTAATTTTGACGTTCAGAAAATTTTGAGCGACGTTGCGGGTCCCCTTGCCTTATCAGTTTCAACGCAGAGCGATATGGGGTTATCCGACGCATTGTGCAACTCGCTTGAAAATGCCTTCTATATGAATAAAACCGACGACAACGCAGTTCCCTGCGGCTTTGTCGAGGTTGAAACATACCCTCACTCCCTTGCCGAATGCACCGAGGACGAGCGTCAGTATATCTTTGACTGTATTCCCATGCAGGAACTCGGCAGTACGGTAGGATATGAAAATATGTACTATTACGCATATAACTCCTTCGGCAACGCGATAGATATGATAGACGGGCTTTACGATTTTATTCAGCTTGTTAAACAGCAGACGGGAAAGGATAAGGTCAATATCATCCCGATTTCAATGGGCGGTGCGCTCTTCAATGGACTTATGGAGCTTCATCCTGAGGTTGCAAACGACTTGCACAGAATTGTCTTTGTTGTCCCCGCCCTCAATGGCTCGCTTATCGTGTCGGACATTTTTGAACGCGAACTTGCTTTTCTTGATGCTGACTACCTTTACAGCGATTTCTTTGACGGTATTCTCGGCGAAACCAATGCAAGCGCTATTGAAATAGCTATCAGAGTTTTACCCAAGGACGTGCTTATGACATGCCTTAACAAAGCGGTCGATATGCTCATTACCAAGGTCTTTGCAAACTGCACGGGACTGTGGATGCTTGTTCCCAACGACCAATACGACAAGTGCGTTGAAATGACTTTATCAGACAGCAGTAAAGCTGAGGTACGCCGTCAGACGGATATTTACCACAAAGCACAGTCAAATTCAAATAAAAATATTTTAAAATTCAAAAGTCAGGGTGTCGAGGTCTTTGATGTACTCGGCTATGACGTGCCTTTATACAATGTCGGCAATTCGTGGAATTCGCAGAACGCCGACGGAGTTATTCACACATATTCAACATCTATGGGAGCATATATGGCAAACTGCGGCGAAACTCTTCCCGACGGTTATGTTCAGAAGAACCCGTACTGCACGGCTCCGAATAGTTCAATGCACCTCAGAGTATTAACAAGAGCCGCCGCTCCCGTTTCAACGGATGTTCAGTGTTCAGACCCGACGCATAATCACATATCCCCCGACAACGTTGTTGATGCGTCAACGGGACTTCTCCCCGATTATACCTTCTATTTCGACAATCAGCCGCACGCGACGGCAAATCAGAACGATATTATTATGAAGCTCTGCTGTGAACTTGTCGAGAGCGACAGAATTACGGATGTTTATTCGGATAAAAACTTCCCGCAGTTCAATGTCGGAAGGGCGACAAAAGCGCTTCGCGAAGAACTTCTGCCCGCCGCAGGAAAGGTTGACAAAACCGCTCTCAGCCGCGAGGACAGAGAGGAACTGACAGAGGCAACAAATGAGGCAAACGCCATGCTCTCGCGAACAATAGCCGTCGAGGGCGAGGCTCCCGCAGTTGAGCAAAGACTTCGTTCAGCTCTTGAAAAAGCGGGTGCTATTGAGCCTCAGAGCAATAACGACCAGCTCTCCCCCGTTGTCAAAACCATAAGCGATACATTGTTAGCAGTAGGCGGAGCTCAGGGATATTCAGATATGATAAAAGGAATTATTCCGAATACAAACGGTTCCGACGGCACATCCCCCGACGCATCGGGTAACGGAGCAAACGGAGGAAATGCAGCATCCGATTCGTCATCGGGAAATCCCTCGGGCGGCAGCGGTACCTCAACGGGCACAGTACCCAAAGCAGGCTCCGACAGCACGGCTTCGGGTACGGCAGGTACGGCAAAGAACCCCAAGACAAGCGGTATTTCGCTTGACCGCTCGGTTTACATTGCTGCGGCAGTTGCACTCGCCGTAAGCATTACCGCGGCTTGTGTGATAGTTTACAGAAAACGTGAATTTGAATAGGGAATACAAATAATTGCCAAGACACAAAAATCCTAAAAGTATAACGGAGAAAAATCCGAACATAAGGTAAGTGTTAGAAAGGCATAAAAAAATACAAAGCCAAATGCTTGTAAATGGCTTTGTATCAATGGCAGGGGCAGAATGACTTGAACCCCCGGCACGCGGTCTTTGGGATTGCGTGCCGTGGGTGCTTATAAAAATAATGATTTTTCAATTCCCTGTATTTTTTATTTACTGTTTTGATGATATAGTGATGCTATAAAAATTGCTAATTTGGTAACCCAGAAAGGACTCGAACAAAGCACAACTTTTATCAGCCATAGGGGGTGCAATTTATTACACTACCCCACTCGGAAAATCTCGACACAAACTATTAGTACGAGTCCTTCCGAAAAATATTTTGGAAATATGTGTTAAATGAGTACTGTTTATTGGACAATGCGCCTTGAACGGGGTTTACAAACTAAAAACTCCTTATTATAATGAGAACGATGATAGTCATTTTAATGTGAAAATAAGAGGAAGAATCTATGAATAAGTTTGAATTGTTTTGCATGATTTATTATGTTCTTGATGCGGAATGGGATGACAGCAAAAACAAAGAACTTGGAAAGTTTTTAAGTAGTGCAAATCCTTTCCTTTTCGATGATGTCGGTTCTGCTGATAGTTCGGTTTATACGCATTTCTGTGATGTTATTACAGATGTAATTACAATCGAAAACAGCTACGCTCTTGCAAAGTTGTATATCGATAGTCTAGATAGTGATGTTATATCTGCTGCTTTTACAACAATAAATGAAGAAGAATGGACTGAAAGTGTTAAGGACTACTTGTCATCTGACCATAGAAAGGAGTAATTATGAAAGAACTTGATTCTGTAAGCTTACTTGTCGACTTCAAAAATATACCTGCAGGTACAACGGGCGTTATCGTTCATGAATATGATGGAACAGCGTTTGAGGTGGAGTACTTCAATGAAAATGGAAACACTATTGATGTGATTACAACGCCATCGAATCTAATAACTCTTGAAGGTTAAAGGAATTGAACCACTATGAAAGAATATGATAAAGTAAAAACACTTGTAGAAAAGGAAGGTTTTCCAAAAGGAAGTCAAGGCATTATTGTAAGCATATATTCATCTGGTCCCGCGTGCGAAGTTGAATTATGGGATGAAAATGAGTATCCAGTCGATGTAGTAACTTATGCATATGATGAAATCGAAATAGTGGAATAAAAAATCTGACACGGTTAACGATTTTGAGGGGATTTGAAAAAGCGTGATGCTTTTATGATGCTGTACGGTCCGAATTCGTCGGATTATTGACCACAAAACGGGCAATTTTCAATAAATCCAGTCGGAAAAGACGCTTGAAAAATTGATGCTCAAAACAACGAAAAAAGCCTTGAAACCATGTGTTTCAAGGCTTTATCAATGGCAGGGTTCCTGATTGGACATAATAAAGGACTTGAAGTTGCTTCGCAACCCCTCTTGCGGTGCCCAAAATTTGTTTCGGCTTGGAGCGCCGACAAATTTTGACCGCTGCGCCATCCTCGCCTCGCTTCATCCACCACCGGCGGCACTTCGGCGACGATGCCCGGCACGCTCCGCATTTCTCGTATTCAATCAATGTCCTTCTGCCCCATTGCCAAAGTAAAAAGACCGCCGTACGGCGGTCTTTTCTTTGGCAGGGGCAGAAGGACTTGAACCCTCGGCACGCGGTTTTGGAGACCGCTGCTCTACCAACTGAGCTATACCCCTATGTCTTATCAAATTTCCTGAATCATTATACACAGAACAACCCGCTTTGTCAATAACAAAAAGGGTTTGAAGCATTAAAAAATACTTGCAAACCCTTGAAAATATTGAATTTACGAGCTTTTTTAATTTGGCTTTTTTCAAAAATAATCTAATTCGATGCTGAAATGATGCTTATGGGTTCTCAAATGATTATATTATCTTGGAAAGGTCGCGGTCATTTAAACCTAATACCTTCTAACTCAAAAGCATTTTGCTTATTAAGAATCCTTATAGATAGATGAATAGCGAGATATAGTTAAAGCATTACTTTTCATTCCGGCATCTTCCCTCCTAAAGAAACTTCTTTTAAAAACAGAATTATAGCTTCTTCTATTGTTAAATTGTACTTTTGAAAAACCGGTAATACGTTTTGATACAAATCATCATCAACGCGTAGTTTGATTTCAAATTCGTTTGTATCAGGATATTCAATAGCAGAAAGTATCTGCACCTTATCGTTTTTATTATTCATATGAAATAGAAATTATCATCAAATATTTGAAATTTATAAATGCTGTTTCTCGTTTTAATTGTGAGAATATCATTTTCTATTTGGTATTCGCCGTATCCGGTGGTTAGATATCCACCGTTAAAGTTGGTAATGTGAGCATAATAAGCATTGCTATCTTTCTTATTATTTTTGAAAACAATCAAAGCTCCCTCAAAGCCTAGATAGTCTTTGCGCCAGGACCAATCTTCGTCGTTATGTCTTCCTGTATTCTCCACGCCAATAACTTCAGCATGATGGAAGTATTCAGCCGGAACAAGGATACCGGAAGGGCTTCCTAAATCCTTCATATATACCATCCTTATACTTTGTTTTAAATTCAATACCCCATTGTTTTAAGTGCTGGGGATATGTAATAACAAGATGAAGATTAACAAGTATTGCATATATGACAATATATGCAATTATTAAAAATGGTGGGGAGTCTCCCCACCTGATTGGTGGACCTGAGGCATAGTGCCTAGCCCGAATTATTCTGTACTTGTTAACCATGCGTCTGAATCAAAACTATTAAACAGAAAATGTAGTTTATCAACATTTTTATCAATATGCCAATGACCACAGTACCATGCCTTATAACTTAAACTTCTTTCTATCTTATTTAGCCAGAGCTCAGTGCTTCTGTCAACGCTGCTTTGATCTATCATCGGTAAGAAAGCTTCGGTAGGTGTATATTTAGCAGGACATGTGTGAGAAAGAACTATATCAATATGATTATTGAGTATTTGCTCTTCAACTCTTTTCTTCGTTTCTTCTGATGGTTGTTCGTCATCCCACCAGCCATACCCCTTGCTTAGTCGGTAATACTTATCAACACTGTAAGCCCCGCCTATGACAAGATAGTTAATATTATTAATAGTATATATTTCCCCATCTTCAGCAAAAAGAAGATTCGGATATCGCTCTTGCTTCCAGACCATACCGCCGTTCCACGCTACAAGACGATAACCTTTTATATTTCGAGGACGAATCTCGTGGTTGCCGTGGATACAGAGAATCGTGGGTTTTAAAGCCGCAAGCTCTGATTTCATATGATCATCACGAAAGTCGCCGCTATAATTAGCTCCGACATCGCCCAAGATTATAACAATATCTTCTTTACGAAGATTATAACGCTTACAAAAGTTTTTTATTTTGCTTGGCGATCCATGTATGTCGCCTGTAAAGTAAACCATGTATAGCACCTCTTTTTTGCGAGTATATCACAATTTAGGAATAAATAAAGATTAAAATCGTAATTGTAAAAAATATGCCAAAAATGTAAACGGTACACTACTTCCCTTACCGGAACAGGTATTTATTATTACGCATACTCTCTTTGGTCGATTTCAATACATCTATTAATATATGCTTTTCAAATTCGGAGCAGTCCTCAAACAACTGGGATAATTCGTCGGGATAAAAATGAGTGGCATATGTTAAGCTGTCATACAATAACAAATCTGATGATGTATCTAACGCATTCGCCATTGAAACAAAGGTGTTTAGACTCATACATTTTATTCCATTTTCAATATAACTAATATACGTTGGAGAAATGCGTACTTCTTCTGATAAGATCTCTTGTGATATTCCTTTAGAGCATCTTCGTTCTCGAACCCTTTTTCCTAACGATATTAAATTAACCGACATAAACAAACCTCCATCGAATTTCAAGTCGGATTAAAGCGAAAAAGGACAATAAATAGTCTTTCGCAGGTTTGTTGAAGTATAACTTAGGGTTGGAAAATTGTCCACTTCTTTATTGAAAAATCAAATTATAATCAAATAATTCAAAAAAATATTTCAATTTTTAAACCGGGAGTCAAGGAACTGACTCTAGCTTTTGACTTAAATGCACCTGAAATATACCAACGATTTATACGTGAAGGTGAAAAGCCGAAGACTTCCAGAACCCCTATCTTCCCTGGCGAATGGCAAGATCAATTCGGCCTTCCGTATAACGAACATCAGCAGTCAATGCAGATTAATATTTTTGATGGATATGCAATCTATGCAATACAGGATAATAATCAGAAGCTTGATGCAAAAGAGTTGGAAAACGGCTCCGTCACAGGAGTTCTCAATAATACAAATGAGGTGAATAATAATGAACAATCAGTTAAACATACTGGCGTTTGATTTAAAAAAATACAGAATACGATTACATAAGTCGTTCCTTCATCAGTTGGGCGATCCTGATTATGTTCAGTTGTTGGTGAACCCTGAAAAGAAAATGGTTGCCGTTAAAGCTATTGATCATATTACAAATACTGGTTTGACTTTTAAGGTTAGCAAGAAACGAATGGAGTCCGATCATTCCGTTGAGATATACAGCCGTTCCTTTGTGCAAACCCTATGCGATGTCGTCGGAGGCTTAAATGAAGGCTATGTTTACAGATTAACCGGATGTCTTGTTGAGTCGGAAAGGATGTTCGTTTTCTCTTTGGACACTATAACAAAGGTGGAAAACTGATATGGAACAAACAGCATTTGATTTGATAATTGATCCCGATTTTAAAAAGTACATCTTCCCTATTACGAGAAAACACTATTCAAGGCTTGAAAGCGACATTATCAGCAACGGTTGCCGTAAACCAATTATCATATGGAATAAAACAATTATCGATGGTTTTTACAAATACAAAATATGTAAAGAGCATAACATTGCTTTAAACGTTGAAAAAATGGTATTTGACTGCAAAGAGTCCGTTATTGCATGGATATGATGAACAGTTAATAATTAGAGATTTGGTTGAGTCATATGGTCTTAGAATTAGTACAAAACATGCTCCGGGTAATATTTGCGCTGTCTCTACTCTTGAATACATATATGAAAACTATGGCTTCCAAACTTTGAACAGAACCCTTCTGTTGATTATCAGTACATGGGAAGGTGATGTAAACTCTTTCTCTTCTAATATCATGAAAGCTGTCGCCAAGGTTATATCAGTGTATGGTGATAAGATTAACGATGAGATATTTAAAGAAAAAGTCGGAGCCGTTTCTGTAAAGACACTGACACGAACAGCAAAAGAAAGAAGACCGGGTTCGATGGGATTTGCAGAAGCGATAGTAATCACCTATAACGGAAAGGTTAAAACAAATACAAACAGATTGTTTATGAACAAACTCTATATGCGTGACGGAAATATATTTAAAGATATTGAAGATGAAGAAAACGATCAGCAGTCAGAGGTAATTTGAAAAATTTTTCATTCAAGCCCCCGAAAAAACATAAAAAATCGTCAGCAAAGTACCATTTTTTGTACACACCTTTAAAAGTGGGTTTACAAATAAAAAAATGAATGATATAATCTTCTCGCACACGAACAAATGTTCTAATTCATTAGTGAGAAGATTATATTTTTATTTTAAAAGGAGTATGTTCTATGGCGAAAAAAGAATACAATTCGTTTGATGAATTGCCTCTTATGTTTTCAGTACAGCAACTTGCGGATGTGCTTTCTGTGTCCAAGTCTACCGCTTATGATTTGACAAAAGAAAAAGACTTCCCTTGCATAAAAGTCAAAGGAAGAGTTCTGATTTACAGAGAGGAATTCAAAAACTGGTTTCAAAAGAAACTTAAGGAGAAAAAGTAACGAAAATGAGAAAGAACTTTTATACGATAGATAACAATATCTTTAATCTTAAGCTTGATCCTTATGAATTCCAAATCTATTCATATCTCGTTTCGTGCGCCGGAAAGGACGGCGTTTGCTGGCCCAGTTAC
>SVOA01000002.1 GCA_015066635.1 Oscillospiraceae bacterium | reverse complement strand
AGGAAGGGCTGATACATAGCTGTTTCTGTCGGAAAAACCAATTCTGTTTTTTGGGGTTTTAATTCACAATAGAATAATTAACGAAAGGAATTTATCAGAACCATTTGAAAGGAGGGACGCAGGTTCTTTATAAGCAAAATTTATAAGTAAAAGAAACAGTCGGTCAGCTAATAAAAAACATGGAGGATAAAAAATGGACTACAAAGAAAAAACAATAGCTCAGCTTGTAAACGAATGTTTTTATAAGCTGTACAGAGGAGTCGGCAAGGAAAAAATAACGGGTCAGGAAATGGCGTTAAATGTCAAGTTCCCTTCTGACTATGCAGACTTTCTTAATTACACTAACGGAGGAGACATTTACGGCGGCGATATATGCAACAAAAAAGCTTCTCTGTTTACAAAGAGGGGCGCAGGCAATCTGCTCAGAAGCGTTTTTACATTTATTCCGATGGGAATAGCTTTTCTCGCATTAGGGCTGACAAATATTATCCTGAACATAGGAAACAGAGGCAAAGAATACGCTGCCGATGCGTATGCAGTCCGTATCGGGTACGGCAACGAGCTTCGCAGAGCTTTAAACTCTATAGACCTTGAAGGTAAAACTTCAAGACGGGGATTTTGGAGAGTGCTGACAGCCGCACATCCGGGGGTATATGACAGAATAGGAAGAATTGATGCAGCTCTCGGCAGTACGCCGGAAAGAACAGAAGACCTTTTCAGTTTGGTCAACTCATAAAACTATCTTGAAAAACGGAGGTTGCGTTTATGTATAATTTTGATTTTTTGAATAATACGGAAAAGCAGACGGTTTTTGTTTTTCACAGTGAAACGGAGAATGTTGACGGCAACATTATTGCACCCGTAAAAGAAACTCTTGAGCCGATGCTCAGAAGCAAATTCTTTGACAGAAATGCAAAGGAAAGCTTCCTGTGTCTCAGGTATCCGGATGATAATTCTCCCGATTCGGAATTTCTTATGTTTTTTGACAGTCCGACTTGCGCCTCACTTATGTACAGTGAATTCAACGGCTGCTTTGTGGTTGACTGCAGCTCGTATGACGGTATTTCTTCAAGATTGGAAAAACTGCTTGAATTTATCAAACAGAATGCTTCTCCCGATTTTGAGTTTATTGTCCTTGTCAGGCGTACGCTCGCAGACAAGATTAAAAAAGCAGCGGCACAGATTTCTCTTGAGGCAGAGTTCGTAAACCTTGAGCTTGACTGCTCCGTTTTAGATGAATTCAGCAGTGAACTCGATGAAGAATCATTTGAGATTCTCAAATCGTATTTTGACGATAATATCACTGTAAGAACTGTGAATTACGCACATTTTTGCCGTGCTGTTACCGATGCTGTTAAAAACGGTGCAGAAATCGGCAATATAATTCTGCGCCTTATGAGAGAACAGCCTGAATCAGGCAAAGAAAGGGGAATAGGATTTTGATTAAGAATTATTATCCGCCTTACAGTACAAGCTTCGGCGACAGAAAGGACATTGAGTCCATAAGCGAAACAATTTTTATTAACCGTCCTTACAATAGCGGCGGACTTCCGATTTTTTCGGACGGTAACAGGATTAATGTTCTGACAGGGGATACTCACGGTATTATTATGGGCGGCACGGGTTCCAAAAAGACAAGGTCGATTGCCTATCCGTTCATTTTTAATATTGCATCTGCCAAAAACAAGCAGAGTATGGTTGTTCATGACACAAAGGGCAATGTGCCCGAATACACTTACAATTTTCTTCGCTCTCAGGGATATGAGGTTTATATTATCAACTGGCGCAATCCTGCCTGTTCTGACCACTTTAATCCTCTTGACCTCGTTACGGATTTGATGAAGAAAGGGGAAAAGACCAAAGCTTTGATGAGACTCGGCGACATCGGAAATCAGCTTATAACCCCTACAATTCACAACGAAAACGACAGGTTTTGGGAATATACACTGATGTCCTACCATGACCGTCTTTACAGAGCGGTTTATAAGCTCTGTAACGGAAGCAGGTCAAAAATCCATTACAGCAATATGGTTCATCTCCATAATTACTTAAAGAATAATTATTCGACGGTAAAGAGTATGCTTGTTGATATGGACGAGAGTGAAATTCTGGCAGGACTGTCTGCAATATGGGACAATGCCCGTGAAACAAGAAGCAATCTGATTTCAATGGCAGACAACGCTTTTAAGATTTTCGACAGCGTTTCGGATATTACATATAAAAGCAGCTTCAATGTCAGGGATCTGATAAAAAAGCCGGTATGCGTTTTTATCGTTACGCCTGACGAAAGCAAGGAGTTCAATGTCTTTGTCAGCCTGATGATCAAGGCAATTTATTCCGAGTTAATTGACATCTCATCCGAATATGAGGGAATGATGCTTCCGAGAAGAGTAAATTTCTTTATTGACGAATTCGGCACGCTTCCTTTAATCAATGATTTTGACAGTATTATATCTGCATCGCGTTCACGCAACATGAGATTTTTTATGATCTGTCAGACCTTTTCACAGCTCCGCAGTGTTTATTCCGAGGAAGTTGCGCTGAGCATATTGAATAACTGCGAAGCGATTTTGTGCTTCCGCAGCAACGATCCCGAAATAGAAGATTTTTTAAGATTAAGCACGGGCAACCGTATGCTTCCCTATTCGGGGAGGGAATTACCTTTGATTCCCAACGGAACGCTCAGAACTTTGGAAAAGGGTGAGGCGGTCATTCTGATTCAGGGGCTCAAAAACCCTCTTAAGATAAAGTTTCCCGATATAACGGAATATCCCTATCCGTTTGCACATTCTGACTGTATGACACAGAAGAGAAAAAACAGGATTAACCTTTCCGATTTCGGCGCAATGACAAAAAAAGATGATGAGGAGGAAGACGAGGAAACCAATGAAAAAAATATGGACGATGCTGCCAAAAGCATCTTCCTTTTCAGAAAGGAAAAGCTTGAGGAGCTGCGTACAAAGCACGATACGCCGCAGGTGGTTTTCAACTTTATATCATATCTCGATAAGGTTCCTGAGGATGTTATTATCAGAGGTATAAAGTACGGATATGAGATTGATGTTATTAATGCACTTACGGAAACGGGATTAACGGAGCATGACGCAATAACGGTAACCGATAAGGCGGCACGCGGCGACAGAATAATGATAAGGTGCGTTGACGCCAAACAGGCGGAAAAGCTTATCTGTAAAATACATTCGATATGCCAATATGATGTTTTTCCGTTGGGCAAAAAAGCGGAAATAGGGGCAACCTTACGCAGCCGCTATAGCTTCGATGACCTTTCATAACAAAGAAGGAGACGATTTTTACGTAACAGTTAAAAAAGATAGCAGCTGTTGATGCTGACGGAAGTCAGCAGATGCTTGACTGAAAAGCACGCGGCGTTTCAATTTCAAACAGACAGGGAAGTCCCCGTACACAATATTTTGTGTGCGGGGATTTTTGTGATTTATTATATTGCATTTTTTTTAAAGTATGATATAATATTTTTAAAAAATTTTTATGTTCAAAGGAGATTTTAATTATGCCAAAAGTAGTATGTCCATGGAACTTAATTACAGACTTCGTAACCGACGCATTTGTCGGCTACGGAATTCCGAGAGAAGAGGCTGAAATGTGCACTGATGTCCTTCTCGAATCGGATAAAAGAGGTATTGAAAGCCACGGCTGTAACAGATTCAAGCCCATTTACCTTGACAGAATCAAGGCAGGCATTCAGTCCCCAACAACCAATTTTGAAATTATCAAGGAAACCGAGACAACGGCGGTTGTTGACGGTCATAACGGCATGGGTCAGGTTATAGGCACAAAGGCTATGCGTATGGCTATCGACAAGGCTAAAAAGTACGGTATGGGTATGGTAGTTGTCCGCAATTCCTGCCACTACGGTATTGCAGGTTATTATACCTCAATGGCAACAGAGAACGGCTGTATCGGAATGACCGGTACAAACGCACGTCCTTCGGTTGCTCCTACTCTCGGTACAGAGGGTATGTTCGGAACCAACCCGTTTACACTCGGTGTTCCTTCTGACGAGGCATTCGATTTTAACTTTGACTGTGCTACATCAATTACACAGAACGGTAAAATTGAATACTATGCAAGAATTGACGAACCTGTTCATCCGGGTACAATTATCAATATCGACGGTACACCCGTTGAGGGCGATGCAGGTGTTGCTCTTAAAAAGATTCGTCAGGGCACAGCCGCTCTTACCACTCTCGGCGGTATCGGAGAGGCGCTCGGCGGTTACAAGGGCTACGGCTTCGCCATGTTTGTTGAATTCCTTTCATCAGTCCTTCAGGACGGCGCATACGGAAAGGACCTTGACGGCAAGGACGAGGAGGGCAACATCAGACCTTATCATCTCGGACATTTCTTTATTGCCATTGATACAAACCACTTCCTCGGCGAGGACATCTGCCGTAAGAAGACGGGCGAAATCATCCGCAAGGTTCGTGCTTCGAGAAAGGCTCCCGGCGAGGACAGAATTTATATCGCAGGCGAGAAAGAGTATGAAATCTGGAAGCAGAGAGAGAACAGCGGCGTTCCGATTAACGAGTCTGTTCAGGGCGAAATCAATGCGGTCAGAGACGAACTCGGACTTAACTATGTTTTCCCGTGGGAGGAGGGCTATACGCCTTATCCCGAGACAAAGAAAATCAAGTCTCACATCGAGAGAGCCTAAAAATTTTTTAAGGGCAGAATATGAAAATGTTCTGCCCATAAACTTCGCTTAAATAGTTAAAAAATTATCGAAATCATTTGAAAGGTTAAAGGAAGAAACTATGGATTACAGAAAAGAATCACTCAGACTTCACGGCGAATGGAAAGGTAAAGTAGAGGTTGTTGCCCGCGCAAAGGTTGACAACAAGGACGCTCTTTCGCTTGCGTACACACCCGGCGTTGCAGAGCCCTGCCTTGAAATTCAGAAAGATTACAAAAAGAGCTGGGAGCTTACCCGCCGCTGGAATATGGTTGCTGTTGTAACCGACGGTACTGCGGTTCTCGGACTCGGCGACATCGGACCTGAGGCAGGTATGCCCGTTATGGAGGGTAAATGCGTACTCTTTAAGGAATTCGGCGACGTTGACGCCTTCCCGCTTTGCGTCAGAACAAAGGACGTTGACGAAATCGTAAACATTATCTATATGATAAGCGGTTCTTTCGGCGGCGTTAACCTTGAGGATATTGCGGCACCCCGTTGCTTTGAAATCGAAAAGAAACTCAAGGAAAAGTGCGATATTCCGATTTTCCATGACGACCAGCACGGTACTGCTGTCGTTGTTTCGGCAGCGCTTATCAACGCTATGAAGCTTACGGGCAAGACACTCGGCGAGTGCAAGGCTGTTATAAACGGCTCGGGTGCCGCGGGCGTTGCTATTGCAAAGCTTCTTATGACTCTCGGACTCAAGGACGTAATCCTCTGCGACAGAACGGGCGCTATCTATGAGGGCAGAGAGAATCTCAACTCCTCAAAGGAAGAACTTGCAAAGATTACCAACAGAGGAATGGTAAAGGGCGGACTTAAAGAGGCCATGGTCGGCACCGACATCTTTATCGGCGTTTCGGCACCCGGCATCGTTTCTCAGGAAATGATTAAGTCAATGAACCCGAATCCCATTGTACTTCCCATGGCTAACCCGACACCCGAGATTATGCCCGACCTTGCCAAAGAGGCAGGCGCCGCTATCGTAGGCACGGGACGTTCGGACTTCCCGAATCAGATTAACAACGTTCTCGCATTCCCCGGAATTTTCAGAGGAACTCTTGACGTAAGAGCAAGCGACATTACCGAAAATATGAAGATAGCCGCGGCTTATGCCATAGCTTCGCTTGTAAGCGACGACGAGCTTAACCCCGACTATATTCTTCCTCACGCATTTGACGCGAGAATCAAGGACACCGTTGCGGCGGCAGTTGCCGAGGCAGCGCGTAAGGACGGCGTAGCAAGAATCTGATTGCTTTTAAAATGTGCAGGATACGGAAACTCCGTATCCTGCTTTTTTATGCTTAAATTATTTCATTTTATTATTGAACTATCTGTTTTGTAATGATAAAATAAAAACGAGGTGATTATATGAAAAAGGATAAAACCGGCGCTCTCGGAGCGCGTAACTGGTTTTCGTTTATCATTTTCGGCTTGGTCGGACAGCTCGCATGGACGGTTGAAAATATGTATTTCAACAAATTCCTCTATGACACAATTTCCGACAACCCGAATTATATCTCGACAATGGTTGCCGCTTCGGCAATAGTCGCAACGCTGACAACCCTTGTTATGGGTACGCTTTCCGACAGAGTGGGCAAGCGTAAGGTCTTTATGATACTCGGTTACATAATCTGGGGCTTTACGACTATGGCATTTGCCTTCATTACAGTTGACAATGCCGCAAAGCTTTTTCCGACGCTCAATGCTGTATCGGTTGCCGCTATTACGGTTATCATTATGGACTGCGTTATGACCTTCTTCGGCTCCACGGCAAATGACGGAGCCTTTAATGCCTGGGTTACGGATGTTACCGACAACTCAAACAGAGCGAGGGTAGAGGCGGTTCTGTCCGCACTTCCCCTGATTGCGATGCTTATTGTTTTTGGCGTGCTTGACTCGTTTACCCAGAACGGTAACTGGAAGCTGTTTTACATAATTATCGGCTCGGTTGTTATTCTCGGCGGCATTGTGGGACTTTTCCTTATTAAAGAATCAGAAGGTCTTAAACCGAATAAGGACAACTATTTCGGCAATATCATTTACGGCTTCAGACCCTCGACCGTAAAGCAGAATAAAATGCTTTACATTTCGTTTGTTGCCTTTACAATAGTCTGCATAGCGTATCAGGTATTTCTGCCGTATCTTATCATTTATATCGACCATACGCTCGGCATACACGACTATGCTATTCCGCTCGGAATTATTCTTATCCTTTCGGCTGTCATCAGCGTAATCATGGGAAACGTTATGGACAGAGTGGGCAAGGAGAAATTCTATATTCCCATACTCGCGGTACTTGTTTTCGGCTGTATTGCGGTTTACTTCTCGAGAACGCTTCTTCCTCTCGCGATTACGGGTACGGTTATGATGGGCGCAAACCTTGTCGTTTCGTCAGCCGTCAACGCAACTATCCGCGACTATACGCCTGAGGATAAGGCGGGACTTTTCCAGGGTATCAGAATGTTTTTCTCGGTGCTGCTGCCAATGGTTATAGGCCCGTTTATTGGCTCTGCGGTTATCAGAAACTCAAACGAAACCTATGAGGAATACGGCGTTGTCAAGCAGGTTCCGACTCCCAATATCTTTATTGCGGCGGCTATAGTCTGCGCATTTGCGCTGATTCCTATGATTGTTCTGACAAAGAAGCAAAAGGAAAACAATAAAAAATAAGATTCTTTTGTGTTGAGAAATAACTGACAAAAGGTTACTTATGCCATTGACATTTTTTATATAAAATGTATAATATTTATATACGATTATTATTTCGTAGCATTTTAAAAAACGGAGGAAAAGGATTATGAAAAAAGTTTTAAGCGTTTTCATTGCTGTACTGATGATTATGAGTGTTTTCAGCATTGTCGGTTATGCTTACACAAACATTGAGTTCATAAGCTTAAAAGGTGTTACGGCACCTACTGTCGGTGCAAAACCCGTGTATGATGCCGACACTAACAATGCAGAAAATTTCCGCATTTATTACGAGTATGCACCTGTCGGCGAAAAAACCTATAACGGCGTTGTGTGGTATGACGTTACAACATCAAATCTATTAGATAAGGATGACGTTTTCCAGGCAGGTCATCAGTATAGTGTTACTGTTTATCTCATCAGAGTCGGAAGCGACAATATGTTCCCCGCATATCATATTGCTGATGTAGCTGAATATGTTAACGGCAAAGAGGCTGAAGGCGACTTTATCGACACGAGTCTTTGGGAAGGCGGCTATTCACCCACTTATTATGTTAGTTATACATTCCCGTTCCTTGAGGAATCTATTGACTCTATTACCGTTACGGGCGTTACCGCTCCTTCCGTAGGCGCAAAGCCCGCATACAAGGCAACAGTTGCTTCGTCAGAGCCTTATGTTGTAACTCCTGCATACGACAGTTCAACAATTCAGAACGGCGTTGAGTGGTATGACGTTACGGCTAAGAAAGCGATTAAACCGACAGATTCCTTTGCAAAAGGACACTCTTATTCGGTAACGGTATATCTCAGGTCTATGGGATCAGGCGCTTTCCCGCGCATTTTCACAGGTACTGCAACCATCAACGGAAAATCGTCAGAAGCAGCTCCCGCAGATCCTCTTGCAACTGCAGATTATCTTCAGGACTTCACTGTTTATTATGTTTTCCCTGCACTTCCCGATGATTCATCCGATGTTACCTTCCCCGACGTATCAAAGGGCGCATGGTATTATGAGGCGGCAACATACTGCGGCAACAAGGGATACATCAACGGTTATCAGGACGGCAGATTCGGACCGAATGACCCGCTTCAGAGACAGGACTTCGTAGTTATTCTTGCTAATATAGCAAATGCAGACTTGTCAAGCTATTCAAGCTGTTCGCTTACAGACGTTCAGATGAATTCCTATTACGGTAAGGCAGTTGCATGGGCAGTTGACCAGGGAATTATCGCCGGCTATCAGAACGGTAAGTTCGGCGTAGGCGATCCCATCAACAGAGAGCAGGTTGCCACTATTCTTTACAGATTCAAGGGCTCACCTACAATGACAGGTATTGATTCTCTGCTTTCAAAATTCCCCGATAAGGGCAGCATCAGCGAGTTCGCAAAGGCTCCTATCGCCTGGGCAGTTCAGAACGGCGTTATCTCAGGTATGCAGGACGGAAGAGTTGCGCCTAAGGATACAGCCGTAAGAGCACAGATAGCTGCTATCATTATGAATATGGACAAAGCAGGTATGTTCTACGTATAATTAAAACGCAATATATAAAAGAACCCTCTTGTAAAAGAGGGTTCTTTTTTTCGGTAACCCGTTGCATTTTATTCATTATATGCTACAATAAACAAAAACGGAGGGCGTTATGAAAGAGAGACGGGGACCTGCGGCAAAGCTTAAAACTCTCCTTTTCGGCAAAGATCTGAGAATTACCGAAGGGGATGTATATACCGAAGAAAGGGAATATGACTATTCGTCGTACTGTCCCGTTGAGAACTATATCCGCGAGATGCCCGTACCCGAGGAAAATGCCTTTTACATAACCGACTTCGGCGCCGTGCCGGACAATGATGAAACCGACAATTCCGAGGCAATTAACAAGTGCATTGAAGCCTGCTCCCATAAAGGCGGAAGCGTTATCGTAAAGGGAGGAAACTTTACAGCAAAAACGGTGCATTTAAAGAGTAATGTAACCCTTTTTATCTGCCGCGGAAGTTCGCTTTCGGCACACAAAAGCGGAGAGGGTTTTGATAATATGGCTTTTATCGACGCCGAGGACTGCGAAAACATTACGCTTACCGGCGGCGGAGAGATTAACGGTAACGGACATCTTTTCGGCAGACGTCCTCTGTACGATAAGAATATAACCGAGGATACCGATATTATAGATGTAATTGAGATGAGAAGGGAATACCGTGCTCAGCTTCGCTTTGCCCACCCTTCAAAATACGGAAGGCTTGTACTGTTTGAAAACTGCAGTAATATTCATATTGACGGTATTGTTCTGAAGGACAGCGCTCACTGGACTTTGCGTCTTACCCGATGCGATAAGGTTTTAATTGAAAACCTTGTAATCAACAATAACCGACACGTCTGCAATACCGACGGCATTGACCTTATGCAGACGGGCAATACCGAAATAAAGCACTGTTTTATTTCCACAGCGGACGACGGAATTGTGCTCAAAAATGCGGTCTGGGAAGGCTGCGACGGGGAAATGAAGAATATACATATTTCCGACTGCGAGATAATCAGCTGTACCAACGCTTTTAAAATCGGCACGGAAACGACCTTCCCCATTACCGACGTTATCTGTGAGAACTGCAGGTTCTTTATGACCGATTTGTATCCCGGTTCGGTTTCGGGAATCAGCATAGAGAGCGCCGACGGCTCTGTTGTGAAGGATATTACCGTAAAAAATATTGAAATGGACAGATGCACCTGCCCCTTGTTTATACGGCTGTGCAACCGTAACAGGGCGGCGAGCGTAAATACTCAGAGCGCTTCGGCTGTTGAATTCGGTAAAAAACCTTCGGGCAAAGGAATTTCCGATGCAAAACGCTTTGATATGGCAGGGGAACTTGAAAATATAGTTATTGAAAATATCAGAGCAAAGGGAGTTGAGCTGCCCGTCATAGTTGCAGGCTTCAGACAGAGAGGCAAAACAAAGCGTGTTAAAAACATACTGCTTAAAGATATTGATATTGAATATGCCGACAAAAGGGAAGTGATCGACAGACGGCTGTTTATTCCGGAATACTCAAAGGAATACCCCGAGAGCTGGCGTTTCAGAAATCTGCCGGCATACGGTATCTGGGCGCGTCATGTGAATAATTTAAAACTCGAGGGTTTTAGATGTAAACCTGCAGATAAAACATGGAAAAAGGAAAAAATCTTTAAGGATGTAAAATAAAAAGGAGAAAGGGCACTGCCTTTCTCCTTTTGCATTTTTGCTTTATACTCTCCAGAATTTTCGGTCAAGACTTCTGTATTGAATTGCCTCAAGTATGTGGTCTGAATTGATAATTTCGCTCGCGTCAAGGTCTGCAACGGTCCTTGAAAGGCGCAGTACCTTGTCATACGCTCTTGCCGAGAGTCCGAGAGACTCAAAGGATGAGCGCAGAAGCGCGGCGGCATCCGAGGTAATTTCGCAGTACTTCCTTGTGAGAGCGGCGTTCATTTTTGCGTTACAGTTAACGCCCGTACCCTCAAGTCTTTGCTGCTGAATCTTTCTCGCGGCGTTAACTCTTTTTCTGATTTCCGCACTGCTTTCTTCCTTGGCTTTACTCGACAGCTCCTCGTAGTTGACTGCGGGGACTTCTATGTGAATATCAAGTCTGTCGAGCAGGGGCCCGCTGACCTTTGACAGATATTTTGCAGGCGCGCCGTTAGGACAGGTGCAGGGCTTGGTCGGATGTCCGAAAAAGCCGCACGGACACGGGTTCATGGCGCACACAAGCATTACCGAGCAGGGATAGGAATATGTCGCCGCAACTCTTGCTATCGTGATTCTGCCGTCCTCTATGGGCTGACGGAGAATTTCCATTGAACTGCGCGTGAATTCGGGAAGCTCATCGAGAAAAAGTACTCCGTTGTGAGCGAGTGAAATCTCTCCGGGTCTCGGTACCGTACCGCCGCCCGACAGTCCTGCGGGAGAAATTGTGTGATGGGGCGAGCGGAAGGGCCTTTGCCTCATAAGCGAAACTCCGTCGGGAAGCTTTCCCGATACGGAATAGATATTTGTCGTTTCAAGCGATTCCTCAAAGGTCATATCGGGCAGGATAGACGGTATGCGCTTTGCGAGCATACTTTTGCCCGAGCCGGGAGGACCTATCATAAGCACATTGTGTCCGCCTGCCGCGGCAACCTCAAGCGCTCTCTTTGCATGATACTGTCCCTTTACATCACAGAAGTCGGGCAGTCCCTCGGGAGCAAAAAGCTCATTATAGTCCGTTTCCTTAACGGGTTCTATTACAGCAACGCCGTTTAAGTGGTCGATAAGCTCCTTTACCGTCTTTACGGGGTAAACCTTTATTCCCTTTACAACAGCGCCCTCGTTTCGGTTGTCATAGGGGACATAGATACTCTCAAGCCGTTCCTTCTTGGCTCTGATAACCATTGGCAGTACACCGTTTACCCTGTGTACCTCGCCGTTGAGGGAAAGCTCGCCTATAAAGGCGGAGCCGTCTGTGTCATTTCTCAACTGTCCCGTAGATTTGAGAATTGCAATAAGTATGGGCAGGTCATAGACGGGACCTTCCTTCTTTATATCTGCGGGAGCAAGATTTACGGTAATTCTCGATACGGGGAAGTCATAGCCGTTGTTGTGAACGGCCGCTCTGACTCTTTCTCTCGATTCACTTACCGCAGCATCGGGCAGACCTACTATGTCAAATCTCGGCAGTCCGCCCGCAAGGTTGACTTCAACGTCAACCCGATAAGACTCCATACCGTAAAGTCCTATGCTTGTAACTCTTGCAAACAAAATAAAACACCCCAAAAACAATAATGAACTATGTCAAAAACGGCGAGTTAAACTCGCCGTCGTATTTTTTTACATCGGAGGCATTCCGCCGTTCTGTGCGTTGCCCGCAGCCATCATCTGAGACAGGAAACCGGGCTGCTTCTGCTTCTTGGGCTTGTAGGGGGGAGGATTTTTCATCTTTTCCCTCATTTTCTGTCCCTTAGGAGAAGCAAGATATTTGTTGATAAGGATAACAATATCCTTCATATCGTCGCACATATATTCCTCTGCGGTTTTTAACATTTTCTCGTTGTTATCCATCTTACCGAGAATTGTAACCGCAACGATACCCTGAGTGTCCGAGGAACCGTTTTCGTAAATGTCATTGAGAATTTTAAACAGCTTTTTAAGCTCCTGCGGATTTCTCGACCTGATGGTGCCGAGTATTGCCTCTGTGCCGTAGTTGTCAAAGAATTCCTCGGCAAGGAATTCGCCGTATTTTTCATAGTTAAGTCTGTACGGCTCCTTGAGATGGGGATACATAGCGGTAAGACGGTTTGCCAGTGTGTTGCCGTCATAGCTCTGAGTACCCGATTTCGCCGCCGATTTTGAAACGGGAACGGGCTTTTTGACAGTTTTGCCCGCGCTCTTTTCCTCCGCGCCGAATTTCAGCTCAAGAGTATAGTTCAATTCGTTGCAAAGCGACTTTATGTCCTTCGACTCAAACTCCTCGTGGTTAAAATAGTTTACACTTGCCTTTACCCAGTCCTCCTCGGTAGCTTCATCGGGGTTGACGTCGGTATAGAAAAGCAGAGCCTGATTGCCGAAAATCTCGATTCTGACCTTGCCTTTTTCTCCCTTAAAGTCAAAATATGAATGCTCCCCGTCGGTGCGTACGGGAATTTCGTCATATTTATCGGGCTTGATAAGTTCAAAGCCGTTTGCTGTCAGAGTATCCTTCGTACCCGAGAGAATTCCCTGTAATGCTTCGTTGAAATTCATTTAATCTAAACCACCTTACATATAATTACGCAGAATATTGTATCATATAAAAACTGATTTGTCATTAAAAATTTTTTGATATTTTTAATTGATAAACTTTATGTATTATGTTATTATAAACGTTAGTTATTTTATTTGGAGTGAAGAATAATGAAAAATGCGCTTATATTATTCGGCGGTGTTTCGAGCGAACACTATGTTTCGCTTGTATCCGCATCTTATGTAATAAGAAACGTCCCTGCCGATGAGTACAGAATTTATATGCTCGGCATCACTCTTGACGGCGAGTGGTATCTCTATGACGGCGACGTTGAACTTCTGCCGAAGGACAAATGGCTCGAAAGCGGAAAAATCAGAAAGGCGGTTATCTCTCCCGACAGACAGGACAGCGGGATAATCGTTCTTGACGGTGATAAATGCGAAAAGATAAAGATAGACGTTGCCTTTCCCGTACTTCACGGAGCGAACGGAGAGGACGGAACAGTTCAGGGACTTCTGGAGCTTTCGGGAATACCCTATGTCGGAAGCGGAGTGCTTGCCTCGTCCTGCTGTATGGATAAGGCGGTTACAAATACTGTTGCCGATACTGCGGGCGTACCGCAGGCAAAATGGCTAAGCGTAATTGAAAACGATTACAGAAAATCAAAGGACGCTTTTCTTAATAAAGCAATAGATTATCTTAATTTCCCGATTTTTGTAAAACCCGCAAATGCAGGCTCGTCCGTAGGTATAAGCAAGGCCGGAGACATAAAAGCGCTTGCGGATGCTCTTGAAATCGCTTTCAAAGAGGACAAAAAGGCTGTGCTTGAGTCCTTTGTTGACGGCTATGAGGTTGAGTGTGCGGTGCTTGGCAACTATGACGCAAAGGCAATGAGCGTAGGGCAGATTAAACCCGCAAACGAGTTTTACGATTACGAAGCAAAATACGAAAACAGCGCAAGCGAGCTTTACATACCCGCAAAAATTACCGACGCTCAGACCGAGGAGGTCAAAAAGCTTGCGGTAAAGGTTTATAAGGCGCTCGGCTGTGCAGGACTCTCAAGAGTTGACTTCTTTGTCGGCAAGAATGACGGAAAGGTCTATTTCAACGAAATTAACACACTTCCCGGCTTTACGCCTATCAGTATGTATCCCAAACTCTGCGAGCATTCGGGAATCGAATATAAGGAGCTTATAGGCCGCCTGTTTGAACTTGCTCTGGAGAAGAAAAATGACAGATAAAAAGGCGACAATTACCGTAGTCGGCAGACAGCTTGTTGACGGCGAGCCCGATATAACCGAAATTTCGGTCAAGGGAACCTACCGAAAAACCGACAAGGGTTATATTGCCGAATATACCGATTTTGAGTCTTTGGAGGGCAGCGAAAAAACCGTCATTTCCGTAAACGGCGAAACAATGCTTATGACCAAATTCGGAGACGTCAGCACGGAGATGCTTTTCCGTCAGGGAGAGAGGAGCAACAGCGACTATATTACCCCGTTCGGAAACATTACGATAGGAATTTATACCAAAAAGCTTGAAAGCAGTCTTGATGAAAACGGCGGCAGAGTCAGTCTTGAATACACCATAGACTTCAACTCGGGATTTGCCGCGCTTAACGAGCTTGAAATTACCGTTGATGCAATTAACGAATAAGGAGAAATAAACAGTGTCTTTACTTGTAAAGAAAACAGAAAACGAATTAAAACAGCTTATCCTCGAAGCACTCGGAAAGGCAATAGCCGACGGGGAGCTTTCGGCGGAAGCAATACCCGATTTTAATGTCGAAATTCCTCAGGACAGGGCAAACGGCGACTACTCGTCAAACGCCGCTTTTATGTGCGCACGCTCCTTTAAGTGCGCGCCGAGGAAAATTGCCGATTTGATTGAAAAATATATTGACCTCGGAGACTCGTATTTTTCCGAGTGTTCCGTTGCAGGCGCAGGTTTTATAAACTTCCGCCTTGCGCCGTCCTTTTACGCCGATATTCTGCTTGATATTGAGAAACTCGGAGCAGACTACGGAAGGAGCAATTACGGTGCAGGCAAAAGAGTAAATGTAGAATTCGTTTCGGCAAACCCCACGGGACCTATGCATATGGGCAACGCAAGAGGCGGCGCGCTCGGAGACTGTCTTGCAAGCGTGCTTGATATGGCAGGCTATGAGGTCGAGAGAGAATTCTATATAAATGACGCAGGAAATCAGATAGAGAAATTCGGACTTTCCCTTGACATCAGATACCGTCAGTTGTTTGAGGGCGAGGATGCCGTTGAGCTTCCCGAGGACAGTTATCACGGTGCCGATATTATTGAAAGGGCAAAGGAATTTGCCGAACTTTACGGCGACAGCTATCTTGACAGAAGCGAGGACGAAAGGCGTAAGGCTCTCGTTGACTACGCTATGCCCAAAAATATCGAAAGCATGCAAGAAAATCTGACAAAGTACCGTATCGAATACGATACCTGGTTTAGCGAAAGCACGCTTCATAAGGGAGCTGTTGACGAGGTAATAAAGACTCTTACCGAGAACGGCAAAACCTATGAGAAGGACGGCGCTCTCTGGTATAAGAATACGGAAGTTCAGACCGAAATACTCCTCTCTCAGGGTAAAACTCAGGAGGAGATTGACAAGCTTGAACTCAAGGATGACGTACTCATCCGTCAAAACGGAAACCCGACTTATTTTGCGGCAGATATTGCCTATCATAAAAACAAACTCGTTACGAGAGGCTTTGACAAGGCAATAGATATATGGGGTGCAGACCACCACGGCCACGTTGCAAGGCTCAAGGGCGCGCTTTCTGCGATAGGAATTGACCCTTCGAGGTTTGACGTTGTGCTTATGCAGCTTGTACGTCTTACGAGAAACGGAGAAGCCGTCAGGATGTCAAAGCGCACGGGCAAGGCGATAACGCTTACGGATTTGCTCGAGGAAATTCCGATAGACGCAGTCAGATTTTTATTCAATATGCGTGAGCCCGGCTCACAGATGGAATTTGACCTTGACCTCGCGGCAGAACAGTCTTCGCAGAATCCTGTTTATTACTGTCAGTACGCAAATGCGAGAATATGCAGTATTTTAAAGAAATTGGAAGCAGAGGGTAAGAGCATTACCGACGCTTCAAGGGATGACCTTATGCTTCTGCACGAGCCCGAGGAGAAGGAACTTATCAGACATCTTGCTTCGCTGACCGACGAGATAATTCTTGCCGCAAAGAATTATGACCCTGCAAGAATTACGAGATATGCGGTAACTCTCGCAACGCTTTTCCACAAGTATTACAATGCCTGCCGTATCGGAGTTGAGGACGCAAGACTTATGGCGGCGCGCGTATATCTGTGCGAGTGCGTAAGAAGCGTTATGGTAAATATCCTTACCGCATTTAAAATTACAACTCCCGACAGAATGTAAAGACATAATTAAAAGAGGGTATCGCAATCCGATACCCTCTTTTTTTGATTTACATTTTTAAACTATGCCGAGATATTCCTCAAGGCAAAGGTTGTTCTCATACATTTCCTTTGCGGCGTAAGCGCCCACATATCTCCAGTGCCACGGCTGATAGTCGATGCCCGTAATCGCTTCCTTATCCTTGGGATAGCGCAGTACAAAGCCGAATTTATATGCGTTCTCATTAAGCCACTGAAATTCCTTTGTGTTCTCAAAGTCTGTGCTTGCGCTGACTATATCTACCGCAATACCTGCGTTGTGCTCCGAACAGCCTGCGGGCTGAACCTTGTGCGATGCCTTTGACTTAGCTTCCTCCTCGGAAAAGCCCTGACTGACAAAGGAGTTGACCTTTCTGGTATATGAGGTTTCCTGGAAAGATGTGCTGTGATAGCCCGAATACGGCGTGAGTATGCAGTCCGCCGCTTTTGCCGCTTCATACATATTCTTATAGTCGTTGACTATCCTTGCGTCAAGCTCGGTCTGATTTGAACTTACGGGCTTTGCAAGCGTCGGCGTATATTTGTCGGGCAGGGGATACTGCTCGGAAATAATCGCCAGAAACCACTCTTTTTCCGAGGTAATCGGGATAATCTTTGCCCTCGCTCTTGCGGTGGTTGCCTCCGAGGAAGTTGTCTCTGAAGTGCTTTCCTCGTCTCCGTTGCCCGTGCCGGGTATGATTTCGGGAATCTCGGTAGATTCCTCCTCGCTGTTCTCACCTGTTACGGCTTCGGTAACGCCGAGCGTTTTATTGCGCTGGGCGCTCTTGTCCTTGGTCAGCAGATAACCGACGGTAAGCACAAGCAGGGTTCCTGCGAGTATAGCCGCAAGAATAGTTTTCATTTTGAGAGTTTTTCGGCTGATTTCTATCTGTTTCATAATTCGACCTCTCATCTGTTTATAGGGCTATTTTAAATTGTTTAAGCACTCTTGTCAAATTTTTCTTAAAAATTGCGCTTTTTTATCGACATATAAGAAAATATATGATAAAATAAATTAGTTATAAATGCAAAACCAAAAATGACAGGAGGCTATGCCGTGAAAGCAAACGAGAGTGTTCAGAATTATCCGTCAAGACTTCGCGAAATGTCAAACTATGCAGCCCGTGAGGTAAAGAAGGTCTGTACCGAAATCGGACCCAGAGAGTCTGGCGAAGAGAGCGAGAGAAAGGCTCAGGCGTATGTTGCAGAATCTATGAAGAATTTCTGCGACAGCGTGGAAACCGAGGAATTTGACGTTCATCCCAAGGCTTTTATGAGCTGGGTACCGATTGACGTTGTGCTCACGCTTCTGTCAATAGCCTGTATTATTTTAAAGAAATTCGGCGTATTCGGGGAAACGGCGGGACTTTATCTTAACATAGCCGCCGCGGCATTCTGCTTTATCGGACTTTTCCTTATGATAATGGAGTTCCTTTTCTATAAGCAGCTGCTTGACCCGTTATTCCCAAAAAGAACAACCTGCAATGTGCTTTGCACAAGGAAACCCTCGGGCGAAGCCAAGCGCAGAATCATTTTTTCGGGACACGTTGATTCGGCTTACGAATGGTATTATACCCATCTCGGAGGCGGCGCGCTTTTAAAACTGGTTATCATTACCTCAATAGGTTCAATGATACTGAATTTTGTGTTTGACATAGCTTCTTTCTTTGCGCTTCCCAAGGCGGTTGATACGGGAATTCTTATTGCGGCTTTTGTAACGGCTGTTCCGATTATTGCGGCAGCGTTCTTTGTAAACTGGAAGCTCGTAGTTCCCGGCGCCAATGACAACCTGACGGGCGTTTTCGCTTCAATGGCTGTTATCCGTTTTATGGAGCACAACAATATCAGATTTGAAAACACCGAGGTCGTAGCGGTTTCCACAGCCTGCGAGGAGGCAGGACTCAGAGGTGCAAAAGCATTTGCAAAGAAACACGCAAAGGACGATATTGAAACCGTTGTAATCGCAGTCGATACGCTTCGTGACTTTGACTATATGGGCGTTTACAACAAGGATATGACCGGCACCGTCAAGCTTGACGGCAGTGTTGCCGCCATGGTTAAAAAGGCGAGTGAAATCGCGGGACTTGATTTACCCTATGCCAACGTTTACTTCGGCTCTTCCGACGCCGCCGCCATGGCTCAGGGCGGACTTCGCAGCGCGGCTCTCTGCGCTATGGATCCTGCTCCCGCAAGATATTATCATACGAGAGAGGACACTCCCGACAACCTCGACCTCAAGACCATTGAGGCAGGTATCAATGTAATGCTTGAAACTGCCTTCCTTTACGATACCGAAGGACTTAAAGAAAGCTACTGATAAACTATAATTCTCAAAGGGGTATAAAATATGAAAAAAATCAAGGCCGTTGCGCTTATACTCACGGCGGTAATGCTCGTTACAATGCTCTGCTCCTGCAGCGTATCGGATTTACTCTCAAAGGATGAGAAAACTCCCGAGGCAGTTACCGTAAAAACCGACCTTAAAGACGCAGTCTTTACCTTTACATACAAGGAACTTAAAGAAACGCTTACCGCAGAGAAGGTTGCGGCTATTTTTGAGGAATTTGACGAGCTTAATGACGATGTTACAATAGATATGAGCTATAATGACATTGTCAACCGTTTTGAAGGCGGCGAAGACGATGAGGACTTCAAAAAAATGATGGCGCTCTGCACGGGCGAGGAACTCGCACAGCTTACAGATAATTCTGCGGAAGTTCTTGAATATGTTGTCAACGCCCTTAACGGAGCCAAGGCAAAGAAGCCCGTGGTTGAGTATTCCGAGGGATTTTGGACAGACAAGGGCTCCATAATCTTCACTCAGAACGGCGAGGAGAGCGATTCAAGAATCAAGCAGGCGGCAAAGTATTTCGAGTACTTCGTAACCAAGGGCGCGGGAGATTTCCTTTCGGACAGCGAAAACGGTAAATCGGGCAAAACCGAGCAGGGGGCAGACCTTACCGATATAATGTATCTTTACGGCGAGGAAGCAGCCTGCAGGCTTACAATGGACGATGTTGAGAGCGTTATCAGCTCGCTTGCCTACGATAAGGAAGCATACAAGGAGCATTATACGGATGAAAACGGCAGGGAAAAGACACGCGACGCCGTTGCGATTACGGGTATTACAAGAATTGTCAAGATTAAGCTTAAAAACACCGACGAGGCTGTTTTAAAGGCGTTTTCCGTAAGAGATAAGTCGGTAGTGCTCGATGAGATGAAGAAAGCTTCCGATTATATTTCGGTTGACGACTATAATATTGCTTTTGACGGCTGCACAATTACGCTGACGTTTAACGCCGTAACCGACAATATACTCACAGCCGAGTACGACAGGAACATGGACATCACGACCGAAGTTACGGGTGTGGGCTCGCTTGAGCATTTAGGTACGCAGAACCTGAGCTTCAAATGCACTGACAGAGTTAATTATCACTTTGGCTGGGCAGAGGAAGCAAAATAACCGTTGCGTAATCAAAGCCCTCGTTAAAAACGGGGGCTTTTAAAAATAACTGTTGACAAACCGTACTTTTTGATGTATTATACTTTCACAACAAAGAAGGACTCATTCTGTTCTCACCCGTGAGTGTAAATGAAACGGGTCAATACTTTAAGGCAAAGTCTTATTATGTGTATTGAGCGTGAGCAGTCTGTGTTCACGCTTTAAATTTTTATTTGGGAGTGATTATCCATCGGTATCAAAGAAATGCAAATCAATGATGAAATCCGTGACAAGGAAGTAAGACTTATTTCGGATAAGGGCGAACAGCTCGGCATTATGTCGGCAAAGGACGCTCTTAAAATCGCCGAGAAAGCAAATCTCGACCTTGTTAAAATTGCGCCTCAGGCGGCTCCGCCCGTATGCAAGATTATGGATTACGGCAAGTACAGATTTGAACAGTCAAAAAAGGAGAAGGAGTCCAAAAAGAACCAGAAGGTTATTGAAACCAAAGAGGTCAGACTTTCTCTTAATATTGACACGCACGATTTTGACACCAAGGCTAACCAGGCTATCAAATTCTTAAAATCAGGCCACAAGGTCAAGGCTTCAATTCGCTTTAAGGGAAGGACTATGGCTCATCCCGAAATCGGCGAAGATGTTATGAAAAGATTTGCGGAAACCTGTCAGGAGTATTGTACTGTTGAAAAACCCGCAAAGCTTGAGGGCAGACAGATGCTTATGTTTTTAGCCCCCTTGTCTTCCAAATAAGCAAACAAAGAATCAGGAGGAAAACGAATATGCCTAAAATCAAAACACATTCAGGAGCAAAAAAGCGCTTCAAATTATCAAAGAACGGCAAACCCATCAGAGCTCACGCTTACAAGTCTCACATTCTTAATAAGAAGTCAACAAAGAGAAAGAGAAATCTTCGTAAGACTGCTGTTGCCGATGTTACAAATCAGAAGCAGATTAAGCGTCTTATTCCTTATAAATAAGATATTACTTAAACCAATACGGTCTTTGACCGTTACCCAATAATAAATCGGAGGTAAATTATTATGGCTCGTGTTAAGGGTGCGATGATGACTCGCAAAAGAAGAAATAAAGTTTTAAAATTAGCTAAAGGCTACTATGGCTCAAAGTCAAAGCTTTTCAAGACTGCAAAGCAGGCGGTTATGAAGTCCGGTCAGTATGCTTATATCGGCAGAAAGCAGAAAAAGAGAGACTTCAGAAAGCTTTGGATAACAAGAATTTCAGCTGCGTGCAGAGCTAACGGTATGAACTATTCGACATTTATCAACGGCCTTACAAAGGCAGGCGTTGAATTAAACCGCAAGATGCTCTCTGAAATCGCTATTTCGGACCCCGCAGCATTTACGGCTCTCACAGAGCAGGCTAAGGCAGCACTTAAATAAGCTATAACCACGCCAAAAAAGGGCGTGGTTAAGTTTTTGATACTATGAAAAAGAATTACATTACAAGCCGCAGTAACGACAAAATCAAATATGTATCAAAGCTTGTGTCCTCCTCAAAGCAGAGAAATTCGGACGGACTTTTTGTCTGTGAGGGACTCAGGCTGTGCTGTGATGCGTCAAAAAGCGGCTATGATGTAAGCGAACTGTATATAACGGAGGACGCGTTCCTAAAAAACGGGGACAGAATCGCCGAGTGCTTTTCGTCGTCCGATGTGTATATCATAACGGATGAAATCGCCGATAAACTGTCGGATACGGTTAATTCGCAGGGCATTTTTGCGGTTGTGAAAATGCCCGCAAAAAAAGATTTTGCACTTGAAAAGGGTAAATACTATGTCCTGCTTGAAAACGTTCAGAATCCGCAGAATACGGGTGCGGCTTCAAGGACTGCCGAGGCGCTCGGTATAGACGCGCTCATAACTGTCGGCGGCTGTGATATCTATAACCCCAAGCTTCTGCGCGCCTCTATGGGCTCGGTGCTGAGAATTCCCGTATTCGGCTGCGAAAGCGTTTCCGATATTCTTAATCAGGCAAACGGCAAGGGGATATTTACCTTTGTTACCGTTCCCGACAGAAGCGCAGAAGATATTACAAAAGCCGATTTTTCCCAAGGCGCTCTCGCCGTTATAGGCAACGAAGCAAACGGCGTTTCGGACGAGGCAAAGAAGTGTTCCTCAGCCGCCCTGACAATTAAAATGAACGGCGAGGCCGAGTCGCTCAACGCCTCTACGGCGGCGGTTATAACTATGTGGGAAATGATGCGATGAAAAACTGCGAATTCTGGATATGGCTGGAAAGAACGCTCGGACCCGGCGCGGTTCTTGACGACATCATAAACTACTACGGCTCGGCGGCAGACGTGTATCAGGCCGGCAGAAGCGACTGGATACTGACGGGACTTTTAAACGGTAAACAGATTCAGAGTCTTACCCGTTTCAGCCCCTCGGAGTCGGCAAAAATAATAAATGACTGTCAGCGCAATAATTGGCAGATTATTACGCCCGACGATGCGGAATATCCTCCGCTGCTGCGCACAATCAGAGACTTTCCCGCCGTGTTGTATGCAGACGGCAACACAGAGCTTCTGTACTCGGAGCAGTTTATTGCCATGGTCGGCACAAGGAAGGCATCAGCTTACGGCATTAAAAGTGCGGGTATTATTTCGGGACAGCTTTCAAACGCAGGTATGTGCATAGTTTCAGGCGGCGCTCTCGGTATAGATACGGCGGCGCATGAAGGGGCGCTGACATCGGGACATCCCACGGTCTGCGTGCTCGGCTGCGGACTCGGTACCGATTATCTGCGCGAGAATTACGCGCTGAGAAATGAGATACGCAAAAACGGCGTTATCATTACGGAGTATCCGCCGTTTACCCCCGCGTCACGCTACACCTTCCCCAAGCGCAACCGAATTATTTCGGGTATGTCGCTGGGTACAGTTGTTGTGGAGGCAGGCGAGAGAAGCGGCTCTCTTATCACGGCGAGACTTGCTTCGGAACAGGGCAGGGATGTTTATGCAATTCCGGGCAGCGTATTCGCAAGCTCCTTCAACGGCGCAAACAAACTCATAAGCGACGGAGCGAAGCCCGTATTTACGGCTAAGGATATACTTGAAGAATATTATTACCGTTATCCCGATAAAATAAAAACGGAAAACACGGATATACCTCTTTCAAATTTTGTCAGGGAGAATTCGGTAGAGTTTGAAAAGCCCGAACCCGTTAAAATTCAGAGAGAAGTCAAACGGAAAGCCGTACCCGAAACGGTAAAAGAAATTAAAAAGACGCTTCCCGACAGCGCAGGGGAAACGGCAAAGATGATATACGGCTGCTTCAAGGACGAGGCAACGCTCGACGAAATTGCCGAGAACACCGCGCTTGACATAAGAAAAATTCTGACGGGCATTACAGAGCTTGAAATGTACGGCGTTATTGAAATGATGCCGGGCAATAAATACAGGAAAAAATAAATTTTTATATATAGGGAGATAATATGTCAAAACTTGTTATAGTAGAGTCGCCTTCAAAGGCAAAGACAATTCAGAAGTATCTCGGAAAAGATTACAAGGTAACGGCTTCGGTCGGCCATATCAGAGATTTGCCTGCGGCAAAGCTCAGCGTTGACATCAAAAACGATTTTGCGCCGAAGTACGCTATCGTAAAGGGAAAGGAAAAGCTTGTCAAGGAGCTCAAGGGTATGGTTGCCGACAGCGATGCTGTTTATCTCGCAACCGACCCCGACCGTGAGGGAGAGGCAATTTCATGGCATCTTGCAACGGTACTCGATCTGGACATCAACACCAAAAACCGTGTCAAGTTCAACGAAATCAATAAGACAAGCGTTCTCAAGGGTATGAACAGCCCCGAGAAGATTGACCTTGACCTTGTTGACGCTCAGCAGGCGAGAAGAATTCTTGACAGACTCGTCGGCTATAAGTTAAGTCCCTTTGTTTCGCAAAAAATCAGAAGGGGACTTTCCGCAGGACGCGTTCAGTCCGTTGCGGTAAGACTTATTGTTGACAGGGAGGACGAAATCCGCGCCTTTGTTCCCGAGGAATACTGGACCATAGACGCAAAGTTTACTAATCCTCCGTCAAAAAAGACCTTTACGGCAACTCTCGTTTCGGACGAGAACGGCAAGGTAAAGATTACAGACGAAAAGACGGCGAAGGAGTACTTTACCCGTCTTACAGGCGCTTCATATACCGTTGACCTTGTAAAGAAGGGTACCAGACAGCGTCAGCCTGCGCCTCCGTTTACAACCTCAACGCTTCAGCAGGACGCTTCGAGAAAGCTTAATTTCCAGGGCAAAAAGACCATGAAGGTTGCTCAGGAGCTTTACGAAGGTATGGAAATCAAGGGCGTCGGCACTATGGGTCTTATTACCTATATGAGAACCGACTCGCTGAGAATTTCCGAGGAGGCAAGAAACGCGGGTAACGCATATATCAAACAGATTTTCGGAGACAGTTATCTTCCCGACAAGCCGAGATATTACAAGACAAAGGCTTCGGCTCAGGACGGACACGAGGCAATCAGACCTACCGACCCGTCGCTTACACCCGAAACCGTAAAGCCGAGTCTTACCAACGACCAGTTCAAACTGTATTCTCTTATATGGAAGCGCTTTATGGCAAGTCTTATGGCTGCCTGCGTTCAGGAAACGGTAAAGGTTGACATCAAGGCGGCAAACGAGCCCGACCGTCAGAGCGGAAAATACTGTATTTTCAGCGCAAACGGTTACAATGTTACCTTTGACGGCTATACAAAGCTTTATGAGGTCAGCACAGATGAGAAGGAGGAGAAGGAAACAGACCTTCCCGAGCTCAAACGTAATGACGAGCTGCGTTTGAGGTCGCTTGACCCGAATCAGCATTTCACACAGCCGCCTGCAAGATACACCGAGGCTTCTCTTATCAAGGAGCTTGAGGAAACGGGCGTCGGCAGACCGAGCACCTATGTTTCGATAGTTTCGACAATTCTTGCAAGGGAATATGTCGTCCGTGAGCAGAAGCAGCTTAAACCCACCGAACTCGGCGAGGCGGTTGTCAAGCTTCTCAAGGAGCAGTTCCCGAATATTGTCAACGTTAAATTTACCGCCAATATGGAGGCGGACCTTGACAAGGTCGAAAGCGGCGAAGTCGATTATATCGCCATGCTTCACAGCTTCTATGACGGCTTTGACAAGACGCTTGAAAAAGCCAAGAACGATATGCAGGGCGTTAAAATTCAGCTTGACGAGGACGTTACCGATATTCCCTGCGACAAATGCGGCAGGATGATGGTCGTCAAGGTCGGACGTTTCGGCAAATTCCTTGCCTGCCCCGGCTATCCCGACTGTAAGAATACAAAGCCCTACGTTGTCAAGACGGATGCAAAATGTCCCGTCTGCGGCGGCAATGTAATAGAGAAAAAGTCAAAGAAGGGCTATGCTTTCTTCGGCTGCGACAACTATCCCGAGTGCAAATTTATGACGTGGGATAAGCCCACAAACGAGCTTTGCCCGTACTGCGGCAAATCACTCTTTAAGAGAAAGGGCGGACTTCTCGTCTGCCTCGGAGAGGGCTGCGGCTTTGAGAAAAAAGCAGAGAGAAAGAAAAAAACAAAAACAGAGGAATAAACTATAATGAAGGTTGCAGTTGTCGGCGCAGGACTTGCAGGCGTCGAGGCAGTTTGGCAGCTGTCGAAATTCGGCGCCGAGGTTGATTTGTACGAGATGAAACCGGTCAAATTCAGTCCGGCGCACAAGAGCGCTTGCTTTGCCGAGCTTGTCTGTTCAAATTCGCTTAAAGCCGAAAGAATCAACTCAGCTGCGGGACTTCTCAAGGCTGAGATGTCAAAACTCGGCTCGCTCTGCGTTGAGTGTGCATATAAGACAAGAGTGCCTGCGGGCGGAGCGCTTGCAGTTGACAGAGAACTGTTTTCGGCTATGATTACCGACAGAATAAAGTCTCTTGCCAATGTGAATATTATTAACTGCGAAGCAACCTCACTTCCCGAAGCGGACGCGGTTATTATCGCCGCAGGACCGCTTGCGAGCGAAGGAATATCGGCTGTTATAAGGGAACTCTGCGGAGATGCGCTGTCCTTTTTTGATGCGGCTGCGCCCATTGTCAGCGCAGACAGCGTTGATATGAATTACGCCTTTACTCAGTCGCGTTACGACAGAGGCGGAGAGGATGACTATATCAACTGCCCGATGAATAAGGAGCAGTACGAGGCGTTTTATGAAGCGATAATAAACGCCGAAAGCGCAGAGGTACATTCCTTTGACAGGCGCAAGGATGTTTACGAGGGGTGCATGCCCATTGAGGTACTTGCGTCGAGAGGCAGGGACACAATGCGTTTCGGACCTCTCAAGCCCGTCGGACTGACCGACCCAAGAACGGGGCACAGACCGTGGGCAAACCTTCAGCTTCGTAAAGAGAATAAAGAGGGTACAATGTATAACCTTGTAGGTTTTCAGACTAACCTTAGGTTTTCAGAGCAAAAGCGTGTTTTCTCAATGTTTCCTGCGCTTCACTCGGCGGAATTCCTCCGCTACGGAGTAATGCACAGAAACACCTTTATAAATTCCCCCAAGCTGCTGAACTCCGATTTCAGCCTGCGCAGCAACCCCAATATCTTCTTTGCGGGGCAGATTACGGGCGTAGAGGGTTATATGGAATCCGCTTCGTCCGGAATACTTGCGGGAATTAACGCATACAGAAGGGTGAAGGGACTTGACACCCTGACGCTGCCCGCAAATACCATGATAGGCGCGCTGTCGCGTTACATAAGCGATGAAACCGTAACGGACTTTCAGCCCATGGGCGCAAACTTCGGGGTGCTTATGCCCTTAGAGGAAAAAATCAGAGATAAAAGCGAAAGATATACGGCACTTTCCGAACGTGCCGCAAGAGAGCTCGACAGCTTTCTTAAGGAGATAAAATGAATTTACTTGAAGCGAAAATAGGATATGAATTCAAGGACAAGGCGTTGCTTCAGAGAGCGCTGACGCACTCGTCGTATGCCAATGAGCACCATCACGAGAAGCAGGACAACGAGCGCCTTGAGTTCCTCGGCGACTCCGTGCTCGGATTTATTACGGCAGAGTATCTTTTTAAAAACCATAAAGACCTTCCCGAAGGGGAACTTACCAAGCTGCGCGCTTATGCGGTTTGCGAGAAGTCACTTTTCGGCTTTGCAAAGGAGATAAGACTCGGCGACTTTATCGAGCTTTCCAACGGCGAGGTAAAGACCGGCGGCAGAGAAAGACCCAGCGTGCTTTCCGATGCCTTTGAGGCGCTTATTGCGGCGATTTACATTGACGCGGGTATCGACAGAGCGAGGGAATTCGTACTTGAATTTATAGAGCCCTGCCTTAATGAGAAACCCAATTTCAAGGACTACAAGACCACTCTGCAGGAGGTTATACAGAAAAATCACGGCGACGTGCTTTCGTATGTTCTTGTTGAGGAATCGGGACCCGACCACGATAAATGCTTTAAGGTTGAGGCTCATCTCAATTCAAACGTTATCGGTACCGGAATTGCCGGCAGCAAGAAAAAGGCGGAGCAGGAGGCGGCAAGACAGGCTTTGGAGTTGATGGGACTTTGAAACATATAAACGTTGCATTGTTCGTGCCTCATGCGGGCTGTCCCCACCGGTGCAGCTTCTGCAATCAGAAAACCATTTCGGGTTCGCTCAGGCCTCTTTGTGCACAAGAGGTTGACGCAGCGTGCCGTATTGCGCTTGACAGCGGCAAGGTTTCACCCGAAAGCTCGGAAATTGCGTTCTTCGGCGGCAGTTTCACAGCCATTGACTCAGCGTATATGACAGAGCTGCTCGCCGCAGCTGATAAATACATAAAAGACGGTTATTTCAAGGGCGTGAGAATTTCGACACGCCCTGATTGTATTGATAGGGAAATACTCGGAGTTCTTAAAAGCTTCTCTGTTACGAGCATTGAACTCGGCGCGCAGAGTATGAGCGACAAGGTACTTTCCGTTAATGAGAGGGGACACACCTCGGACGACGTGAGAAACGCTTCCGCGCTTATCAGGGAATTTGGCTTTGAACTCGGACTGCAGATGATGACGGGGCTTATGGGCTCCGACAGAGAAACAGATTTGTTTACGGGTAGGGAAATTATAAAGCTTTGTCCCGAAACGGTAAGAATATATCCGACGGTAGTGCTTGAAAACACGGCTCTTGCGGAGCATCTGAAAGACGGCAGTTATATTCCGCCTTCTCTCGACGAAACGGTCGGAGTATGCTCGGAACTGCTTGAAATGTTCAATGACGCGGGTATCCGTGTTATCAGGCTGGGACTTCACTCCGGCGGCGGAGTTGACGGCGGCTATCTTGCAGGTGCGTATCATCCCGCATTGAGAGAGCTTTGTGAGGGCGAAATCTACCTTAAAAAAATGCTCTCTGCGCTCTCGGGTAAGGACAAGTCCCGAAGCTATATTATCGAGGTTTCAAAGTCCGCTCTTTCAAAAGCAAAAGGGCAGTCAAAAAGAAACGAAAAAGCATTGAAAAATCAGGGCTTTTGTTGTATAATAAAGGGTAATGAATTTTTAAAAGAATACGAAATAAAAGTGAAGGAAAATTGATATGTTTTTAAAAGCGCTGGAAATGCAGGGGTTTAAGTCTTTCCCTGATAAAACGGTACTTGAATTTAATAACGGTATCACATCCGTAGTCGGTCCCAACGGAAGCGGAAAGAGTAATATTTCCGATGCTGTCCGCTGGGTACTCGGCGAGCAGTCCACCAAGAACCTCAGAGGTTCAAAGATGGAGGACGTTATCTTTGACGGAACCGATATCCGCAAGGCAAAAGGCTTTGCGGAGGTTACTCTGCGCCTTGACAATACCGACAGAACTCTCGACAAGGACACCGATGAGGTTAGCGTTACAAGACGTTATTACCGCTCCGGCGAGAGTGAGTATCTTATCAACGGCGAGAGTTCAAGACTTCGCGACATAAACGAGCTGTTTATGGACACGGGTCTCGGCAGAGACGGTTATTCGCTTGTCGGTCAGGGTAAAATTGCCGATATGGTTTCGTCAAGGACAAATGAAAGACGCGATATGCTTGAGGAAGCGGCGGGAATATCTCATTTCCGTTACCGCAGAAGCGACGCTATGAAGCGTCTTGCTCAGGCAGAGGAGAATCTTGTAAGACTCCGCGATATTTTAACCGAGCTTGAAACGAGAATAGGCCCTCTTAAAACTCAGAGCGAGAAGGCACAGAAGTTTATAGTCCTTGCCGAGGAGAGAAAGAATCTCGAAATCGGGATATGGCTTAACACCATAGATAAAACCAACGACAAACTCCGTGAGCAGGAGCATCGCATCTCAACCGCCGAGGTAAATTACAAGGCGGCAGAGGACGAACTCAGAGGCATTGAGGAAAAGATGGACGCCGCCTCTGATTCCGTAAAGGAAATCAACATAAAAATCGAGGAAATCAGAAACAGCTCGTCTGTTTCCGAGGAGCAGATAGCGGCGCTTGAAACTCAGGTCAAGGTCGAGGAGAATTCAATTCTCCACAACAATGAAACTGTTGAGAGACTGCGCAAGGACAAGGCTGACGAGGACGAAACAGAGCAGCACCTTGACGACAGAATAAAGGAAGCCGAGGAAAACATCAAAAATGCGGGCGAGAAGATAAAGGTTATTGTTGAGGAGCTCAACAAACTTTCCGAAAAGCAGGAGGAATTCAAGTCCTCAAACCTTGAATTTTCCGACAGAGCGCAGGAGTTGTCCGCACTCATTTCTTCGCTTTCGGTTGAACTTGCCGACAACAGGGTAATAAGTGAAACCGCAAGCTCGTCCATTGATGAAATCAAGTCGAGAATTTCCGCTATTGACGAGTCGCTCGGCGGACGTCAGGACGTCTATAATCAGTACAAACAGAATAAGGAAAAAGCCGAGAAAGCCCTTGAGGACTGCAAGGCTGAAATTGTTTCCGTAACGAATTCAATGGACGGCTACTCAATGCGCTATGCCGCAAGAGGCAAAAAGGCGGACGAGTGCGAGGTTCGGCTCAGAGAAAAAGCCAGAGAACTTCAGAACGCTCAGGACAGAATAAAAATACTTGAGGATCTTGAAAAGAGTATGGAGGGCTACGGCGGAGCCGTAAAGTCCGTTATGCACGAGGCCTCGAGAAAGACTTTGCGAGGCATCTGCGGTCCCGTTTCACAGTTGATTACAGTTAAGGACAAGTATTCGCTTGCCATTGAAACGGCACTCGGCGCAGCGGTTCAGAATATTGTTGTCGAGAATGAGAACGATGCCAAGCGCGCCATTGAGCACCTTAAAAACGCTAAGGCGGGACGCGCGACTTTCCTTCCGATTACCGCAATTAAGAGCCGTGAACTTACGGAAAAGGGACTTGACGACGAGTACGGCTTTATCAGTGTTGCCGACCGGCTTGTTGAGTGCGACAAAAAGTATAGGGAAGTTATCGGCTCCCTGCTTGCAAGGACAGTTGTCTGTGACGATATGGACTGTGCCGTTGCCATAGCCAAAAAATACAATTACCGTTTCAAGGCAGTAACGCTTGACGGTCAGGTTGTTAATGCGGGCGGTTCAATGACGGGCGGCTCGAGAACCCAGAACGCGGGAATACTCAGCAGAGGCAACGAAATTGAACGCTTAAAGAAAAATCTTTCGGTTACGGAAAATGAAATCAAAACTCTTGAAGCGGACTTCAAACGTCTTAGCGAGGATAAGGCTGCGGCTCTTGCAGACCTTGAAGGAGCGCAGGGAGATTTGTTAAGACAGAACGAGGAAAAAATCAGACTTGAGGGCGAGCTGAAGCTCGCCAACGAGCAGTTTGATACTCTGTCGGGCAACGTTAAGGAACTCAGCGAGGAGAAGGAAACTCTCCTTAAACGTATCGACTCTATAAATGACTCAGCCGCAAATGCGGTAATCCGCATAGAGGAGCTTAACGCCGTTATTAAAAATAACGAGGAGGAGCTTGAAAAAATCACGGGCGACCGTGAAAAAATTGCTTCCTCACGCGAGGAGCTTTCCGAGAAGGCTTCCGAACTGAGTATGCAGAAGGTTGCCCTTGAAAAGGATATTCAGACCAATGAGGACACGCTTACACACCTTAACGCGCGTAAGCAGGGACATACTGACAAGGCCACCGTACTCGACAGCGAAATAAATGCAATTCTTGAAAAGAACGCTCAGAAGAAAAAGGATATTGAGAATTTACTGCTTAATATTGAAGAACTCAAAAAGGCTTCTTCATCTTCAAGAGCGCAGATAGACGAGCTTATTTCTCAGCGCGGAGAGTTTGAAAAACAGCAGAGCGACCTTCGTCTTATCGAGAGAAACAAGACCTCTGAGAGAGAGCAGCTCGGTAACGAACTCGCAAGACTTGAGGAGAAAAAAATAGCTATGCGTAAGGAGTATGACGACCTTACCGCAAAGCTTTATGACGAGTATCAGCTTACACGCCGCGAGGCGGCGGCTCTCGAAATCGAGATAGAGGATTACGCGGCGGCAGGCAAACGCCTTACCGAGCTCAAAAACCAGATAAGAGCGCTCGGTTCGGTCAATGTTTCGGCTATCGACGAGTACAAGGAGGTTTCCGAGAGATACGAGTTTATGTCGGAGCAGGTTGCCGATATTGAGAAATCAAAGGCAGAGCTTACCAAACTCATTACCGAGCTTACAGGCAAGATGGCGCTTCAGTTCAGGGAGAGCTTCAATAAGATAAATCAGTACTTCGGCGAAACCTTCTCGGAGCTTTTCGGCGGAGGCAAAGCGGAATTAAAGCTTGAAAATGAACTTGATATACTTGAATGCGACATCTTAATCAAGGTTCAGCCTCCGGGCAAGAACGTCAAAAATATTGACCTGCTGTCAGGCGGCGAGAAGGCAATATCCGCTATTGCGCTTCTGTTTGCGCTTCTGAAGGCGGCGCCTGCGCCGTTCTGCATCTTTGACGAGGTTGAGGCGGCTCTTGACGACATCAACGTTGTAAGATACGCAAACTATGTCAGACGCATGACCAGAAATACGCAGTTTATCCTCATTACGCACAGACGCGGTACTATGGAGGAGGCTGACGTTCTTTACGGCGTAACAATGCAGGAAAAGGGCGTTTCAAAACTGCTTGAACTCAAGACTGCCGAGATGGCAAGAAAGCTCGGACTTGCATAATTACTGAAAGGAAAACACTATGGGAATTTTCTCTAAAATAAATTTCGGACTTACAAAAACCCGTAATAAAATGGCGGGTGCTATCGACGATCTCTTTGACGGCACCGAGGAGATAACCGACGATTTATATGCCGAGCTTGAAGAAATTCTCGTTATGGCAGATGTCGGTATGGTAACGGCGGTTGAAATTACCGAAAGACTTAAAAAGAGCGTTGCCGATAAAAAGCTCAAAAAGAGCGAGGACATCAAGGAAGAAATTAAGAACATCGTTGCAGAGCTTCTTTACGGCGGCGAGGATATGGGACTTATTACTCAGCCCTCTGTTATCCTCGTTATCGGAGTAAACGGAGTCGGCAAGACAACCACCATAGGCAAGCTTGCCGCTATGTATAAATCGCAGGGCAAAAAAGTCCTGCTCGGTGCGGCAGACACTTTCCGTGCGGCGGCCATTGACCAGCTTCAGATATGGGCTGACCGCTCGGGAGTCGAGATAGTCAAGCACGCCGAGGGAGCTGACCCTGCGGCAGTTGTCTATGATACCGTAAACGCCGCTAAGGCGAGAAATACCGACATAGTTATTATCGACACGGCGGGCAGACTTCACAATAAGAAAAATCTTATGGAGGAGCTTGCCAAGATTTACAGAGTAATCGACAGAGAACTTCCGTATTCGGACCGCGAGGTGCTTCTTGTACTTGACGCCACAACGGGACAGAACGCCGTCAATCAGGCGAGAGAGTTCAAGGCGGTTGCCGATATTACGGGCATAGTTCTTACCAAGCTTGACGGTACCGCAAGAGGCGGCGTCGTTCTTGCTATTAAAAACGAACTGGGCATTCCCGTAAAATTCATCGGCGTCGGCGAGCAGATAGACGATTTACAGCCCTTCAAGCCCGAGGCCTTTGCAGACGGATTGTTCAAGAAGATAGAGTATGAGGAGAGCGATGCAAATGAAAGCGAAAAAATTGCTGAAAACATCCTGGGAGACGTACGAGGTTCTCACGATGGATACGAACATGGCGAAGAAACGCTCCAAGCGTCTGCTCAAGAGCATACCGGGGAGAATTCTGAACCGACAAACGCGGAAGTCCTCGAAGCAGTCTCGGAAATCGTCGGGGAATTCATCGGTTCAGCAGATGAAAGCGGAGTTTCTGGACTTCAACCGCAAGAGGAGATAACCGAAGAAACCCGGGATGCGCAGGAAAATGCCGAAGCCGAGGAGGATGACTCGGAGGATGACGGCAAAAAGGAAAAGAGGAAATTCTTTGGATTTTTTAATCGCAACTCATAACCTTAAAAAGCAGGCAGAGCTTCAGAGAATACTCGAGCCGCTTGATATAAAGGTGCTTACAGCCGATATGGCGGGAATTGAGCTTACCGACGTTGAGGAGACGGGCACAACCTTTGAGGAGAACGCCTATCTCAAAGCGCACAGCGGATGTCTTGAATCGGGTATGGTCTGCGTTGCCGACGACTCGGGACTTATGGTGGACTTCCTTGACGGTGCGCCGGGAGTATATTCCGCACGCTTTGCAGGCGAGCACGGAAACGACGCAAAGAACATTGAAAAGCTTCTTGAAATAATGAAGGACGTTCCAGCCGAAAAACGCACGGCAAAGTTTGTGAGCGCTGTTTGCTGCTGTTTTCCCGACGGCAGAAGCTTTACCGTAAGAGGCGAGTGCCGCGGCGTTATAGCGTTTGAAAAACACGGAAGCGGCGGCTTCGGCTACGACCCCGTATTTCTTGTAGGGGACAAAACCTTCGGGGAACTGAGCGCCGAAGAAAAAGACAAATTAAGCCACAGAGGAAATGCTCTGCGTAAATTCGCAGACGAAATAAAGAATTACATTTAATCGGAGAGGTATATGACAAGCAAAGAAAGAGCAAAATTAAGAGCGCAGGCAAACTCGCTTGACGCGCTGTTTCAGGTAGGCAAGGGCGGTATTTCCGCCGCGCTTATAAAACAGACGGACGACGCGCTTACCGCAAGAGAACTTATTAAACTCAGGGTTCTGCGCGAAACCTGCCCCGACACTCCGAGAGAGGCAGCAGAGGCGCTTGCGTCTGCAACGGGCAGCGAAGTAGTTTCGGTAATCGGCGGAGTGATGATACTTTACCGTTTTAACCCGAAGCTTCACGAAAAGAAATGAGTATGAAAATCGGTATTTTCGGCGGAACTTTCAATCCTCCGCATAAGGGACACGAAAGGCTTGTAAAGGAGTTTGCTGACAGACTTGAGCTTGATAAAGTTCTGATAATTCCTGATAAGCGTCCCGTTCACAAGACATGGGAGGACCTCGTTATAGACGATATGCGTTACGATATGTGCGCTCTCGCCTTTACCGACGGAAAATATGAGGTCAGCCGAATGGAAATCGACCGTGAGAGCGACAGCTATACGGTGCTGACTTTAAGAGAGTTAAAGCAGCAATATCCCGATGCGGAATTTTACCTTATAATCGGCTCCGATATGTTCCTGTCGTTTCACAAATGGTATAAATACAAGGAAATTATGGCAAACTGCACTCTGTGCGTCGCTTCCCGTACGGATGCCGACAGCGTTTACGAGCTTCGCAGTTACGCCTTTAAACAGTTCAGAATTTACATTGACGAGCTTGAGGGGGACGGCATTATAATTTCGCCGATGGAACCCTTTGAGGCAAGCTCCTCCGAAATCAGACGGATGATAAAGAACGGCGTTGACGTTTCGCCGTTGATTTCGGACAAGGTTTATTCCTATATCAAAAAACGGGGACTGTATGGATACAAAAAGAAACAGTGAATTTTTAGAGGAAATAAAAAAACGGCTGTCCGAGTACAGATTTTATCACTCGCTCAATGTTGCCGACGAAGCCAAACGGCTGGCGCTCAAATACGGCGCCGATCCAGACAAGGCATATACCGCGGGACTTGTCCACGATATTATGAAGGATACGGATAAGGCGGTGCAAAGGCAGATAATGGAGAGCCACGGGCATACGCTGACTCCCACGGAGCTTGTCAGTCCCAAGACATGGCACGCCGTCAGCGGAGCGCTTTTTTTGAAATATGAGCTCGGCGTAAGCGATGAGGAGATTCTTTCGGCAGTACGCTATCATACCACGGCAAGGGCGGGTATGTCCCTGCTTGAAAAGGTGCTGTATGTTGCAGATTTTACCTCAAAGGAACGCGACTATGACGACGTTGACATAATGAGGGAAAAGGCCGACAGAAATCTTGACGAGGCAATGCTGTACGGACTGCAGTACACCATCTGTGAGATGGTAAAAGAGGGCAGGGCGGTACATGAGGACAGCCTGTCTGCATACAACGAAGTAGCAATCAGCGAAAAAGAAAGACAAAGGAAAGGAAATAAATAATGCTTACACAGGAAATACTTGAAAACTCCGTAAAGATACTCGACAACAAAAAGGGTATGGACATAGTCGTCCTTAAAATAACGGATCTTACGAGCGTTGCCGATTATTTTGTTATCGTTTCGGGTACCTCGACAACCCACATCAAGGCGCTTGCAGAGGAGCTTGAGGATAAGCTTGCCGAGATGGGACAGGAGCCCAAGCATATCGAGGGCAAGGCAACGGGCTGGATACTGCTCGACTACGGCAACGTGGTAGTTCACGTTTTCACACCCGACAGCCGTGAGAATTTCAACCTTGAGAAGCTTTGGCAGGATGCCGAGGATGTTGACATCTCCGAGTGGATAAAAGACGAATAGATAAAAATTAACTATTTATATAAGGAAGATGATTATGGACTACAATTTCAGAGAAATTGAGAAAAAATGGCAGGACAAATGGGAAGAAAAAGGTGTTTTCCACGCCGTTGACGGCTCCGATAAAAAGAAATTCTATGCGCTTGTAGAGTTTCCGTATCCTTCGGGAGCAGGTATGCACGTCGGACATATCAAGGCATATTCGGGCCTTGAGGTTGTTTCCCGTAAGAGAAGACTTGAGGGTTACAACGTACTTTTTCCGATAGGCTTTGACGCGTACGGACTTCCTACCGAGAATTACGCTATCAAGACAGGTATTCATCCCCGTCAGGTTACGGATATGAATATTAAGAAGTTCACTTCTCAGCTTAAAAGAGTCGGCTTTTCCTTTGACTGGACGAGGGTTATCGACACCACCGAGGAGGGCTACTACAAGTGGACTCAGTGGATATTCCTTAAAATGTTTGAGCACGGACTTGCCTTCCGTGATAAGACTCTTGTAAACTACTGTCCGTCCTGTAAGGTTGTCCTTTCAAACGAGGACTCGCAGGGAGGCAAGTGCGACATCTGCCACAGCGATGTCGTTCAGAGGTCAAAGGACGTATGGTATCTTCGCATTACCGAATATGCCGACAAGCTTCTTGAGGGACTTGAGGAGGTTGACTATCTTCCCAACGTCAAACTTCAGCAGATTAACTGGATAGGAAAATCGAGAGGCGCTTTTGTCAACTTTAACCTCAATGAAATTCCCGAACAGCTCAGAATTTACACCACCCGTCCCGACACCCTTTTCGGCGTAACGTTTATGGTTATCGCCCCTGAGCATCCTCTTATAGACAAGTATAAGGACGCTATCGGCAATATGGACGAAATTGAGGCATACCGTGCAGAGTGCGCAAAGAAAACGGAATTTGAACGCACTCAGCTTGTCAAGGACAAGACGGGCGTTTGCATAAAGGGAATTACGGCAAAGAATCCCGTTAATGATGAAGATATTCCGATTTATATTTCCGACTATGTAATGATGGGCTACGGTACGGGCGCTATCATGGCAGTTCCCGCACACGACCAGAGAGACTACGAATTTGCAAAAAAATTCGGCATTGATATTATTGAGGTTATCAAGGGCGGCGACATCTCTGTCGAGGCATACACAGGCGACGGCGAGATGGTCAACTCAGGCTTCCTTAACGGACTTGATAACAAGAAAGACTCCATCGCAAAGATGATAGACTTCTTACAGCAGAAGGGCTTAGGCGAAGGCGGCGTTCAGTACAAGATGAAGGACTGGGCGTTCAACCGTCAGCGCTACTGGGGCGAGCCCATTCCGATAGTTCACTGTCCGAACTGCGGACTTGTTGCCGTTCCCTATGAGGAGCTTCCCTTAAAGCTTCCGCCCGTTGAGAATTTTGCACCCGGTCAGGATGGCGAAAGCCCGCTTGCAAAGATTGATTCCTTCGTTAACTGCAAATGTCCCAAGTGCGGCGCAGACGCAAAACGCGAAACAGACACCATGCCTCAGTGGGCAGGCTCAAGCTGGTACTTTTTAAGATACATTGACCCGCACAACGATAAGGAACTTGCCTCTCAGGATAAACTCAGATACTGGGGACCCGTTGACTGGTACAACGGCGGTATGGAGCACGTTACAAGACATATGATTTATTCACGCTTCTGGCACCGCTTCCTCTATGATATAGGCGCAGTACCCTTTAAGGAGCCCTATCTCAAGAGAACTGCTCAGGGACTTATTCTGGGACCCGACGGCGTCAAGATGAGTAAGTCAAGAGGTAACGTAATCGACCCCAATGTTGTTGTTGACGAGTACGGCGCAGACGTGCTTCGCACCTATGTTCTGTTTATGGGCGACTATGAGCAGGCAGCACCGTGGAGCGAATCAAGCGTCAAGGGCTGTAAGAGATTTATAGACAGAATCTGGAAGCTTCAGGAGATTCTCACTGACGGCGACGAATATTCCGAAGCGCTCTCGTCTGCAATGCACAAGACCATCAAGAAGGTTTCCAACGATATAGAGCAGATGAAATTCAATACGGCTGTCGCGGCTGTAATGACTTTGCTCAATCAGATATATGAGGTCGGTTCGATTAACCGCGCAGAGCTTAAATCGCTTCTGCTTATCGTAAATCCCTTTGCACCGCACGTTACCGAGGAAATGTGGCAGACTCTCGGCTACGGCGAAATGCTTGCCGCTGACGGAAAGTGGCCCGAATACGATGAGGCAAAGTGCATAGACGCAACGGTTGAAATCGTTGTTCAGATAAACGGCAAAATCAAAACTAAAATCAACATCCCTGCCGAGATTTCAAACGACGAGGCGATTGCTCTTGCCAAGGCTGACGAAAGAATTGCGGCAGAGCTTGACGGCAAAAACATCATTAAAGAGATTTATGTCAAGGGCAAGCTTGTAAATATAGTTGCAAAATAAAAGGTGATTAAATGAAATCATCAGGCGATTTCATAGAGAAACTTATTGACATTTTCAGAAACACCAAAGCAGCCGATATAGCAATGTATATCGGCTCGCTGTTTAATGCGGTTTTCAGAGGTAAGAAATGAATTCAGTAATTAAACGGATTATCAGCCTTTTTATTGTGGCTGCTCTGACAGGCGGAATATGGTTTCAGACAGATACCTTTGCAAGACGCAAGGAGTTTGCTCTCAAGGTCGGCAAAAACTCGGAGGTTATAACCTACGGCGAATATGACGAGGAGCTTTTGAGCGAATTCAGGGCAAAGTCGGCAGCTATTGAAAAGCTCGCGTCCGAGTCGGGTATGTCGGATAATACCGAATTCTCAAATCAGATAAAGGGACTTTTTACCGAGCTGTATCTTTTCCTTAAAGACATAGTTACTGCGGGCGGCGAGGTCAGGGACGCGGACTCCGCCGAAGCTGAGTTTATGAAAATCTTTAACGGACTTTTTGAACTTGACACTCAGCTTTATAAGGTCAGTCCCAATTCAATGGGCGAGCTCACAAACAAGGGCTTTGTTACCGCCGCCATATCCATTGTGTGGGATATTGTTACTTTTTATGACAACAACAGAGTTGATTCGCAGACTATGGAAACGGGCGTTACAAGGCTTGAGGACATTCCGTATATAGACGACGGGAACAATGCCCATATGCTTGATATATTCTATCCCGAAGGCACTGCGGAAAAACTGCCCGTGATAATTGATATTCACGGAGGCGGGCTTATGATGGGCGACAAGGACTCCAACAGAGTTTACTGCTCGGTACTCGCAAAAAGGGGATACACGGTAATTGCGATTAACTACCGTCTGTCTCCCGACGTGCTTTATCCCTCTCAGATTCAGGACGTTATTGCGGCGTTTAAATGGATAAGGGAAAATGCGGACGCTTATTACTGCGACCTTGACAGAGTATATGTTACGGGCGACTCGGCAGGCGGTCAGCTTGCATATTATGCGCCGCTTGCAGATTCAAGCGAAACTCTCAGAGAGCTATACGGCATTGAACCTTCGGGACTTGAGATTGACGCGCTCGGACTTGTTTCGGGTATGTTCGATTTCAAAAACGGATTTAACGCTCCGCTGATATCCTGCTATCTCGGTTTCGACTATAAGAATTCCCCGTACTATAATTACCTTCAGCCCGACGAGGTGCTGGATTTAGGCGTACTTCCGCCTTGCTATGTCGTAACCTGTGCGCGGGATTTCCTTCATGCGTCGGGAGTGTATTTTGACGATATTCTTACCGAAAAGGGAATAGAGCATCAGTTCAGAGACTGGCCTCTTTCGTTGAACCGTTCCTCGGGACATATTACAAGCGTTGCGTATCCCGAGCTTGACGAGAGCAAACAGACCATTGACGAAATGCTCGCCTTCTTTGAAAGCCATACATCAGTAAATGAGGTAAGCGATGAAACAGTTCAGCAACATTAAACCGATAAAACAGACGGCGGTAAAATACTCTGCCGTTATAATGCTTGTCTGTATTTTTGTTTGTCTTTGTTCCTGTAAATTTGGTAATGATGAAGCTCTGTCGAATAAAAACGCTGATGACGGCGCAAAAAGGGTTTACGAAATGATAAAGTCAGCCGAGGGCAGTTATACTCTGTCGGGACAGCAGGAGTCAACCTGGATGGGCAGCGAGGACTATGAATTTGAATATATACAGTCCGCTTCGGGCAGACTTCCCGCCATAAGGGGCTTTGATTATATGAATGATGATTTTGACGGCGTCAACGAAAGAGCCGTAAAATGGGCGCAGCAGGGAGGCCTTGTTACAATCTGCTGGCACACGGGAGCCGATTTCTCGGGCGAGTGGGCAGATGCGCAAAATGATGAAATTACGGACTGGGACAGGGCGTTAACACCCGGCACTGAGGAATACGAAACCCTTATAAACGGTATGGATAAGGGCGCAAAAGCGCTTAAAGACCTTCAGAATAAGGGCGTTACGGTTATATGGCGTCCCTTCCACGAGTTTGACGGCGGTTGGTTCTGGTGGGGAAAAGGAGGAAATAAAAACTTCATAAAACTCTGGCGCATTATGTATGAGCGTTACACAGAATATTGGGAGCTTAACAATCTTATATGGGTGCTCGGCTATTCACACAACGGCGAGGACTACCGCAAATGGAATCCCGGCTCCGATTATTATGACGTAGTCGGCGCGGACAGTTATGACGGCGGCGCAATGCCCGAACTGTATAAGGAAGTAAAAAAGGTTAATCTCAAAGGCAAACCCGTCTGCTTCCATGAGTGCGGCGCAAACCCGACGGCAGAGGAGTTTACGGAAACTCCGTGGGTATGGTTTATGACCTGGCATACCGAATATCTGACCGATAACAATTCGCCCGAGACATTAAAAGAACTGTATAACAGCGACAGAGTTATTACTCTTGACGAGCTGGATATATTAAAAGCAGGAAACTGAGTTTCCTGCTTTTTCCTTAATAAGATATAAAAACTGCCTTCGTTAAACGAAGGCAGTTGCTTTTTGTTATTCGCTTATCTGAAGCTTTTTAACTATCTGAGTAAGTCTCTCGCCGTCAAAGATAACGGGTACGGGATAAAGCGGGTTAGCTTCTTTAAGAGCTCTCTCAACGATAGTCGGGATGTCCTCGTCCTTAATCTGCGTAAAGCCCTTGGGGATGGACATTCTCTCGTTCATAGCGTAAATCTCGGCAATAAAGTTCTTTGCCTTTTCTTCCTCTGTCTGACCTGCAATACCTGCGCAGTCAGCGAGCTTTGCGAGCTGAGGATATACAGCCGTGCCGTATTCCTCAAGAATTACGGGCAGGATAACCGCATTTGCAAGTCCGTGAGCAATTCCGTAAACGCCGCCGAGGTTGTGAGCGATAGCGTGGACATAGCCGACATAAGCTCTTGTAAACGCCATACCTGCATAGAAAGAAGCGAGAAGCATCTGGTCTCTTGCCTCAATATTCTTGCCATCATTGTATGCAACCTCGAGGTACTTGAAGATAAGCTTTGTTGCCTTTTCCGCATAGTCGATGGTCGAGGGAACATTTGATTTGCCGATATATGCCTCAACTGCGTGTGTAAGTGCGTCAAGTCCCGTTGTGGAAGTGATGTGCTTGGGAAGGCCTACCGTAAGTTCGGGGTCAAGCACTGCAAATTTCGGACGAAGTACGGGGTCGTTGATAGCGTATTTCTCGTGAGTCTGTGTGTTTGAAACAACAGCCGCAAGAGTGGTTTCCGAGCCCGTGCCTGCTGTCGTGGGAACAGCAAAGAACGGAGGAAGCTTGCGCATAACCTTCATAACGCCTCTCATCTGAGGGATTGACTTGTTGGGTCTGACAACTCTTGCGCAGGCTGCCTTTGCGCAGTCCATGGGAGAACCGCCGCCGAAGGCTATCATTGCCTCACAGCCGTTTGAAACAAACATTTCTCTTGCCTGTTCAATATTTTCAATAGAGGGGTTGGGCTGAACGCCGTCATAGACAACGTATGAAATGCCCTGATTTTTAAGCTCCTCAAAAAGACCGTCGAGCAAATTAAGGCTCATCAGTCCCTTATCGGTAACTACCATGACGTTGCTGATGCCCTTTGATTTGATAACTCCGGGCAGCTTCTTTATGCTTCCGGGTCCCGTGAGCATTTCGGGCTCAGACCAGTCAAGGAAAAGCATAAAGATTTTCATGATTTTCTGATAAGCTCTGTAGTAAGCAATTTTTAAAGACGACATAATAAAAGCACCTCTTTTAATTTAATATATATATTTTACAATTTTTGTTATACTTTTTCAAGATGTTCTTTAAATATTTCTTCCGATTTTACGGCGTCTCTTCCTATAGCCGCGCTGAGTTCTTCAAGTGAGGAGAATTTTCTTTCACTCCTGAGACGGTCAAGGAACATAATTTCAAGCGTCTTTCCGTAAAGACTGCCTGCAAAGCCGATAATGTGCGTTTCGCTGACAAGTTTTTTTCCGTCAACCGTCGGGCGCACGCCGAAGTTTGTAACTGCGGGATATAGTTTGCCGTCAAGCCGTACAGCAGTAGCATATACGCCCTTTTCGGGACGGGTTGCATTATCGGGGATAAGCTGGTTTGCCGTCGGGAAGCCGAGCTTCTTTCCTCTTTTTGCACCGTCTATGACCTTGCTTTCAAACGAATACGGGCGCGAGAGCATTTCGTTGGCGTCTTTTATTTCGCCGCTTTCTATGCAGGCTCTTATCCGTGTTGAACTTACGGGGGAGCCCTTATACAAAACGGTCTTTACGACCGAAAGCTCAATACCGTTTTCACGGCAAAGCTTATATAGCAATTCCGTATCGCCCTTTCCGTTTTTTCCGAAGCTGTAATTCTCTCCGCAGGAAATCTTCCCCGCACGGAATTTCTTGGCAATGTAATCATAAAAGAATTCTTCGGCGTCAAGATTCATAACCTCTGCAAAGTCGAGATTTATGATTTTAAAGTTATTCTGTTTTAAAAGTTCCAGAGCGTTTTTACGGTTGATAAGCTCCGTGGGGGCCTTGCCCCTAATCAGCTCGAGGGGGTGCCTGTCAAACAGCAGGACATACGGTTCAAGTTCCGTGTCGGCAGCGCTTTTTAAAACTGCCTTGTGCCCCGTATGAAGTCCGTCAAAGGTACCCAGAGCCAGAGAAATCTTTTTATCCATCGATGTAAACCTTTTTTACAGTCAGTATATTTTCATCTGTTTTGACCTCGCCGAGACCGAGAAACTCTCCCTCGGGGGAAAAAACAGTATAAACGGCATCGTTAAAACTGCCTTTAAGTCTGTCGAGCGCAAGTTCGCCGCCGTTTTTGAAACGGACGCTCTGAGCAGGGGAGACGGCTATTCTTCCGAGTGAGTCGAAGCAACGCTCAACGGGGATAATCAGGTCGTTTATTCTGCCCTCGCCGACGGCCTTTTCAATATCGTTAAGAGTGTGCGCCTCGCTTACGGAGAAACCGTTTGCCGAGGTTCTTTCAAGCTGCGTCATTACGGCTCCGCAGCCGAGCGCTCTGCCTATATCGTCAATAAGCGTACGGATGTATGTTCCCGACGAGCAGGTAACCTCAATACCGAATTCCCTGCCGTCAAAGTCCGAAATCTCCGCGGAATAAACGTTTACTCTGCGTGATTTTCTTTCTACCTCTTTGCCTTCTCTCGCAAGCTCGTACAGTCTTTTCCCGTCAACGCTTACCGCCGAATACATAGGGGGTATCTGCTCAATTTCTCCCGTGAAATTTAAAACTGTTTTCCGCAGTTCACCGTCTGTAACGCTTACGGGAGACTCTGAAAGAATTTTTCCCGTTATATCGAGCGTGTCCGTTGTAACGCCGAGTTTTGCGCGGGCTTTATAACTCTTGTCGTGAGAGGGCAGCAGGTCTATGAATCTTGCCGCGCCCGAAAGCGCAACAGTAAGAACGCCCGTTGCCATTGGGTCGAGCGTTCCCGTGTGTCCTGCCTTTTTTGCACCCGTCAGCCGTCTTACACGGCTGCACGCGGAAAAGGAGGTCATATTCTGTTCCTTGTTTAGAATTATAAATCCTGTCATATTGAGTCAAGCTCTGCTTTGATAACAGCTAAAAGCTTCTTTGTTTCTGCCTCTATGTTTTTGCCGTCAAGCTCACAGCCTGCGGCTCTTGCATGACCGCCGCCGCCCATTATGCCGCATATCTTTGAAACGTCAACGGGCGCGTGCGAGCGAAGCGAAACCTTAAAACTGCCGTCGCTTCTTTCCCTTGCGGTAACGCCTACAAGCACGCCTTCAATTCTTCTCGGAATACTTGAAAGTCCGTCGCAGTCGCTCTCGTCGGTATTCGTTTTTGCAAGCATTTCCTGAGTGATATACATCATCGCGCATTTGCCGTCAAAATACAGTTTGAGCGTGGAAAGCGCTTCCGAAGCAAGGTAATAGTAACCTTTCGGCTTTGTCTCAAACATAAGTCTGTTTATATTTGTTATGTCTGCGCCCTTATCGACAAGGTCTGCGGCGATAAGATGAGTCTTTTTGGTAACATTGGGGAATTTGAAACAGCCCGTGTCCGTGGAAATGCCGGTGTAAAGACAATCGGCAATAAGCTTGTTCTTTTCTATTTCAAGTTCAACGAGTATATCGTAAATGATTTCACACGCCGCCGCACAGTCGCGCAGATACAGCTTCTCAGCAAAGCCCTTGTTTGAAATATGGTGGTCAATGCAAAGCTTTATCTTACCGCTGTACTTTTCAAAAACACCCGGTCCGAGAAGACTCTCGTCGGCAATATCGAGCGCTACAACATAAGGGTTGTCAAGCTCGCCGATGTCGCCCTCGCCGAACATATATGAATACTTCTCGGGTATCTTGTCGCAGTTAAGCACCTTTGCGGTCTTGCCTCTGGTTCTGAGCGCATACATAAGTCCGAATGCGCTTCCGAGCGTGTCGCCGTCGGGATTCCTGTGAGTCAGCAACAGAAAGTTGTCGTTTTCCTTGAGAATTGAGACGACTTCGGATAAATCAATTTTCTGCATTTTTATTACCTGCCGCTTTCTCAATTTTTTTGAACAGCTCAATGCTATGTTCAACAGAATCGTCCGCTATAAATTTCAGTTCCGGAGTTTTACGGAGTCTGAGTCTGGTGCCGACCTCATGACGAATTTTGCCCGTAGCGCTGACAAGACCTTTGACGGCTTCCTTTGCCGAGTCAATTCCGTCCATAGCGCTGACATAGACCTTTGCGTACGAAAGGTCGTGCGTAACCTCGACGCGGACAACCGTAAGTATTTTATCTTTAACTCTCGGGTCCTTGAGTTCACGCATAACGGCGATTATTTCTCTTTTTATATCCTCTGACGTTCTGTCAGCCTTATAACCTGCCATTTTCTCCTCCGAATTATTCCTTGGTTTCCTCGATTATAAATGCTTCGAGTACGTCGCCCTCTTTGATGTCGTTGAATTTCTCAAGTCCGACACCGCATTCAAAGCCTGAGGCGACCTCTTTTACATCGTCCTTGAATCTCTTGAGTGAGGAAATAGCGTCCTCAAAGATTACTATACCGTCTCTTACAACGCGAATCTGAGAGTTTCTCGTGATTTTGCCTTCCGTGACATAGCTTCCCGCAATAGTGCCTGCGGATGAAAGCTTAAAGACGTTACGGACTTCGGCCTTGCCGAGTACAACCTCGCGAAGCTTCGGAGCAAGCATACCCTTGATGGCAGCCTCGAGTTCCTCAATGCAGTCGTAGATAACGCGGTACATTCTCATATCTATACCGTCTCTCTCGGCTATGCTTGCCGCAACGGAATCAGGGCGCACATTGAAGCCTACGATAATGGCATTGGATGCGTTTGCAAGCATAACATCAGACTCATTTACTGCGCCTACGCCGCCGTGAATAACCTTAACGGCAACCTCCTCGTTGGAGAGCTTTTCGATATTCTGTTTAAGAGCTTCAACAGAGCCCTGAACGTCTGCCTTGACAATGACGTTGAGAGTCTGAACGTCGCCCTGCGAAATAGAGGAGAAGAGGTTGTCAAGAGTAACCTTCTGGAACTGCTTGAATTCTTCTTCCTTGGCTTCCTGCTTTCTCTGCTCGACAAGTTCTCTGGCGAGTTTCTCGTCGGAAACTGAGTTAAAGATATCGCCTGCCTGCGGAACCTCTGCAAGTCCCGTAATCTCAACAGGTACGGAAGGACCTGCTTCCTTGAGCAGTTTTCCGTTCTCGTTGGTCATCTGTCTTACTCTGCCGACTGCCGTGCCCGCAACTATGATGTCGCCTGCCTTGAGAGTACCGTTCTGAACGAGTACGGTTGCAACGGGACCTCTGCCCTTGTCGAGCTTTGCTTCAATAACAATACCCTTGGCGGCACGGTTGGGATTGGCTTTTAATTCAAGTACGTCAGCGATAAGGTTAATCGCGTCAAGCACCTTATCAATGCCCTGATGCGTCTTAGCCGAAATCGGGATGCACATTACATCGCCGCCCCATTCCTCGGGAACGAGGTCGTATTCGGTAAGCTGTTGCATAATTCTTTCGGGAGAAGCGCCGGGCTTATCCATCTTATTGATAGCAACGATAATTGAAACCTCCGCAGCTTTTGCGTGGTTGATGGCTTCAACTGTCTGAGGCATAATACCGTCATCGGCGGCAACGACAAGTACGGCTATATCCGTAGCCTGTGCGCCTCTGGCTCTCATTGAGGTAAACGCCGCATGACCGGGGGTGTCAAGGAAGGTAATCTTTCTCGCGTCTGTCGAAACTCTGTAAGCGCCTATGTGCTGAGTAATTCCGCCCGCCTCGGTTTCGGTAACCGAAGTGTTGCGTATTGCGTCGAGCAGCGAAGTCTTACCGTGGTCAACGTGTCCCATAACTACAACAACGGGATCGCGCTCAACGAGATCCTCCTCGCTGTCCTCGGACTCGTCTATAATCTGCTCCTCGATTGTTACAACAACCTCTTTCTCGACCTTTGCGCCGAGCTCGGTTGCAACTATGGCTGCCGTGTCGAAGTCGATTACTTCGTTAACTGTTGCCATAACGCCGAGAGCAAAGAGCTTTTTGATAACCTCTGCGGCCGTCATTTTAAGAAGCCATGCAAGGTCGCCGACCGAAATTTCCTCGGGAATAGTAATTTTGAGCTGTCTCTTTGCGCGCTCTGCGGCAATTCTTTCCATTCTCTCTTTTTCGGTCTCGCGCTTGCGCTTCATACCGCCCTGTTTGCGGTATTGCTGAGATTTCTGTTTAAGCTTCTGCTTTCTGACATCGTTATCATGGTTTCTGTCATTGGCAGGAGCAATATTCTCATATCTTTCGTTGTATTTATCAAGGTCAACCGCACCCGCTCTGGTGTCAATGTGGCGCATTTCGCCCTTTGTTCTTGACTGAAGCGGCTTGTTGGGGTCCTTTTCCTTTTTCTTGGGAAGCTCGGTCTTCGGAGCAGCGCTCTTCGGCTTTGCTTCTGTTTCGGACTTCTTTGCGGTCTTGGGCTTTTCTTCCGCAGTTTCCTTTTCGGCTTTCTTTGCTGCGGCAGGCTTTTTCTCTGCCTTAGGCTTTGACGGTGCTTCTGCCTTGGGCTTTCTGTTGGACTGCTCTGCAAAGTAATCGGTTAAATCCTCGGGAGCATACTCTCTTGTGAGCACCTCAAAGATGACATCCATTTCTTTATCCTCAAGAGCAGTCTGCGATTTCTTTTCGCCTTCAAAATATTTTGCTAAAAGCTGTGTCAGAACCTTGCTCTGCAGTTCAAAGCTTTTTGCGACATCGCTTAATTTATTCTTTTTAACTGCCATATATTATTCCTCCTGTGTCGTCAATTCAATAATGCGCTTTGCAAATCCTGCGTCGTTCACGCTGATAACGGCTATACTTTTCATACCCGTGCTTTTTCCGAATTCCGAACTTCCAAAGCCGGTTACGACTGCCGTTACCGAATTTATATCGGCAAGTGCGGTAAGCTCGTCTTTAAGTCTGTCTGAAGCGTCGCAGGCAAAAATGACCGTTTCTGCTTCGCCGTTTCTCAAAGCGTCCTTTACCGCGTCGTGCCCGAAGGAGAGTCTGCCTGCCCGTCTTGCCATACCGAGCATATTAAGTACCTTGTTATTCACCTTTAAGCTCACTCTCCATAGCGCTGTAAACTTCCTCGGGTATTTCGCACTCAAAAGCGCGTTCAAACCTTTTGGCTTTTCTTGCTTTATTAAGGCATGAAACCTCGGCGCAGATGTAAGCGCCTCTGCCTGATTTCTTACCCGTCAGGTCCAGGCTTACCTCTCCCTGAGGACTTCTGACGACACGGACGAGTTCTCTTTTGTCCTTAACCTCGCCGCAGCCCAGGCATTTTCTCATGGGAATTTTTTTCTGCTTCACGATTTCATCTCCTTTTTATAATACGCGGATCAGCCCTCATAGAAGCCGCTTTCGGGCTTTATGTCTATCTTCCAGCCTGTAAGGTGCGCTGCAAGTCTTGCGTTCTGACCCTTGTTGCCGATAGCCAGTGAAAGCTGGTTGTCGGGAACCGTGACATGGCAGATTTTTTTCTGCTCGTCTTCTATTTCAACCTTGAGTACGTTTGCGGGAGCAAGAGCGCTCGCAATAAACTCCTCGGGGTTCTCGCTGTAATTGATAATATCTATCTTTTCTCCTCCGAGTATATCGACAATTTTCTCAACTCTCGAGCCTCTCGGTCCTATGCAGGCGCCGATAGCGTCAATATCCTCATCCTTTGAGTGAACAGCCATTTTTGTCCTTGAACCTGCATCGCGGGAAACGGCGTCAACGATAACCGTACCGTCGTAGATTTCGGGAACCTCCATCTCAAAAAGTCTCTTGACAAGACCGGGATGTGTGCGCGAAATCATTGCCTTGGGACCCTTTTCGGTGTTCTTGACGTCAACTATAAATACCTTTATAAGCTGATTTTCCGTAAAGGTCTCGCCGTTAATCATTTCGGAAACGGGGAGTATAGCTTCTGCCTTGCCTATTTCAAGGGTTGCGTTGCCCGTAACGGGGTCGATATTTACAACCTTGGCTGTAACGAGTTCCTGATTCTTTGACTGGAAGGACTGAAGTATCTGATTCTTTTCCGCCTCGCGGATACCCTGACGGATAACGTTCTTAACCGTGGTGGCGGCAATTCTGCCGAAGTCTTTTTTTGTGTACTTGGTCTTGACAACGTCGCCGACCTTGTATTTCTTTTTAATCTCGTGAGCTTCTTCAAGAGAAATCTCGGAATCGGGGTCCTCAACCTCATCAACTACCGTGCGGCAGTAGTAAACGTTAAATTCATTCTTTTCGGGCTCGATTTCGCAGGTAATAACGTCCTTGCCGTTATAGTCCTTGCGCAGCGCCGTGATTATAGCGTTGGAAATCTTTTCGTAAAGGTAGTCTGCGGGGATACCTTTTTCGGTTTCCATCTGTTTTACTGCTTCAAAAAATTCTTTATTCATCTTTTCCAAAACCTCCAAAATCATCAAGCTTTATCCATGAAGCTTCTTTTTTATTAAAGTCAATAGTATCGCCGCTCGGCAATTCTATCGAAATATTACCTTTATCGTATGAAATAAGTTTGCCTTTGTATTCTCTTTTGCCCATAAAGGCGCGTATGAATTTCACGGTAACGGGGCTTCCCAGATATTTTTCAAAATGGAAATCTCTCGTAAGCTCCCTTTCAATGCCGGGAGACTGTACCTGAAGCGAATAGCTCTGCGCTATCGGGTCAGCTTCATCGAGGGGGCCCTCAATAGCGTGGCTCATATTCACACAGTCGTCAATTCCGACAGCACCGTCCTCACGGTCTATGATTATGCGAAGATAATAGTTGACGCCTTCCTTGACAAAAACCACATCCCACAGCGTAAGACCGAGCTTTTCCGCAATAGGCGCGGCAATTTCGCGCACAGTATCGGCAGTGCTCTTTTTCTTTTCTGCCATAACTCCTCCGTATAAATTCTCAAAAACAAGAGAGTGGGCAAAACCCACTCTCAGACTGCATTTATTCTTACTGCCATATAATACCATATATAATATAATAATGCAAGTGTTTTTTTGCAAGGCGCATTACGAGGACGGGCTGTCCTCTGCATTTTTTCTCGGCAGGGAGCCCGGTTCGCTCTGCTGAGCGCCGAGAATATCGCTGTTGATTTCCTCGTTTACGGCGCAGTTTTCAGGTTTTTCGGCGCACGACATACGGTTGATTTTAGAGACAACCGACACGGTTTTTCCCGACTGCTTGTCATCCATTATGCATTTTCATCTCCCTATTTTCCTTTTTGTTTTATTTTTGGCAGAATATACAAAAAAATGCAAAACTTTTTTACGAAAATAAAAACCTTTTTATTGACATTGACCTTTTCTGCTGATATAATCTTAATGTATATAAATGTAACTATGCCCATTTTGACCATAAAAGAAGGGAACTATTCAGACATGAAAAAGATTTTAGCTGTACTGATTTCGGTGGCTATGCTCTTCTGCATGTGCATACCTGCTTTTGCAGGAGAGAATGTAGATGCTCTCTCTGATGAGCAGCAGAAAGAAATCGCAACTTTAATTTTATCGGCCATCGATGAGGGCAAGGACGTTGACAGCATCAGCGGACGCACCCAGATCAGATCAGGCGTTATAAACGGCATTACCGATTATTCGGCACTTGAGGAGCTTTACAACTCGGATCCCGAGGCTCTCAGGTCCTTTATCAAAGAAGCTGTTGAGGCAGCAAAGGCAGACGGAAGTTTTTCTGATAAGTCCGCCTCAATGCTTACCGCAGATATCTTTGCAGGAATCAAAAACAAAGTTGCTCCTACCGAAACAACCACAGTTCCCACAGAAACTACAACAGAGGAGAGCACTGAAACCATCAGAGATAATATAGACAGTATCATCACGGTAGTCCAGGCTCTACCCTTCGACCAGATGAAGGATGTTATTGTTGCTCTTATAGGTAACGGTGTTATCAATAAGACAGAGGCACAGTACATAGCAAAGCAGCTTCTTAACGACGGCAAGATTACCGCTGACCAGTATGCTCAGTTAATCGCTGCCATCAATTCCGACGAGGCAGGCAAGTCTATACTTGACAAGATCTTTGAGGGCTATACTCCCGCAGATCTTTCGCAGCTGTTCAGAGGCTTCGGCGATGCTATCAGCACTATGGCAACCGCTATTGCAAATCTTCTCCGTTCGGGCGCGGACGGCAGCGACGATAACAAAAACGGCGGTAAGGACGGCACAAACCCATCCAACCCGTCAATTCCCGCTACAGGCGACTATACCGTTACCACGGTAGCAACCGTTGCGCTTCTCGCAGGAGTAGCATTTATTCTCACGAGAAAGAGAACAAACGACGACAAATAATTCAATTTGAAATTCAAGCCGCAGATTTTTCTGCGGCTTTTATATTTTGGAAAAATAAATAATTTGTAAATACTTTTTCAATTTTTATATTAAGAGTGGAATTTTATAAAATATTATGGTAAAATATAATGAATATTTATTTGTTAAGTGAGGTAAAGTCACTATGGCGTTTATTGAAGTGCGCAACGTTACCAAAACATATAAAACGGGCGAAATCGAAATCAAGGCTGTCGATGAAATCGGCTTCGGCATTGATAAGGGCGAATTCGTTGTAATAGTCGGTCCGAGCGGCGCGGGCAAAACCACCATACTGAACATACTCGGGGGTATGGATACCGCAACTTCGGGCAGCATTTATGTTGACAATGTCGAGATTACCAAGTTTAACGAAAAACAGCTTACCTCATACAGACGCGACGACGTAGGTTTTGTTTTTCAGTTCTATAATCTTGTCGGCAATCTTACGGCGCTTGAAAATGTCGAGCTTTCCACGCAGATAGCAAAGGGCTCGCTGAGCGCCGCCGATATGCTTAAAGAGGTCGGACTGTCCAACCGTCTTGACAACTTCCCTTCACAGCTTTCGGGAGGCGAACAGCAGAGAGTTTCCATAGCGAGAGCTCTTGCAAAAAATCCCAAGCTTATGCTTTGCGACGAGCCTACGGGCGCGCTCGATTATATCACGGGCAAATCAATTTTAAAACTGCTTCAGGACACCTGCCGTGAAAAGGGAGTAACGGTTATCGTTATTACTCACAACTCGGCTCTTGCGCCTATGGCTGATAAGGTTATAAAAATCAAAAACGGCAGAGTGGACAAGCTGCTGATAAATGAAAGACCGACACCTGTCGAGTACATTGAGTGGTAAGGAAGAACGTATATGACTAAACCGATGAAAAAGGATTTCCTTCGTGAGGTCAGATACACCTTCGCAAGGTTCCTTTCAATTCTTTTAATAGCAGTGCTCGGCACGGCCTTTTTCTCGGGAATTAAGGCATCGGCTCCCGCTATGCGCGAATCGGCTGACGCGACCTATGACTCCGAGAATTTTATGGATATATGTATTCAGGGAACGCTCGGCGTTACCGAAAAGGATGTCGAGGAGGTTTCAAAGGTTATAGGCGTGTCCGACGTTGAAGGTGCGTACACCGCTGACGTAATGTGTTCTGCCAACGGTGCGGAGACAGTTACCTCGCTTCTTTCGCTTACCGACAGAATCAACCTCGTCAGAGTTACCGAAGGCAGATTCCCCGAAAAATATGACGAGTGTATTGCAGACCGTAAATTCCTCGAAAAAACGGGTTACAAGCTCGGAGATACGGTAAGTCTTTATTCGGGCAACAGCAACGATATACTTGATACGCTTGCCGCAAACAGCTTTACCATCGTCGGAGTCGGCAACACCGCGTACTACCTCAGCGACGACAGAGGTACGGCGGAGATAGGCAGCGGCACGGTTGACGCTTTTCTTGTTATACCAAAGGAGGCTTTCAGACTGTCGTATTTCACAAGGCTTTACGTTACGGTTGCTGATGCAGCAGGACTTAACTGTTTCAGCTCAAAATATGACAGACTTGTAAAGCAGGTTATCAATAATATAAAAACAATTTCCGATACGCGCTGTGATGTGCGTTATGCGGAGTTTCAGTCGGAAGCGACCGCGCTTATAAACAGGGCTGAGGATAAATTCAGCGAGCAGAAGCAGAAGGCTCTCGATCAGCTTGAAAGAGCGTATAAGGAGCTTTCTGACGCACAGTCGGCGCTTGACATAGCACAAAATGAAATTAACTCGAAAAAACAGGAGATAGCCGACGCGCAGGAAATGCTCAATATGCAGGAGCAGAATCTGCCCGAAAACAAGGCGAGAGTTGCCGAGGCAAAGAAATCTCTTGAGGAGATTCAGGCTCAGTACACGGCGACAAGAAGTCAGCTCAATGCAAACAATCAGGTTATTTCAAAAATGGAGGAGGAGTTGCGCAGAGCGGCGTCCTCAATGACTGCTTCAGACTATGCCGACGCAGCGTTTACAATATACAGCTACAAGGCACAGTCACAGTTTTATCAGTCGCAGCTCGATGCTATTAGTCTTGCTATTGACCAGGGCAACAAAAGAATTGCCGCGTATGAGCAGGCGCTTAACGGAAGCCCCGAGGCAATAGCCGACGCCAGAGCAAAAATAGCCACGGGCGATGCCGAGCTTCAGAAGGCGCAGAGAGACCTTACCGAGAAGCAGGCGACACTTAACAAGAAAAAAGAGGAATACGAGCTTTCCAAGAATGAGATGTCGGCAGAGTTTGACGACGCTCAGGCAAGACTCGACGCATATAAGCAAAAAATTGACGCGACGGGTAAACCCAAGTGGTATGTCAACGGCAGGGATGTCGTAGGCACTTTTGCCGCATTTGACAATGATGCGGACGGTATCAGCGCAATAGGTACCGTATTTCCGATTATATTCTTCCTTGTCGCTGCACTTGTAAGTCTTACCACGGTTACAAGGATGGTAGAGGAGCAGAGAAGCCAGATAGGTACGCTTAAGGCGGTGGGCTACGGTAAAAAGAGCATTACGGTAAAATATTTGCTCTACGCCTTCAGCGCAACACTTGCCGGCTCGGTTATCGGCGTGATACTCGGCGAGAGCATTATCCCTTCAATAGTGGTAAACACCTATAAGGTCGTATATGTCAATCTGACTAAAACGGCGGCGCCGTTTAACCTTCTCTATGCGCTTATTGCGGTTGCGGCAGCGCTTGCCTGCACCACGGGAGCGGCGTTCTTTGCAAGCCGCAGGAATTTAAAGCAGACTCCTGCGCTTCTTATGCGTCCCGAGGCGCCCGTGAGCGGAAAAAAGATACTGCTCGAGAAGTTCAGATGGTTCTGGGTAAGACTCAGCTACGGTCAGAAGGCGGCGTTCCGTAATCTTGCAAGGTATAAAAAACGTCTGTTTATGACTTTGTTCGGAGTTGCGGGCTGTACGGCTCTGCTTGTTGTGGGCTTCGGAATACGCGATTCGGTTTCTTCAATGACAGAGAAACAGTACAACAAGATAATGAATTATCAGGCGTCCGTAACAATAGATACTTCGCTCGGCAGAACGGAAAAAAGACATCTTCTCTCCGAGATACAGACCACGCCCGGAGTCAGCGATTATCTGCAGGTTTACCGCTCAAATGCGGTTGCCGTCAAGGGCAGTACAGAGAAGGATGTTTTCATTGTCGTTCCGCAAAACGTCGATTATCTCGGCGATTACATTTCGCTTACGTCAAGAATCTCTCACGAGAGTTATCTGCCTGACGACAACGGCGTAATCATTACGGAGAAGCTCGCAAAACTGCTCGGCGTTTCGGTAGGCGATACACTTGCTTTCAAGTCCGACAGAGATTCGGGAGCGACGGTCGAGATAGAGATAAAGGGCATTACGGAAAATTATCTTAACCATTACGCGTATATGACGCCGGGAGTATATAAGCTTCTTTTCGGCGAGAGCGCGGAACTCAATACGCTTTTATTAAGATGTATAACTCCCGAACCCGATGTTTTCTCAAGACAGCTTATGTCTTATAACGGCGTTACTTCGGTAACAATGAATTCCGATGCACAGCAGAAGGCGAACGACACTCTTGACAAGCTTATGGTTGTAGTAATACTGATGATTGTTTCGGCAGGACTGCTTGCGTTTGTTGTCCTTTACAACCTGAATAACATCAACATTACCGAGAGACGCAGAGAGCTTGCCACGCTCAAGGTTATCGGCTTCTATCCCGACGAACTCAAAAAGTATGTTTACAGAGAGAATTTCATTATGACCTTCTTCGGAATGCTCATAGGTCTTGCGGTCGGCGTAGTGCTTCACCTGTTTGTGATGCGCTCTGTTGAAACCGATATGATGATGTTCGGTATGGATATAAAATGGTACAGCTTTGTGCTGAGTATAGCGATAACAATGCTGTTTACATTTATAGTCAATTTCCTGATGAGCTTTAAATTAAAGAAAATTGATATGGTTGAATCACTCAAGAGTATAGAATAGGAGAGAATAATATGTTTAATCAGTTTTCATCTGCCGAAAAAGGCGAAACCGTTGCAATTATGAAGACAAATATGGGGGAAATTAAAATCAGACTTTTCCCACAGTTTGCTCCGAAATCGGTAGAGAATTTTATAACCCTTGCAAAGAACGGCTACTACAACGGCATTATTTTCCACCGTGTTATCAATGACTTTATGATTCAGGGCGGAGACCCTACAGGCACGGGTACGGGCGGAGAGAGCATCTGGGGAGAGAGCTTCGAGGACGAATTTACTCCCGAGCTTCACAATTTCAGAGGCGCACTGTGTATGGCAAATGCAGGACCCGACACAAACGGAAGCCAGTTCTTTATTGTTCAGGCGAAGTCCGTTCCCGACGAGATGCTTGACCAGCTTAGGATGGCTGACGAGAAATACTATCCGACCGAGTGCATCGAAAATTATGAGAAGGTCGGCGGCACACCGTGGCTTGACTATCATCACTCGGTATTCGGTCAGGTTTACGACGGTATGGATACTGTTGACGCTATTGCAGGTGTCAAGGTTGATTTCTTACGCAACAAGCCTGTTGAGGATGTTGTGATAGAGAATATTACCGTAGAAACGCTTTAATTTAAAGACGGCAGTATTCTGCCGTCTTGTTTTAAAAATATAAGGAGAATAATATGCTTTTTAAAAATATCGGTATAATCAACGAAAACTTTGATTACGAGGAAAATATGTATGTCGGCGTCAGAGACGGCAAAATAGCTTATATTTCGTCCGAAATGCCGTCGGAAGATTTCGGAGAGGTCTATGACGGACGCAAAAAGGTTGTTCTTCCGGGCTTTGTCAATGCGCATACGCATTCTCCTATGACGCTTCTGCGCGGATATGCGGAGAATCTCCCGCTTGCAAGATGGCTTAATGAAAAGGTATTTCCTTTTGAAAACAGACTTAACCCTGACAGAGCGTATTTCGGTACTATGCTCAGTATTGCCGAGATGCTTGCTTCGGGAACTACGTCCTTTTCCGATATGTACTTCTTTACCGAGGGCGTTATGAAGGCGGTAAAGGAGGCAAAAATCAAGGTTAATTACAGCCGCTCGATAACTTCTTTTGAGGATGTCGTCTTTACCGAGGACAGCAGGGTAAGAGAAGCGCTCGACGCTTACGAAAAATACCACAATACCGAAAACGGCAGAATTAAAATCGATATGTGCCTTCACGCGGAATACACCAACAAGCTCTCAATGATAGAGCAGTTCGGTAAATACACCGCGCAGATGGATACCGTGAATCATATTCACGTTTCGGAAACGGAATCGGAGCACGAAAGTTGCAGGGAGAAGTACGGCAAAACTCCGACGGAGCTTTTTGAAAGCGCAGGCGTTATGCAGAGACCGTGTCTTTTTGCCCACTGCGTATGGGTGGAGGACGGCGACATTGAAATTTTCCGCAAAAACGGTGTCAGCGTTGCCTCGTGCCCCGCGAGCAATCTGAAACTCGGCAGCGGAGTATGCGATACATATAAACTTCTCGGAAACGGCGTAAATGTTGCGCTGGGTACGGATTCAGCGTCAAGCAACAACGGACTTGATATGCTCAGAGAGATGTATCTCGCTTCAATTCTTCCCAAGGGATTCCGCCGTCAGGCAGACATAGTTGAGCCCAGGCAGGTACTCCGTATGGCTACTGTAAACGGAGCTAGAGCGCAGGGACGTTTTGACTGCGGACTTATCAAGGAGGGCTTCTGCGCCGACCTTACCGTAATAGATATGGATAAACCCAATCTCTATCCCGATTTTGACGTTATAAATAATATAGTATATTCGGCATCAAAAAGCGACGTAGTGCTTACAATGGTTGACGGCGACGTGCTTTACAGAGACGGAGAATACAAGTACATTGACGTTAAGACAATAGGCGAAAAATGTAACGAAATCGTCAGACAGGTTGTAAGAGAGGTAAAGGAAAATGCTTGACAGAGCAGTTGAATATATAAAGTCGAAAATTACCGAAGCTCCCGAAATCGCCGTTATACTCGGCTCGGGACTCGGCGGACTCGCGGACAGAATTGAAAACCCCGTCTATGTGGATTACAGCGAAATAGACGGCTTCCCCGTTTCCACCGCTCCGGGACATAAGGGCAGGTTCGTTTTTGGCAGAATAAATGGTAAAAACATAGTCTGTATGCAGGGACGCTTTCATTTTTACGAGGGCTATACTATGGAGCAGATAGTTCTGCCCGTAAGAGTTATGAAAAAACTCGGAGCAAAAACCCTCATAGTTACCAACGCTTCGGGAGGAATCAATAAAGACTTCCGTGCAGGCGACATAATGCTGATAACAGACCATATAAACCTGATGGGGACAAATCCGCTTATCGGCAAAAACAATGATTCGCTCGGCGTACGCTTTCCTGATATGAGCTTTGCATACACGCCGTCTTTGCAGACGCTTGCAGTTGAAACTGCCGCAGAACTCGGCACAGAGCTTAAAAAGGGAGTGTATCTCGGACTTGCGGGACCAAGCTATGAAACACCTGCGGAAATCAGAGCCTTTCGTATTCTCGGCGCTGATGCGGTCGGTATGTCAACCGTACCCGAAATCATAGCCGCAAGCCATATGAAGATGAACATACTTGCGTTTTCTCTCATTTCAAATATGGCGGCGGGAATTCTTCCTCAGCCTCTTACCGAGGAGGAAGTCCTTGAGGCAGGTGCGCGAAAGGGCGCGGAAATGCAGAAGCTTATTTACACGGTAATCGGAGAGATATAATGTTTGATTTAAAAGGACAGACAGCGGGCTACGATACCGAAAACGAAGCGCTCGTTATAATAGACCAGACCTTACTTCCCGCAAGGGAGGTGATTCTGTCGCTGACAAAAAAAGAGGAAATTTTTGCTGCGATTAAAGAATTGAAACTCAGAGGAGCGCCCTGCATAGGCGTTTCAATGGCAATAGCGCTTTCCGTGCTTTCGGCAAGGGACCATGAAAACGATAAGCAGAGTTTTTATGAGAATTTCATAAATAACTGCAGCTATCTTGTTTCCTCGCGTCCCACGGCAGTCAATCTTTTCTGGGCAGCAGACGTGATGAAAAAAACTTTTTCGGAAAACCTCTCAAAGAGTATTCCCGAAATCAAAGCCGCCCTTAAAAAACGTGCTCTCGAAATTCTTGACGACGACATTTTGAGATGCCGTAAGATAGGCGAGTATGGCGCAGAACTTTTAAAAGGAAAAACCTCTTTTCTGACGCACTGTAACGCAGGACGGCTTGCCTGCATAAAGTACGGTACGGCGCTTGCGCCGATTTATGTACTTAAGGAAAACGGCGCAGATGTTAAAGTCTATGCCGACGAAACCCGTCCTCTTTTGCAGGGAGCGAGGCTTACGGCATACGAGCTTGCAAAGGCGGGCATAGACACAACGGTTATTTGCGACAATATGGCATCTTATGTTCTCTCGCACGGGCTTTGCGAAGCCGTAATAACGGGCGCGGACAGAATTGCCGAAAACGGCGACACTGCCAATAAAATCGGAACCTCGGGACTTGCGGTTATTGCAAAGCATTATAATATCCCGTTTTACGTTGCCGCTCCTTTTTCAACGGTTGATTTCGGAACAAAGACGGGAAACGGAATAGAAATAGAAATGCGCGACGGCGACGAAATCAGCGAAATGTGGTACAGTGAGCGTATGACCCCGAAAGAAGCAAAGGCGCTTAATCCCGCATTTGACGTTACGGACAGCTCTTTGATAACGGCTTTCATTACCGAGAGGGGAGTTATAGCTCCCGAAAAGCTTCGGGATATGAAAGACAGATAAATTCGTTAAAAAACTTGTTGACAAGGCTTGACTTTTCTGTTAAAATACTCTTTGCCGCATATATGGGGGTAGTGTGTCCCGGCACGCTGAAAGTGAGTATTCCACCCTCAGTAGCGAGACTATATTAAGGTAGGTAAAAAAATGTACGCAATCATCGTAACAGGCGGAAAGCAGTACAAGGTACAGAACGGCGACACCGTTTATGTAGAGAAGCTTGACGCTGAGGACAACTCGGAAGTAACCTTTGACAAGGTACTTGCAGTCGGCACTGATGACGGTATCAAGGTAGGTTCTCCCTATGTTAAGGGCGCATCCGTAACCGCTAAGGTGCTTAAAACAGGTAAGGGTAAGAAAATCACGGTATTTACTTACAAGCCTAAGAAGAATGAAAAGCGCAAGATGGGTCATCGTCAGCCCTACACCAAGGTTGAGATTTCCGCAATTAACGCTTGATTTCCATGATTAAAGTCAAGGTCATCCGTACAGGCGGTTGTATTACGGGTTTTGATGTGAGCGGTCATTCGGGCTACTCGGAGGCAGGCAGCGACATAATATGCGCGTCGGTTTCTTCGGCAGCTTATATGACGGCGAACACGGTAACCGATATTCTCGGACTTAATCCCGTAATAAACGAAAAAGACGGCAGTTTAAGTCTTTCGCTCAGGTCGGATGAGGCAGAGAAGGCAAGGGATATTTTAGAGGGCTTCGCACTTCACATAAAAGAACTTGCAAAGCAGTATCCCGATTACATTATACTTGAAAGAGGTGCTTGATAATGCTTAAAATAAACATTCAGCTGTTCGCTCATAAAAAAGGTATGGGTTCTACAAAGAACGGCAGAGACTCAGAGTCAAAGCGTCTTGGCGTTAAGCGCGCAGACGGTCAGTTTGTACCTGCAGGTAACATCCTTGTTCGCCAGAGAGGCACACACATTCATCCCGGCGAGAACGTAGGCAAGGGCTCTGACGATACGCTTTATGCAAAGATTGACGGCGTAGTTCGTTTCGAGAGACTCGACAAGAACCGCAAAAAGGTCAGCGTTTACGCAGTAGAGCAGTAATTGTTTAATATCAAACGGCATCAAAAGATGCCGTTTTTTATTTTCTTGATTTTTCCTTTTATAAATTATATAATTAAGTAAATAAACTTTCGGAGAAGAAAATGAATATTAAAATGGTTGCGCCGTGCATTTTCGGACTTGAGGGACTTGTCGGCGACGAGCTTCGCGAAATGGGAGCTCAGGATGTTACGGCGGAGAACGGCAGAGTGTTTTTCTGCGGAGACGCGAATATGCTCGCACGGGCAAATATCTGCTCGCGTTTCAGCGAGAGAATATACATAGTTGTCGGTTCCTTTGAGGCGCATAGCTTTGAGGAGCTTTTTCAGGGCGTCAAATCGCTTGATTGGGAAAACTGGCTTACCGAGTACGACGAGTTTCCCGTCAAGGGTTACAGCGTTAATTCCGACCTTTTCAGCGTCAGCGACTGTCAGTCAATTATAAAGAAGGCGGTTGTTGAGAGGCTGAAATCGGTTTATCATATCGACTGGTTTGAGGAAACGGGCGCAAAGCATCAGATAGAGTTTTCGATTATAAAAAATCAGGTCTATATGCTCATAGATACTACGGGGCAGGGACTTCACAAACGCGGATACCGTCCCGAGGCAAACGCAGCGCCCTTAAAGGAAACGCTTGCTGCCGCTATGGCGAAGCTTTCAAGACTTCGCCCGTATCACACGCTGTATGACCCGATGTGCGGTTCGGGCACAATTCTGATAGAGGGCGCCATGCTTGTCCACAACATAGCGCCGGGACTTCACAGAAGCTTCTCTGCGGAGCGCTTTGAGCAGATAAATTCTGCGGTCTTTGACGAGGAGAGAGACAGGGCAAAGAGCCTTGAAACAAGGCAGAGCGACTTTGCCGCATACGGCTCGGACATTGATTCGGCTTCTCTTGAAATAGCGCGCCACAATGCTGAGAGAGCAGAGGTTTCCGATTACATCAGACTCGGCAAAGCTGACGTCCGCAGTTTCAAACCCGTTACCGACAGAGGCACCGTAATCTGCAATCCTCCGTACGGAGAGCGTATGATGGATGAGAAAGAGGTTTCTGCGCTTATTAAAGAACTCGGCAGGGTATTTCCTCAGAAGCATGGCTTCAGCTACAGTATTATAAGTCCTTCAGAGGACTTTGAGGAGCTTTTCGGCAGACGCGCCGACAAACGCAGAAAACTTTATAACGGTATGATAAAATGTCAGCTTTATATGTACTATAAATAAGAGGAGATATAAAATGAAATACGTATTTATTGTCAATTCAAATGCGGGTAAAGGCAAAGCGGCGCAGGAGTTTATTCCGAAACTCGAAAGCTATATTGCCGCGCACAAGGAGCTTGACGCCGAAATGTATCTTACAAAATTCGCGTCAGACGCTATACAGTATTCTGATAAGCTCGGAGCTTCGGGCGAGGAGGTCAGCATATTTGCCTGCGGCGGAGACGGCACGCTCTATGAGGTTCTTAACGGCGCATACAAATATCCCAATGTCAGTATAGGCGTTATCCCTCTCGGCTCGGGTAACGATTTCATCAGAATTATAGGCGACAAAGAGAAACTGCAGGACATTGACGCGCAGGTCGGCGGAACCGTTACCGAATTCGACCTGATTAAAGCGGGCGATAAGGTTGCGATAAATCAGTGTTCAATGGGCTTTGATGCGGAGGTTTGCGCAAATCAGGCAAGTTCAAAAAAACTTCCTTTTGTAAACGGCGAATTTGCCTATACAGTTTCGCTTTTCTACTGCCTTTTAAAGAAGTTCAACAGTTATTTCAAGGTTTACGTTGACGACGAGCTTGTCTATGAGGGCAAGACCATCTTTGCGCTGTGCGCCAACTCAAGATGGTACGGCGGCGGATATATGGGCGCTCCCAAAGCGGTTCCCGATGACGGTTTGCTCGATTGCGTTATAGTCAAAAAAGGCTTCGGCAGAGTCAAGCTTGCAATGCGCGTCGGAGAGTACAAGAGGGGAGAGCATCTCTCATGGGCGGAAACTGTTTATATGAACGGTAAAAAAATGCGCATAGTCAGCACTCAGCCCGCTTCGGTAAATGTTGACGGAGAATGCGAAACAGTAACCGAGTCAACCTTTGAAATAATCGAAAAGGGCTGTAAATTCATTATTCCGTCAACCTCAGATTATTTTGAAAGAAAAAAGAACGGTAAACTTTAATACATATTTTAAAGGCAGAATTTGTTTCTGCCTTTACTGTTGAAAAAATATTAACCGAGTGTTATAATAGGTTTAATAAAGAAACGAGGTGTTTGTATGCTCATATCAACCAAAGGACGTTATGCGCTCAGAGTTATGCTCTCTCTTGCCGAGAAGGAGGAGGGCAAGCTTGTCCCTTTGCAGACGGTTGCCAGGGAGCAGGAAATCAGCGAGAAATACCTCGAGAGCATTATTGTAATACTTGCGCGCGCAGGACTTGTTTATTCCCTGCGCGGAAAAAAAGGCGGATACTGCCTTTCCCGTAAGCCCGAGGAATATTCGGTAGGCGAGATTTTAAAACTGACGGAGGGCTCTCTTGCTCCCGTTGCCTGCCTTGACTCAACTCCCAACACCTGCAGTAAGGCTTCGGAGTGCAAGACGCTGCCTATGTGGGAAAACCTTAATACGATAATAAATAATTATCTTTATTCCGTAACTCTCAAAGACCTGCTGAATCCCGAAACATCGGCAGATTATCAAATCTGAAACTTATAAATAACCGCCCCGTCACTGTGCGTGACGGGGTTTTTAAAAAAATTTTTTAAAAACCTATTGACAAAGTAGGAAAATGTTGATATAATTCAAAACATAATAACCTACAAAAAAGGTAGGTAAAAGAAACGAGGGCGAAAAAATGAGATTTTTATTCGTAACACTGTTAAGACAGAATTATCGGTTCGGACGAATGTACTGTTACTGTTGACACTGAAACTAAACCAAAAGTATTTTATTATTGAAAGGATTTTATCATCATGAGTAACAGTTATAAATTTGAAACTCTCCAGCTTCATGTAGGGCAGGAGAACCCCGATCCCGCATCGGACGCAAGAGCGGTTCCGATATATCAGACCACAAGTTATGTTTTCAGAGATTCCGAGCACGCTCAGGCTCGCTTCGGACTCGCAGATGCAGGCAACATCTACGGACGCCTTACAAACTCAACTCAGGACGTTCTGGAAAAGAGAATTGCCGCGCTTGAGGGCGGCGTTGCGGCGCTCGCAACCGCAAGCGGAGCTTCGGCAATATCGTACTCCCTTCAGGCGCTTGCACATTCCGGCGACAGAATTGTTGCCGCCAAAACAATCTACGGCGGCACATACAACTACCTTGCACACACCTTCCCGCTTTACGGCGTTGAAACCGATTTTGTTGACCCGGACGATGTAAGCAATTTTGAAAAAGCAATCAAGGACAACACCAAAGCGATATTCATTGAAACTCTGGGCAATCCCAATTCCAATATAATCGACATTGACGCCGTTGCCGAAATTGCACACCGTCATTCCATACCTCTTGTTGTTGATTCAACCTTTACCACTCCGTTTTTGCTTCGCCCGATTGAGCACGGCGCAGACATAGTTGTTCACTCGGCGACAAAATTCATAGGTGGACACGGCACTACTTTAGGTGGTATAATAATTGACAGCGGAAACTTTGACTGGAAAAAGTCGGGCAAATATCCGCACATTTCCGAGGGCAATCCGAGTTATCACGGCATAAGCTTTTCGGACGCTGTCGGCGCGGCGGCTTTCGTAACCTATATCAGAGCCATAATACTGCGCGACACGGGCGCGGCAATTTCCCCGTTCAATGCATTTCTGCTTTTGCAGGGAACCGAAACCTTATCCCTGCGCCTTGAGAGACATGTTGAGAATACAAAGAAGGTACTTGACTACCTTAACAGCCATCCGCTTGTTGAGAAAATCAACCATCCTTCGCTTGACTCACGGTATAAGGAATTATACGACAGGTATTTCCCCAACGGAGCAGGTTCCATCTTTACCTTTGACATAAAAGGCGGGGAGCGCGAGGCAAAGGAATTTATTGATTCGCTTAAAATCTTCTCCATACTCGCAAACGTTGCCGATGTAAAGAGTCTTGTAATTCATCCCGCAACAACCACTCACAGTCAGCTGAGTACAGAGGAGCTTGAGAGTCAGAATATCCATCCCAATACAATCAGACTTTCAATAGGCACGGAACATATAGACGATATTATTGCGGACCTTGACGGTGCGTTCAGGGCCGTATCAGAATTATAAAAAGGAGTAATTATTATGTCAAAAATTTTTAAATCTGCAGACCTTCTCATAGGAGGAACACCTCTGCTTGAACTTACACATATCAAGTCTGAACTCGGACTCAAGGCAAAAATATATGCAAAGCTGGAATACTTTAACCCCGCAGGCTCCGTTAAGGACAGAATTGCCAAGGCAATGCTTGACAAAGCCGAGGCGGACGGAATTCTAAAAAAAGATTCCGTTATTATCGAGCCCACATCGGGAAACACGGGTATAGGTCTTGCTTCCGTTGCGGCGGCAAGAGGATACAGAATTATTATTGTAATGCCCGAAACCATGTCGGTTGAGCGCAGACAGCTTATGAAGGCGTACGGCGCAGAGCTTGTTCTGACCGAGGGCGTCAAGGGTATGAAGGGCGCTATTGCAAAGGCCGAGGAATTGGCCGCGGAAATTCCCGGCAGCTTTATTCCTTCACAGTTTACCAACCCCGCAAACCCCGAGGCCCATTACAGCACTACGGGTCCCGAGATTTACAGCGATACGGACGGAGAAGTTGACTTCTTCGTAGCAGGCGTAGGAACGGGCGGAACCGTTACGGGTACGGGCAAATATCTCAAAGAAAAGAAGCCCTCTGTCAAGGTTGTTGCCGCCGAGCCGTCGGGCAGCCCCGTGCTTTCAAAAGGAACTCCGGGTGCTCATAAAATTCAGGGAATCGGCGCCGGCTTTGTTCCCGAGGTACTCGACACATCGGTTTATGACGAAATAATCGCAGTTGACGATGCGGACGCTTTCAAATACGGCAGACTTGTCGGCAGAAGCGAAGGCGTACTTGTCGGAATTTCATCGGGTGCGGCTCTTGCCGCAGCGGTAAACGTTGCAAGCCGTCCCGAAAACGAAGGCAAAAAGATAGTCGTACTCTTCCCCGATACGGGCGACAGATACCTTTCCACCCCTCTTTTTGCTGACTGAGATAATAGCACAGAAAAAACAGCAAGCAATTCTTTGTAATTGCTTGCTGTTTTTGCTTAATTTTAAACAATGAAATATACGTTCAATATAATGAAGTATTATAAAAATAGCAAATAAAAAAGCAAAAAAATTCATTTATATAAGTAAAAAATTCATTTTTTTATTGACATTTTGGCCTTTTATGCTATATTAACGGTAATAATAATGTCAGGGTTGACAGAGAGGTTGCGTTTATGGAAGACCTTTTGGACGCTGTTACCGTTTATACCGAGAGCGGCGAAGAACTTCGGTTACCTAAGGGGTCAACTGTGATTGATTTTGCATTTAAAATAAGTGCCGGTTCAGGTAAAACGCTTTACAAAGCGAAGATAAATAACGAAGATGCAAGTATTTTCTCTGAATTGCATTCCGGAGAAAAGGTTGAAATCTTTAGTTATGCTAAAAAAGATGAAGACAGTAAGGGACTTGAAACCGTTAAAATTAAATGGCTTAATAATGTTGCTACAGACAATGCAAGGCGTCAAATCACCAAATATCTGGAGGAAAAGCTGGAAAGATAATAGATAAAAAATTCAAAAGCATACAACGCGTTCAAATATTTGAAAATAACTGTGATTTTTTGTTCAAAAATATATCGTGTTCACATTTTACGGTCCGAAGTTTCATTGACAATGCCCGGATACCGAATTATAATGAAGCCACAAATAAATATTTGAGGAGGAGCAGAGTTATGATGCAGCATTCCGATACCATTATGAAACGTATTGAAGCCGAAAGAAAGTGTGACGGAAGAAACGCTTACCTTCTTTCATGTGATTTCTCTGAGCGTAAAGCCAATCAGGTTATTGTTCAGAATCATTGCTACAAGGCAGCAGGTTGGCACTATTCACCTGCACAGGTCGAGTTGGGCGTTTTAGGTCTGTTGGGACTTCTGATTGATATGGACACCAGTACTTGTTTCGATATCAATTACTGTCCTGCCGAACAGGGCGTCTTATGGCTCAAGGAGTCATACAAGTCAGGCAACAAAGTTGGCTCATTTTTGTATGCAAAATGTCTTCAGACAGGTCTTTTTACAAAGGAAGATAAAAGATTTGCAGAAAGCATTTTTAAAACATGTGTTGCTGAGCTTACCGAAGAAGATATTTTAATGCTTAACTCGATTATCGACTTTGTGAAAAACGGGTACAGCCCGTTGGACGCAATATTTAACAACAATAATGTTGTTACTTTCCCGTTGCATTTCAGACTTGTCAATTTGGAACTCATTGACAGCCGTTACAAAAAGGCAATGTAAACAGTTGTATTCATAATTTAAACGAAGGGATGTGATCATTATGCTAAATAACGAGGAAATAATAGAGAGTAATGAATAAAGCCAGCTTATTGCAAAGTGAATAAGTTGGCTTTATTTTTTATTAGTTATTTTATTCAATCTCCATTTTAAAGCAAATCGGGGTGCGGCTTTCAAAGCCTTTATTTGCAAAGACCGTCATAGCGTTATTCGTGCGTTCAAAGGAGAGCTCCTCTCCCGTTGAGAGCAGGGTAACCGATTTGATAAGATAATCATGAGGATTGTGCTTTTTGAGAGTCTTTATAACGGCGTCTTTTCCGTTCGGACGCATCTGGAAAACATAGAGATAACCGTTTTTATATGTAAAACGGTAATCCTTTGCCGTGAATTTCTTTTCCTCTCCGTCCTGGAAGAAGCCTGCCTTGCTGTTAACCTTGCCTTCGCCGAACTGTTTCCAGAAGGTTGTGCCGTAAATGCCGTCCGAATTTTTCTGCATCCAGGCACCGAGTTCTTTAAGCACGGCGGTTTCTTTTTTTGTAAATGTACCGTCGGGCTTGGGACCTATATTCAAAAGCAGCATACCGTTCTTTGAAACAATATCGATAAGGTCGCAGATTATCTGCCTTGAGGACTTGAATTTATTGCCCTTTATATAACCCCATGAGTACTTGCCGATAGCCGTATCCGTCTGCCACGGAATAGGGGAAATGTCGGTCAGCGCGCCGCGTTCAACATCAAAGGTTGCGACTGTCGGCGGGAAAGCCTCGTGTTTGTAGTTGATTGTAACCTCTTTGCCCCATTCCTCGGCGCGGTTGTAGTAGTATGCGCAGAGTTTTTTGAGATAGGGTTTGAAGGAGTGATTGTGTATCCACCAGTCAAAATAGACTATGCCTGGCCGGTATCTGTCAATAAGCTCGCAGGTGCGAACAAGCCAGTCGTCAAGCCACTCTTTGCTTGCGCCTGTCGAGTAGGTATCCTCCGTTGTTGGACCCATTTTGGCTCCGAGGAATTCGGGCAGATTAACTGCAGGGCCGTAAAAATCACGGTAATTGTCGTCGTTTACGTCGCTGTCGATAGTTCTGCCGGGATTCATAAAGAAATAGTGCTCGGCGCGGTGGGTTGAGGCGCAAAAGGTAAGTCCTTGCTTTTCGCAGGCTTCCTTTAATTCGCCCGCAACATTTCTGCACGGACCCATATTCTTTGCGTTCCAGCGGTTGAATTCCGTATCGTACATCGCAAAACCGTCGTGGTGCTCGCAGACGGGCGTAACAAACTTTGCGCCTGCTTCCTTAAACAGGGAAATCCATTCGTCGGCGTCAAATTTTTCTCCCTTGAACATAGGAATAAAATCTTTGTAACCGAAGTCTTTCTGATTTCCGTATTTCATTTTGTGGTAAATGAATTCACGCGAACCTATACAGTACATATTTCTTGAATACCACTCGTTGCCGAAGCCGGGCACGCTGTATATACCCCAGTGAATAAAAATGCCGAGCTTACCCTGATAATACCAGGAAGGCGTTTTGTGTCCCGAAAGGGACTGCCAGTTATCCTTGTATTTACCGTTTTTGATAACCTCGTCAATTTGATTTAAGTATTCCTCATGAGTCATATTATCACCTCGCCTCATTATATCAAAAATAGAAATGAATTAAAAGAGATAATCACAAATTTTTAACATAAAAAGAGATAATAAACAGCGACGGATTTTGTGATGAAATAGTTTGCAGATGTAAGCGGCTGCCCGAAATAATCGGGATTTATTTGTTGACGGCTATATTATTGTATGGTATTATAAAGACAAGTTCAGAGCGTTATTCTTTCCCTTTGCAAATTCCCTGCAAAACCGAAAAGCAATAACGCTTTTTTTAAATTAAGGAGGTTAGATTTATGAAAAAGGTTTTAAGCATTATTCTCTGCATTGTGCTTGTAATGTCCGTTATGCCTTTATCGGTATTTGCGGCAACTGATTACGGCATCTTTTTAGCCGATACAAAGGTTACAAGCGACAATGCCGACGACGTATTCGGTGACGGCACGGTCAGATACGACCCCGAAACCGCAACGCTCACTCTGGCGGGCTATAATTATGAAGGCCCCGGTACAACGGCTTACAGCAGCGACGTCTGTGTAGGCATGGCTTTCTCCGGCTCTTTGAACGTCCGTCTTTTGGGTGAAAACAGCATCACCATGACCGGCTCAACGAAGTCGACTATCGGTATTTGTAACTACAGCGCCAGCACCTCGACAGAGTTGACCTTTATCGGCGACGGTTCGCTTACAATAAAGGGTGACGATATGACAAGTGCCAACAGCAGCGCCATGACCTTGTGGTGCAGATTGAACGTGGGCAAAGAAGACGATCCCGAGGCCTTTACCGGCAGCATTACCGCAATAGGCGGTAACACCTCCGTAGGAGGTGCGTCCACCGGTATCTATGCGATGGACGCTTATGTTTACAGCGGCAGCGTTACTGCTGTCGGCGGTAATATAAACGCAACTAATGAATCAAGTTATACAAGTTGCGGTTTTAACGGAAGTGGACTTCGTGTCTGCGGCGGTAAGGTTACTGCTGTCGGCGGTAAGGTTACTGCCAGCGAGTCTGCCTCTTCTAACGGCGTGCGTTTTACCGATAACGGAGTCAAGGTTACCAGCGGAACGCTTGTTGCTACAGCCGGCTACACAAACGGATACAGTTCGTCAAGTATTGCCATAAGCAGTTCTGCATATTACGACAGCTCAATGCCAGCCGCTTTGTATATTACCGGCGGAACGGTTATCGCTCAGGGCGGTGAAGCCGTAAGCGGAAGCGCTTATTCTCAGGGCGTTTACGGAAGTACAGAGGTCAGCGGAGGCGCGCTGCTTGCAAAGTGCGGTACTTCTAATAACGGTTATACCGTTCGTGTGAAAGGCGGTATAAGACGTGCCGCCGTTAACGGTTGGCTGAAGCTGGACGGCTCTGTCATAGCTGAGGCTGTCGGTTATTCGACAAGTGACGGCGCTGAAAACAGTTTCGGCTTGTGTACTGTAACGTCGGACCACAGCACTCTGTCGACTATACAGGGTACCGTCAATGACGTTTCTGTATATTCCAATTTAGGCTCAAGCTATTACGTTTATCCGACGGGTATGCTTATCGTGCCCGATTCGTGGACGGAATATGCCGGTAATTTTACACTTGAAAACGACAACTATTTTGCTTCAACGTCCAAGTCAGCGATTTCGCTTGGCTACGGAACGATTAATCTCGGCGACCATACGTTTCTTGCAGCAAACCTTTACGAAGGTTCAGACCAATTTGCCTGTGCACTGTCGCTGGGAGACAATACGACGGTTACGGGCGACGGCGGTCAGCTTATCGCTGTCGGTCCTACGTTCAAGGGCACAGATACCGAAAGCTACGGAATAAGATCAAACTATGAGGTTGCCATAACGGGTAACGTAAACGTTACTGCTGTCGGCGGCTGTGCCGAAAACAGTTACGGTTATAACGGAAGCCCCGACGTCAGCGCTCTTTCGGGTAACGGTCAGTTCGTTTCCGTAGGTTATACAACTCCCGTTAACGGAACGGTTAATCTAAAGGAAAGTACGGCGCTTGACGTACTGAACACCTCCGAGCTTTGCCGCGTTTCGGTTAAACCGGCTCCGGCTCCGTTCTTTAAGCCTTATAATGTGTATTTCGGCGGCATCCGTATCACGACCGAAAATATGGGCGATATAACCGCCGCTCTTAACGAGAAATACCCCGATTCCGCAAGCGGAACGGCTACGTTTACTCCCGCAACCGATACTTCACCCGCGATTCTTACGCTTGACAATTTCTCTTATACGGGCGTCGGCGGAAGCGTTAAGAACCAATCCATAAAGGCGTGCGTTGAATGCTGGGACGATATAATTATCGACGTCAGCGGCGATTGTACGTTTAGGTTCAGCGAAAATGAAAGAAATACGCCGTTCTATTCCGCCGAAAATTGCGATATTACGGTAACCGGCAGCGGCACGCTCAACCTTCTTGCCGGCGCAAATAAGCAGTATAATCCCGAAAACTACGGTATGTATGTTCGCGGAAATCTTACCGTTTCTGGCAACGCTACGCTCAACGCTGTCGGTGCGGACGCGCTTGTTGAGGATAACAACGTCGGTTCGGGAAGCTGTTACAGCTACGGTGCGTATATCATGGGTAATTTTACCCTTGCTGACGCTGCGACGGTAACGTTTTCAACAGGAGAAGCCAACGGCAATCCTAACTACGCTTACTGCTACGGCTTGAATTTGTCAAACAGCTCCTTTAATCCTGTCCTTTCATTTGCGGACGGCTGGAGCGGTTCAATGACTATAGACGGCTGGGCATCTGCAACAAGCTCATACGTGAACTTTGTCGTTGAAGGAAATGTTGATATTACAGGTATCTATACAGGCGGTGGCGAAAGAGACCTTTCCCCCTCAACTCCGAGCGGCGAATACTCGTACAACAAGACCGTTATTATAAAGCCGAGTTTTGAAAAGCAGCCTCTTTGGGTTGGCGGTGTAAGGGTTACCGAATACAATTATGACGATGTTCTCGGCGACGGCACAGTCAGCTATGATAAAGAAACATGCACGCTTACTCTTAACAATACAAATATTGAATCAAAGGGAACAAAAGATTTTATGCCCGACATCAACGGCATTCAACTCGGCACAAGCGATGATTACAACTCTGCATATACTCTCAATATCAAAGCTATAGGCACAAACACCGTTAAGGGCGCGTCGGTTGATAACTCTTATCCTACCTGCGGTATCTACAGCTATGGCGGTAATAATACAATAAATATCGAGCTTGTTGACGGCGCAACGCTTAACCTTATCGGCGGAAACAGTGAAAAATGTCAAAACGGCAGTTACGGTATCAACCCGAGCGGATCAACACTGAATGTTACCGGTAAGGGAACGCTCAACGCAGCCGGAGGTAATGTTTCCTTTTATTCCTGCACCAGCGGTGGTATCCGTCTCGGAGCAACCACCACGTTTGAAGGAGACCTTGTTGTAAATACATCATCAGGAACTGTCAATGACAGTTATGCCGGGAGCTATGGCATTCTTTGCAGCGGAGACACTGTTCTTAATTTAAAAGGCAATGTTATTTTAAATTGTAATGCCTGTCCCGATGCATTTAATTCATTTGGTTTTAATAATGACGGTTTCGGCAGCAGGGTTAACCTGAGTATTAAAGAATGGAAAGGCACAATGACCTGCACCGGAGCAAAAAACGGCTTCACGGCAGTTCAGGGTTCATATTATAATTTCCGTCCGATTACCAACACCTATCTTAATGTTGACGATTATATAAAGACTGAACTCTATGTAAATTCAGATGATGCTTCGCCGATATTCTCCGGTTATTCCCCGTTGGATACGGATATTATCTTAAATGATACCAATCAGGAAGAATATATGCTCGGCGAGGTTCAGAAGGTAGTGTTTAATTCTTACAAAACCTTCCCCGACGTTCCTGCAGGCTCGTGGTATTATGACGCGGTTAAATACTGCGCAGTTCATAAATTTGTAAACGGATACGGTAACGGAAACTTCGGACCTAATGACGCATTACAGAGACAGGATTTCGTTGTAATACTTGCCAACATAGCAGGCGCAGACCTTTCGGGATATACCTCATGCAAGCTTACTGACGTTCAGATGAGCGCCTACTACGGCAAAGCAGTTGCGTGGGCAGTTGATAAGGGAATTATTGCAGGTTATCAGAACGGCAAATTCGGTGTCGGCGACCCGATAACAAGAGAGCAGGTTGCAACCATACTTTACAGATATATGGGCTCTCCCACAGTAACCGATGTTGACTCCAAACTTGCAAAATTCCCCGATAAAGGAAATATCAGCGAGTTTGCAAAAGTACCTCTTGCCTGGGCAGTAGAGAATAACATTATCTCAGGTATGCAGGACGGCACGGCTGCTCCCAAGGGCACGGCGGTAAGAGCGCAGATAGCTTCAATAATTATGCGTATGGACCGGAACGGTATGTTTAACGCATAAGTAAAATTACAATAAAAAGAACCCTCTTGAAAAAGAGGGTTCTTTTCGTAGGTGCTGACGACCTCGGCAGCCCGCACATTTGTAAAAACCGTTTTTCCCTATATAAAGATATAAAAAATTCAGACATATAAATATTGACATAAAAAACAAAAAATGATATTATAGTTAGCAAAGACTAACCAAATATTCGAGCCATTACCATATGGCTTTATTATTTGGCTGCAAGGTTAGCAAACGCTAACCAAACTGTTTTGACATAGAGGGAGGTTCATTATGTCTATTGTAAAATTTGAAAATGTTTCAAAGGTTTACACAAGCGGCGACCACGAACTGCGCGCGCTTGACAATGTAAGCTTTACGCTTGACGAGGGAAAATTTGTCGTTATTCTCGGTCCCTCGGGGGCGGGCAAAAGCACGCTTTTGAATCTGCTCGGCGGACTTGACAGCCCGACCGAAGGAACAATAACCGTATCGGGAAAGGATATTTCCAAGCTCAGCGATAATGAACTTGCCGATTACCGTGCATCCGGTGTCGGATTTGTTTTTCAGTTTTATAACCTGATACCGACTTTGACCGTTTACGAAAATGTAAAGCTTGTTTCGGAAATATCCAAAAACGCACTTGACGCAAAGGATATGATTGACAAGGTCGGTCTGCTTGACCATCTTAAAAATTTTCCTGCGGAGCTTTCGGGCGGCGAGCAGCAGCGTATTTCCATCGCCCGTGCGCTTTGCAAGAATCCTAAGATTCTTCTTTGCGACGAGCCGACAGGTGCTCTTGACTCCGAAACGGGAGTAATGGTATTGAAACTTTTGCTTGATATGGCTAAGAATTACGGGAAAACAATCGTAATCGTAACTCACAATCAGAACATAGCAAAAATGGCGGATGTCGTTATTCGTGTAAAAAACGGAAAGATTCGCTCTGTTGAGGAACAGAAAACGCCCCTTTCCGCTGACGAGGTGGAATGGTAATGCTTATAAGAAAGATGCTCCGTACTGCGTGGAATTACAAGTCGCAGTTTATTTCGATGGTTCTTATGATGACGCTGGGAATCGGTATTTTTCTTGGCTTCAATATGGAATGGAAGACTATTGAATACGATACCTCAAACTTTTTTAACGATACCAAATATGCCGATTACAGACTTTATTCCGAGACGGGATTCACAAAGGACGAGCTTGAAAGAATCAGGTCAATCGACGGAGTCGATGCGGCTACAAGGTATCTGTCGGCAAATCTTGAAATAAAGGGCGACAGCAAAAAAGCGCTCGCTGTTGATGTTTCGGAAAACTATACGGTTTCAACCTTTACGCTTATGAGCGGAAAGGCATATGACGAAAACGGAGACGGCATCTGGCTGTCCGATAAATTTGCCGGACTTAATAACATATCAATAGGAGACACGCTTACTCTCGAGTTTCAGGGCACGGAAATAAAAGGCGAGGTTGTCGGGCTTATCAAAGCCGGAGAGCATATGATTTGCCTTGCCGACAGCAATCAGGTTATGCCTGATTTTACCACCTTCGGTTACGCATATATTTCTCCTGCAAAGCTGAAATCGGTTTTAAAAGAAAAAGCAATAAACACGGCTGCCGATGAGATGAAAAAAATGGGACTTCCCGAGGATATTGCAAAAACTCAGGCAGAGTCGGTTGTAACGGACGAGGTCCTCACGGAAGCTGCCGATAAAGTTTTTTCACAGATAAATCTGCGCTCGGATATAGATAAAGCAAAGCTTGAAAGCGCCATTAAGGATAAACTCGGACGGACGCTTATGGTTGTTTCAAAGGACGACCATGTTGTGTATAAAGAGGCGATGGGAGAAGCCAAGGAAGGAAAAGCTATGGGCTCAATTCTTCCCGTACTGTTCCTTGCTATTGCAATACTGACAATGGTAACGACAATGCACCGTGTTGCCACTAATGAAAAAACTCAGATAGGCATATTAAAGGCGCTCGGCTTTAAAAACAGAAAAATCTTACTTCATTATTCATTTTACGGTCTGTTTATCGGTATTGTCGGAGCTGCGCTCGGCAGCGTTCTCGGATATTATGTATGCAAGATGGTTATGAGCGAAGACGGAATGATGGGCACTTATTTTGATATGCCCGACTGGACGGCGGCAACTCCTGAATTCTGCTATCCCGTGCTTATCGGAGCCGTTATTCTTCTTGCGCTTATCAGTTTTCTTTCGGTACGCTTGCAGCTTAAAGGCACCGCCGCAGACGCTTTGCGCCCTTACACTCCGAAAAACATGAAGGAATCTCTGCTTGAAAAACTGCCGTTTCTCAGGAATACAAACTTCGCAACAAAATGGAACCTGCGCGATTTAATGAGACACAAGAGCCGTTTTGCGATGACTCTTGTCGGAATAATCGGCTGTATGATACTTCTTGTCGGCGGACTCGGTATGCGCGATACAATGGCAGGATTTCTCGATTTGCTCGACAACGGTGTTTCTCATTATGCAACCAAGGTCAACCTTGTTGAAGGCACAGGGACAAAAGAAGCAAATCAGTTGATAAACAACCTCGACGCAGACTGGGAAAGCTTTTCGGGTATCAGCATAGACGGTTATACGGCTACGCTTGATATAGTTCATAACGAAAAGGGCAGATTTGACGTTATTGACAAGGATAATAATAAGATAGACCTTTGCGACGACGGAGTATATCTTTGTCTGCGCCTTGCCGACAGAGCAGATATAGGCGATTATATAGAATTTTCGCCTTACGGCAGCGAAGAAACATACAGGGTAAAGGTTGCGGGTTATAACCGTTCTATAATGACCGAAAGTATTACCTTAACCGACAAACTCGCAGATAAGCTGGGTATAAAATACAGCGTTTCCGCACTGTACACGGACAAAAAATCAAACGAGATTTCCCCGTCCGAACTTATTTCGGGCAAGCAGGATAAGCGTCAGCTTATGGACAGCTTCGGCAGTTTTGTGAGCATAATGGATTCTATGGTGTTTATACTCGTTATTGCCGCCGTAATCCTCGGAATAGTGGTGCTTTATAACCTCGGCGTTATGAGTTATGTTGAGCGTTCAAGGGAACTTGCCACGCTGAAGGTGCTCGGCTTCAGAAGCAGAAAGATAGGACGGCTTCTGATTTCGCAAAATATCTGGCTGACCGTTATCGGGGTGCTGCTCGGACTTCCCGCAGGACTCGGAACGCTTCAATGGATGCTTTCGGCTCTTGCCTCGGAATATGAAATGAAGCTTATGCTCGGACCGATAACGTATTCCGTTTCAATTTTGCTGACCTTCGGCGTTTCGCTTCTCGTCGGCTGGATGGTAGCGCGTAAAAACAGAAAAATTGATATGGTTGAAGCGTTGAAAAACGCAGAATGAGAGGAATCGTATGAACAGAGTAACAGTAAAAATTGACGGAATGATGTGCGGTATGTGCGAGGCGCATATCTGCGACACGATAAGGCGTGAATTCCCCGATGCAAAAAAGGTTTCCGCGTCAAGAAAAAACAAGGAAGCTGTCTTTGTTACAGAGAAACCCGTTGATGAAGCGGCGCTTAAAAAAGCAATAGAAACAATGGGGTACACCTTTGTTTCCTGCTCAAGCGAGGAATACAAAAAACGCGGTTTCTTTGGCAGATGAACAGTTTATATTAAAATTCGGTTCAAGTCCTTAATTGTAATAAAAAACAAGAGGTAACCGCCTATGCGATTACCTCTTATTTGGTGCGGATAACAGGACTTGAACCTGCACAGTATTGCTACCACTAGAACCTGAATCTAGCGCGTCTGCCAATTCCGCCATATCCGCAAATTCAATTTGCAAATTATATTACCATTTTATGCCCGAAATGTCAACGGGAAACGGCAATTATTTTATGAAATCGTTTTCAATAAACTTTGCCACCGAGTCATCCTCATTTGAGCCGATGATAATATCTGCTTTTTCCTTTAATTCGTCAACGGCGTTTTCCACGGCGCATTTAAGGTCGGCTTCCATAAAAAGCGCAAGGTCGTTTCTGTTGTCTCCGAAAGCAACCGTTCTGTCGGCGCCGATAAGCTGCTTTACGGCTTTTAAGCCGTTCGCCTTGCTGACCTGACTGTTAAACACCTCCAAAAACCAGTAGGGGGTATAGGTGTCCTTGTAGAACGAGTAAGTAACGCCGCCGATTTTGTCAAGCTCGGCACAGATTTTAACAAGGTCGTCGTGCCCGTCGCAGATGCTCACAAAAATCGGCTCAAAGTCTTTTGGAATTTCATAGCTGTCCGCCTTGTGAATTAGCTCTCCGAGAGTTTTGTGCCTGATGTCATAATAGTCTTTGTGAATACCGAGCTTCAACTCTGTAAAAATAATCTGATATTCCTCGGTCTTTTTGTTAAAGAAAAAGGCAAACGGCGCCTTTTTGTGAGAGGTAAAAACACTTATAAGAGAATTAAAGTCGTTTTCGCCTACAGAATAGTATTTTACGGTTTTGTGCCGAAACGTATCATAGACGACAACTCCGCTCATGGCAACTATCGGAGCCGTAACGTTTATTCCGTCGAGCAGGGGGAGGGCGGAAAGAACGCTTCTTGCCGTTGCGACAGAAAACAGCAGACCGTCGCAGGACAGTCTGTTTATAATCTGTTTGCTGATTTCGCTGACGGTACCCTTATTGGTAAGAAAAGTTCCGTCAAGATCGGTAATGTAAAGCGTTTTCATCCTATTTTAATTCCGTCGCTTCCGTCTGCGGCTGTGCCGTTAAAACGGATAAGCTCGACATTTTCCGCGTTTCGGGCGTCTATGGCGAAGCCGTAATCGTCGCAGACCTTACCCCATTTGACGCACGATTTCGCTATGACTAAATTCTTTGCATATCTGATAAAGAAACCTGAGTTTTTATATTTTTCAACACCGTAGTCAAGGCAGGGACGCAGGTCGTAAAGTCCCGTTTCCCACTTGCTCTGCTTTGACAGAGTAACGCTGACGTTTTCAAATGTGATTTCCTCAATGATATTGTCCTTATTGCCGTGAATAAGCACACCGTTTTCGCCATTACAGTCGATATTAAAGAATCTTATATTCCTTATATGTCCCGATTTTGTGTTTTCGTCACGGTTAAAGGATGTTATCACTATCGGCTCGGCAGTGCCCCACCAGTCGGGACAGAAGCGCCTTGTTTCTATTATGATATTTGAATAGCTTACGTTTTCGACATTTCCGCCGTCTCTTATCTGAATTGAAAGACCGCGGTTGCTCCTTGAAATAATGCAGTTATCGACCGTAATGTTTCTGAAGTCTCCTACGCCCTCGGTGCCGATTTTTATTGCGGCGGATGTCGAAATCAGCGTACATCCCGTAATTATAATATTTTCGCACGGACCGTATTCGGCATTACCCTTGCTTGTTTTAAGGCAGATACAGTCATCCGCGCACTCGATATGACAGCCCTCGATTCTTACGTTTGAGCAGTGGTCGGGGTCAATTCCGTCGGAATTTGCAACATCGAGGTCATTGAGAATTCTTATTTTTGAAATTAACACGTCGTAACATCCCGCAGGGTGCAGAGTCCAGAAGGGCGCGTCGGTAACTGTAAAATCTTTAAACGAAATATGCTTGCTGTTTTCTATGTAAATGACCGTAGGTCTCGGGTAAAAATTGCCCGTAACGTAATATCTGTCCTTGCGCTCGACAAACGAGTGCCCGTTTGCGTCAATGGTACCCTCGCCCGTAATCGAACATCCGTCCGCCCCGTAACCGTAAATAAAGCAGAAGGAGGGCTTGCCCGTAACGGGATTTCCGATAAGGGTATTCGTTTCGTCATTTATGAAATTGCAGGGGCGGAAATAACTGTCTATGTCGCTTGCGGCTTTAAGCACCGAGCCCTTCTGCAGATGCAGTTCGACATTTGCTTTGAGGGTAACGGAACCTGAATAATATGTCTTTCCGCTCTCGAGTACAACCGTACCTCCGCTTATTGCGGCGTCGTCAATACATAGCTGAATTGCTTTGCAGTCGTCTGTTTTTCCGTCTGCGGCTGCACCGTAGTTTTCGGGATAAAAGTATTTCATAAAGCACCTTCAAAAAAGAATTATTTTGCAAATAACTGAGCCGTTTTCTGCATGGTCTTGTTTGCAACGGGGATAGCGACCGAACTTCCTCCGCCGCCGTTTTCAACGACGACAACTATTGCATAGGGAAAATTTTCCTTCTGTGAGAAGCCAACAAACCATGCGTGGGGCGCCGCGCCGCCTTCCTCCGAGCTGACTTCCGCCGTGCCCGTTTTACCGCACATTTCAAGCGAGGGGAATTTGCCGTCGCCGTAACTGTTCTTAACGTTGCTTCTGAGCATATCGGCAAGCTTGTCTGCCGTTGCGGGGTTAATCATCTGCTCAAGCATTACGCCCGATTTGGTTTCGCTTCTGTTTCCCGTAGGGGAGGTAACGGACTTGATAAAATAGGGCTGCGGAGAGCTTCCGCCGTTCGCTATGGCGCCGATTATCATCATCATATGGCAGGGATTTACTCTCGTCTTGTGCTGACCTACGCCTGCCCATCCTATTTCAAGGTCGCTCGCTCCCGTCAGGTCAAAGCTGCTTCTTGCGAGCGTTACGTTGCCGACCTTGTATCTCTTTCCGAAGCCGAGCTGTGCCGTGGTTGCGTTCAGTTTCTCCGAGCCGAGTTCAATGGCAATTCTTGCAAAAGCGCTGTTGCAGGACTGATTAAGCGCCTGCTCAAAGTTTATACTGCCGTGTACGGACATACACTTAACCGAGTTTCCGTCAACGCTGTATTCGCCCGTACACTTGAAGGTCTGCGAATCAATGTTGGCAATATTGTCTATCGCACACGCCGAAGTAATTACCTTAAAGGTTGAGCCGGGGGTGTAAACGCCCGAGAAAAATCTGTTAAGGTAAACGCCGTCGTAAACGCCTTTTGTATCGTTGTTAATATTCTCGGTGGGCTTGTTCTGAATATCGTACGACGGCTTTGAAACCACGCAGACTATTTCGCCTGTCTTGTAGTTATATACGCCTACGGTACCCTTGTTGTTGCCGAGCGCGTTATATGCCGTCGCGCAAAGTTCTGCGTTGACGGTCAGCTGAATATCGCTGCCCTTGCCGTATTTTTTAAGTCCGTAAACGCCGTCAATAAGGTTATAACCCGTGAGTACGCCGTTGTATGAGGTCTGCACGCCCGAGGCGATATAGCCCTGAGCGTCGCCGACTATGTGAAGCGTAGCTGTCCTGATATCCTTGCTCTTGTGGTATGTTCTCTTTCCGTCCGAGCTTTCGGCAAGAACAACACCGCTCTCGTCGGTAATGGTACCCGCCGTAACGAGATTACCCGACTTGAAAATGTGTCTGTTTGAACGTTTCATAGCCCACGAATCTGCATTGGTAAGGAAGGTATAGGAGAGTATTCCCACACCGCACAGGAATATGAGAGCTATAAGGTACAGAACCCAGGCTCTGTGGAAAAGCGTTTTCATTCCTTATCACTCCTTACCATTTTATCGTAGCGTTTGTAGGTCTTGACATCAACTGCTTTTATGAGCGCGACAAGTCCCCAGCAGCACATCATACTCGAACCGCCTCGGCTGATAAAGGGGAGCGTTACTCCCGTCCAGGGAAGCAAATCGGTAACGCCGAAAACGTGCAGAGCAGTCTGGAAAAGCAACAGTGATGAGGCGGCGCACGCCGCTATTGAATAAAACGACGAGCGTGCCGCAACCGAATAACGTATGCTGTAAACGACCAGAGCAACAAATGTCAGCAGAACGGTAAATGCGATTATCATACCGAATTCCTCGCAAACCATACCGAAAGCAAGGTCCTCTGTCGCCGCATAGATGTAACGGAGTTTTCCGTTTCCGAGTCCGAGTCCGAAAAGACCTCCGCTGACCGAATAAATGAGCAGTCTTACCTGCTGATAGCCCTTGTCGTCCGCATATTCCCAGATATGACGGTATGTGGCAAATCTGTTTGCGACATACGGCTTAAAGGTCAGTACGCCTATTCCGCCCATCAGCGCACCTGCCAGAATGAGGAAGATGGTCTTAATATCTCCCGAGCGCAGGAAAGCGATTATAACGAAGGTAAAGAAGAATATCAGCGCCGTACCGAAGTCCTTCATTATAAAAAGGAAGCCGATAACCGCAACAGAGAAGATAATGTATTTTGTCAGTATCTTTGTCGTCTGCAGGTTTTCGAGCGTTGCCGCGCCGACAAAGACAAATGCGATTTTGATTATTTCCGAGGTTTGTATGGACATCAGGTTATTGCCTATGATTATCCAGTTTCTTGCGCCGTTGATTTCTTTTGCAAAAATCAGCGTAAAAATCAGCGCGCCTATCGAAAGTACGGCAACGGGAATTCTCAGCTTTATAACTCTGTCAATATCGCCGAGTATCCAAAGCAGTACAATAAAGACGCCTATACCGAGAAATACGGCGATAAGCTGAGTATAGGCCCTGTCGGGATAAACGCTTGTCGTCAGCGCAAGTCCTATGCCCGTAAGGAAAAACGCTATTAACTCAACCTCAAAGCTTTTACGCCTTAAAAAGCCTGCAAAAACGAGGAAATAAACCCACTCCGCAAGTATATATGAGCCGAAAACAATAAAGATAGTTGCGGGGACAATTTCCTTGGCGCTGTTTAAGAGTATCTGCGCCGCGCAGAAAACCTGAAAAACGGTAATCAGAAGTAAAAGGAAAAACCAGTTGACGGGCTTTCTGTATCTGAATTTTCTTTTCTTTGTCTGAGCGTTGCTCTTTGTCGTTTTTTTCTTTGACACAGAAAGACCTCCTATTCTCTGAACATAAATCGGTATGCACCGATTCTGATTATGTCGCCGTCGTAAAGCGGGAAGGAGTCAAACACCATATCGTTGTTCAGATATGTACCGTTGTGCGAGTTAAGGTCCGCTATCATCCAGCCCTCTCTTGACAGATAAACCTCGGCGTGCTCCTTGGAAACATCGTTCATCGGCAGACAGATGTTGCACTTTCTGTCCCTGCCTATAAGACAGCTTGAGTCAAGGTAAAACGCGCTCTTGTCCGACATATTGACAAGTCTTGCGGCGCTGGTATAGTCTTTGACATTCTGCTTGGCTTCCTGCTTCTGACTGCCGTAGCCGTTAGAGGAGAATTTCATAACCGCATTACCGAAGGAAACGGTGTCGCCGTCAAAAATCTGACAGCCCTTTTCTATCTTTTCGCCGTTGACATAGACGCCCGTTTTTGAACCCGTGTCAAAGATGTACCAGCCGCCCTTGCGCAGGGCAATAACGGCATGAAATCTCGAAACCGTCTGATAGGTTTTGAGCGCAATATCACACGAACGGCTTCTGCCTACGGAGGTTTCCCAGTTTGTTATTTCGATTTTGCTGTCGTCGGCAAGATTCAAAAGCGTTGCCATAACCTCGCGTCTCGGTCTTGACCTGAAAAGCGAGATAACGCAGCGCAGCAGAACAATAACCGCAATTACGGCAAATACATACCGAACAAGGTAATCAAACTGTCCGAGCAATGCTTCCATAATTCTCTCCTTTAATAATAGAAACTATATAATATAGAATACAATTAAAACAAATAAAAGTCAACCGAAGAAGGCTTAAAACCTTGACAAGCGCAAAGTTAAAATAATATACTTTAATATATTAAAACAAAGGGGATATGTATTATGACTCTTACAAAGAATTTATATGGCATAACAAAGGACGGAAAAGAGGTTTATTCCTATATTATCCGCAATAAAAACGGCGCATACATTGAGCTTGTCAGTTACGGCGCTACACTCAATAAAATCGTTGTTCCCGACAAAGACGGTGTTTTCCGCGATGTGCTTGTCGGCTTTGACACGATGGAGGGACAGGAAATCTGCACCGATTCTCAGGGCAGGACGGTCGGCAGAGTTGCCAACAGAATTGCAGGCAAGGGCGTTACAATAGACGGCAGAAACTATCAGATAACAAAAAATGTTGACGGGTTGTTCACCCTTCACGGAAATCACGAGTACGAAACAGCGGTGTGGGACAGCGAAATTCTGTCGGACGACAGCGTTAAATTCAGTTACTTCAGTCCCGAGGGAGCAGAGGGATTCCCCGGAAGCGTAAAAAATGAAGTAATCTTCAGCTTTGATGATAATAACGCGGTTAAAATCGAATATTATGCCGTACCGAGCGAAAAATGTCCTCTGAATCTTACAAATCATGCCTATTTTAATCTTAACGGCTTTGACGCGGGGACCGTGCTCGGACATTACCTGAAGCTTTACTGCGACGCATATACCCCTACGGATGAGAAGGCTATTCCCACGGGCGAAATAAGACCTGTTGAGAACACCGCTTTTGACTTTCGTAACGGCAAGACCATAGGGCAGGATGTAAGCGTTCCCGATGAACAGCTGATTATCGGCAGAGGATATGACCACAATTTCCAAATTACGGGATATGACGGAACTCTCCGCAGGTTTGCAGAGAGTGTCGGCGACATTTCAAAAATTAAAATGGAAGCATATACCGACCTGCCGGGAGTACAGCTTTATATAGGTAATTTCATGAACGGCACGCAGACGGGAAAAGCGGGACTTCCGCTTGAGTACAGAACGGGCTTTTGCCTTGAAACTCAGTATTTCCCCGACGCCGTAAATCACAGCGAATTTATACAGAATATTTTTTCGCCTGACAGGCCGTTTAAATCAACAACTGTCTATTTGTTCACAATTTAACAAAAGTTATTCTTTTGTTCACAAATTATTCTAAATTGTAATTATAATAAAAGTATAAGTACAGAGATTCAGACAGCTAAGGAGAAGAAACATGGCTAACGAAAAAATTCTTATAGTTGATGACGACATCAATATTTGCGAACTTTTAAGACTCTATCTCGACAAAGAGGGTTATGTTACAAAAATAGCCAATGACGGCGCAACCGCCATTGATTTATTCAGAACGGAGAATCCCGACCTGACTCTGCTTGACATTATGCTTCCGAAGCTTGACGGCTGGCAGGTTTGCCGTGAAATCCGCAAGTTTTCGGACAGACCTATCATAATGCTTACGGCAAAGGGCGAAACCTTTGACAAGGTGCTCGGACTTGAACTCGGCGCTGACGACTACGTTACAAAGCCGTTTGACAATAAAGAGGTTATTGCCAGAATCAAGGCGGTTCTCAGGCGCACCAACAACAGCTCGGCATCGGCAGAAAAACCGAAGTTAGTTAACTTTGACAAGCTGAGCATAAACCTTGATAACTATGAGATGAGAGTTGACGGCGTCAGAGTTGATACGCCTCCCAAAGAGCTCGAGCTAATCTTCTATCTTGCGTCCAATCCGAACAGGGCTTTCACAAGAGATGAACTTCTCGACAAGGTATGGGGCTTTGACTATTACAGCAACGATTCGAGAACCGTTGACGTTCACGTTAAAAGACTGCGTGAAAAGATTGAGGGAGTTTCCGATAAATGGGAACTCAAAACCGTATGGGGAATAGGGTATAAATTTGAAACCAAGGACTGATATTTAAACTATGGGGAAAATCGTAAAGTTTAAAGACAGAATTAAACTGCGCTTTATTAACCGTTCTTTGATAGTTAAATATTTTACGGCTCTGCTTGTGCTTGAGTTTCTCGGCTTCATAATACTCGGTATTGCTTTCAGTGTTCTCGGAAGCGGGCAGTGGTCCGCACAGAGACTTGAACTTCTGCGCGAGAATTCAAAAAGCGTTGCGGACCTTACCGCAGAGGTCATCAAAAACAAGCTTGATTCCGACCTTGCGGCGCAAAGTTCGATTTTTATGCTTTGCAATAATATGAAAATGATTTCCGACGCCATTGACGCCGATATTTATGTTACCGATATGAACGGAGACGTTATTCTCTGCAAAGATTTGCTCGGCGATGATTTTGTAGTCAGCAGCGACGGAAAATGTCCGCTTCACTCGGTTTACAAAATACCCGAGAGCGTTATTTCGCAGGCGGTCAGAGGTAATCTTAACGAGAATCGTACTACTCTTGACGGCGTGTATTCAAAGGAACAGCTCGTTTCCGCTTCGCCCGTTACTGTTGACGGCGAGGTTGTCTCTATAGTATTTGCGGCAACGCCCGTTTCGTTGGGAACTACCGACTATTTGTACTCGACAATCAAAATTTTCCTTGTCGCCTCGGCGGTAACGCTTATAATCGGTGCGGTAGGCATTTATGTCTTTACGGTAAATCTTCTTTCCCCTTTAAAGGATATGTCAAACGCTACCAAGTCTTACGCCAAGGGCGACTTCAGTTACAGAGTCCGCGTCAGGGGAGGCGGGGAGTTAGCTTCTCTGTTGCAGGCGTTTAACAATATGGCGTCTGAACTGGCGCTTCACGAGAGCTCAAGGCGAAGCTTTGTTGCCAATGTTTCCCATGAATTGAAAACCCCGATGACTACTATCGGAGGCTTTATTGACGGAATTCTTGACGGCACAATTCCGCCGGAAAAACAGAATTACTATCTTAAAATTGTTTCAGACGAAACCAAGCGCCTTTCAAGGCTTGTTATTTCAATGCTCAACCTTTCCAAGATAGAGGCGGGCGAGCTTCAGCTCGCGCCCAAGCAGTTCAATATCTGCAAGGATATTTTTAACGTACTGCTGTCCTTCGAACGCGAAATTGAGCAGAAAAACATCGAGGTTTGCGGTCTTGACTGCATTGAACCTACTATTGTAACGGCGGACGAGGATATGATACATCAGGTCATCTATAACCTTGTCGATAATGCGGTCAAGTTTACCGAGAACGGGCAGATTACCGTAAGGACCGTTAAAAATCCCGATAAGTCCGTTACCGTAAGCATCAGGAATACGGGCGCAGGAATTCCGAGCGAGGAGCTTGCAAGAATTTTTGAGCGTTTTTACAAGGTTGATAAGTCAAGGAGTTACGATACCAAGAGCACGGGACTCGGCCTTTACATAGTCAAGACCATAGTTGAGATGCATTCAGGTACGGTCGGCTGTGAGAGTGAGGAGGGCAAATTTACCGAGTTTTATTTCACGCTTCCCGATATATCAAAGAAAAAATAAACGGGTTTAAGTTTTTTTGCAAAAATTTGTAATATTTCAGATATTACAATTCAGATATCAAATCGGATATCAAAAAAGGAGATTATTTTATGAAAGATTACGATGAGAAGCCCAACGAAACGGGCGAAAACGGTTCATCTGCCGAAAGTCAGCAGAGTTCTCAGAATTCCGTGCCTCAGGGCACGCCGAACACACCGAATATGCAGAACGGTGCGCAGCAGCAGGGTTACATTCCCCCTGCGGGCAGACCCAATGTAAATCCCTACAGTCAGCAGCAGGGCGGCTATTACGGACATCAGGGATATTACGGTCAGAACGGCGGCTACACTCCTAACGGCGCGTTTAATCCCAATGCGTATAACCGTCCGGGGCAGAATTATGTCTATAACGGAGCGCCGGCTCAGAATTATCCCCAATACGCTCCGGGACAGGTAAGCACCAAAGGAACAAAGAAAGGCAGAAAGGTCTTTGCCGTAATTATTGCGGCTATTGCGGTATTTGCAATCATTATGACCGTACTGACCTTCAACGGTAAAACCGCGCAGAAAAATAAGGGCGAGAAAATTGATGCTCCGTCCATTACGGAAAATGAAACGCCCGGCGGCGCTTCGGAGGAAGAAAGCGGAGCAAAGAGCGGCGCGCTTTCCGCGGAAGCCATTTATCAAAAAATCAAGGATGCTTCCGTCGGCATACTCGTTTATAACGGAAACACTAACACTCAGGCAGGACAGGGTTCGGGCGTTATTATAGGCGAAAAGGACAAATATACCTATATAATAACCTGCGCCCATATAGTCAACGGAGCAGGTAAGGTTAGAGTTCAGCTTTCGGATGAGAGTCAGTATGATGCGCAGATAATCGGCTACGATTCAAGAACAGATATCGGCGTTGTCAGAATATCCGAAACGGGACTTACGGCTATTGAAATCGGTAAGTCTGACGATTTGAGCGTAGGCTCTCCCGTATATGCTATCGGTAATCCCGGCGGTACGGTATTTGCGGGCTCGTTTACAGACGGTATGGTTTCGGCTATTTCGAGACCCGTCAACAGTCAGATTGGCTATGAGATGAAATGTATTCAGCACACGGCCGCCATCAACCCCGGTAACTCGGGCGGCGCGCTTGTCAACGAATACGGTCAGCTTGTCGGCATCAATTCCTCAAAGATAGTCAGCACCGAGTATGAGGGTATGAGCTTTGCAGTTCCGAGCTCAACCTTTGTGGACGTATATAACGATATAGTTGCCCACGGCTATGTTACCAACAGAGCAAAGATAGGCATTTATTACTTCCCCGCGTCCTCAAATTCAACCTACAGTATGCTTGCAGGTGCTTCGGGACTTCCCGACGGCTCGCTTGTTATCAGCAGTATCAGCGCCGACAGTTCACTCGCAGGTCAGGACGTAAGACAGGGCGACGTTATTATAAAAGTCAACGGCGAGGAGCTTGAGAGTGCGAATACGCTTCCCGAGATTATTGAGAAGTCAAGCGTCGGCGACAAGCTTGTGCTTACTCTCTGCCGTTTTGACAGCAATTACCGTTCTACTCAGTTTGACGTAACCGTAACTCTTGTCGAGGATAAGGGCGACACCGAAGTTGAGCAGACAACACAGCCGCAGTATTATTACAACCCCTTCGGCGGTTTCTTTGACCAGTAATTCATAAAAATATTAAAGAGCAGGAATTTAATTTCTGCTCTTTATTGTTTTTTTACCTAATTTTTAATATAATAATATTTGAGGTGAGAAATATGTTTAAAAAAATTGATATAAGAAATCTAAGAAAAAGTCCCGTTAAAATGATAAGCGACGACTGGGCTTTGCTTACGGCAGGGGATGAAAACAGCTTTAACACCATGACCGTTTCCTGGGGCGCGGTAGGAGAACTCTGGAGCAAGGATGTCGCCATAGTTTTTGTGCGTCCTCAGAGATACACCTACGGTTTTATGGAAAAAGGCGAATATTTCACGCTTTCCTTCTTTGACGGCGGCTATAAAAAGGAACTCGGTTTCTGCGGCACCAAATCGGGCAGAGATTGCGATAAGATAAAAGAAACGGGCTTTACTCCCGTAACCCTTGACGGCGGAGTTGCCTTTGAGGAAGCCGACACCGTTCTCGTTATGAAAAAAATCGCTTATCAGGATATGAAACCAGACGGCTTTATCGACAATGAGATTATCGGGAACTACGCCCAAAACGATTTCCACAGAACCTATGTCGGAGAAATAAAAGCTGTATATGTAAAAGAGTAAAAAAACAGCATAAAAAAATATTTCAAACTTTTTCAAAAAAATACTTGCATTTTGTAAAACCTTGTGATATACTACCTCTTGCATTTGAGAGATGAGTTGCAAAAACAAGGTTTCTCAAGAGTCGGTGTTTATCACAATGAGGGTCCACCCGTTCCCATTCCGAACACGGTAGTTAAGCTCATTAGTGCCGAAAATACTTGGCTGGCAGCGGCCCGGGAAAATAGGTCGGCGCCGACACAAACAAAAGTAGTTCTCCAATAGGAGGGCTATTTTTTTTGCCTTTTATAAAAAAAGGAGGGCAGACGCCCTCCTTAAAATATGTGTTTTTACAGTACAACCTTCTGCGGAGCGCCGTTTTCTTCGCGTGAGTTGTCCGCGAGATATACGCACAGATGTCCCGCTACCGAGTCAAAAATCGAGGTGCAGGCAAGCGACGGTTTTTCGCCGTGCAGGAACTTTACAAAGTCCTCTGCAAGTCTTTCGTCTCCGCCGCCGTGTCCTCCGTATGCGCCGACCATATCGCCCGTAACTCTCAGGTCAACCTCCTCAACGGTGTTTTCGCCTGTCTTTGTCGGATGAATCATCGACACATAGAATTTCGACTCCTCAAAGTCGCCGTAAATCTCGCCCTTTGTGCCGATTATATGAATTCTTCTTAACGGCTTTGACGAGCCGCCGACCATGTTGTGAGTGCCCGTGGCGCCGCTCTCAAAGTTAACCAGAACCGACTGGTGGTCAACCACATTGTTGTCGCATTTGTATATACATCTGCCGTAGTTTGAATCGCCCTTGAGCAGGTTGATTCTGTCCTCATCGGTGGGATTTTCTATGCCCTCAAGCTTATCCCAGATATAAAATGCCCAGCGCTCCGGCTGGTCAAGATACAGCCTTTTTGCGGAATATCTGCAGGTGTCAACCAACGGGCAGTCAACGAGACAGCGCGTGCCCGCATTTTCGGGAGCGTTTTCGGGCTTGAACTGAAACTTTGAACCGAAGGAAGCCACGCTTACGGGTTTCGTTTCGCTCATCATCCACATCATAATATCAATGTCGTGACAGCATTTTGCAAGGAGCATTGAAGTATGACAGCGCTCGGAGTTCGCCCACTTGCCTCTGACATAAGAGGTCGAGAGATGGTGGTAACTGACGTGTTCGCTGGTCTGAATATTTATAATATCTCCGATTTCTCCCGAAGCAACTCTTTGCTTGATTGACAGATAAAACGGAGTGTAACGCAGCACATGGCAAATCATAACCTTGTTGCCGTTTTCACGGACGCAGTCAACGAGCTCTCTCATTTCCTGCTCGTTGGTAGCAAAGGGCTTTTCAAGGAGCATATCGTATCCTGCTTTAAGCAATGGCAGCGAGGTCGCAAGGTGTTGCTCGTCCATAGTTCCGTTTATTACCGCGTCGGCAAGCTTTGGCTGACGGCTTAATTCCTCGGCGCTGTCAAAGCAGTTTTCCGCAGGAAAGCCGAACATCTCCATAGCTTTTTTCTGCCTTATTTTATCGGGGTCGGCAACTCCGACAATTTTTAGAAGTTCGGGGTTTGTCAGCGCAAGCTTTGCATAGGTAAATGCTCTGTGTCCCGCGCCTACTATCACAGCCGTAATCGGCAAATCTGACATAGCACCATATCCTTTTTATTGAGGTTTACAATAATTATATATCACACTTCAAAAAAAATAAAGCGAAATTCCCAAAAAAGCGAAAAAATACACTGTTAAAAAAACAGTGCATTTTTATTATCCGTCCGATTATTTTGCAAGCTTGAGGATACGCATAACCGCATCAGCGCTGCCGTTGATAACAACCTTGTCTGCAGCGTATGCTGCGGCGGGGTCCAGCTTGCCGTCAAGGATTTTTAAAAGGTTGGTCGGTGCGATGGTAACTGTTGCCCAGTTATCGTGATAATCATAAGGCTCAACATTTACCTTTCCGTCCTTTGCCTCGATATAGAAGATACCTTCTACATTTTTACCCTCGAGGTTAATCTGAATTGCCTGAGTTCCTTCGATAGAAGAAGCGTCAGCATCTGCAAACTTTGCCTTAACCTTAGCAACTACCTGTTCATATGTCATAATAACAGTCCTCCTTTTTGATTTTTCAATATTTTAGCACAAACGTATGTCATAAACAAGTTTTTTTAATCGTTAAAAGCACGATATTTAAGCCCGGGGCGCTGTATTTTTTATTGAATTAGACAATACTTTACTATAATTATATTTATTTATTAAAATATTATAAATAATTAAAAAAACATAATGACAAATCGGCTTTATTATTGTATAATATTTTCCGTATATATTATTATTTTCGGAGGTGCCGATATGGCTATAGTCAGAACAGAAGCATATTTCAATTCATCAGACGGAATTCATAAAATCAGGACGCTTATCTGGAAGGACGACAAGCTTACTCCCATAGGCGTTGTTCAGCTTGCCCACGGCATGGCTGAGCATATCGAAAGATATGACGATTTTGCAAGAGCGCTGGCAAAGAACAGCTTTGTCGTATGCGGCAACGACCATCTCGGACACGGCAAGAGCGTCAATGACCGCTCCGAGCTCGGCTTCTTTGCCGAGAAGGACGGCAACGTCAGAATAGTTGACGATATGCACATCCTTACAAAGATTATGAAAAAGAAATATCCCGATATTCCTTATTTCCTTTTCGGACACAGCATGGGCTCTCTTTGCGCGAGAGTTTATACGGCACACTTCGGCGACGAGCTTAACGGCGCGATTTTCTGCGGCACGGCGGAGGTTCCCTCGGCGGCGCTTGTTCTTGAACCCGTGATTGACAAGCTCGTTGATAAGTTCGGACCGAGAACGGTAGTCGATAAGCTCGGTGAAATTTTCAATACAGTTTCAAATATCGGAATTTCGGATGAGGATTCTCCCGTTGCGTGGCTTTCACGCAGTCAGGCGAACAAGGACAAATACATTTCCGACGACCTTTGCGGCTTTACCTTTACGCTGAGCGCATACAGAGATGTTTTTGCACTTGCAAACGAGTGCTCGGGAAGATTCTGGGCAAAGCAGGTTCCCGCCGACTTGCCCATACTTATCATTTCGGGCGCCAACGACCCCGTCGGTATGAACGGCAAGGGCGTTATCGCTGCTTCCGACCATCTTATGTACGAGGGCAAGAACCCTACCGTTATTCTCTATCCCGGCGACAGACACGAGATACTTAACGAGGAGGACAACACAGTTGTCTATAAGGATATTATTTCGTGGCTTAAATCAACTTATGTATCTTAATCGGAGAAAAAGCTTTGTCAAAACAGTCAAATATACCCGAGGTTGAAATCAGAAGACAGAGGGAATACGGGAACAGAGTCAGAGAACTTCTGCACTATTATTACCCGACGGGAACGCCCAAAGCGTATGTCCATACCTACGGCTGTCAGGGAAACGTTGCCGACAGCGAGAGAATTATGGGTATGCTCAGAAATATGGGTTATGATTTCTGCGATAACCTCGAGGATGCCGACTTCATACTTTACAACACCTGTGCCGTCAGGGAGCATGCTGAGGACAGGGTTTTCGGAAATGTCGGAATTCTCAAAAAGTATAAAGAAGAAAAGAGCAATTTAATAACTGCGCTGTGCGGCTGTATGATGCAGCAGGAGCATATCAGGGAAAAGATTTATAAAAGCTACCCCTATGTTGACATCGTGTTCGGCACTCACGCCATACACCGCCTGCCCGAGCTTCTCTTTGAGAGGATAAGCAGGCAAAAGAGGGTGGTCTGCGCTCCCGAGGAAACGGGCAGCATAGCCGAGGACCTTCCCGTTTACAGGGATCAGACAGTCAAGGCATGGCTTCCCATAATGTACGGCTGCGACAACTTCTGTACCTACTGTATCGTACCGTCGGTCAGAGGCAGGGAGAGAAGCCGCGAACCCGAGCATATAATCGAGGAGGCAAAGCAGATTATCGAGGCAGGGTACAAGGAAATAACCCTGCTCGGACAGAACGTCAATTCCTACGGAAAAAACAATGTCAGCGATATGAATTTCGCAGGTCTTTTGCGCGAAATCAATAACCTTGACGGAGATTTCAGAATTCGCTTTATGACCTCGCATCCCAAGGACTGCACCCACGAGCTTATTGATACGATAGCCGAGTGCGATAAGGTGTCGAAGCATCTGCATCTCCCGTTTCAGTCGGGCAACGACAGAATTCTCAAGGCGATGAACAGACACTACACACGCGAGAAATATCTGTCGCTTATAGATTACGCCAAAAAGACAATTCCGTCTCTCTCGCTTACGAGCGACGTCATAGTCGGCTTTCCCGGCGAAACCTATGATGAATTTCTTGACACGGTTTCTCTTATTAAAGAGGTTGAGTTTACCTCGCTGTTTACCTTTATCTTCTCCGCAAGGAAGGGGACAAAGGCCGCGGAGCTTCCCGACCCCGTTACGAGAGAGGAAAAGGGCAGATGGTTTAAGGAGCTTTGCGACGTTCAGGAGAAAATAGCGGCAAAACGCACCGCCCGTATGCTCGGCAACACATACACCGTGCTTGTCGAGGGCGCTTCAAAAACCAGAGATGGCTGGCTTGCGGGCAGGACGGACTCCAACATTATCGTTGAGTTTCCCGCACCCAAAGACAGCGAAAAGCTTATCGGCAATTATTCGCTTGTCAAGGTTACGGAATCTCTCAACTGGATACTCAGAGGAGAGCTTTCGGATTAAGTTAATTATCCCGTTAAGGGTAAAGTTAAAATATATTTTAAGGAGAAAAACATGGAACTTGAAAAAATCGCCCGTCAGTTAGGCGCGGCAATTCAGAAGGACGAAACCTATCTTGAATATCAGGCGGCTATGAAAGCCAACGATGAGGACAGCGCTTTAAACGAGCTTATGTCCAAAATCCGCCTTCTTCAGATGAATTATCAGGCAGAGGCACAGAAGGAAAACGCAGACGAGTCAAAGCTCAATTCCTATCAGCAGGAATTTCAGGGACTTTACGCTCAGATTATGTCAAACGAAACAATGCAGAAGTTTGAAAAGGCAAGACAGGCAGTTGACGATATGATGAATTATCTCACGGGTATCCTTGCTCTGTGCGTAAACGGAGAGGACCCCGAAACCTGCGACCCCAAGGCGCATATGCACGACCACGACTGCGGCGGAGAGTGCTCCACCTGCGGCGGCTGCCACTAATCTAACTATTTAACGGACAGGAGTCAGGACAAAATGGCTGAATTATCCCCGATGATGAAACAATATTTTGAAATAAAAAAAGATTACCCCGATACAATTCTTATGTTTCGTCTGGGCGATTTTTACGAGATGTTCTACGGCGATGCAGAGCTTGTTTCACGCGAGCTCGAGCTTGTCCTGACAGGCAGGGACTGCGGTCAGGAGGAGCGTGCGCCGATGTGCGGCGTACCCTTCCACAGCGCAGATTCCTATATTGCACGGCTTGTTGCAAAGGGCTACAAGGTTGCCATCTGCGAGCAGGTCGAGGACCCCAAAACAGCAAAAGGCATAGTTAAACGCGAGGTTATCAGAGTTCTTTCCGCGGGTACCGTTATCGAGAGCAGTATGCTCGACGAAACCAAAAACAACTATCTTGCGGTCTGCGCGCTGCTTTTTGACAGTGTGGGACTTTGCTTTGTGGATGTTTCAACGGGCAGAGTTGAGCTTACTTCCTTTACGGAAAACGCGGATGAGAGAACGGTTGATGAATTCTCGCGCTTTATGCCCAGCGAAATTCTTATAAACAAAGAGGCAGCAACGCTCAGACATTTTGCGGCATTTGTTTCAAAGAAGCTTGACTGCACGGCGGAAACGCTTCCCGCGCAGAGCTTCGACTATGAAATCTGCAAAAAGCAGGTGCTGACTCATTTCGGTAAATCAAATTTGGAGCAGCTTTCTCTTGAAAACAAAAACAGCGCTGTCTGTGTGCTCGGTGCGGCGATCTCGTATCTTCGCGAAGCTCAGAAGGCAGAACTCGGTAATATCAAGGAAATCAATTACTATTCCGACGCCAAATGTATGAAACTCGGAATTTCCGCAAGGCGAAATCTGGAAATTACCGAAACTCTGCGCGACAGGGAGAGAAAGGGCACGCTTCTCTGGGTGCTTGACAAAACAAAGACAGCCATGGGCAAACGTCTTATAAGAAGCTGGACAGAGTGTCCGCTTTATGACTGTGCCGAGATTTCAAAGAGGCACAATGCGGTTCAGGAACTATACGACGATACCGAAAAACGGCAGGAGCTCATTAAGAGACTTGTTAATATCTACGATATGGAGCGCCTTATGACAAGAGTGCTTTACAACACGGCAAATGCCAAGGAACTTCTTTCGCTCAAAACCACTCTTGCGCCTTTACCGGACATCAAGGAAATGCTCAAAAACTCCAAGTCGGCTCTTTTAAAGAATATTTACTCAAACATAGATTTGCTTGAGGATGTTTACAAGCTTGTGGATGACGCTATCAGCGAGGACGCGCCGTTCTCGGTGCGTGAGGGAGGTATGATTAAAGACTCCTTCAATTCCGAACTTGACGAACTGCGCAAGATAGTCCACGGCGGCAGAAGCTTCCTTACGGAGCTTGAAACCAAGGAACAGAACGAAACGGGAATTAAAAAACTCAAAATCAAGTACAATAAGGTTTTCGGTTACTTTATCGAGGTCCCGAACGCTTATAAGGAGATAGTTCCCGATAACTATATAAGAAAACAGACTCTCACAAACTGCGAGAGATACATAACCGAGGAGCTCAAAATTCTTGAAACAAAGGTTCTCGGCGCGCAGGAGAGGATAGTTTCGCTGGAGTACGAAATTTTCAGCTCGGTGCGTAAAAAAATAGGCGAGCAGTACGACAGGACAAGCCGTACCTCAAAGGCGATAGCAGAGCTTGACACCCTTCTGTCGCTTGCGTCGGTTGCGGTCGAGAATAACTACACGAGACCCGACATAAACAATTCCGAGGAAATTATCATAAAAGACGGCAGACATCCCGTTATCGAGAAAATGCTCAGGGATACTCCGTTTGTTCCCAACGATACCTCGCTTGACTGCGGCAAAAACAGAATTGCGATTATCACGGGACCGAATATGGCAGGTAAATCTACCTATATGCGCCAGGTCGCAATTATTACTCTTATGGCGCAGATGGGCTCGTTTGTGCCTGCATCCTACGCTTCGGTAGGGCTTGTTGACAGTATCTTTACGCGCGTCGGAGCTTCGGACGACCTCGCCTCGGGACAGTCAACATTTATGGTCGAGATGAACGAGGTTGCCGAAATTCTCGAGAACGCAACCTCAAAAAGTCTTATCATACTTGACGAAATCGGCAGAGGCACTTCGACCTATGACGGTATGAGCATAGCCAAGGCGGTTATAGAATACATAGCCGACACCAAAAAGCTCGGCGCAAAGACATTGTTCGCAACTCATTATCACGAGTTGACCGAGCTTGAAAATGAAACGGACGTTATAAAGAATTACAATATCGCCGTCAAAAAGAAGGGCGAGGATATAGTCTTTCTGCGCCGCATAGTCAGGGGCGCCGCCGACGGCAGTTACGGAATTGATGTTGCCCGTCTTGCGGGAGTGCCGGATGCGGTGGTAAAGAGGGCAAGAGTAATTCTCCGCAATCTTGAGAGCGGGGAGATGCCGAGACATCTGCCGCCGAGAGATTATGACGATACTCCGCAGATAAGCTTCGGCTCAAATGCAAGCAGCGAAATCTATGATGAATTAAGAAATCTTGATGTAAATACCCTTACTCCCATAGAAGCCATGACTAAACTTTTTGAACTTTCGGGCAAGGCAAAGCAGGGGGAGTAAACCGATTATTACGAATTTGAAAGCGGAGGTGTTGAAATGGGAAAAATAAATAAACTTCCGAAAAATGTCTGGGAACTTATTGCAGCGGGAGAGGTCGTTGAGAGACCTGCGTCCGTCGTTAAGGAGCTTATGGAAAATTCCATTGACGCCGGCGCTGACAGTATTACGCTTGAAATTCAGAACGGCGGTATCAGATATATCAGAATTACCGACAACGGCTGCGGAATTGACAGACAGGATGTGCCGCTTGCCTTTGTCAGCCATGCGACGAGCAAAATCAGCACCGCCTCCGATTTGGAAGCAATAGGCACTCTCGGTTTCCGCGGAGAGGCGCTTGCAAGCGTTGCCGCGGTTTCAAAGGTTGAGATGCTTACCAAAACCCGCGGAAGCGAAACGGGTACAAGAATTGAAATAAAAGGCGGAGAGCAGATTTCTCTTGACGACGCGGGCTGTCCTGACGGCACTACCGTCATAATCAGAGATTTATTCTATAACACTCCCGCAAGGATGAAATTCCTGAAAAGCGATAAGTCAGAGGGTATGGCTGTCGCGGGAATTATAGATAAAATCGCGCTTTCCCATCCCGAAATCGCAATCAGATTCATAAAGGACGGCAAGCAGGTTATCTGCACCAACGGCAACGGCAATTTAAAGGACGCTGTTTATGCCGTTTACGGAAGGGAATTTTCCGACACGCTGATTCCCGTTGAGTATGAAACCGACTCTTTAAAAATACACGGCTTTATTTCAAAGCCGTACTGCGCAAGGGGCTCCGGCTCAATGCAGATATTCTTTGTCAACAACCGTTTTGTTAAAAGCAGAACTGCGTCGGCAGCGCTCAACGAGGCATATAAGAATTCGATTATGGTCGGTAAATATCCTGCGTGCGTGCTTTTTTGCGAAATACGTCCCGAACTTGTCGATGTCAATGTTCATCCTGCAAAGACAGAGGTCAGATTTTCCAACGAAAAGGCAATTTTTGACCTCGTTTACTATGCGGCAAAGAATACCCTTGCCGACGATAAATCAAGACCTCAGGCAAGCGTGCCGAGAAGTAATCCTGTTGGTTTCAACATCCTTACGGCTCCCGTCCCCGAGGCAAAGCAGACGAGCTTTGCAGACGCGGTAAAGCCCGTGATAAGCGAGATTTACGGGGTAAGGCACACCGAGGAACCCGTGGTGAATTTCAGCGAGCCGGAGGTAAACGGCTATGCCGCTGAGGAGGAAGATACTCCCGATTTGTCGGTAAGCACATATACCGCACCCGAAACGTCAGCGGCGCAGGAGCCCGTAAAAGAAACAACTGAGGAAAAGCCCTTCCGCTATCTCGGAGAGGCTTTCAGGACATATATTTTTGCTGAGTACGAGGGCAAAATCGTAATTATAGACAAGCATGCCGCACATGAGAGGATGATTTATAATTCTCTTAAAAAGAATAACGGTGCAAACGGCAGTCAAATGTTGCTCGCACCCGTAAACGTAACTCTTTCAAAAGAGGAATATACCGCCGTTACGGACAATCTTGACGTGCTCGCCGAGGCTGGCTTTGAGGTTGAAGACTTCGGCAACGGCTCGGTTATAGTCAGAGCGTGTCCCCTGAACCTTGAAAATGAGGACGTAACGGGACTTATCAGCGAACTTGCAGCATATCTCTGCGAGAATAAAAAGAACATTATACCCGAAAAGCTTGACTGGATATATCATTCTGTTTCCTGCCGTGCGGCAATCAAGGCGGGCAATAAGCAGACCGATTATGAACTCACAGAGTTTGCAAAGAAGCTGCTTGCGGACGACGAGGTACGCTTCTGTCCCCACGGCAGACCAGTGCTTATAGAGATGACAAAGAACGAGCTTGACAAACAGTTCGGGAGGATACAGTGATGAAGGATTGTCCTCTGCTTGTCATAGCGGGACCCACCGCATCGGGCAAGACAGCGCTCGCCGTAGAGTGTGCAAAGGAATTTGACGGCGAAATAATATCTGCGGACTCCATGCAGATTTATAAGGGCATGAGTATAGCCACGGCTAAGCCTACCGTACAGGAAATGCAGGGCATAAAGCACTACCTTACGGACTTTCTTGATGTAAACGAGAGCTTCAGCGTTGCGTCATATGTGCGCCTTGCAAACGAGGCTTACGACGAGATTCTGAAAAAAGGCAAACTTCCCATACTTGCGGGGGGAACAGGACTTTATATTGACAGCTTTACGGGCAATATCAACTTCCCCGAGGAGCAGACAGACCCGGAACTCCGGAATGAACTTCAGAAAAAGATGGAAACTGTCGGAGCCGAAGAGATGCTCTCGGAGCTCGCTTCCTTTGACCCGCAGACGGCAAAAGAACTTCATCCCAACAACAAAAAGAGAATTATCCGCGCATTTGAGGTCTATCTGACAACGGGAAAGACCGTTTCCGAAGCCCGTGATGAATCAAGGCGGATACCGCCCAGATTCCATACGGTTTTTGTCGGCATAAATTACAAAAACAGAGATGTGCTTTATGACAGAATTAACAGACGCGTGGACGAAATGCTTGCAAACGGGCTTGTCAGGGAGGCGGAGGAGTATTGCAGACTTCCCGAAAAAAGCACCGCTTCGCAGGCAATAGGTTATAAGGAATTAAAACCGTACTTTGACGGGGCTTGCTCTCTTGAGGAGGCCGCGGAAAATCTTAAACTCAGCACAAGACACTATGCCAAACGCCAGCTGACATGGTTTAACAGAAATAAAAATATCAGGTGGTTCTGTCCCGACCTTTACGGCTCGTGGGAGGAATTTGCCGACGAGGTTAAAACATATATACGGGGGGAAATATATGGATAATAAAACCGAACAGACCAAAAAGGATAACGTATTGAAATTCAACAGCGGCAGGAAGTATGCCGCGGTAATATACGCTTTGATAGCGCTGCTTTTTATATCGTTTTTTATTTATCAGATTTATAAAATAAATCACAAACCCTTCAAAACAGAGGTAACTCTTGAAAAGACGGTTTACACCAGCGCAGTTACGGATGCCTTTATAATCCGCGACGAGTATCCGATACCCGCGTCGGTTTCGGGTACGCTCGTACCTCTTGTCGAGGACGGCAAAAGAGTTGCTTCCGGCGACAATGTTGCGGTTGTTTTTTCAAGTGACGACGCAGCAAAGAACTACAATGAAATCAAGGAACTTGAAAAAAATATCGAGTATTATTCCTCTCTTCAGAATAAGGTCGGCGTACAGACTGCCGACATAACCCCCCTTGACGAGAGAATATATTCGGCGTGTGAGGACTATATCAGAACCGTTAATACGGGCAGGGCAGAGTCCTATGCGTCATGCGAGGCAACTTTAAGAGAGTATATCAATTCAAGACAGCTTTCGACGGGTACGGTCATTGACCCGAGCGTAAAGCTTGAGGAATTAAATACAAGACTTGAACAGCTCAAGGCACAGAATATGGGCTACAACACCATTACCGCTCCGCATCCCGGCTACTATATCAGCGTTAACGACGGGTATGAGAACAGAGTTAATTATGCCGGTCTGTCCGAGCTTGACACAAGCCAAATTATGGATATAGTGTCAAATCAGGGCGAGAAGTCGGACGTTTCGGGATATATGGGAAAGCTGGTTGACGGCTTTAAATGGTATATACTTTGCGTAATCGACTACAATGACGCGGTAAAACTTCGCGAGGGCTCTACGGTTGAGGTCAGCTTTACAATGACCTCTGCAAAGCCTCTTGAGGCAACCGTTTATAAAATCTGCGATACGGTTGATTCCAAAGCGGCGGTAATTCTCAGCTCAAATCTTATGAATACCGAGTATGCAAGACTCAGAAGTGAGCAGGTCAGGATAACCTTTGACAGACATACGGGTTATCAGGTAAACAACAGCGCTGTCAGAGAGGTCGATTCACAAAAGGGCGTTTACGTCAAGAGCGGAAATATAATTCAGTTTAAGAAAATAAATATCGACTATTCGGATAATGAGATTTCAATCTGCACTCTGCCCAAGGATGCAAAGGCGTCCGAATATATAGCGCTTTACGACGAGGTAATTACGGAAGGAACGGATTTGTACGATGGAAAAGTCATTTCTTGACAAGAAGTTCAGCGATATTGAGTATAACCTTAAAACCATAAACGAGGAAATAGCCGAGGCGGCGGTCAGAAGCGGCAGACAGCCCGGCGACATCGACTTTATGGCGGTTACAAAAACCGTTGACGAAATATATATAAATCACGCCATTGATTGCGGTATAAAGCTTATCGGAGAGAATAAGGTTCAGGAGCTTCTGCGCAAGAAACCCGAACTCCGTCTCGACGGGGTAAAGAAGAATCTGATAGGTCATCTTCAGTCAAACAAGGCTTCGCAGATAGTCGGCGAGGTCGATATGATAGAGTCTGTCGATTCTCTTAAAATTGCGCGCGAAATCGGAAAGCAGTCGGTCAAAAAGGGTATTGTAACTGATGTCCTTATCGAAATCAACATCGGCAGAGAGGAATCAAAGACAGGTTTTATGCCCGAGGAGGCAGAGGAAAAAATCTGTGAAATTGCAGAAATTGAGGGTATAAAGGTTCGCGGATTGATGACAATACCCCCAATTTGCGAAAAAAGCACAAAACTTTGTAAATTTTTTGAGAATATATACAATATATATGTTGACATTGGGGCAAAAAAATTGGATAATATATATATGCAGATTTTGTCGATGGGTATGTCGGGCGATTATACCGAGGCAATACTCTGCGGATCTAACCATGTAAGGATAGGTTCAAAAATATTTGGACCGAGAATATACTGACAAGCAGGAGGATACAGGTTATGAATAAGGGAAATTTGTTAGGAAAATTAGGAAGCATCTTTAAGGTTTCCGAGGACGGTTACTATGAGCCGCCCGAGGGCTATGAAAACGAATATCAGGAGGAAGAGGAGGAATTCGACGAGGAGGAGCTTTATGAGCCCGCTCCCAGATTTACCGCTAAGCCCTCCAAACAGAAAAACGACGGCAAGGTTCTGAGTTTCAATCAGGGCAACGGCTCAGGCGGAAAGTTCCAGATGGTACTCAACAAGCCCAAGTCGCTCAAGGACGCTATCGCAACTGCCGACAGCGTAAATGCCAAGAAAACCGTTATAGTTAATCTTGACGGAGTACGCGGCGAGGAAAACAACAATATTCTTCAGTTCCTTTACGGTGTAACTTATGCAAACCATGCAAAGATGCGTCAGGTAGCCAACAGTACTTACGTTATCATTCCCGAAAATGTTGACGTAAACGGTACAATTTTAAGCGAACTCGGTAACGGCGGAATTATATTTTAACTATATTAACGGATAGGTGGGCAAAATAATGTTAACTCCCGACAGATTAAAAAATAAGACTTTTACTACATCAGGCAAGGGCTCGTACAGAGCAGAGGAAGTTGATTCCTTTATGCAGGAGGTTTCGGCTTCCTACGAGCAGGTTTTCAGAGAGAACGGCGAAATCATAAAAAAGATGAGCGTTCTTGCCAACAAGGTTGAGGAATACAAAAAGGACGAGGACTCGCTTCGCTCGGCTCTTATCTCAGCACAGAAGCTTGCAGACCAGATAGTTAAGGAAGCAAAGGAAAATGCAGCGGCAACTCTCGGCGAGGCCCAGAGCAAAGCTGACGAGCTTCTTGACGGAGCAAAGGCTCAGGCGGACAAACTCGTTTCCGATGCAAAGCTTGAGGCTGACGAAAAAATTCACAGCGCCAATAAAGAAGCTGATGAGGTTCTCGGCAGTGTAAACCGCAAACTTACTCAGGAGCAGCTCGTCTATGAGATGCTTCAGAAGGAAGTAACGGCTTTCAAAAATAAAATCAAGGATATGTATAAGGAGCATCTGATGCTTCTTGACAGACTTCCCGAAATAGTTAATAAGGAACCTATCACAGAGCCCGAGGTTCCTGCAGATGAGGAAGTTAAGGACGAAAAGCCCGAGACAGAGGATGTCTTTGAGGAGCCTGCCGAGGCAGAGGCAGAAACAGAAACAGAAACAGAAACAGTCGAGGATATTACCGAGGATGTTGCAGAGGAAGATGAAGAAAACGCTTTCAACTTCACGGTAATTGACGATGATGAGGAAGAGTCGGCGTTTGACAGTGATGATGACGAAGCCGATATTGCAGGCGACACAGACTTCCTTGAGGACGCAGAGGGCTTCTCAATAAAACCTGCTTTATTTGATGACGACGGATTTGAGGACATTTCTTCGGGTGCAGCGGATACCGACGAGTTTGAAATCACTCCCGCATCCGATGACGAGGACGAGGGTTTTGTACTTAATCTTGATGAAATTGACCTTGACGATGAGGATGAAACGCCCTCATTAACAATAGACAGCGACATTTCCGTTAATCCCGGTCAGTATGCTTCGGCAGACGACGGACTTCCGTCAGATGACGAGGATGACGACGAAGGAGCTGCTTCTTTCAGAAACTTTTTTAAGAAAAAATAAGAGGTAATATATGCTTCCGATATTGACAGTAGCCGTAATAGCTTTGCTGATTGCGGCTGATCAGGTTATAAAGATAATAGTTTTAAATAACCTTGCTCCTGTCGGAAGCATAGTAGTCATAGATAAATTTATAAGTCTGACTTATGTTGAGAATACGGGGGCTGCATTCGGGTCGTTCCACGGCTATACTGCCGTGCTGAGCGTATTTACTGCTCTTGTGCTTGCGGTCGGACTTATTTATTTATTATCGGGCAAAATCAAATCAAAAATTGCCTACTGGGCAGCTGCGGTTGTTATCGCAGGCGGTACGGGCAACCTTATTGACAGGATATTCAGAGGATATGTAATTGATTTCATTGAGCCCTTGTTCGTGAAATTTGCGGTGTTTAATTTTGCCGATATTCTTGTTACGGTAGGCGCCTTTGTGCTGATATTCTATCTCATTTACGAGATGTTTAAAGAGAGCAAGGACTCCAAAAAAGAGGGCGCAAAAGATGAATAGTATAAGTATTCTTGCCGACGCCGAAAATGAAAATGAGAGAATTGACAAGTATCTGTCTTTGATATTCCCTGCTTCATCACGTTCATATATACAGAAGGCAATAGACAACGGCAACGTGCTTGTCGGCGGCGTTCCGGTATCAAAAAATTATAAAATCAAGGCAAAAGACCGTATAGAATATACTCCGCTTGAGCCCGTCGAATTAGAAGTCGAGCCCGAGAATATACAGCTCAATATACTTTATGAGGATGACGATTTGCTTGTCGTTAACAAACCGAAGGGTATGGTAGTTCATCCCGCTGCAGGCAACTACACGGGTACGCTTGTCAATGCGCTGATGTATCACTGTCCCGACAGTCTTTCGGGTATCAACGGTGTTTTAAGACCGGGTATAGTTCACAGAATTGACAAAAACACAAGCGGACTTCTGATAGTTGCAAAAAATGATTTTTCCCACAGAGAGCTTGCAAAGCAGATTAAGGAACACAGCTTCTCAAGGGAGTACAGAGCCGTGGTAAGAGGACATCTCAAAGAGGAGAAGGGCACCGTTACCGCGCCTATCGGCAGAAGCCCGGCAGACCGCAAAAAAATGGCTGTAACCGACAGAAACAGCAAAAATGCGGTTACACATTACGAGGTAATCAAGCGTTACAAAGATTACGATTATATAAAGTGCATACTTGAAACCGGACGCACGCATCAGATAAGGGTGCATCTCGCGTACAAGGGGCATCCTCTTGCGGGGGACGATGTTTATTCAAAGCCCCTGCCCTCGGAAACAAAGCTCGGCGGTCAATGTCTGCATGCTTGTATGATAGGCTTCGTTCATCCGAGAACGGGCGAATATATGGAATTTCGCAGCGAATTGCCTGAGTATTTCAGTAAGTTTTTGGAAGGACTTAAAGAATATTGACGGATAAGATGATTAAAACCGATTTTTCGGACTGGCTTGTTGTTTCGGATATAGACGGAACGCTTAACAATAAATTCAGACGGCTGCCTCAGAGGAATTATGATGCGGTCAAGGAATTTGTCGTTTACAGAGGCGGACATTTCACACTTGCCTCGGGCAGAAACGTTAAGTCCATACGCAAACCTTACAGGTCGCTTCCAATGATTAAGGGTACGCCCGTTGTAATACTTAACGGCGCGGGAGTTTACGATGTCGAGGAGGATAAAATTCTGTCCTTTACGCCGATAGGCGAGGAGGGGCAGGAGCTTTTAAGGGCAACGGTAAAGAAATTTCCCTCTCTTGAGGTCGAAATATTAACCCCGAGAAAAGCATATACAATAAACGCAAAGCTTTTTGCCAATGTTATGGTCGGCTTTGACGATATACCTCACAGGAAGTTCAAACGCTTTGACGAGGTTCCCCGTGAGGACTGGGGCAAGATTATTCTTTTGGGTCCGCCGCCGCTTGTCAGCAGGGCAAAAAAGTATCTTACCGCTATTGAGAATCCTCCCGTGAATTTTATGTCGTCCTCGGTTTCCTCTTTTGAGATCCTTCAAAAGGGAATACATAAGGGCGTGGGAGTAATGAAAATTGCCGAAATATACGGCATAAAACAAGAACACACCGCGGCTATCGGAGATTATTTCAACGACTACGATATGCTTAAAACAGTCGGGCTTTCCGCCTGCTGCGGTCAGGCGCCTCAGGCTATGCACGATATTGCCGATTACGAGGCTTGTCATTGTAACAAGGGCGCTGTCGGAGATTTGCTGGAATATTTAATGTACAGATATAAGGAGTGAAATTATGGACTGTATTAAGAAAAAGGAACTTGCCTGTTTTGCCGTTAAGGCGAGGATGGGTACGGTCGAATCGGTTTACTGCGCAAAGGCAGGACACCCCGGCGGTTCGCTTTCCATTTGCGATGTATTGGCTTACCTTTACAACTGCGAGATGAAGGTTGATCCCAAAAATCCCAAGTGGGAGGACAGAGACAGATTTGTCCTTTCCAAAGGACACGCGGCTCCTGCTCTTTATGCAACGCTTGCTTTAAAGGGCTTTTTCCCGGTTGACGACCTCAAAACGCTCAGAAAGTCCGATTCATATCTTCAGGGACATCCCAATATGAATAAAGTCCCCGGCGTTGATATGAGCACGGGCTCTCTCGGTCAGGGAATTTCAGCTGCTGTCGGCATGGCACTCGGCGCGAAATTCGACGGTAAGGACTTCAGAGTATATACAATACTCGGAGACGGCGAAATTGAGGAAGGCGAGGTATGGGAAGCGGCAATGTTTGCCGGCAACCGTCAGCTTGATAACCTCGTTGCCTTTGTTGATTTCAACGGACTGCAGATAGACGGCACCGTTGACGAGGTCAATTCTCCCTATCCGATAGCCGACAAATTCAGAGCGTTTAACTGGAATGTTGCCGAGATAGACGGTCATGATTTTGACGCTATCGAAGCGGCGCTTGAGAACGCAAGAAATACCAAGGGACGTCCGACCTGTATCGTAATGAAAACAGTTAAGGGCAAGGGCGTTTCGTATATGGAAAACGAGGTCGGCTGGCACGGCAAAGCGCCTAATGACGAAGAGTATCAGACAGCCAAGGCAGAGCTTGACAAAGCCTTGCAGGAATTGGAGGCTTAATTATGGCAGAAGTAATTAAATGCGCTACCAGAGACGCTTACGGCAAGGCTTTAGTTGAACTTGCCGACAAAGGTAAAAATATTATAGTTCTTGACGCAGACCTTGCGGCTGCCACCAAGACGGGAATGTTCAAAAAGGCTCATCCCGAGAGATTTGTTGATGTCGGTATTGCCGAGGCAAATCTTATGGGCGTTGCCGCCGGACTTGCCGCAACGGGACATACTGTTTTTGCGTCGTCATTTGCTATGTTTGCCGCAGGCAGAGCCTTTGAGCAGATACGCAATTCGATAGGCTATCCTCATCTTAACGTTAAAATCGGCGCTACACACGCAGGTATTTCGGTAGGCGAGGACGGAGCGAGCCATCAGTGCTGTGAGGACATAGCTCTTATGCGTTCAATACCCGGTATGGTAATTCTTAACCCTGCCGATGACATCGAGGCAAGACTCTGCGTGCTTGCCGCCGCAGACTATGACGGACCTGTTTATATGCGATTCGGACGTCTTGCGGTGCCGAGAGTCTTTGACGAAAGCTATGACTTTAAAATCGGCAAGGGCAATATCCTCTCCGAAGGCAGCGATGTAACAATTATCGCGTCAGGACTTATGGTAAAGGAAGCCGTTGAGGCAGGGGAACTTCTTAAAAACGAAGGCATCTCCGCAAGAATAGTCAATATGGCTACCATAAAGCCCATTGACAGAGAGCTTGTTATCGACTCGGCTAAAAAGACAGGAGCCATTGTTACGGCAGAGGAGCATAACATTATCGGCGGACTCGGCTCAGCCGTCGCCGAGGTTGTATGCGAGAGCGTCCCCGTACCTGTTGTCCGCGTAGGCGTAAATGACGTTTACGGAAAATCGGGACCTGCGGTTGAGCTTCTCCACATCTTCGGACTTGATGCGCAGAATATTGCCGCCAAGGCAAAACAGGCAGTTGCCCTCAAATAATGTAAGGCATAATAAAAAACTGATTGGTTTTTAAAACCAATCAGTTTTCTTTTTTGGTTAAACTGTCTTTAAGTTTTACCGCTTCGGCTACCGACAGAACCGTCAGTAAAAATGATATTACCGAAACCGCTGTTTTAATTGCTTTTTTCATCATCCTTGCCTCCGAACTGTGCATCAATAAGCGATACTGCGTTTTTATACGCCTCATAGCTTAAAAAGGTGTTTATGATTTTCAGCATACTGTTGGCGCTTGTCCTCTCGGGAAGTCCGAGATTTTTAAGCAGAGCCCTGCGCTTGAGATTTGAATTGCTTTTGCCGCTTATACCGTCCTCATAAAGGTCGGTCTTTGTAACCTCTCTGCGCTCGGAAGCGTTCCCGTCCGTTTCCTTGCCTATGATACCCGCTTTTTTAAACGCTTCGAGTATTACCTCTGTTTTGACGCCCTCAACGCCTAACTTTCCTTCCTTTGACGGCTCAGACTTTCTCTTTTCCTTGCCGAAAATATCGGGAATATATACATGAGTGATACTGTCGGGATTGACAATTCCGCTTAAAAAGGAACGTATAACAAAGCCTGCCGAGTCGCTGTCGGTAAGAATCAGAATACCTCTTTTTTCCGCAAGAGTTCTTATGAATTTCTGCTTTTCTCTGTTCTTGAAAATACCGAAGCCGTCAGTTGCAATAATAACCGTGTCGAGTATCGACTCAAGCTTTATCTTGTCATACTTGCCCTCGACAATGACGGCTTGTTCTATCTTAATCATTTTTCACGCTTCTTTTAAATAATTTGCTCGTACAGCTCATAAATGAGCTTTTCTATAATAATCTTTCCGTCAGAGGCAAGACTTTTTAATTCGCCGTCAGCCTTGCTTAAAAGCGCAATACAGTTTTTAATCTGAACCATTGTGAGTCTGCGTGCGTCTCTTTGTGCGTTGCGCAGACGGAAGGCGGTGTTTTTGTAGCCGTACATATCCTTTAAATACTCCGCGTCTCTGCCGCCCTCCAGCGAAGCCTTGACTCTGTATAAGTCAATGAAGCTGCCGGCAAGTGCGCCGAGTATCATTTCGGGTCTTTCTCTGTCGCCGAAAAGTTTTTCGTTAATAAGCAGAGCCTTTGACAGATTTCTTGAGAGAATTGCCTTTGATAAATCAAAAACGTTTGACTCAAGACTTTTTATACAAACCGCGTCTATGTCGGCTCTTTCGATAACTCCGCCCTTTTTATAGGCGGCGAGCTTTTCAACCTCGTTTAAAAGCAAATTCAGGTCGTCGCCTACCGTATCTACCAGATAAAACGCAGTATCTCTCTGAATTTCACAGCCGCGCCGTTTAAGTCCACCCGTAACCGTTTTGACAAGAGAGGACTGGTCCATTTTGTCGAGGCAAACGCTGGCGGAATACTTTGTAAAAACGGAAATGACATTTTTCCACTTTGCATTTTTTCGAGGATTTATTTCGTCCGTATCCTGCCAGAAAACCGCAACCGTGGTTTCGGGCATATCCTTTATCCAGTTTTCAAAGGCTTCCTTATCGGCTGAATAAAAACTGTCGAGCGGAAAGTTTTTCATAAATGTGCAGCTGTGCTCGGAGAAAATCGGCAGAGTGTCTGTTGACTCGATAAGCTCGTTTATGTCATTGTTGTTTTCGGCGTCAAATTTCCTAAGGTTAAAGCCTTCCATATTCGCACTTACTGCCTTCTTTGCAATAAGGTTGGCATAGTGCTGCTTTAAATATGCCTCGTTTCCGTATATGAGATACGAAGTGCGCAGACGGTTTTCCGAGAGTTCTTTTTTTAATTCGTATTCGGTTAATTCTGACATCACTTCGCCTCCTTTATTTCAAAATCGGTATTTCCGTCGGTAAATAATTCGGCACGTTTTCCCTGCGGTACGGAATACTCTCTGCCGTCCGACAGCATAATTCTGCCGTCATCAAAAATGCGGAAAGAAAATTTTTTATAATCTATTTTAACACATTTTTCGTCAGATGACAAAGCTATTTCATCATTTATTAAGATTATTTTTTCTCTGTCGGTATTAAGGACCTTATAGTTTCCGTTTGTGTCCTTCGGCATACCCTTTTCGGGAACGACGAGAATTTTCGGTTCATAGGCGCAAAGCACCGAACAGTCCGCAAGATATGCGTCGCCGTTACACAAGGGGAGTAAAAGATAATCAAGCCGTGAGATACAGAAGTCCGAAACCGTCTGTTTGATTTTATTCTCGTCAAAACTGCCCGAAGCCGTATCGGCAACGGCAGTAAAGCCCTTATTCTTTAAAACAACGCCGACGCCTTCCCCCGTGTTTATGACGGCTAATTTCAGTTTGCTGTTTTCAAGTGTAAAGGTAAATACATTTACACATAAGAGCAGGACGAAACTGACAAGCAAGGAAGAAAACAGAACCTTTCTGTCCTTTTTCTTTATAAAGAATATCAGAATAACGGCGGCAGCACATACTGCGAGAGTGATTTTTGATACGGTTGAGCTGACGGGGATAAGAGCATAGCGGAAATCTGCAAGCAGGGACGAAGTGTCCGTAAGAAATTTTGACAGAAGTCCTGCCAGAGTTATTACGGGCTTTGCAAGGAAGCCAAGGGACACGGCGTTTAAAAGGAAGGCTGTTCCCGACAGTTCCATCGCGAGCGACCCCGCAAAGACAAGTACGAGATTTGCGGCAATTCCCACGGTTGAAACTCTGCCGAAGCAGTATATGAAAACGGGCAGGGTAAACAGCGAGGAAAACACGGTTACGCTCATAACGGTTGCAATAGAGACTGCTGCAGACTTCAGTATGCCGTTAATTTTGTCAAGCTTTTCTGTCAGATAATAAACAAACGGAACTGCGGCGGTAATGATACCCGCGGTCGCAAGTACAGACATCCACAGACTTGCGCTCAGCGAAGCAAACGGGTTGAGTATGAGCATACACAAAACTGCAAGTCCTATGGAGTTCAGCGCGTCGGACTGACGGGAAAACAGATAGCCGCAGTAAAACAGTATCATCATAAAGCCTGCCCTTACGACAGGCGGATTGGCTCCTGTCAGAAGTATGAATACAATGCAGAAAATAATTACGGTAACCGACCGTTTGTATGCGGAGACTCTCGCTTTTTTGAGCGCCTCGTACAGAAGCGCGGACCAAACGCTCAGATGAAGTCCCGATACCGCAAACAGATGAAATACACCCGATGCGCTGAGCCGGTTTTTAATTACCTCGGGAACGGTGTGCCTGTCGCCCGTGAGCAGAGCACAGAGTACTCCGCCGTAAGAATTCGGCAGAGATGACATCACATAGCCCGATATGCTCCGCTTGAGCATAAGTATAAGCTGAAACGGGGAGAAGTCGCATCCCTTTGCAATATCGCATGAGGCATTGTAGCCGAGATAACCCGACAGATACAAATTCTCCGATTTGCAGTAGCCGAGGTATTCCCCGTCGTCTCCGCCGAGAAGCTGAGTGTTAAGCGTTACCCTTATTTCGTCTGTCGGCTCTATGTCGAGAGAGTCAAGCGAGGAAACACGCAGCTTGATTCTCTTGTGTTCGTTACCTATTCGCGAGGTCTTTATAATATAATAATTGTGCCCGTAGGCTTTATACGGAAGCTCCGCAAGAGTGCCGACAGCGGTTATCCTTTTGTCGGCATATTCTGTTATGTTTTGCTCAACGCGCGCGGCGTGAAAAGCCGTCAAAGCGGCAGAGAGTGCAACAGAAGCAAGAAACAAAGCAAGCGCCTTTTTGTTTCTTAACGGCTTGATTAAAAGTAAAATAATAAAAGCGACAAAAGCCGTAGCAAGTACGGCAAGCGTCACTTTTAAACTGTTTATTCTGCACAGCTCGAACATTGCGCCGAGCATTGTAAAGCCGATTACGGCAAACGGCCGTTTCACTTTTTATACAAGTCTTTCGCCGAGGTTGCTTCCGCTTAAAATGTGAAAGTGCAGGTGCATAACCGTCTGTCCTGCACCCTCTCCGCAGTTGCTGATTACTCTGTAATCATTGACTCCGAGGAGCTTGGCGATTTCGGGAATTTTCTCAAAAATATGCTTTACGGTATCGGAATTCTCCGCAGTAATCCCGTTGACCGAGGCAATATGCTGCTTGGGAATAACAAGCGCATGTACCTCTGCCTGAGGATTTATATCCTTGAAGCAGAGAATTAAATCGTCCTCATAAACCTTGCCTGAAGGGATAGAGCCATCGGCAATTTTACAAAAAATGCAGTCCATATAATTACTCCTTTACCATATTTCTGACTATTTCCTCGGCGCCTGCAAGAGCCTCGCCGATTTTTGAAATATCCTTTGCACCTGCCATGGCGCTGTCGGGCTTTCCGCCGCCCGAGCCGCCTGCGATACGGGCAACCTCACGGACAATGTTACCTGCGTGAGCGCCGTTTGCAACAGCCTTTTCATCAGCTGCACAGCAGAAGCTGCAGGTGCCCTTTTCCTCGTTTGAGGTGGCGAATACCGCAACGATATTCTCTGCCTGCTGCTTGGCTTTGTCGCCCATTTCACGCAGTCCGTTGGCGTCAAGACCGTCAACGAATTTGCATATAAGCTTAACGCTGCCGACCTGCTTTGCATCCGAAACAAGGTCCTTTGCGAGATTTCCCGCAAGCTCTGCCTTGAGTGAATCAAGCTCCTTCTGAGTGTCCTTTAATTCCGCAACAAGTGCTATTGCCTTTGAAGTAATATCGGCAATGTTGGAAACCTTCAGCGCAGCAGCCGTGTCTGCAATACGGGCATTTTCCCTGTAAATATATTTCATTGTGTTAAAGCCTGTTACGGCTGTAATTCTGCGTATTCCCGATGCAACGGAGGACTCGGAAACAATTTTGAAAAGTCCGAGGTTACCCGTATTCTCTGCATGTGTGCCGCCGCACAGCTCGGTGGAGAAATCTCCTGCCTTTACTACTCTGACTATGTCGCCGTATTTTTCACCGAAAAGCGCCATAGCGCCGAGCTTCTTTGCCTCGTCAATGGGCATTTCCTTTGTCTCAACGGGAATTGCCGACATAATTATTTCGTTTACGGTATTCTCAACAGTCCTGAGCTCGTCGTCCGTCAGAGCCGAGAAATGAGTGAAGTCAAAGCGGCACTCGTCAGCATTTACAAGCTGACCTGCCTGCTCAACGTGAGTGCCGAGTACTTTGCGCAGCGCTGCCTGAAGCAGATGTGCTGCAGTATGGTTTCTCTTTGTTGCGTTTCTCGTTTCGGCATCAACCTGCGCCGAAACGCTTTCGCCTGCCGAAACGGATTCTCCGTCTTTTATTATACCGTGGTGGAGTACAACTCCGTCATGGGTTTTGGTTGTGTTTTCAACTTCAAAGATAAAACCGCTGCCCTTGATAAGACCGACATCTCCGACCTGACCGCCGCTTTCCGCATAGAAGGGAGTTCTGTCAAGCACAAGTGTAATGCTGTCTGACGATGAAGCAAATTCCTTTTGCTCTCCTTCAACGATTACAGCCTTGATGACCGTGTCGCAGTTAAGCGAGGTATAGCCGACAAATTCGGTTTTTTCAAGTCCCTTAACTGCATTGTCCGAGCCTTCCCAAGCCTCTGCGCCGGCGCCCTTGTGTGCGGCGCGCGCTCTTAATTTCTGCTCGTTGACAAGTTCTCTGAAACGCTCCTCATCAACCTTTAAGCCTTTTTCCTCAAGCAATTCTTTTGTGAGGTCTATCGGGAAGCCGTAGGTGTCGGAAAGCTTGAAAGCATCGTCGCCGCTGAGAGTGTCGGAGCCGAGATTCTCTATCATCTGATTAAAAATCATAAGTCCCGAGTCAATGGTCTTTGCAAAGCTTTCTTCCTCGGCCTTTATAACGTTGATAATGAAATCTCTTTTTTCCGCAAGCGAGGGATAGGCGTTTTTATTCTCGTTGATAACCGTGTCGGCAACCTCCGAGAGGAAGGTGCCGTCTATGCCGAGAAGTCTGCCGTGTCTTGCGGCTCTCCTTAAAAGTCTGCGCAAAACGTAGCCTCTGCCCTCGTTTGACGGCATAACGCCGTCTCCTATCATCATTGTAGTACTTCTGATGTGGTCGGTAATAACACGCAGAGAAACGTCCTTTTTGGAGTCGTCGTGATAATTGATGCCCGCAAGTCTGATAATATGCTTCATTATATTCTGAACGGTGTCAACCTCAAAGAGGTTATCAACGTCCTGAGTGATGCAGGCAAGTCTTTCAAGTCCCATACCCGTATCAATGTTGGGATGGTCAAGGCGTGAATAATTGTTGTTTCCGTCATTCTCAAACTGAGTGAAAACAAGATTCCAGAATTCAATGTATCTGTCGCATTCGCAGCCGACCTTGCAGTCGGGCTTGCCGCATCCGTATTTTTCGCCTCTGTCATAGTAAATCTCAGAGCAGGGACCGCAGGGACCTGCGCCGTGCTCCCAGAAATTGTCCTCCTTGCCGAAGCGCACCATGTGGTCGGGCTTAACGCCGATTTCCTTTGTCCAGATGTCATAAGCTTCGTCATCATCCGTATAAACGCTGATATAAAGCCTTTCGGGGTCCATTTTGATAACCTCGGTGCAGAATTCCCAAGCCCACGGGATAACCTCTTTTTTGAAGTAATCGCCGAAGGAGAAATTACCGAGCATTTCAAAATATGTTCCGTGCCTTGCGGTTTTGCCGACATTCTCAATGTCGGGAGTACGGATGCATTTCTGACATGTGGTTACCCTTTTGCTGGGGGGAGTAATCTCGCCTGTAAAATATTTTTTCATCGGAGCCATACCCGAGTTTATGAGCAAAAGGCTCTTGTCGTTATTAGGGATGAGCGAAAAGCTCTCCAGCCTCAGATGTCCCTTGCTCTCGAAAAATTCGAGATATTTTTCTCTTAACTCGTTAAGACCTGTCCATTCCATATAAAATTCTCCTTAATCTATTTAAACATAAATATCCAATTTAACTTAAAAATTATACATTTATAATTAAATATTGTCAACCGAGAAAGGATAAAAACCCTTGTTTTATTGTAAAAAATAATATATAATTATTTCATATAATTTATAAAGGGGGTTACGGTGTTGAAACAGAAGTCTCAAAAGAATAAAAATGTACGGCGCACCAATCTTATGACTCTGATAATTCTTGCCGCCGTAATTCTCAGCATTGCAGGTACGGTGTTCTTCGGCAATATGTCCTTTTACTCAAAGTCTGCGCCGCAGGAGGACGATATAATCTTTGACCTGTCGGACTACGATTTTGAGGGCGGAGATACCGCGTATCTCAACGGCAAGTGGTATATCTATAAAGATGCGCTTGTTGTCAGCGAGGGCGGAACTGACGGCGAGGCGAGTGCTGTGCTCGATATCCCGTTCTCATGGTACGATGCTGTTGCAGGTAACGGTTTTATACCGAGAGACAAGGCATCCTATGTATGCTATATAAAAAACGTCAACAGCGACGAATTTCTGAGTATGTTTATCAAGAATATTCCGAGCGCATACAGAATTTACATAAACGACGTACTTGTTTCATATAACGGCAACCTTTCCGGCGAAGATATATGGACAGAGGCGGCACACAACGATTTGCCCTTTACGCTTCAGAAGGACGGCGTTTACAGACTTGCAGTCGAAACCCGAACTCAGAACAACCTCGGACTTTATATGCCCGTGCAGATGTCGGACTACTCGTCGGCTAATGCAAGGCAGAGCATGAGCGTCGCTTTCAGATTTCTTGTTTGCGGAATAGTCTTTTCCTGCGCCGTTATTTTTATAGTTCTTAAATATACGGTCAACAGAGACCTTTATTCTCTTTGGCTTCCCGTACTTTCGTTTATTCTGCTTCTGCGGCTTTTCCTTACCAATGAGGGCTTTGCTGTAATGCAGAAGTTTTTCGGCGACATAAGCTATGACGTCATAGGAACGTTCTCATTTGTGCTGACCTTTATCATCAAGCTGACGGCTCTTATATATATTACAAAAAATGTCAAAATCAAGGTCGCCGATAACGTTTATGTGCTTTTCAGCGCGATTTTCCTTGTACTTTCGCTCGGAGTCAATTTCTTCCCCGACACGGTTTTCAACGCCTATTACCACCTGCTTCTTCAGCTGGTTTCGGTTATAATAGATATTTACATCATAAACAAGCTTTGTATCGAAATTGTCAAAAAGACCGACTACGCGAGACTGTATCTGCTGTCTTACATATTCATTGTTGTCGGAGTTCTGATAGATGTTTTCTTTACAAACGGAATCATCCATGCAAATTGCTCGTCGGTTATGCCTGTATGCTTCCTGCTGTTTGTAATTTTCACGGCGATAATTCACGCGCTGCGTATAAAGAAACTGTTTGAATTTGCTATTCAGGCAGAGAAGTTTGAAATTGAACTTGAGAAGGCGAATACCTCGCTTATGCTCTCGCAGATTCAGCCGCACTTTATGTATAACGCGCTTAACACAATCAAGTCTCTTATAAGGAAAGACCCCGAAAAAGCCGAAAAAGCGGTTATAGACTTTTCGATGTATCTAAGGGGAAATATGGATTCGCTTACCAAGACCGACCCGATACCCTTCTCCGAGGAACTTGCCCATATCAAGCACTACTGTAACATAGAGCAGCTTCGTTTCGGAGACAAGCTTGATGTTTTCTATGAGATAGGAACGGATGAATTTTACGTTCCGACGCTTAGCGTTCAGCCCATAGTCGAGAATGCCATAAAGCACGGCGTTACCAAAAAGGCGGAGGGAGGTTCGGTAACTATTATTACCGACGAGGACAAGTACAATTATTATCTGACTGTTGAGGATGACGGAGTAGGCTTTGATGTAGTAAAGGCACTTAAAATGAAGGATGATAAGCGCTCTCATGTCGGCATAAAGAACGTCAAGGAAAGACTTGAGGTCATAATGAACGCCGAGGTCGATATTCAGAGCGAACCCGGTAAGGGAAGCAAGGTCGTAATAACCCTTCCGAAAGATAAAAATGTAAAGACTCTTCAGGAGAGTCTTGAATTTCAGGAAAAAACAATAGCATTGGAGGAAATGGAAATATGAATGTAATTGCGGTAGATGATGAAAGACTCGTTCTTGAGGATATGGAGGATATTTGCGTAAAATTCAACGAGGTTGACTCGTTCAAAGCGTTTTCAAACCCTGCCGACGCGCTTGAATACGTTGCGGTAGGCGGCGACACGGACGTTGCGTTTCTCGATATCGAGATGCCTGTTATGTCGGGACTTGAACTCGCAAAAAGACTTACGCGCATAAGACCCGAAATCAAGATTATCTTTGTTACGGGCTTTAAGGAGTATGCCTTTGAGGCATTCGGCGTAAATGCGATAGGTTATGTTTTAAAGCCGTTTTCCGCCGAGATGGTCAAAAAAGAGCTTCTTAAAGCACAACCCTCGGTACAGCCGACAGCAAAATCGGGCGTATTTATCAAAACCTTCGGTTACTTTGATGTTTTCGTTGACGACAAGCCCGTTTATTTCTCCTCGTCAAAGTCAAAGGAGCTTCTCGCTCTGCTTGTTGACAGAAGGGGAGGAAGTGTAAGCACGGAGAATGCAATTACCGTTCTGTGGCCCGACAGAAATTATGACGAGACGGTTCAGTCGCTTTTCAGAAAGGTGCTCAAAAGCCTGAGAGTTGCGCTGTCGGATGCAGGTATAAGCGATATTCTTATAGATGTGCGCAATCAGAGAAGCGCAGATATGTCAAAATTCGACTGCGACTACTACAATCTGTTAAAGCACTATGACGCAGCGTCAACAGATTACCGCGGCGAATATATGACAGGTTATGCCTGGGCAGAGGATACCAAGAAATATATCGACAGAATTATCAGCGAAAAGAACTGAATTTCAACTGAAAAGAACGCAGTAAAAACTGCGTTCTTTTTTTATTCTGTTAAGTCCTCAATCAGATTTAAAATGCTCTGTTTGTCGTTTGGCACTCTTTTGTGTATTACTTCGCCGAGAGCAAAGTCGAGAAGCCGTTTTATTTCGGGACCGCTTTTAACGCCGAGTTCCTTTATGTCGCTGCCGTTAACCGCAAGGCTTTCGAGATTCCAGCACTCGCCGTTTTTTTCTATTGCTTCATAAAAGGCAAGCATATTTTTTATCTTTTCGTCCTTTGAATGCGGGTCCTTTTTTGCAAGGGTGTCGGCGCGCCTTACCTTGATAAAATCGAGATAAGCTTCCCTGCCGATTCTGCGCAGCATTTCTTTCGCTTCGGTCTTTGAAACGGGGAAACGCTCCGAGTGAAGTCCGATTAAAAACGGCACATATTTTATCGCGTTATTATCGAATTTCATACGCCTTAAAATGTCTTCCGCCATCTCTGCCCCCGCTTTTGCGTGCCCCTTGAAGTGGTCGGTGCCGAATTCGTCGGTGGTTTTGCAAAGCGGCTTGGCAATATCGTGCAGGAACATTGTGAGCCTTAAATTTCTGTCGTTTTCAATATACTCCGCCGACCTGACCGAATGCTCAAAAACGTCGTAGCAGTGGTAGGGCGTGTTCTGTTCGCAACCCGTGAGCGCCCCGTATTCGGGTATAAATACTTCTATAACCTCACGGAAACGCGAAACGTTATCATATATTCTGTCCGCGGTAATGAGTTTGACAAACTCGTCTCTTACTCTTTCGGCGGCGATATTTTTTATAAGATCCTTGTTCCTGAGAATGCTTTGTGCCGTTTCTTCCTCGACGGTAAACCCGAGCGAGCAGGCGAAACGTATTCCGCGCAGTATTCTCAGCGCGTCCTCGTTAAAGCGCTTATCGGGTTCCCCGACACAGCGGATAATCTTTCTGTCGATATCCTCAATACCGCCGAAAAGGTCAATAACGCCTTCTTTTTCGTTATAACAGAGGGTGTTTACGGTAAAATCGCGGCGCGACAAATCATCCTTTAAATTTCTTGAGAAGCTTACCGTTTCGGGATGGCGCGAGTCAAGATATTCCCCGTCAATTCTGTAAGTTGTGATTTCAAGGGGCATACCGTCTGCGATAACCGTAACCGTGCCGTGCTTAATGCCTGTTTCAATTATACGGAAGCCCTCAAAAACTTTTTCGGTTTCCTCTGGCATGGCATTTGTCGTAATGTCATAGTCGTTGGGCATTTTACCCATAACAAGGTCGCGCACACATCCGCCGACGGCATATGCTTCAAAGCCGTTCTCAAGGAGCAGCTTCAATGCGGTATTAACCTGTTCGGGTAAAGTGAATTTCATCATAAAAACATTATACTACAAAACTCCCCTTGTTTACAAGTCGGGAAAAATGTATTAAAATACTTCTATCAAACCGAGGGAGACGGCTATGGAAACAGACAGACTTAAAAGAATTAACGAGCTTGCAAAGAAGCAGAGAACAGAGGGGCTTACCGAAGCGGAAATGCTTGAGCAGCAAAGACTGCGCAAAGAATATCTCGCCGCCTTTAAAAAGAATCTGGTCGCCCAGCTTGACAACACTTACATAGTGGACAGCGAGGGAAACAAGCGAAAAATAACACGCAAGTCCGAAAAACCGGACTAAACGCCCCGAAATTCGGCAAAAAGCACAAAATAATATGTTTAAACCTTGACTTAATCGCAATATATAGTGTAAAATATATTGCGATTATATTTTATTTTTTAAAGGAAGGCAAAAAATGGCTAAAAGAGCTGACTATACAGAAGAAAGCATATCTCAGTTAAAAGGCGCCGACCGTGTCAGAAAAAGACCTGCCGTTATTTTCGGCTCGGACGGAATAGAGGGCTGCGAGCACGCAGTCTTTGAAATTCTGTCCAACTCCATTGACGAGGCGAGAGAGGGCTACGGCAAGGAAATTACCGTTACCCGTTTTCTCGACGGCTCGATAGAGGTGCTCGACCACGGCAGAGGTATGCCGATGGACTATAACGAAAAAGAGGGCAGATACAACTGGGAACTGCTTTTCTGCGAGATGTACGCGGGCAGCAAATACGACACCAACAGCGGAGGAACATACGAGTATTCGCTCGGACTTAACGGTCTCGGACTTTGCGCGACTCAGTACGCTTCAGAATATATGGAGGCTGAAATTCACAAGAACGGCACCGTTTATAAAATGAATTTCAAAGAGGGCAATCCCGTAGGCGACCTTCAGAAGGAGCCTTATCCCAAAAAAGATACGGGCACAAGAATTCGCTGGAAGCCCGACCTCAAGGTTTTTACCGATATAAATATACCGCTTGAGTATTTTACCGAGGTCATCAAGAGACAGTCGGTTGTAAACCCCGGCGTCAAATTCATATTAAAGGACCAGAAAACCGCCGCTTCATTTGAAAAGTATGAGTTTTACTATGAGGACGGCATAGTGGATTATGTTAAGGAAATCGTCGGCGATGACGCATTTTCCTCGGTACAGTACTGGCAGACCGAGAGAAAGGGCAGAGACCGTGAGGATATGCCCGACTATAAGGTTAAGATGAATATAGCGCTGTGCTTTTCAAATAAGGTTCAGTTTAAGGAGTACTATCACAACTCAAGTTTTCTTGAGCACGGCGGCGCTCCCGAAAAAGCGGTCAAGAGCGCATTTGTCGCACAGATAGACGCTTACCTTAAATCAAGCAATAAATACCTGAAGTCCGACAGCAAGATAACCTTCCAGGATATTGAGGACTGTCTTGTAATCGTAATTTCCTCGTTCTCGACCCAGACATCTTATGAGAATCAGACCAAAAAGGCGATTACAAACAAGTTCATACAGGAGGCAATGACAGAATTCATCAAGCACAGCCTTGAAGTTTATTTTATAGAGAATAAAATCGAGGCGGACAAGATAGCCGACCAGGTGCTTATCAATATGCGTTCGCGCATAAGGGCGGAAACAACGAGACTCAATATCAAAAAGACGCTTCAGACGGGCAACTCGATGACGGACAGAATTGAGAAATTCGTTGACTGCCGTTCAAAGGAAATAAGCGAAAGAGAGCTCTTTATCGTTGAAGGCGACTCGGCGCTCGGTTCCTGCAAGCAGGCGAGGGACTCGTCTTTCCAGGCGGTTATGCCCGTAAGAGGTAAAATTCTTAACTGCCTTAAATCCGAATACGCCAAGATTTTCAAAAATGAAATTATTACCGACCTTGTTAAGGTGCTTGGCTGCGGAGTTGAGGTCAACACAAAACTGAATAAGGGCATTTCGCTTTTCAGTATTGACAACCTTCGCTGGAATAAGGTCATAATCTGTACCGATGCCGATGTTGACGGCTTCCAGATAAGAACGCTTATACTTACCATGATTTACCGCCTTATGCCTACTCTCATAAAAGAGGGCAAGGTTTATATTGCGGAGTCTCCGCTTTACGAAATCAATACCAAGGACGAAACATGGTTCTGTTATACCGAGAAAGAAAAAGCGCAGGCGCTTGAGGAGATAGGCGACAGAAAATATACCGTTCAGCGTTCAAAGGGACTCGGCGAGAACGAGCCCGAAATGATGTGGCTGACCACTATGAATCCCGCAACCCGCCGTCTTATCAAGGTCGAGCCTGACTATAACCCCGAAGCAGTTGCGGAGAAATTCGAGCTGTTTTTGGGAAATGACCTTCAGGGCAGAAAAGACTTTATCGCAGAAAACGGCTATCAGTATATTGAACTTGCCGATATATCATAACGGAGAAGAACAATGCCAAAAAAGAAAAAGACAGACGAAATCAAACATAACGATAACGAACTTGACCTTCGCACTCATATTTCGGGCGCGGGCGAAATCGTAAGGCAGGACATTACCGACACGCTTGAGGTAAACTATATGCCTTACGCGATGAGCGTTATCATGTCAAGAGCAATTCCCGAAATAGACGGCTTTAAGCCCTCGCACAGGAAACTGCTCTATACTATGTATAAAATGGGACTTCTGAACGGTCCTACCATCAAGAGCGCAAATATTGTAGGACGCACAATGCAGCTCAACCCTCACGGCGATCAGGCGATTTATGAAACAATGATACGCCTTGCCAGAGGTAACGAGGCGCTGCTTCATCCGTACATTGAGTCAAAGGGAAACTTCGGTAAAGCGTATTCAAGAGATATGAAGTATGCCGCTTCACGATACACGGAAGCAAAGCTTGCTCCCATATCCGCAGAGCTTTTCAGAGATATAGGCAAGGACACGGTTGACTTTGTACCGAATTACGATAACTCAATGACCGAGCCCACCTTATTCCCCGTAACCTTCCCTTCGGTGCTTGTCAATGCAAATACGGGTATCGCGGTAGGTATGGCGTCAAATATATGCTCATTTAATCTCGGGGAAATCTGCAACACGACGGTTGAACTTATCAAAAACCCCGACGCGGATATAACGGAAACTCTCAGAGCGCCCGACTTTATCGGCGGCGCGCAGTTGCTCTACGATAAGGACGCTATGTCCGAGATTTACCGCACGGGCAGAGGAAGCTTCAGGCTCCGCGCAAAGTATAATTATGACAAGACAAATCACTGTATAGATATTTATGAGATACCCGCTACAACGACCTCTGAAGCCATAATCGACAAGATTATAGAGCTTGCCAGAGCGGGCAAGATAAAGGAAATCTCCGACATTCGTGACGAAACGGATAAGAAGGGACTTAAAATTACAATCGACGTCAAGAGGGGAACGGATCCCGACAAGCTGATGAAAAAGCTTTTCAAAACCACGCCTCTTGAGGACTCCTTCGGCTGTAACTTCAACATTCTTATCGCAGGTACTCCGAGAGTGCTCGGCGTAAAAGACCTGCTTCTTGAGTGGATAGCCTTCCGTACAGAGTGCGTAAACCGCAGAGTGTTCTTTGATTTGTCAAAAGCAAAGGAAGAACTTCATTTGCTCGAGGGACTTCAGAAAATATTGCTCGACATTGACAAGGCGATTAGCATTATCCGCAACACCGAGGAAGAGGACCAGGTTGTATATAACTTGATGATAGGCTTCGGCATTGACGAGACTCAGGCGAAATACGTTGCCGAAATCAAATTGAAGCACCTCAACCGTGAGTATATTCTCAGGCACACCGAGAAGATACAGAATCTCAGAGAGTCTATCGAGGATATGGAGGATATACTGTCCTCAAAGTCGAGAGTAAAAAAGATAATTGTTTCCGAGCTTAAAGAGGTTGCCGAAAAGTACGACAAGCCGAGGAGAACGAAAATTATATACGAATTTGAAACCGACAGCGAGCCGATAGAGGAGGACATTCCCGACTATCCCGTAACGCTTTTCTTTACAAAGGAAGGCTACTTCAAAAAGATTACTCCGCAGTCGCTTCGTATGAGCTCCGAGCAGAAGGTCAAGGAGGGCGACGAGGTCGTTCAGACCGTCGAAACTCAGAACAATTCCGAGCTTTTGTTCTTTACCGACAAATGTCAGGTCTATAAGGCAAAGACCTCCGACTTTGCGGACACCAAGGCAAGCGCTCTCGGTTCGTTCGTTGCGAGCGACCTTGAAATGGAGCCCGACGAGAACGCAATTTATATGGTAAACACCTCCGATTACAAGGGGTATATGCTTTTCTTCTTTGAGAACGGAAAGGTTGCCAAGGTTGACCTTGCTTCATACATTACCAAGACCAACCGTAAAAAGCTTATCAAGGCATACTGCGAGAAATTCCCGCTTGCCGCCATCCGCTATATCAGAGAGGACTGCGAGCTTGTCCTCAGGTCAAGCTCAATGAGAATTCTGCTGCTCAACACGGGTGCCATAACTCCCAAGACTACAAAGGACACGCAGGGAGTAAGCGTTATGACGCAGAAGAAAAATCACAGACTTATTTCTGTTGAGGATTACACCGAGGGTATGTTCGCCAAGCCCGCGAGATACAGAACGAGAAATCTTCCCGCCGCAGGCTCGACCCCGGGCACGGAGGACTCGGGAGTTCAGCTCTCAATGATTTAACGGGCATACTGTTAATATATAAAGGCTGACGGAAGTCAGCCTTTTATGATGTTCGTTATAATACATATAATAATTTGAAATTTTTTCTTGACTTCTCAATTCCCTTATGTTATAGTATGTGTACCTCTGAAAGAGGGCTTTATTTTTGTGCTCACTTTTTGGAGGCAGGCAAAAGGCGAAAATCGCTAATAAATGGAGGTGCCGAAAATGAGAGTAAAGATTACATTGGCTTGCACCGAGTGCAAACAGCGTAATTACAACACCATGAAAAACAAAAAGAATACGCCGGACAGGCTGGAGATGAACAAGTACTGCAGATTCTGCAAGAAGCATACTCTCCACAGAGAAACAAAGTAAGCGGAGGTAACAAAATGGCTGACGAAATCAAAAAGACATCTGCCGAAGCTTCCGAAAAGAAAGAAACCAAAAAGTCCGACAGCAAGAATACCGCTAAACCCAAAAACGGTAATGTATTCGCACGCGCATGGAAGGCTGTTAAAAAGTTCTTCAAGGACATCAGAGGCGAGTGCAAAAAGGTCGTATGGCCCGACGCAAAGACCGTTATAAAGAGCACCGGTATAGTTCTTGCCTGCGTAGCGGTTTTAGGTCTTATTATCTGGCTTATAGATATGGGACTTTCCGAGGGCGTCAAGGCTCTTGTCAATCTCGCCAAGAATTCGGGCGCGGATGCTGAAACAACTACTGCGGCAGTTACAGGAATGATTCACGGATTTTTAGGCTTATAAGGAGGATAACTCATGGCAGAATTCTCCAGATGGTATGTAGTTCACACCTACTCGGGTTACGAGAATAAGGTAGCGCAGAACCTTGAAACGGTTGTAGAAAACCGCAAAATGGAGGACTATGTTCTCGATATTCAGGTTCCCACCGAAATCGTTACCGAGGTCAAAGAGGACGGTACCAAGAAAGAAGTCGAAAGAAAACTTTTCCCCGGCTATGTTATAGTCAAACTCGCCGTTTTTGAGGACGAGGACACGGGAGATCTTGAGATGACCGACGATACCTGGTATATCATACGCAATATCAGAGGCGTTACGGGCTTTGTAGGCCCTGAGGGCAAACCTGTTCCTCTCACAGAGGCAGAGGTTGCAAACCTCGGCGTTGAGAAAAGGGTTGTCGAGGTCAACTACGAAAAGGGCGATACGGTTACCATTATCGACGGTGCTTTTGAGGGCATCAGCGGTACTGTTGACGAAATCGACACAGACAACAATATGGTCAGAGTCGTTATTTCAATGCTCGGCAGGGAAACACCCATTGAGCTTGAGCTTGACCAGGTTGAGGTCGCAAACAAATAAAATTTATTAAGGTATTAAGCGCAAAGTCGCTTTTTATAGTGCGCGTTGTCGCACTGTGGGAGGGATAAGTCAAGCCGCTTATTCCGCCACTACCACATATGGAGGTGCTAAAATGGCTCAGAAAGTAATAGGCTTTATTAAGCTTCAGATTCCCGCCGGCAAGGCAACACCGGCACCGCCCGTAGGACCGGCACTCGGTCAGCACGGCGTTAACATTATGTCGTTCACTAAGGAATTCAATGAACGCACAAAGAACGATATGGGACTTATTATTCCTGTCGTTATCACAGTTTATGCAGACCACTCATTCACATTTGTAACCAAGACTCCCCCTGCGGCAGTTCTTATCAAAAAGGCTTGCGGCATCGAGAAGGCTTCGGGCGAACCGAACAAGAACAAGGTTGCAAAGATTACGAGTGAGCAGATTAAGAAAATTGCCGAGCAGAAAATGCCTGACTTAAACGCAGCTAACATTGAAACCGCTATGAGCATGATAGCCGGTACAGCTCGTTCAATGGGCATCACTGTCGAAGATTGATGCTCCTTCGTGGGAGGAAAAATCCGATTAACCACTTAATGGGAGGAAATTAAATTATGAAACACGGAAAAAAATATAACGAGAGCGCAAAGCTCATCGAGAAAACAAAGTTATATGATTCGGAAGAAGCGTTTGACATCGCTGTTAAGTCCGCAACTGCAAAGTTCGACGAAACAGTAGAGGCTCATATCCGTCTCGGCGTTGACTCACGTCACGCAGACCAGCAGGTCAGAGGCGCTGTCGTACTTCCCAACGGTACAGGTAAGAACGTCAGAGTCGCAGTTTTTGCAAAGGGCGACGCTGCTGACGCGGCAACCGCAGCAGGTGCGGAAATCGTAGGTGCTGAGGACCTTCTTGCTCAGGTGCAGGGCGGTATGATGGACTTTGATGTCTGCATCGCAGCTCCCGATATGATGGGTCTTGTAGGCCGTTTAGGTAAGGTTCTCGGTCCCCGCGGACTTATGCCTTCACCTAAGGCAGGTACTGTTACACCTGACGTTGCCAAGGCTGTTACAGAGGCTAAGGCAGGTAAGATTGAGTACCGTCTTGACAAGACAAACATTATTCACTGCCCGATAGGCAAGGTTTCCTTCGGCGCTGAGAAGCTTCAGGAGAACTTTGAGACTCTTATGGACGCTATCGTTAAGGCAAAGCCTGCCGCACTCAAGGGTCAGTACATCAAGTCCTGCGTAGTTGCTACTACAATGGGCCCCGGAGTTAAAATCAACTCAAACAAATACAGTGTTTAATTGCACTTGACAAACCCGTAAGGGTATGTTAAAATACATTTCGCTTGCCGAAGACAGCAGGTGCTGATATCAGCGTAAAGATTTTATCTGCCTGCCGAGGAAAAGGAACTTAAATTAAAAGTTTTTATGCCTTTTCTGTCTTTGACGGAAAAGGCTTTTTTCTCACTGTACAAGCGTATCATTTTATAGGAGGTGAATTCGTTTGCCAAGCGAGAAAGTTTTAGAAATCAAGAAGCAGCAGGTTGCAGAGCTTAAAGAGAGATTTAACAACGCCTGCGCAGGTGTAATCGTAGATTACAAGGGTATCAACGTTGCTGACGATACAGCACTCCGTAAGGAGCTTCGTGAAGCAGGTGTAAACTACACCGTTACAAAGAATACTCTTATCAGACTTGCTATTGACGGCACTTCTCTTTCAGAACTGGAAGGTGTTCTTGAGGGAACAACTGCTATTGCCACATCTGATGATGACTACACGGCAGCAGCAAGAATTCTCAACACCTTCGCTGAGAAAAACAAGAATTTCAGCATCAAGGGCGGCTTCATTGATGAGGAAGTTATAGACCTCGACAAGCTTCAGAGTCTTGCAAAGCTTCCCACAAGAGAAGTATTGCTTGCTACTGTATGCAACGCTTTCAATGCGCCTATTGCAGCATTTGCCCGTGTAATACAGGCTATTGTTGACAAGAGCGGCGAGGAAGTCCCCGAGGCTAAGGAGGAAGCTCCTGCAGAGGAAGCAGCTGAGGCACCTGCAGAGGAAGCAGCAGAAGCTCCGGCAGAGGAAGCAGCTGAAGCTCCCGCAGAGGAAACAGCTGAAGCTCCTGCAGAGGAGACAGCAGAAGCACCGGCAGAGGAAACCCCTGCTGAGTAATATTTAATTTTTGAAATTTACAAATTTGGAGGAAAATAAAATGGCATCAGAGAAAATTGCAGCAATGATTGAAGAAATCAAAGCTCTTTCAGTTCTTGAACTTTCAGAACTCGTACACGCAGTAGAAGATGAATTCGGCGTATCAGCTGCAGCAGCAGTTGCAGTAGCAGCTCCCGCAGCAGGCGGCGCAGCAGCAGCGGCCGATGAAAAGACAGAATTCGACGTTGAACTTACAGAAGTCGGCGCTGAGAAGATTAAGGTTATCAAGGCTGTTCGTGAAATCACAGGTCTCGGTCTTGCTGAGGCAAAGGCTCTTGTTGACGGCGCTCCTAAGGTAATCAAGGAGCAGGCTTCCAAGGATGACGCTGACGCTGCAAAGGCTAAGCTCGAAGAAGTCGGCGCTAAAGTTACTCTTAAGTAATTTAATTATTGCGTATAATTTCCCGTTCCGTGAAAAGAACGGGAAATTTTTTTAAAAAAATACTTGACAATTATTTGAAAAATGCTTATCATATAGTTGAAGATAAATCAAAAAGGAGGCGGAACCCCATGGGTGATATTATCGGCACAATCACAGGCATTCTTCAGCCCGTTATCGAGACAATCACAGGCCTTATCGGCGGCGGTGAAGGCGGCGGCAGCTTTGACATTGGTTCAATCATTAGCACAATCACCGGCTTACTTGGTGGTATTATCGGCTGATTATTAAAGAAGTTTAAATTCGGGAAGCATACTTACGGTATGCTTCCTTGCCGTTTATGAGGCTTCGAGGAGTTATAATGAAGAAATATTTACCCGTGATAATCTGCGCGGCGTTCCTTGTGATTTTTGCGGCGTGCAGTAAACAGAATAAGAATACGGAGGTTACCGAAACCGAAACGGTTACGTCCACGACAATTATATATACCTATCCCGACAGTCAGGAAACGGTTACCTCGGGAGCAATGAATCAGTCCGACCAGACTAATGCTCAGTTTGTTGCCACGACATCTCAGGGCGGCTCGCAAAATGTTTCTTCAACCGAGTATAACGGGGTATTAACCTATTATTCCGAGAATCCGAATAATAAATATATCCGTATGGCGGCAGACAAATTCGGACAGGACCCGAATAACTTTATTGCGCTTATCAAGGTAAACGCGCAGTATCCCGGTGCGTCCGTACTTCAGTTTGACGGCAGCCGTGATTCCTCGGGCAGACTCATTACCACCGCGGACCACCTTGTTTATTTCTATGACGTTGCAGATTCGGGCAGCATCAAGAGGTCAAATAAGGACGGCTCCGATGTTACGGGCTTCAGCGACAACAAAACAATTAACAAGGTTGCAGGTATGACCGCTTACAAGCTTGCCGAGGATGAGATGATACCGAGACTTGACAACCTGAAAAAAACAATGGTGTATGAAGAACACTTTTAAATAACAGATGCCTTCCCTTTAAAGGGAGGGCTATTTTATTTAATATGTTACTCGGTACTTGAAATATATTTATTTTAATTGTATAATAAAATATCAGCAAAAAAAGGAGTGACGACGATGAAAAGTTTTGAGCTTATAGTACCCTGCTATAACGAGGAGCAGGCTTTGCCGTATTTTCTGGACACCGTCGTTCCCATACTTGAGAGAATTGACGGGTGCGAGTCTTCATTTATCTTTGTCGATGACGGCAGCCGCGATAAAACTCTTGAGGTCATCAGAAGCTTCGCCGAAAAGGACGCAAGAATCAAGTACATTTCTTTCTCGCGCAATTTCGGTAAGGAGGCTGCAATGCTTGCGGGTATGCGCATGTCGTCTGCGGATTATGTCGGCATTATAGACGCCGACCTTCAGCACTCGCCCGAGCTAATTCCCGAGATGTTCAGAGCTGTAACCGACGAGGGCTATGACATAGCCGCCGCAAGACGAATTGACCGCAGGGGAGAGGCAAAAATCAAGAGCGCTTTTTCCCGTTCCTTCTACAAACTGATAAATAAAATTTCCGACGCCAATATAGAGGAAGGCGCTCAGGATTACAGAATTATGAACCGCAAGGTGGTAAACGCCATAGTTTCCATGCCCGAGTATAACCGCTTTTCAAAGGGCATCTTCTCATGGGTGGGCTATAAGACAAAATGGTTTGAGCACGAAAACCGTGAGAGAGTTGCAGGCACGACAAAGTGGTCCTTCTGGAAACTGTTTTCGTACGCCGTTGACGGTATAATCGGCTTCTCCACGGCACCGCTTAAACTCTCTCTTATTATCGGCACCTGTACAAGCCTTCTTGGATTTATCTATGCGCTTTACACGATAATCAAGACGTTGTGCTTCGGTCCCGACGTCAAGGGCTATCCGTCAATTATCTGCGCGATTCTCATAGTCGGCGGACTTGTACTTATTTCCCTGGGAATAACGGGAGAGTATATAGCCAGAATGTATATGGAGGTCAAAAACAGACCCGATTATCTTATCAATGAAACAAATATCACGCCCGACATAAAAGGGCAGTAAAGGAGAAATTAAAATGACACAGATTACAAAGGATATGACAGTAGGCGACATCCTTGACGCCAACAGAGAAACAGCGCCCTTCTTTCTTGAGATGGGTATGCACTGCTTAGGATGTCCCGCTTCGAGAGGCGAAACGGTTGAGGAAGCTTGTGCAGTTCACGGAGTTGACGCAGACGAGCTTGTTAAAAGAATAAACGAATTCCTTGCAAAATAAAAAGGAGCAGGGCAATATGCCCTGCATTTTTATATTATGATTAAACTTACACCCAGACTTCAGTGCGTGGCAGATTTGACGGAGAATTGCGAGGGTCTTATCGACATAGGCACCGACCACGCGTATCTGCCTGCGTATCTTATTGCGGAAAACAGAATAAAACGGGCTGTTGCGTCCGACATCAACGAAAACCCTCTGAAAAATGCGGAAAATACCGTTAAGCAGGAAAATCTGGAGGACAGAATTGAACTGCGCCTTTCGGACGGTTTTGAGAATATTAACGAAAACGACGGAACAGAAATTGTTATAGCGGGGCTCGGAGGACTTATGATAGCAGAGATGCTCAATAAGACGCCGTGGCTTCAGAATAAAAAGTATCATCTTGTAATTCAGCCCATGACTCATTTTGAGGATGTCAGATTTACCCTTAATCAGAACGGCTTTGAAATCGACAGAGAGGTCGTAGCTTCCGAAGGGAAACATGTTTACCTGATACTCTCGGCGAGATACATAGGCAAGGTCAGCCACAAGCCGACATACTGGTACTATACCGGCGACCTTATAGGACGCAGGGGATTAAGCGAGGTTGAGTTCCTTGACCGAATCAAAAAGAGTCTTTTACACAAGTACGAGGGTACGGGAGACGAGGTAACTCTCGAAATCCTAAGGAGTATTGAAAATGCCGAAGGTAAGTGATATTTATAATTTCATAGATTCCTTTGCGCCTTTTGAGAGTCAGGCGGAGTGGGATAACAGCGGACTTCTTGTCGGCGACAGCGACGCCGAGGTTAAAAAGGCCGTGGTTGCTCTTGACTGTACGGACGGGGTTACAGACCTTGCCGTCAGGGAAAAGTGCAGTCTTATTATTACGCATCACCCCGTAATATTTAATCCTCAGAGCGATTTTCGGGATGACAATACTGCATACAAATGTGCAAAAAACGGGATTTCCGTTATTTCGGCTCATACCTGTTACGATTTTGCGCGCGGCGGAGTAAACGACATACTTGCCGAAACGCTGTCGCTTAAAAATATCCGTAAATCTGAAGACGGGGAGTTTACCCTCGGAGAAACGGACTGTACCGAAGTAAAGGAACTCGCAGGGCTTGTTGCCGAAAGGCTTGCTGCAAGAGTTTCATACTGCCTTAAAGATAAAAGAATAAAGACGGTTGCCGTTTGCGGAGGCGCGGGAGCGGATTTTCTTGCGCCCGCTTCACTTGAAGGCGCAGATGTTCTCGTTACCGGAGAGGCAAAATATCACGAGTTTCTCGATGCGGCAAAAAGCGGAACTGCACTCATAACGGCAGGACACTACAATACTGAAGTAATTGCTATGAGGCCTCTTTACCAAAGGCTTTGCGAAAGGTTCGGAGACATAGGCTTTATCCTTTATGACGGAGCCTCTCCGATAGAGTATATATAAATGGCACTTGACGGAATCACTCTCAGTTTTATACGCGACGAGTTAGTTCAAAATCTTACAGGCGCAAAGGTTGAAAAAATCTATCAGCCTTCAAAATGCGAGCTTGTGTTTCTTATGAGAACACGGGCAGGTGCATTTCGCCTTTATATGTCGTGTCAGGCAATTTCTCCGAGAATTCACATAACTCAGCTCAGTTACGAAAACCCTCAGAAACCTCCGATGCTCTGTATGCTCTTCCGCAAAAGACTCGTAGGGGCAACGCTTAAAGAAATAAATCAGGTTTCGCTGGACAGAATTCTTGAGCTTGTATTTGACGCGTCTAACGAGATAGGCGACAGGGAAACGCTCAAGCTTTATATCGAGATAATGGCTCAGCGCAGCAATATAGTTCTGACCGACGCCGACGATACGGTAATTGATGCGGTCAAGCGTGTTGATGAAACAAAATCTACCTATCGCGAGGTGCTTCCCGAAGGCAAATATCTGCTTCCTCCGGAGCAGAATAAACTCAATATTGTTACGAACAGTAACGAAGAAATTCTGGAAACCGTAAGGCATAAAAACGGCAAAAAACTGTCGGACGCGATACTGTCATCGGTTCTCGGTGTTTCTCCCGTTGTTTGCAGAGAGCTTGCTTACCGTTCTGCAGGGGACGATATTCCGACAGACGAAATTACGGGTGGTGTTCTTTTGAAACTCGGCTCGGAGATTTCGGGTATCAGACAGCAGATTATCAATTCCGAGCCTGATCCTCAGGCGGTTTACGACAGCGACGGACAGCCCGTTGACTTCTCGTTTACCGACATTACTCAATACGGTAATGCTTTTGAAATCAAGCGCTTTGACAGTTTTTCCCTGCTGCTTGACGCCTTCTGTGAGGAAAAGGACAGAGCGGCGAGGATAAAGCACCGCGCGGGAGATTTATTCAAAATAATCGGCAGCGCCAAGGAGAGAATTACAAAAAAGATAAATCTTCAGACCGCTGAACTTGAGAAGTGTGCCGACAGAGAAAAACTCAGAATTTACGCAGAACTTATCAATTCCAATCTTTACAGACTTGAAAAGGGCTCCGTATTCTATGACATCGAGAACTACTATGACAGCAACAATGTCGTGAGAATTCCCGTTAATCCCGCGTTCACTCCCGTACAGAATTCGCAGAAGTATTACAAGGAATACCGTAAGGCGGCTACTGCCGAAAAAATGCTCGGCGACCTTATTGCGGGTTCGCGCGACGAACTCGAATACCTTGACTCGGTACTTGACGAGCTTTCGAGAGCCGACACCGAGCAGGATATAGCAGAAATCCGGGCCGAGCTTTCCGAGAACGGCTATTTAAGGCGCAGAAGCAAGGAAAAAATCAAGCTTCCCAAAACTCTTGCGCCGTATGAATTTACCACAAGCGACGGCTTTAAGGTGCTTGTCGGCAGAAATAACGCTCAGAACGATAAGCTGACCTTCCGTCAGGCAAAGAATTACGATATGTGGCTGCACGTTCAGTCCTTTGCCGGCTCGCACACCCTGATTATTTCCGATAACCGCGAGATTACCGACAGGGCGATAGAGGAGGCGGCAAAGATAGCCGCAAGATTCAGCTCTGCCGACGGAAATGTGAAAATTCCTGTAGATTACACGCTTGTAAAAAACCTTAAAAAGCCCCCTGATTCAAAACCGGGCAAGGTTATTTACCATATATACAACACAATTTATGTAAATCCCGAGAAAGAGTGATAGTATGAAAAAAACAGTTTCTTTGTTCATTTGCCTGATTATGCTTTTTGCGCTGATTTTACCGACAGCCGCAGAGGGTTATGAGTGCAGTTTAAAGACCGATTCCGCGAGCGTCAATGTCGGCGACACGGTTAAAATCAGCGTTGAGGTCGGCGCCGGTCTTTCCGGTTTTGACTCATTTCTGACATACGATACCGAGTGCTTCGAGTATGTTGACAGCAAGGAAGGCTCGCTTATGCTTGCACAGATAAATACTCAGGAAGCAGGTAATTTCCATCTTGTTGCCGTTGCGTCCGATGTCGTTGCAGGCGGTACGGTTTATACCCTTACATTTAAGGTACTCAAACTCGGAGGTTCCTTTAAACTGGCGGTTGTTGACGCACTTGCAAAGGACGATACCAACGTTGCGGGAAGTATGAAAAATTCCGTGCTTGAATTCAAGGACAGCGGTACCGTCGATATGCAGTCCGTTGAAAAGAGCGAGGTTGAAAAGCAGGAAATTGCAAACAACTACAACTATGCTCCTCCCGCAGAATCGGGCGAGAGTACAACGGAATATATGCAGACCGTGGCTCCCGATGAAACCTTCAGCGAAACCTCAGAGGAGGCAGAGCTGACTACGGGCGAAGCCGAAGCCGGCTCAATTAAAAATAAGGACACTAAAATCGGCGTAATGACGGCAATTCTCATAGGCATAGTTTCCGCAGGTGTTGCGGTTGCGCTGATAATCAAAAAGAACGATAAAAATAATAAAAAAGACCCGGAAGATCTTGACTGAAACGGGCAAAACATTAAAAAATAATAGTCTTTTTGATATTGACATCCTGAACGAAATATAGTATTATAAGATAAATAGTTATAGGTTAAGTATGCCCGTTACTATTGCATTTTAAAATTTATGCCGTGTATTCGGCGATAAAAAAGGCGGTAAAACAAAATGAAAAAAGTTCTTTCAATTCTCGTAGCAGTACTTCTTACGGCGCTTATCTGCGTTCCGGCATTTGCTGACGGCGCAAGCGTTAAACTTCAGCCTTCGGCTACAGAAGCCAAGGTCGGCGACGTTATTACAATGGATATCGTTGTCGGCGAAGGTCTTACAGGCGTTGACGCAGTTCTTAAGTATGACAAGGATTACTTTACATATGTCAGCGGTTCGGCTTCAGCCACAGACTTGATGGTTACCGAAATCAATGATACCGTTGACGGTGAGCTTCACGTTGCAGCCGCTAAGGATACTCCTGCTGCTGCAGGTACTATTGCTACTGCTCAGTTCAAGGTTAAAAAGGTTAACGGCACATTTACTGCAGAGCTTAAAGAGCTCCTTGATTCAGCAAACAATGATATTGCACCCGGCACAACAGTTGCTCCCGTAACTATCGCAGGCGCTGCCGACGAAACAACTACGGCTGCTTCCGGCGGAGAGACCACAACTGCTGCAAACGGAAACGGCGGTTCGGGCTCAAACAGCGGTTCGGGCTCAAACAGCGGTTCAGGCTCAAAGGGCGGTTCCGCAAACTCTCCCAAGACAGGCGGAGTACAGGTTATTTCAAGCGCTGCCGCAGTTCTCATAGCATCTGCTGCTGTTGCTGTTATTATGAAGAAAAAGAACGAAGAATAATCATTTTTAGTATAATTTAAAGCCACTCAAAAGAGTGGCTTTTTTATTTTGTAAATCGACAAAGAAAAATTATCTGACCTATAACCGAAAAACGCTTGCAAGTCATTTCAAAAGGTATATAATACTTGATAATGTTAAAAGAAAGGGTGTGAAAAACTGTGAAAAAAGAGAATTCAATGCTTACAGGCAAAGTTCTTAAAACTATACTGATGTTTGCTCTGCCGATAATGTTTTCCTCACTTTTACAGTTTAACTACACCCTTGTTGACAATATTATAGTCGGGCGCTATGTCAGCACCGATGCACTTGCCGCGGTAGGCAGCGTAGGCTCTATCAATTCCTTTATTATAGGTGCGGCTCTCGGGCTTACAAGCGGTTTTACCATACCCGTTGCTCACGCCTTCGGCGCAGGGGACGAAAAGAAGGTTGCCAAATACTCGGCAAGCAGTATCTCGATTGCCTTTACTCTGGGCGTCATAATAGTAATCACGGCGCATATACTGTCGGGACCTCTGCTTCGTCTTATCGGCACTCCCGATGAGATAATCGGAATGTCGGCAAGCTATGTCAATATTCTGTATTTCGGCGTGCCGTTTCAGATGCTTTCAAATAACTTTACTGCTATTTCAAGGGCGGTAGGCGAGAGCAAAAAGCCGCTGTATATGTTTATGATAAGCGTGTGCGTCAATTTCTTTCTCGACCTGCTGTTCGTCAGGCACTTCTCACTCGGAGTTGAGGGAGCCGCAGCTGCAACGCTTATTTCACACGCTGTTGCGGCGTGTCTGACGGGAACATATGTAATAAAATTCAATAAAGACGTTATTATAAAGAAGTCTGATTTCAAACCGGACTTCAAAATGGCGTTTGAACAGCTCAGACTCGGAATACCCGTATCGCTTCAGTTCACGATAACCTCTGTCGGCTCAATGTGTCTGCAAAGTGCCGTAAATTCCTTCGGCGCAAATGTAATAGCAGGCTTTACTGCGGCAAACAGAATAGAAAATGTAACGAATATTCCTATGAGCAGCGTAGGTGTGGCAACGCAGACCTTTGTCGGTCAGAATTACGGCGCTCGGAATTATGACAGAATTATAAAGTCGGTCAGAAGAATATTCCTTTATGATGTAGCAATATCGGTTATTATGAGTCTTATACTTTGGTTTGCAGGCAGACCTATGCTTTCCCTGTTTATGACCGAGGCAAACGAAGAAATGCTTTTTGCCGCAACCTCATATCTGCGTGCAACGGCACAGTGCTATTCTTTGGTAGCGATACTGTTTGTTCTGCGCAACTCTCTGCAGGGACTCGGCTTTACCTATGCCAATACCGTTGCGGGCGCAGGCGAATTCATAGGCAGAGTTCTGACCGCATTTGTGCTGACAAGGATTTTCGGCTTTGCGGCTGTATGCTATGCAGCCCCTGCGGCGTGGCTTCTTGCCGATATTCCAATAGCGGTTATTTATCTTGTAAAGCAGAAAAAATTTAAGTCTCTCTGCCTTAAAACACCTTGAAAATATTGACATAATTTGTCGGTTAATGTAAAATTAAACTACTGTTTCTAAGAAAGGACAAATTATAAAAATGTGGTTTTGGTTTGCAATTATAGCTTTTGTATGCTGGAGCGGTTCCGACATATTTTCAAAGATAGGATGCGCCGATTCGAGAGATAAGTACAGCCACTATAAAATGGTAACTGCCGTTGGTGTTATAATGGGACTCCACGCAGCATATGAGATTTTTATAGCGGGTGTTGAGATTAACGCCAAGGTAATTCTCACTTATCTTCCCGTATCGGCTCTTTATATACTGTCTATGGCGATAGGATATATAGGACTCCGTTATATAGAGCTCTCAATTTCTTCGCCTATATGCAACACCTCGGGCGCAATAGTCGCAGTACTGTGCATTATTACGGGCAGTACGCTTGAAATACCGCAGTACATAGCGGTTGCGCTTGTTTGTATCGGCGTTATTCTGCTGGGCTTTGTCGAGGCACGGGAGGACGAAACCCTGCGCGCACGCAGACAGGAAAAAGGCAACTACAAATATGCAAAGAGCGCTCTTGCTCTTATTCTTCCGCTTGTTTACTGCCTTCTGGACGCACTCGGAACCTTTGCCGACAGTCTTGTACTCTATGACGAGGAGGAACCTGCGGCTACAACCTTCCGTTTGCTTTTCTGGCACGGCGACAAGCTCGGCGAGGACTCGGCAAATGTTGCTTATGAGCTGACCTTCCTTCTTTGCGGTATTGCCGCATTTATCTATGTCAAGCTCATCAAAAAGCAAAAATTCCTGCCTAAGATGGAAGCACCCAAATATACAGGCGCAGTTTTTGAAACTATCGGACAGTTCTTTTACATCTCGGCGCTTGCCGACTCCAAGCACGTTGCCATGGCGGCTCCGATTATTTCGTCTTACTGTCTGCTGTCCGCACTCTGGGGCAGAATATTCTTAAAAGAAAAACTGTCGTGGAAGCACTATGCCTCGATAGCCATAGCGTTTGTCGGAATAGTGATACTCGGTATATACGACCCGTAATAACCTTATAAATAAAGAAAAGGCAGGACTTTTGTCCTGCCTTAACTATTTGTTTATTATAATTTGCTTCCGCAGTTTCCGCAGAATTTCATCCCCGGTTCGTTCTCAAAACCGCAGGAGGGACATTTGTTGTCAACCTTCATGGGCGAACCGCAGTTTCCGCAGAATTTAAGTCCCTGAGCAACCTCGGCGCCGCATGACGGGCACTTATTCATACCGAGGGGCGCGCCGCACTCGTTACAGAATTTGCCGTTGCCTGCGGGCTTGCCGCATGACGGACAAACGGTAGTACGGCTTTCGATATTTCCCTTCCAAACAGTTGCCGTTTCGGCTGCCTCGTCAATGTTTCTCTGCATTGCTCTGCTGTGTGCCTGAGCAACATAGCTTGCCTCTCTGGGAGCGCATTCGGTACAAAGTCCCTCGTCCTCATTCCAGCAGTCGGCGCAAACCCATCTGTTGCAGGCGGGACATTTTTTGAATTCGGGTCGTACTTCCTCCTGAGCCTTGTCAAATGCCTCTTCGTATTCCTTTCTCCACTGAGGAGATTCGCCGCTGAATTTGCTGTTTATGAAGTCGCTTCCTCTTTCGAGAGCCCAGCCCAAGTCATTGGCTTTGCCTCCGAGAAGTCCTCCGAGATTTGAAGCCATTCTGCCGAAACGCTCGGACTTTGACTTCTGACCGTAGGTTGTTGAGTCAACAAAACTGCTCTTGAAACCGTTGCCGCAGCAGTCGCAGAAGAATTCGAACTGGAAGCCTGCTTCGGTAGATAAATCGTTGTAATTTCTTGTAAACGAGTGTAACATTTTAACCTCTCCTTTTTTATAAATAAAAAAATTTACATCATTAAATAATTTCTTTCAGAGATTTCTCGCAGGGCTCGGCGAGTATAACTTCGCTGAATTCCCTTTTTAATTCCCCGGCGCAGCTTTCGGCATTTTCCCTGTCTGCAAATACTCCGTAAACCGTAGGACCCGAGCCGCTCATAAGAGCAATTTTTGCACCGTGCTTTTTCATTGTGGCTTTTATATGCGGACGCATCGGAACCTCGATAACCTGCTCAAAGACATTGTATGCCTTTTTGCACATCATTTCAAAGTCGCCGTTTTTGACGGCGTAAAGCATATTCATACCGTCGCCGTGACGCAGATATTCCGCCTCGTCAAGCTGCTTGTATGCGCTCTTTGTCGAAACGCCCATATCAGGCTTGCAAAGAACAATAAAGCATTTTTTAAGCGGCGGCAGGGGAGCGATAACTCCGCCCTTGTCAGCGCAGAAGGCTGTGCCTCCCGTAAGCGAAAACGGTACGTCTGCTCCGACCTTTTCTCCGATTTCACACAGCTGTATGCGGGACAGTCCCGTTTCGTAAAGCGAATTGAGAGCGTATATAACCGCCGCGGCGTCTGCGCTTCCGCCTGCAAGTCCCGCCGCCATGGGAATATTTTTTTCTATTTCGATTTCAACTCCGCCGTCAGGGGCAATGCCCGTGCTTTCAAAGAACACCTTTGCCGCCTTATAGGCAATATTATCCTTGCCCGTGGGTACGGTATCGCTGTGCGAAACTATCCTGACGCCTTTTCTTTTTATCCGGTCAACCCTGACGGTATCAAAGCAGTCAACCGACTGCATTATCATAGACAGCGCGTGGTAACCGTCGGGCAGTATGCCTGCGGTGTCAAGAAAAAGGTTGATTTTTGCCGCTGCTTTAATCTTCATATCGTTTTACCTATTCAATGGGCATCAGAATCGGCGTGCGTTTCTGATAAATTGTAAATTCCCTGAACCCTGCTTCAAACATAGCTCCGTATGCTTCGTCAATGCCTGCGCAAATGTCGTCCGCATAGTGAGCGTCTGAGCCGAAGGTTACATATTTACCGCCGAGTTCCCTGAATCTCTTGACCGTGTCCTTTTCGGGAGACAGTCTGTTTATCGGCTGGCGAAGTCCTGCGGTGTTGATTTCAAGCGCTTTTTCCTTCTCTGCAAGAAGTGAAAGAATTTCGTCAACCTGCGCGGAATAATCGTTTATATCAACGTCTATACCTGCCTTCTGATAAAAATATCTGAAGGGATAGGTAAGGTGGGCGAGTACGTCAAAACTGCCCCACTTGACCATATTGTAGATTTCACGCAGATACTTTTCCGTATAAGACCTGACGTTTTCCTCATTGTAGCCGTCAAGATGGCAGAAGTCGGTTGACTTCCTCAGCGCGTGAATCGAGCCCGTGACCACGTCAAAATCGTACTTTGAAAGCACGCTGTCGGTAAGTCCTTTGTCATAGTGTCCCTGAGCAAGCTCAATGCCCTTTAAGACGAGCACCTTACCGCGGAAAGCCGACTGAGCCTTTGACACCTCAAAGTATGACTGCTTGAATCTCAGGTCATATTTTTCTTTGGTATATGTATCTATTTCGCAGTGGTCGGTAAAGGCAAGCGCCCTTACGCCCATAAGTTCCGCCTTCTCGCACATAAACATAGCGGAGTGGTGTCCGTCGGGCGAGTTGTCGGTGTGAACGTGCATATCAACAAGTTTGCGATACATTACGAATACCTCTTTTAAAAGAATTAACATAATAAATATACCATAAAATTTAATATAATAATACATATTTTTTAAATTTTTTTATTTTTGTATATGTTTTTTTAAAAAAGTATGCTAAAATACCATAGAAATTAAAGCCCTTGGCTTTCGGAGGTATAAAAATGAGAGCAATTATTACCGTAGTCGGCAAGGATATGGTCGGCATACTCGCAAAGATTTCCAACGCCTGCGCGCTTCACAATGTAAACGTTATAGAGGTTTCGCAGTCAATTCTGCAGGATATGTTCTGTATGATTATGCTCGTTGACGTTTCAAAGTGCGATATAGAATTCACGGCGTTTTCGGACGAGTGCAAAAAAATGGGCGAGCAGATGAATCTTTCCATCAACGCCATGCACGAGGACATATTCAACTCGATGCACAGAATATAATAATAAAAACGAAGCGAAAGGAAACGCTTTAAATGATTAACACCAAAGATATACTTGAAACTATCAATATGATTCAGCAGGAGAATCTCGATATCAGAACTATCACTATGGGTATTTCCCTGCTGGACTGTGCCGACAGCAGTACGGACAGAGCGTGTCAGAGAGTTTACGATAAAATCTGCCGCAAGGCGGAGAATCTCGTAAGCGTCGGCGAAAACATAGAGAAGGAATACGGTATTCCGATTATAAATAAGAGAATTTCCGTAACTCCCGTAGCCATGCTTCTCGCCGCGTCGGGCGGAGACCCCGTCGAATACGCGAAAACTCTCGACAGAGCCGCAAAGCAGGTCGGCGTAAACTTCCTCGGCGGATATTCGGCGCTTGTTCACAAGGGCTTTGCCGCAGGGGACGAGGCGCTTATCAACTCAATTCCGGAGGCGCTTGCCGAGACGGAGAGAATCTGCTCGAGCGTAAACATAGGTTCAACCAAGACGGGTATCAATATGGACGCCGTAAGACTTATGGGCAAAATCGTAAAGAGGTCTGCCGAGCTTACAGCCGACAAGGGACTTGTGGGTCCGTCAAAGCTGGTAGTCTTTTGCAACGCACCCGAGGATAACCCGTTTATGGCGGGCGCTTTTCACGGAGCGGGCGAGCCCGACTGCGTAATCAATGTCGGCGTTTCGGGACCGGGCGTTGTACGCGCGGCGCTCTCAAAGATACCCGATGCGGATATTACCGAGGTTGCCGACACCGTTAAAAAAACGGCTTTTAAAATCACGAGAGTCGGTCAGCTTGTAGCAACAGCCGCGAGCGAAAGGCTCGGCGTACCCTTTGGCATAGTTGATTTGTCGCTTGCTCCCACCCCTGCAGTCGGAGATTCGGTAGCGCATATACTTGAAGAAATGGGACTTGAGCAGTGCGGTGCGTGCGGTACAACGGCCTGCCTTGCGCTTCTCAACGACGCGGTTAAAAAGGGCGGAGTAATGGCTTCAAGCCACGTCGGAGGACTTTCGGGCGCGTTTATTCCCGTTTCCGAGGATGCAGGTATGATAGACGCCGCAAGAAACGGCACCCTGCTTATAGAGAAACTTGAGGCTATGACGGCGGTCTGCTCGGTAGGACTTGATATGATAGCCGTACCGGGAGACACAAGCGAAGCAGTAATCGCCGCGATTATAGCTGACGAGGCGGCAATCGGTATGGTTAACTCCAAGACCACAGCGGTAAGAATTATCCCCGCAATAGGCAAAAAGGACGGCGAGGAAATCAACTTCGGCGGACTTTTCGGAGTTTCCCCGATAATGAAGGTTAACACCGCCTCTCCCGAGAAATTTATCCAAAGGGGAGGGCGCATCCCCGCACCCCTTCAGAGTCTTAAAAACTGAATGTGTATTTTAGGGACGGTTTAAATACGCCGTCCCTTTTTTATATTTCAACAAAAAACGCGGTCAATGTTTGTTAACTGTAACAGTTTGATTTTGTCCGCCGTTATGGTAAAATAAAATCGGCGAAATTTTAAATTATTTTCCCGAAAGGAGATTTTATTATGGGACTTATTAAAGCAGGAGCAGGCGCTCTCGGCGGAGCATTAGCCGACCAGTGGAAGGAATTCTTCTATTGCGAAGCTATTGACAAGGATGTAATGATGGTCAAGGGACAGAAGAGAATCACTTCCCGTTCCTCGAATACTAAAGGTAACGACAACATCATTTCAAACGGCTCGGGTATTGCTGTTGCCGACGGTCAGTGTATGATTATCGTTGAGCAGGGCAAAATCGTTGAGGTTTGCGCAGAGCCCGGCGAATTCACCTATGATACCTCGACAGAGCCGAGCATCTTTACCGGCAACCTCAAGGAATCTATTAAAGAAACCTTCAAACTCGTAGGCAAGAGATTTGCATACGGCGGCGACACGGGTAAGGACCAGAGAGTTTATTACTTCAACACCAAGGAACTTGTTGACAATAAATTCGGTACTCCCAGCCCGATTCCCTTCAGAGTAGTTGACAAGAATATCGGACTTGACGTTGACGTTTCCGTTAAGTGCAGCGGTATCTATTCGTACAGAATCGCCGACCCGCTTCTTTTCTACACAAACGTATGCGGCAACGTTGCCGAGGAATACAGACGTGAAGAACTTGACACTCAGTTAAAGACAGAATTCATTTCCGCACTTCAGCCTGCATTCGGCAAGATGTCGGAACTTGAAATCCGTCCCAACCAGATAGCTACTCACTCTGCAGAGCTTGAGGCAGCCATGAACGAGGCTCTCACTCAGAAGTGGTCCGAGCTTCGCGGCCTTGAAGTTGTTTCAATCGCTATGAACCCGATTACTCTTCCCGAAGAGGATCAGGAGCTTATCAAGAGAGCGCAGAGAGACGCTATCAACAGAAATCCGAATATGGCAGCCGCTACTCTTGTAGGCGCTCAGGCAGAGGCCATGAGAAACGCCGCTTCAAACGAAGGCGGAGCCATGAACGGCTTTATCGGTATGGGTATGGCTATGAACGCAGGCGGCGGCGGAAACGCAGCTGCAAACCTCTTTAACATAGCCAACGAGCAGGGCGCTGCTGCAGCAGGCGCTGTTTCGTCAGCCGCAGGCTGGACCTGCAAATGCGGTACCGTCAACGAAGGAAACTTCTGCAAGAATTGCGGAGCACCCAAGGCTTCCGGCTGGAAATGCGCAAAGTGCGGCACCGACAACGAGGGTAACTTCTGCAAAAACTGCGGAGCCCCCAAGGACACGGAAGTAAAGTGTGTAAAGTGCGGCTATGTTCCCGAGGACAAGAATAACCTTCCCAAATTCTGTCCCGAGTGCGGTTCACCCTTTAACGGCTGATAAACTATTTATTAACTGGAGATATTAAATGGCAGAACTATTAAACTTTAAATGTCCTCACTGCGACGCGCCGATAAATTTCGAGCCGGGCGCTCAGAAAATGAAATGCCCGTACTGCGACAGCGAGTTCGATATAGAAGCGCTCAAAAGCAAGGACGAAGTACTTAACAGTCAGCCTGCCGATAAATTTGAATGGGAAATACCTGCCGAAAACGGCGACAATGTCTTTGATGACAGCGATATGAATGTCTTTGCGTGCAAAACCTGCGGAGGCGAGATTATCGGCGACGCCAGCACGGCGGCAACCTCCTGCCCGTACTGCGGCAACCCCGTAGTGCTGTCAGGCAGACTTTCGGGAGATATCAAGCCTGACTTTGTCATACCCTTTAAACTCAATAAAGAGCAGGCAAAGCAGGCTCTCAAAGCCTATGTCGGTTCCAAAAAATTTGCACCGAGCGTCTTTAAGTCTGAGAACAAAGTTAAGGAAATCAAGGGAATATATGTACCGTTCTGGCTCTTTGATTCGGACATTGATGCTGCGGCTTCCTTCACGGGTACCCGTGTGAGAACCTGGAGCGACAAGGAATATAACTACACCGAAACGAGTTATTTTGACATTTTCAGGGCAGGCAGTATGAGCTTTTCAAACATTCCCGTTGACGGCTCGACAAAAATGGCTGACGACCTTATGGAATCTATAGAACCCTTCGACTTTTCCGAGGCTGTTGACTTCCAGACAGCATATCTCGCAGGTTATCTTGCCGACAGATATGACGTAACCATGGAGGACAGTATCGGCAGAGCCAATGACCGCGTCAGAACAAGCGCAGAGGATGCGCTGCGTTCAACGGTTAACGGCTTTGTTACCGTAACCGCAAACAACAGCTCGGTTCAGGTAAAGAAGGGCGTTGCAAAATACGCTCTTTATCCCGTTTGGCTTCTCAACACCGAATACAAGGGCGAAAAGCTGACCTTTGCGATGAACGGGCAGACAGGTAAAATTGTCGGCAATATCCCTGCAAGTAAAGCTAAACTTGCGGGACTGTTTGCAGGACTGTTTGCAGGAATCAGCGCCCTCGTCTATGTCGTCATAGGCGTTATGGGACTTTAAGGGGGTGCGGTTATGAAAAAAGTTTTATCACTTCTTATCTGCATCTTACTTATAGCGGTTTCGTTTGTACCCGCGTTTGCGGCAAAGGATAATCTGCTCGTTGACGGCACAGACCTTCTCACTCCGGATGAGGAGACTAAAATTAACGCGCTTCTGTGCGAGGCAAGCGACGAATTGCAGTTTGACATAGTCCTTGTTACCACCGACAGTCTCGGAGGCAAATCGTCTATGGACTTTGCCGACGATTACTATGACTATAACGGCTACGGTCAGGGAGACAATAACGACGGCTGTCTGCTTGTTGTAAGTATGTCGGAGAGAGAATACTGGCTCTCGACAACGGGCTACGGAATTACGGCTCTTACCGACTACGGTATAAGCATAATTAACAGCGAGGTACAGAGTTACCTCTCGGACGGCGATTATTACAGCGCCTTCTATACCTATGCCGACAGAGTCAGGGAATTCGTTTCAAGCGCCAGACAGGGCAACATAATTGACGTCAACAACAGCAACGGTTATGAGTCGGACTACTATTACAGCGGTTATGAGTCGGCAGGGGAAAAGACTTTTTCAAATATTGCCGTTTCGCTTATAGTCGGTTTAATTATCTCGCTGATTGTTGTATTGTCAGTTAAAAAGAGCTACAAGGCAATTCAGTTCCAGCGCAGCGCCGCAAATTATCTTGACGACGGCAGTTTTAATCTGTCTCAAAGCTATGAGCATTTCCTTTACTCGCACGTTTCAAGAGTAAAGATACAGACAGAAAGCCACTCCTCGTCAGGCGGCAGTTCGGTTCACACCTCCTCGTCAGGCACAAGCCACGGCGGAGGCGGAGGACACTTCTGATAATAATTAAAATACACCTGAGGGTAACGCCTCGGGTGTATTTTTTAATATAGTGTGAACTTTACAAAAAATGCTTTACAAATTCAAAATGATGTGATAAGATATATTCAGTTAGCGGTTGCTAACTCAAAAAGAATTCCCCCAAAAATTCTTTTTCATTACGTTGGTTACGAATCTGATAATCCGCTATCAAAGAACGTAACTGATACCTCCTTGTCAAAAGTCCGTGCGGCGCACGGGCTTTTTTCTTTTTTTATAACCGTTATACCCGTCAGTTATTTTTATTGTCATAATATACTTTTTATGGTACAATAAATATATTATTATATTTAAGGAGAAGGCAGTATGAAGAATAAGAATTCCGTTGCGCTCACTCCGCCTATGGGCTGGAACAGCTGGGACTGTTACGGCGCCGCGGTAAATGAGGAGCAGCTTATCGGTAACGCTGAGTATATCCGCGACAATTTAAAGCAGTACGGCTGGCAGTATGTCGTATGCGATATTCAGTGGTATGAGCCGAAAGCAAAGGACAACTTCTACAATAATTTTACCGAACTTTGTATGGATGAGTATTCCCGTCTTATTCCGGCTGAGAACCGTTTTCCCTCGTCTGCGGGGGGGAAGGGCTTTAAACCAATAGCCGACAAAATTCATCTTATGGGACTTAAATTCGGAATTCATATTATGCGAGGAATTCCCCGTCAGGCGGTTCACGGCAATACAAAAATTCTTGGTACCGACAAGACCGCAAGGGATATTGCGCATCACTTCTCCGTCTGCCCCTGGAATACCGATATGTACGGCGTCGATACCTCAAAGGAAGGAGCGCAGGAGTATTATAATTCGCTTTTTTCGCTTTACGCAGATTGGGGAGTGGACTTTGTAAAGGTTGACGATATTGCCAACACGGAGTATAAGCCCTATGATCCGTATTCCGCAAAAAGCGAGATTGAAATGATACGCCGCGCCATAGATAACTGCGGACGCGATATGGTGCTTTCGCTTTCTCCGGGACCGGCTCCCGTAAGCGCTGCCGGTCATCTGTCGCAGTATGCAAATATGTGGAGAATTACGGGAGATTTCTGGGACGTGTGGGACAAACTCTATGAAATGTTTTCGCGCACGGAGCAGTGGTATCCTTATGTTAAGGAGGGCTGCTGGCCCGACTGCGATATGCTGCCTCTCGGCAATGTTTCAGTAAACGGCGCGTGCCACGGATCGCAGAACAGATTTACCCAGTTTACCGAGGACGAACAGATAACAATGATGACGCTCTGGAGCATTTTCCGTTCTCCGCTTATGCTCGGAGGGGAACTTCGCAACAACGACGACTTTACTCTGTGGCTTATCACTAACGGGGAAGTGCTTGATGTTAATCAGCATTCGCACTCGGCGCATCCCGTAGTTAAACTCGGGGATATAATTATGTGGGAGGCATTAAGCGGTAAAAACGAACCGATTATCGCGGTATTCAATACGGGAAGCGATAAAAAGACCGTTACCGTTAATTTAAAGAAGCTCGGACTTGACGGAAACTTTGTTTTAAGAGATTTATGGCAAAGAAAAGACGCCGCCGAAATAACGGGCAAATTCAAAACGGAAGTCAATTCGCACGGAGCAAAACTGTTTTTATTGAAAAGGTAAAATATGCTTAACTTGATTTACGGCAGGAATTATGCCGACAAAACAGAATACATCAGAGAACTCGCCGCCCGCGAAATAAAGGACGGGAAGGACGGGCTTTTCCTTATTGTGCCCGAGCAGTATTCTTATGAGTCGTCAAGGCGTATGCTCGAAAAGGTCGGCGCAGAGGGAATGCTGCGTATTCAGGTTCTCGGTCTTACGCGCCTTGCAGAGCTTATACTCTCGGAGCTCGGCAAAAGCTCCGCAAAACCGCCCGTTGATGACGGAGTACGGATGCTTACAATGAATATGGCTCTGGAGGAGTTGAAGGACAGACTAGAAATCTTTAAAAAGCACAGCACGTCTCCGATGCTTTCGGCGGAGCTTGTTTCGTTTGCAACGGAGTTGAAGCAGTGCAGTGTAAGCGTCGAGCAGCTGACTGATTTTGCGGACAGTAAGGAGGAGTCAACTCTCAAATCAAAGCTCAACGAGCTGGGGATGATACTTCCTCTTTATTACACAATGCTCGAAAAAGACGGCTTTGACACGGACGATGTACTTACACGGCTTGACGAGGCTCTTACGCAGAGTGATTACTTTAAGGGCAAGACCGTTTTTATAAACGAATTCAGCTGCTTTACAAAACAGGAACTTAACGTAATCGAAAAAATTCTCGTACAGAGCGACAGGGTCTTTATCAGCTATACCACCGACCCCGAGAGCTTCGGCGACGAATACAGCGTCTTTGCCAATGTCAATAAGCAGATTGGCGTTATAAAGCAAATCGCACAGAATAACGGCGTTGAAATTGCCGAGCCCGTCATACTCACTGAGGACGGAAGCGGTATAGATAAAAATTTACTAAACCTTGAAAAGAACATTTTCCTTGCAGAAAAGAAAAACTTTGACGGTACTCCCGACAGTATAGAATTACTCAACGCGCCCGACAGAGCCGGCGAGTGCGACTATGTTGCTTTTACCGTAAAAAAACTTCTGCGCGAGAACGGAGTGCGCTGCCGTGATATAGCGGTATATCAGAGGAGTAAGGGAAGTTATGACGACGAACTCGGCACCGCCTTTTTAAAATACGGTGTGCCGTTTTACGAGGACAGACGTCAGCCGCTTGCTTCACAGCCGCTTGTCGTATATCTGCACTCTTTGCTTGAACTTACCTGCAGGGGCTTTACAACCGAGATGTTTATGCGCTGGCTCAAGACGGGGCTGACAAGTCTTAACGAGGACGAAATTTCTTCGCTTGAGAACTATGCGTTTATGTGGCGTATAAAAACAAGTCAATGGAAAAATGCGTTTACCGATAACCCGTACGGATACGGCATTGAAATTAACAACGACAGCCGCACGGAGCTTGAAAGACTTAACAAGATTCGCGAGAAGGCGGTAGTTCCCGTTCTTTCCTTTGCCAAGGCGTTTAATTCTGCGTCGGGAGAGGGAAAGGCGGAAGTTATCTATGACTTTTTAAATAAAAACAAAATTACGGAAAAGCTGCACGAACTCGCCGTAACGCTTTCGGATGAGGGCAGGGAATATCTTTATGACGAGCAGAATACCGTGTGGGAGCACGTTATAGGTATGCTTGAGCGCCTGTATATCGTTTGTACGGGCTGCAACATAAGCGCCGAAAGATTTTTGAATATGTTTGACGCGCTTCTGAGCGTCAGCGACTTCGGTACGCTTCCTCAGGGACTTGATGACGTTATACTCGGCGTTGCGGACCGTTCGAGACTCGGCTGTAAAAAATATGTTTTCATTATCGGCGCCAATGACGGCGTGTTCCCGCTTAACCCGCCCACTCAGGGACTTCTTAATGACAGGGACAGAATTACGCTGCGCAAGGCGGGAATCGAACTTGCCGAAACAGCCGACTATAAGCAGACGGAGGAGCAGTTTGCGGCTTACAGAACCGTTTGCTCGGCACGCGAAAAGCTCTTTGTAACTTTTTCAAGAGCGGACTATGACGGCAATATCCTTGCGCCGAGCGCAATAGTAAACGAAATAACCGCTGTTTTCCCCAAGGTTAAACGGACGGTTTATGACAATATTCCCGAGGAGGAAAAAATTGAGAGCGACGCTTCCGCTTTTGAGGCGTATGCGAGAAGTCTCAGCCGCAACGAGAAAATTGCAGGCAGTCTTGCCGAGTACTTTAAAGGAAACGAGATTTATTCGGGCAGGATAAATACCCTGCAGGGTTACCTTACAAAAAAAGAACAAAAAATCAAAAACCCCGATACGGCAGTTAAACTTTTCGGCAAAGATATGTACCTCTCTGCCACAAAGACAGAGTCTTATCACAAGTGCCCGTTTATGTATTTCTGCAAATACGGGCTCAATGCAGAGCCGAGAAAGAGGGCTGAGGTTGACAGCAGTCTCGGAGGCACGATAGTTCACGAGGCGTTTGAAATAATGCTCAAAAAATACAGCCGCGAGGTGCTTGAGAACGCCGACGACAAATGGCTCAAAGAGAAAACGGATGAAATACTTAAAAATTATCTAAACCAAAAAATGGGCGGTGAGGAGTTAAAGAGCAGACGCTTCATGAAACTTTTCGGCGCGTTCTCCGAGCAGATTTTCAATATACTCAAGAGGATAATAGAGGAGTTCAGAGTCAGCGAATTCGTACCCGTTGACTTTGAACTGAAAATCGGCGGGGAAAAACCTGATATTCCGGCATACAAGGTTCTGCTTGATGACGGCGGAAGTTTGTCAATAAAGGGCAGCGTTGACCGCGTTGACGAGATGGATAAAAACGGCAGAAAGTACATCCGCATAATTGACTACAAGTCGGGCATCAAACAGTTTAAGTTAAACGAGGTGTTCCACGGTATCAACGCGCAGATGCTCATTTACCTTTATGCCATTTATGCAAACGGCGGCGAAAGGTACGGCGAAACCGTACCGAGCGGTATCTTTTATCTGTCCGCAAAGCCCGCAGATTCCGACCTCGGCAGAAACGCGGGGGAGGACGAGATTAACAATAAAATCTTAATCGGCAGACAGCTTAAAGGTATGGCGATTGATGACGAAACCGCACTCAACGGTATGGAAAAAGACCTGAAGGGTATATTCCTGCCGATTACATACAATTCCGACGGCAGCGTCAAGGGTAATGTTATTTCGTTTGAAAATCTTTTGAGACTTAAAAAAGAAATAGACAATATGCTCAAGGAAACTGCCGAGGCGCTTCATCAGGGCATTATCGACGTAAAGCCCTTAAAGGGAGCCTGCGATTACTGCGATTTTGCAGGCGTTTGCGGCTTTAACGCGGAGGACGGCTTCAAAGACATAAAAAAAGAAAAATTCGATGACAGTATAAAAATGCTTGAAAATAAATATCCTGACGGGGAGGTGCTTGGTAATGGCTGAGATGGAATGGACTCCTGCACAGGAAAAAGCTATTTTCTTTGACGAAAAGAGCGTCATTATATCTGCGGCGGCAGGCTCGGGCAAAACCACGGTGCTTGTAAACAGAATTCTCAACAAAATCTGCGACGAGAAATCTCCCGTCAGAGTTGACAGACTTCTTGTGGTAACCTTCTCAAGAGCTGCGGCGGCGGAGATGAAGGAAAGACTTATTGACGCAATAGACGATAAAATCAAGGAAACCCCCGGCAACAAATATCTGCTTCGCCAGAGGGCTATGATACCTCTTGCGGATATTTGCAATATGGACCAGTTCTTTAACGCTTTTGTCAAGGACAACTATCATTTACTCGGCATCACACCCGACTTTAACATCCTCGACAAAAGCGAGTTTGAGGCAATTAAAAAAGACGCTGCCGACGAGGTACTCGAGAAGTTCTTTGACGAGGGCGGCGAAGATTTCCTTAAACTCTGCGACGTTGTCGGCACACAGAAAACCGACAGCACTCTTGCAGGTATAATAAAATCACTCAACGACAGAGCCAATGCTCATACCGACCCGGAGAGATGGCTTGACAACATCAAGGAATCGTATTCCGAGACGTTATCTCCCGAAAAAACCGAATACGGCAGAATTATCCTTGAAAGAATCAGGGATAACGGCTCCTATGCCGTCGGCCTTATGGATAAGGCGCTTGAATTTACCGACGGTATTCCCCAGCTTGAATCTTATCACAGCCGCTTTATTACCGAGAAAACATATTATGAGTCGGTGCTTGAAGCGGCAGACAGGGATGACTGGGACAGAACGAAGCAGCTCTTTGACAGTATGGACTTCGGTAAATTCCCTTCGGTAAGAAGCTGCGGTCTGCCCGAGCAGGACGCGGCAAAAGCGCTTCGCTACCGCGCATACGGGATAATGTGCAGTCTTGCAGGGTTAATGCCGGCAACCTCCGACGAGTTTATTGAGGACGCTCAGACGCTTTATCCCGTTGTCTCAAAGCTTATTGAGGTTGTTAAGGAATTCAGAGAGGTTTATGCCCGTAAAAAGGCGGAGGTAAACGCTCTTGACTTTAACGATATTACACTTCTGGCGCTCGGACTTCTCTTTAAGGACGGAGAGCCCACACCGCTTGCAAAGGAAATCAGAGACAAGTATGACGAGATTTTAATAGACGAGTATCAGGACACAAACGAGGCACAGGACGCGATATTCTGCGCGCTGTCAAAAAATATGAAAAATCTTTTCCTCGTCGGCGACATAAAGCAGAGCATTTATCAGTTCAGACTTGCTATGCCGTTCCTTTTCCTGCGCAGGATGGAGAAGTGGGGAACAGATGACAGCGAAGAAGGAACTCTTATACATCTTGACAAAAACTACCGCAGCCGCGAGAGTGTGCTCAAAGCCGTAAACTTCATTTTTTCAAAGATAATGTCCAAAAAGGTCGGCGACTTAGACTACGACGGCACACAGTCACTTAAATACGGCGCGAAATACGGTACCGAGGATAAAATTCAGTTTGAAATGAATTTGCTTGACAACGGATTTCTTGCCGAGGCAAAACCCGATTATAAAGAATATGACTTTATAGCCGACAGAGTTGAGCAGATTTTAAAAGAGGAGCAGGTCTATAATTTAAAGGCAAAGACCTCGCGCAAAGCCGAGTTCAAGGATATATGTATTCTCTTTCAGAAAAACGCTCAGTGCAGTAAAATGGCGCAGACGCTCATTTCAAGGGGGTATCCCGTATTTGTCGAGGGCGGCGGCGACTTTTTCTCGGCAGAGGAGGTCAACACCGTTGTATCCCTGCTTCGCATAATAGACAACCCGATTCAGGATATTCCGCTTTTAAATGTCCTGATGTCTCCGCTTTTCGGCTTTGACGCCGACGATGTCTCGCTTATCAGAATTAACAAAAGGAAAGGCAGACTTTATAACGCCGTGCGTGAGTCGGACAGCGAAAAGGCAAAGAATTTTGTTGCGGTTTACGAGCAGTTAAGACGGCTTTCTACCGTTATGAGCGTCAAATCTCTTATCCGCTACATATATGAAAGTACAGGATTTCTGTCCTCTGTCGGCGCGATGAACGGCGGAGACGTCAGACGCCTTAACTTAATGAAACTTTTAAGTCTTGCGGAGAATTACGAGAGTTATTCAAATCAGGGACTCTCGGGTTTTATGCGCTACATTGACCGCTGCTCGGAGAACAATTCCGATATTCGCGGCGTAAGCGTAACGTCGGAGGACGCCAACGTCATAAAAATAATGACAGTTCATAAGAGCAAGGGACTTGAATTCCCGATAGTCATTATTGGCGGCTGTGAAACGGTCGGACAGTCGGATATCAATTCGATTAAGGCCGACGAGAAGCTGGGACTCGGCATTAAAATAATAGATAAAAAGACCTTCCGTAAATATACTACGGTTCAGTTTGAGGCAGTAAGTCTTGCAAGAAAAACAGACGATTATTCCGAAAGACTCAGAAAGCTTTATGTCGCTATGACGCGCGCCAAAGAAAAACTTATACTCTGCGGCACGGTCGCACACGCCGATGATTTTATAGCAAAGCACGCGCATACGGGACTTACAGAGAAAATACATCCATGCGAGGTGCTTGACACCACAAACTTTATGGGACTGTTTGTAAAGGCGTACTTAAAGCACAAGGATGCTGACGAGTTCAGGAAATTATGCAAATTCAAGGTCTATCCCGAGGCGTCGGACTTTGACGCGCTGTTCAGAGTAATAAGGGAACCGCTTATTGACAGAGAGGCAGAAGATTCCGAAGTCTGCGCCCTGCCTGCGAGCGACAGTAAAACGCTTGCACTCATCAGAGAGAAAACCGGATATGTTTATCCGTATTCGGCATTGAGTACGGTTTCCTCGGTAAAGGCGGCATCTGCTTTTAACGAGCTTGAAAAGGATGACAGGTATTTTGCTTCTGCGCTTCCCTTCTTTGCCAAGGGCGACAAGCTTACTGCCGCCGAGAGAGGCACTCTGACTCACAGATTTATGGAGCTTTGCGACTTCTCCTCGGCAGAAAAGGATGTTAAAGCAGAACTTGACCGTCTTGTTGCGGCAGGTAAGTTTACCGAAAAAGAGGCTTCCGTCATTGACCTTAAAAATGTCAGACGCTTCTTTGAGAGCAGACTGTATGAACGCATAAGGAATTCGCAGGCGGTTTACAGAGAGCAAAAATTCAGCGTCTTTGTACCGCTGTCGCTGACGCAGAAAGATTTGCCCGACGAAATCAAGGACGAAAAAATCTTTGTTCAGGGCGTTATCGACCTTGCTTTTATCGAGGACGGCAAGGCTGTTGTGCTTGACTATAAAACGGACAGGGTAAAGGATGTTTCCGAGCTGTCCGAAAAGTACCGCAATCAGTTAAACGTCTATAAAACAGCCGCCGCGCAGATTCTCGGCACCGAGGTCAAGGAACTTCTTATCTATTCCTTTGCCCTCGGAGAGGAAAGCAAGATAAAATAGCAAAATAAAGAATTTTTAAAAAAGACTTGCATTTTTCTTTCTTATGTGTTAAAATTCATAGGCTTAATAGAGTTTAGTAAAAAGAGGTGGCAGTAAATGAAAGACGGTATTCATCCCGAGTACAAGCCCGTAACTGTTAAGTGCGCTTGCGGCGCAACTTTTGAAACCAGTTCGACTAAAGAGGATGTCCGTGTTGACATCTGCTCAAATTGTCATCCGTTCTTTACAGGTAAACAGAAACTTGTTGATACGGGCGGACGCGTTGACAGATTCAACAAGAGATATAATCTCGGCAAATAAGTTTAAAATCAAAATTGAGAAGCGGTACTTTTGTGCCGCTTTTTGATTTCTGAGAGAGGAGGTAAGCCGATGGACAGCTACAAAACCGTTATGAACGAAGCAAGCGACGAATTTACCGAAAAACGCTCGCGCTTCATAGGCTATGTCTGTCCCGTAACAACGGAGGACGAATGCACCGAGTTTATAAACAGAATTACCAAAAAGCATTATGACGCCAAGCATAACGTTTATGCCTATGTTTTAAGGCAGGGAAATATAAAACGCTTCTCTGACGACGGCGAACCTCAGGGCACGGCGGGTATGCCTGTGCTTGACGTGATACAGAAACGGGAACTTGAGGACGTCTGCGTGGTAGTAACAAGATATTTCGGCGGCATACTTCTCGGCGGCGGAGGACTTGTCAGGGCTTATTCCAACGCCTGCAGGCTTGCGCTCGATGCGGGCGGGGAAGCCGAGGTAAAGAAATTCACGCTTGTTAAAATAGTGTGCGATTACGCTTTCCACGACACCTTAACTAAATTTATCGGGAAAACGTCGGCTGAAACTGTTGCGTCGGACTTCTCCGAAAACGTCGGTATAACCGTCAGCGTTCCCGCCGAGGAAACAGAGAGCTTTTCGGCTTCTGTTTTTGAAATGTCCAAAGGAAAAATCACTCCCGAAATCATAAAACAAGAATATTTAAAAAGAAAAATATAATTATTTAAAAATTTTAGGGGAATATTGTCTTTTTAGGGGTATATAGTAATTGACGCACATTTTTTGAAAGGAAGCTTTTATGTCTGTCAGAGAAAAAACACAAGAGAATGAAAAGCTGTTTCTGTCGCAATATGCCGCGCTTTCATCCGAAAGCAGGGGCAGAGCGGTCTTTGAGCCCGAGTGCGAAATCAGAACCTGCTTTCAGCGTGACAGGGACAGGATAATCCATTCAAACGCTTTCAGACGTCTTAAACATAAAACTCAGGTTTTTCTCTCTCCCGAGGGCGACCATTACAGGACAAGACTTACTCATACTCTTGAAGTTTCGCAGATAGCGAGGACAATTTCGAGGGGACTCGGTCTTAACGAGGATTTAACCGAAGCTATCGCTCTCGGACACGACCTCGGGCACACGCCCTTCGGTCATGCGGGCGAGAGAGCGCTTGACGAGGTTATGACGGGAGGCTTCAGACATTACGAGCAAAGCCTGCGCGTTGCGGACAAGCTTGAGAAAAACGGCAGAGGACTTAACCTTACCTATGAGGTGCGCGACGGAATACCCTGTCATACCGAGGGCAAGGAAGCCGAAACACGCGAGGGCAGAGTCGTTAAACTTGCTGACAGAATAGCGTTTTTAAATCATGATATTGACGACGCCATAAGGGCGGGCGTATTAAGTGAAAGCGATATTCCTAAGAGTATTTCCGATGTTCTCGGAGAACGCAAGGCAAAGCGTATAAATACGCTCGTGCTTTCGGCTATAAATTCGGGAGCGGAGAATATTGCTCTGGAAGCTTCCGTGCAGGAGCCGTTTGACGAGCTTCACGCGTTTATGTATAAAAACGTATATACAAACGCCGCCTGCAAGGGCGAGGAAAAAAAGGCAGAGGCTCTTATAAAGACCTTGTTTGAGTATTACAGTGTTCATCCCGATAAACTGCCCGAGCTCTATCAGACAGTTGTAAACTCGGAGGGCGCCGAGAGAGCCGCGTGCGATTACGTTTCAAGTATGTCGGACGGATACGTTTTAAAGGTTTACAACGAGCTGTTTATACCCAACTCGTGGGTAAAATAATTATTTAAAAAATACAAAGGAAAGGGGAGAATACCGTGCCGTTAAGCGATGACTTTTTAATGGAACTTCATCAGAAGGTTGACATTGAGAGCGTGGTGTCTCCCTATGTTACTCTCAAACGCAAGGGCAAGCTTCTCGGAGGGTTATGTCCGTTCCATAACGAAAAAACACCGTCCTTCTATGTCTATCCCGACACGCAGTCATATTACTGCTTCGGTTGCGGCAACGGAGGAGACGTTATTACATTTATAAAGAATATAGAGCACCTCGACTATATCGAGGCGGTTAAGTTTATTTGCGAGCGTAACGGTATTGATATGCCCGAGGACGGTTACGATACGGGACTTCACAACAATAAACGCCGTCTTTACGAAGCGAACCGTGAGGCCGCAAGATTCTATTATAAAATGCTCTTTGAGCCTTGCGGCAAAATTGCGAGAGACTACTGCAATTTCCGTCAGTTAAAGAAGGAAACGGTTACGCACTTCGGTATAGGTTACGCTCCCGACGGCTGGCACACGCTTAAAAATTATCTCAATTCAAAGGGCTTTACCGATAATGAGCTTTTACAGGCAGACCTTATCAAGCGTTCGCCTAAGGGTAACTGCTACGACTCCTTCAGAAACAGGCTTATGTTCCCGTTAGTCGATCTGAGGGGCAACGTCCTCGGCTTCAGCGGCAGACGTCTGAACGAGGAGGAACACAACAAGTACATAAACACAACCGATACCCTTATTTATAAAAAGGGCAGAGAGGTGTTCGGACTTAACTTTGCAAAAAAGGGCAATACGGACAAGCTGATACTCTGCGAGGGCAATATCGATGTGGTAATGCTTCATCAGGCAGGCTTTACAAATGCCGTTGCATGTCTCGGAACGGCACTGACCTCGGAGCAGGCACAGACGCTCTCAAGATATACAGGCGAAATCCTGCTCTGTTACGACAATGACGAGCCGGGACAGGAGGCTGTCAGAAAGGCTCTCAGGGTTTTTGCCGACACCACCGTAAAAATCAAGGTTATTACAATGGCAGGAGGAAAGGACCCCGACGAAATAATCAAAAAATACGGAGTTGACAGATTCCGTTCCCTCATTGAAGGCGCTGCCAACGATACCGAATACAAGCTTCACGCCGAAATGCACAAGTACGATTTGCTGACAAATGACGGTAAGGTCAGCTTTATGAAAGCGGCTGCGGTTGTTTTAAGCGAACTTGACAACGCGGTTGAGCTTGACGTGTATGCTTCGGACCTTGCGGAAAAGCTCAATGTTAATAAAGCGGCTATTATAAGCGAGGTTGAAAAGAACAGACGCAAAAACAAATACACAAAACGCAGGGAGCAGTTCAGAGAGATTCAAAAGGCAGAGAGCAACCCGCGCGACCCCAAAAACAAGGTCAATCCCGAAAGACGGGACAATCTGCGTGCGGCAAGATGTGAGGAAACAATTATTGCTTTGCTTATGTCCTGCCCGACAGAGTATAAAAAAATTAAAAATTCCGTATCTTATACGGATTTCATAACGGAGTTTAACAGCAGAGTATTCAAGGTAATATGCGACAGGCTTGAGGAGGACAAGCCCGTTGACCTGCCGTTCTTAGCACAGTCCTTCAGCGACGACGAGCTTTCCGTAATTGCAGGCTTTACCGCCAACGCCCGGGCTATAGGGCTTAATCCCGATGATATTGAAAGCTGCATAAAAGCCGTCAAAGCGGAAAAGGATAAGAATACGGCGGTTAAACCTTCCGAAATGTCCGATGAGCAGTTCTTAAAGCTCTTTTCGGACAAGCAGCCAAAAGAAGATGATACATAAAGTGTGAAAGGGAGAGAATATGAACAACAGCGAAAAGAAAAATCAGATTACCGAGCTTATTGAGAAAGCAAAGGTAACGGGTAAGGTTACAACTCAGGAAATCGACACAGCCATTGTTGAGAGCGATTTCCCCGTTGAAGAGCTTGAGAAGGTGTATGAATCTCTTGAGGCTCTGAATATTGAAATCGTTGACGATTTTGATGTCGGACTTGAATCGCTCAACTTCGACCAGGATATTCCCAAGGACCAGGATGTGCTTGAAGGCGAGGGCGAAGGACACGGAAATTCCATGGATGACCCCGTCAAGGTATATCTCAAGGATATAGGCAGAGTTACGCTTCTTACTCCCGAGGAGGAAATCGAGCTCGCCATGAGAATAGCCGACAATGACGAAGCAGCAGAGAAAAGACTTGTTGAGTCAAATCTGCGACTGGTCGTAAGTATTGCCAAGAGATATGTCGGCAGAGGTATGAATTTCCTCGACCTCATTCAGGAGGGCAACCTCGGACTTATCAAGGCGGCTGAAAAGTTTGACTACACCAAGGGCTTTAAATTCTCAACCTATGCTACTTGGTGGATAAGACAGGCTATCACAAGAGCCATCGCAGACCAGGCGAGAACGATAAGAATTCCAGTACACATGGTAGAAACCATCAATAAGGTCAAGAAAACAAACAGTCAGCTTCTTCATCAGAACGGCAGAGACCCGACGGCAGAGGAAATTGCCGAGGTACTCAATATGCCCGTTGATAAGGTTAGAGAGATTCTCAGGGTTGCTCAGGAACCCGTTTCGCTTGAAACTCCCATCGGCGAGGAGGAGGACAGCCACCTCGGAGACTTCATACCCGACGATGAGGCTCTTGCTCCCGCTGACGCGGCTTCAATGACGCTTCTCAAGGAACAGCTTGAGGAGGTCCTTCAGACTCTTAACGAACGCGAGGCAAAGGTTTTAAAGCTTCGCTTCGGACTTGAGGACGGACATCCCAGAACTCTTGAGGAGGTCGGTAAGCAGTTTGACGTTACAAGAGAAAGAATACGTCAGATCGAGGCAAAGGCTCTGCGTAAACTCCGCCATCCGTCAAGAAGCAAAAAGCTCAAGGATTTCCTTGACTGATAATAAAAATAAAAAAAGATGCATCAAACGATGCATCTTTTTTTATGTCTGTTTTAATCTTCGTCGTCCTCATCCTCGTCGTCTTCGTCCTCGTCCTCAAGCCTCTGGCTGTGGCTGATATCCGCTGACAGAGTGTTAATGTGTTCGGTACGGTTCGCTATTTCGACTACTGACATAAACATTGTTACAAGGAAAAGATAGGGCAGGGGGCAGAAAACTCCGGGGTTTACAAGCGACATCATTTCAATTCCGAGATAGGAAACAAGAATTGTTATATTAAAGATAGTCCTTTTTCTTACAAACAGTATAAGCCTTGAAAAAATCTGAACAGCAAAGGCGATAATTCCGACAAGTCCCAGACTTCCCATGATTTGAAGCGGCTCGCAGTGATACCAGCACAGCGCAAATTCGGCAGAGGGATGTATGTCTCTGTTTCCCATATAGGCAAGTCCCGTGCCGAAAATCGGGTTGTGATAGAAGTTTTCAAATGCTCTTTCGAAAAGTCTTACCCTGACTTCCTTTTCTCCGCCGGATATACCCATAACCAGACGGTCAAAGGTTTCTCCGAAGAAGCCGTAGAAGTCCTGGAAGAAAACAAGCACCGACAGTGCAAGTCCCATACCCGTTGCGACAAAAATCCATCTGTGGCGTTTGTCTATGCTTATGAGTATGCTGACCGCCATCATCAGCTCAATAAAGCCAAAAAGCAGTCCGCCTCTTGAACCTGTCAGCAGAATTGACAGGAAAAATATCAGCGTAAGGAAAAGATAAGAAGGCTTCTTAACGGATTTCAGCGCAGCAAACGGCATGGCAAGCATAAGGAAGGTCGATACGTTGTTTCTCCATTGCATATAGAGAATTCCGCGCGCTTCGATTACCGCGGGAATGCTTGTTATGTAAAACTCCGCTATCATAAAAACTCCGAAAAGTCCCATATAGAGCATTATGTCTGTCAGCTTCTCGCTCAGGCTGTAATTTCTCGGAGTGTCAAGATATGTGTTGAGCAGAACATATATAATAAGCATACCGAAGCCGAGTCCGAAAACATAATAAAAAGCCGTCAGATTAAAGTATTCTTTAAGCGACAGGAAACCCACGCCGCCCAGAGTAACGGCAACAGCCACAAAAAGGGTGGGGGTAAAGCATTTGCCGAGAGACAGCTTGCGTCTGTAACAAACAAGGTGGAAAATAAGCGCCGCTATTGGAACTGCTCCGAGCCAAATATACTTTATAAATGTATGGTAAGAGCCGTAACATTTTATCAGCGTTTCCGATAAAAGCAAAAACGGCAGAGTGGTGGTCAGCAAATCTTCACAGACGACGAGCAGGAAGGATATTATAAAGACAAATACAAATACGCCTGCTATTTCAAGATGAAATACAGTTATAACACAAGCAATCGCAAACAGCATAAGCATGAACTTTTCACTTATAAGGAATTCCCTGAGCCTTCCGAGGCTGTCGGTATTTCTTAAAGATGAAATCTTCACCGCGTAACTTCCTTCCTTATATAAATAGTATAATAAACGCTTATTCATTATAATACTTTAGTCCGAGGAATTCAACCATTATTTAGTTACATATAAAAGTCTGCGTTTTGCCGAAAATCAGGGAACACCCGGCGGGGTTTTGAAAATCATTAAAAAAATGGACAATTTTTGAAAATAAGTGTTGACATTTGTATTTTATTTTGATATTATATTCGAGCGCTCGCACGAGAGCGCAGCAAACCGAACCTTAAAAATTAAACAACGACGAAAAAGGAACCCTGAGATTCCGAGAGGAATTGAAGAAACAGAGCG